>NZ_JBVJSJ010000038.1:0-1216 GCF_055606745.1 Streptomyces sp. NPDC037054 | reverse complement strand
AGCAGCACCGTGTCCGGGTACTGCGCGTCGATCTCCTTGCGGACCCGCTTCAGGAAGTCGTGGGTGGCGGGCAGGTTCTCGCAGTTGGTGCCCTCCTCCTGGTAGAGGTACGGCACGGCGTCGAGCCGGAACCCGTCGATCCCGAGGTCCAGCCAGAACTTCAGCGCGGAGATCATCTCCTCCTGCACGGCCGGGTTCTCGTAGTTGAGGTCCGGCTGGTGGGAGAAGAACCGGTGCCAGTAGTACTGCTTGCGGACCGGGTCGTACGTCCAGTTGGAGGCCTCGGTGTCGACGAAGATGATCCGCGCGTCCGGGAACTGCTTGTCGTCGTCGGCCCACACGTAGTAGTCGCCGTAGGGGCCGTCGGGGTCCTTGCGGGACTCCTGGAACCAGGGGTGCTGGTCGCTGGTGTGGTTCATGACGAAGTCGATGATCACGCGCATGCCGCGCTGGTGCGCCGCGTCCACGAACTCCACGAAGTCCGCCAGGTCGCCGAACTCGGGCAGCACGGCGGTGTAGTCGGAGACGTCGTAACCGCCGTCCCTGAGGGGGGACTTGAAGAACGGCGGCAGCCACAGGCAGTCGACGCCCAGCCACTGGAGGTAGTCGAGTTTGGCCGTCAGGCCCTTGAGGTCGCCTACGCCGTCACCGTTGCTGTCCTGGAAGCTGCGAACCAGGACCTCGTAGAAGACGGCACGCTTGAACCACTCCGGGTCCCGGTCCTTTGCCGGGGTGTCCTCGAAGGTGTCCGGAACGGGTTCGTTGACGATCATCGTGTGGGTGACCCTCCGATCTGCGGGGTGGACGGTCGCAGGACCGTGAAGACGTGCGCGGGCCGCCGGCCCGGTTCGAGACGCACGTAGTTGGCCCTGCCCCAGTGGTAGGTCTCGCCGGTGAGCTCGTCCCTCACCGGCACCGACTCGTGCCAGTCCAGGCCGAGTTGCGGCATGTCCAACGAGACCGTGGCCTCCTGGGTGTGGTGCGGGTCGAGGTTCGCGACCACGAGAACCGTGTTCGACCCCGCTCGCTTCGAGTACGCGATCACCGCGTCCTGGTCCGCGTGGTGGAAGTGCAGGTCGCGCAACTGCCGCAGCGCCGGGTTCTCCCGCCTGATCGTGTTCAGCCGGGTGATGAGGGGGGCGATGGTGCGGCCCTCGCGTTCGGCGGTGGCCCAGTCGCGGGGTTTGAGCTGGTACTTCTCCGAGTCGAGGTATTC
>NZ_JBVJSJ010000037.1:0-1219 GCF_055606745.1 Streptomyces sp. NPDC037054 | reverse complement strand
AGCAGCACCGTGTCCGGGTACTGCGCGTCGATCTCCTTGCGGACCCGCTTCAGGAAGTCGTGGGTGGCGGGCAGGTTCTCGCAGTTGGTGCCCTCGGCCGCGTACAGGTAGGGCACGGCGTCGAGCCGGTAGCCGTCGATCCCGAGGTCCAGCCAGAACTTCAGCGCGGCGAGGATTTCCTCCTGCACCCGCGGGTTCTCGTAGTTCAGGTCCGGCTGGTGGGAGAAGAAGCGGTGGAAGAAGTACTGGCCGCGCACCGGGTCGTAGGTCCAGTTGGACGGCTCGGTGTCGACGAAGATGATCCGCGCGTCCGGGTAGCCCTTGTCGTCGTCCGCCCACACGTAGAAGTCGCCGTACGGCCCGTCGGGGTCGCGCCTCGACTCCTGGAACCAGGGGTGCTGGTCGCTGGTGTGGTTCATGACGAAGTCGATGATCACGCGCATGCCGCGCTGGTGGGCGGCGTCGACGAAGTCCACGAAGTCGGCGAGGTCGCCGAACTCGGGCAGCACGGCGGTGTAGTCGGAGACGTCGTAACCGCCGTCCCTGAGGGGGGACTTGAAGAACGGCGGCAGCCACAGGCAGTCGACGCCGAGCCACTGGAGGTAGTCGAGTTTGGCCGTCAGGCCCTTGAGGTCTCCGACACCGTCACCGTTGCTGTCCTGGAAGGAACGGACCAGCACTTCATAGAAAACAGCACGCTTGAACCACTCGGGATCCCGGTCCCTGGCCGGGGTGTCCTCGAAGGTGTCCGGCACCGGCTCGTTGACAGTCATGACGTACCCGACCCTCCGTTCAGCGCCGCGGCCGACGACCGCCGGACGTGGAAGACGTGCGCGGGCGCCCGGCCGGGCTCGAGGCGCACGTAGTTGGTCCTGCCCCAGTGATAGGTCTCACCCGTCAGTTCGTCGTGCACCGGCGTGGACGCGTGCCAGTCCAGGCCGAGCTGCGGCATGTCCAGTGAGATCGTGGCCTCCTGCGTGTGGTGCGGATCGAGGTTGACGACCACCAGCACGACGTCCGAACCCTCGCGCTTGCTGTACGCGATCAGCGCGTCGTTGTCCGTGCGGTGGAAGCGGATGTTGCGGATCCGGCGCAGCGCCGGATGGTCGCGCCGGACTTCGTTGAGCCGGGTGATGAGGGGGGCGATGGTGCGGCCCTCGCGTTCGGCGGTGGCCCAGTCGCGGGGTTTGAGCTGGTACTTCTCCGAGTCGAGGTATTC
>NZ_JBVJSJ010000036.1:0-1409 GCF_055606745.1 Streptomyces sp. NPDC037054 | reverse complement strand
CTAGTACTGCAACGGTCTTTGCCGTGACTGCTGGCCAGCTCAGTCGTTGGTGTGGTTATGGGTGGGGACCTTGCTGGTGTCATGCTGTGGGCCGGTGAACTGGACGCTCTGCATGAGCGGTTCGTGCACCGGTTCAACCGGGAGGAGCCGCGTCAGTCGGCGCTGGCTTACATGCGTGGGCTGATCGCTCCCTTGCAGCGCAAGAACGGCTGGACGCTGGCGGAGGAGGCCGGGCACGCGGGTCCCGATCGCATCCACCGGCTGCTGAACCGGATCGAGTGGGATGCTGATGAGGTCCTGGACGATGTGCGCGACTACGTCGTCGAACACCTCGGAGACCGGGATGCCGTCCTGATCGTCGATGACACCGGTTTCCTGAAGAAGGGCGTCCGTTCGGCCGGTGTGCAGCGGCAGTACTCCGGCACCGCGGGCCGCACCGAGAACTGCCAGATCGGCGTGTTCCTCGCCTACGCCACAGATCGCGGACGCACGCTGATCGACCGGCGGTTGTATCTGCCCACGTCCTGGACGGACGACCGGGAACGGTGCCGGCGGGCGGGCATCGACGACACGGTCGGCTTCGAGACGAAGGTGGCCATGGCCAAGGCGATGGTCCGCAGGGCCATCGCCGAGAAGATTCCGTTTGGCTGGGTGACGGCCGATGCCGCCTACGGCTTCAGCAAGGGCTGGCGGTTCGAGCTGGAGCAGGCGGACGTCTTCCACGTCATGGCCACCACCCGGCACGACACGGTTGTCACCCGATGGTCCGTCGATCACCCCGTCCACGATCTGTTTCCCGGCCTGCCGCGGCAGAAGTGGAAACGCCGTTCCTGCGGCGAAGGAGCTCACGGCCGGCGGATCTACGACTGGGCCCGCGTCGAGGTGCGGCCCTGGCACCGCGAGGACCGCCGGCACTGGGTCCTCGCCCGCCGCAGCGTGAGCAGGCCCGAGGAGATCTCCTACTACATCGCCTACTGTCCCGCCGGGACCACGCTGGACGAGCTGATCCGCATCGCGGGCAGCCGCTGGGCGGTGGAGGAATGCTTCCAGACCGCGAAGCAGGAATGCGGCCTGGACGACTACCAGGTCCGCCGCTATCCCGGCTGGCACCGCCACATGACCCTGGCCATGGCCGCCCACGCCTGCCTGACCGTTCTGCGGGCCCGGGAGCTGGACACGGAGAAAGCAGAAACGGATCCTCCCAGCTCATCCACTTCAGCCTCGCCGAAATCCGACGCCTGATCACCCGCCTCGCCAACCGCCGCCCCACCCCAGTCGACCACATCCTGCACTGGTCAACCTGGCGCCGACGACGCCAGCACCAAGCCCGCATCAGCCACTACAAACGACGCGGACACAGCCCCTGAAAACTGCCCAGCACTCAGAACAAGCACCGTTGCAGTACTAGG
>NZ_JBVJSJ010000035.1:0-1425 GCF_055606745.1 Streptomyces sp. NPDC037054 | reverse complement strand
TCCGCCCGGAGGAGTCCGGCGAGACCGACGTCGTCGGCCTCCAGGTCGTCACCGTCGGCTCCCGCATCGGCGAGGAGACCGCCCGGCTGTTCGAGACCGACGCCTACCGCGACTACCTCGAACTGCACGGATTGTCCGTGCAGTTGGCCGAGGCACTCGCCGAGTACTGGCACGCTCGGGTCCGGGCGGAACTCGGCATCGGCGCGCACGACCCGGCAGACCTGGGCGCGATGCTCCGCACCCAGTACCAGGGCTGCCGCTACTCGCTCGGCTATCCGGCCTGCCCCGACCTGGAGGACCGGGCGAAGATCGCGGACCTGCTGGAGCCGGAGCGCATCGGCGTGCGGCTCTCCGAGGAGTTCCAGCTCCATCCCGAGCAGTCCACCGACGCGATCGTCGTGCACCACCCCGAGGCGAGCTACTTCAACGCGGGAGGCCGCACATGACGACCGCCGGGACGGCCACCAGGACGACCTTCTCCTTCGAGTTCTTCCCACCGAAGACGGCGAACGGTGAGCGCGCCCTCTGGGACGCGATCCGGCGGGTGGAGGCGCTGCGGCCCGACTTCGTTTCCGTGACGTACGGCGCCGGGGGGTCCTCCCGGGACCGCACCATCGCCGTCACCCGGTGCATCGCCGCACAGACCACGCTGCGTCCGGTCGCCCATCTCACCGCTGTCGACCACTCGGTCGCCGAGCTGCGGCACATCGTCGGCTCCTACGCCGACGCCGGTATCCGCGACGTCCTGGTGTTGCGTGGCGACCCACCGGGTGACCCGCGAGGTGCGTGGATCCCGCACCCGGACGGCTTCGCCCATGCCTACCAACTGGTCGAACTCGTCCGCTCGTTGGGCGACTTCACCATCGGTGTGGCGGCGTTTCCCGAAGGACACCCGAGGTCACCGGACTCCCAGACCGACCTGCGGCACTTCATCGCCAAGTGCAAGGCAGGCGCTGATTACGCCATCACCCAGATGTTCTTCCACGTGGAGGACTACCTCCGGTTCCGCGACCGGGTGGCGGGCGCCGGATGCAACACTCCGATCATTCCGGAGATCATGCCGGCCACCGACGTGCGGCAGATTCGCCGCTTCGCCGAACTCAGCGGCGCCGCCTTCCCGGAGGATCTGGCACACCGTCTCGACGCCGCCCGGGACGACCCCGCGTCGGGGCACCGCATCGGCGTCGAGTACGCAACCGCCATGGCCGAGCGTCTGCTGGCCGAGGGAGCCCCGGGGCTGCACTACATCACGCTCAACCGGTCCAGCGCCGCGCTCGACATCCACCGCAACATCCAGACCTCAAGGAGCCCCAGTGTCCGCTGACTTCACGGACTTCAAGGTCGCCGACCTGTCCCTGGCCGAGTTCGGCCGCAAGGAGATCACCCTCGCCGAGCACGAGATGCCGGGCCTGATGGCGATCCGCA
>NZ_JBVJSJ010000034.1:0-1511 GCF_055606745.1 Streptomyces sp. NPDC037054 | reverse complement strand
TGGCGTGAGCGCATCGACGTGCGCGACTTCATCCAGGCCAACTACACGCCCTACGAGGGCGGTCCGGCCTTCCTGGCCGGGCCCACGGACCGCACGCGCGCCGTCTGGGAGAAGGTCAGCGCGCTGTTCCCGGAGGAGCGCGCGAAGGGCGTCTACGACGTCGACACCGCCACCCCCTCCACGATCACCTCGCACGCTCCCGGCTGGATCGACCGGGACCGCGAATTGATCGTGGGCCTGCAGACCGACGCTCCGCTCAAGCGGGCGATCATGCCGAACGGCGGCCTGCGGATGGTGGAGAACGGGCTGCGGGCCTACGGCTACGAGGCCGACCCCTTCGTGACCAAGGTGTTCGGCACCTACCGCAGGACCCACAACGACGGTGTGTTCGACGCCTACACCCCTGAGATGCGCGCCGCCCGCAAGGCCGGGATCATCACCGGTCTGCCGGACGCCTACGGCCGCGGCCGGATCATCGGCGACTACCGGCGCGTGGCCCTCTACGGCACCGACCGGCTCGTCGCGGCCAAGCGGGCCGAACGGGCCCTGCTGGACGCGCGGCCCTCCAGCCCGGACGTCATCCGGGACCGTGAGGAACTGGCCGAGCAGATCCGCGCGCTGGGCGAGCTGACGGAGATGGCCGCCTCCTACGGCTGCGACGTCTCCCGCCCGGCCGCCACCGCCCGCGAGGCCGTCCAATGGCTCTACCTCGGCTATCTGGCGGCGGTGAAGGAGCAGAACGGCGCAGCGATGTCGCTGGGCCGCACCTCCACGTTCCTGGACGTCTACCTCCAGCGGGACCTCGACGAGGGCACCATCGACGAGACGCGCGCCCAGGAGCTGATCGACGACTTCGTGATCAAGCTGCGGATCGTACGGTTCCTGCGCACCCCCGAGTACGACGCCCTGTTCTCCGGCGACCCGACCTGGGTGACGGAGTCCATCGGCGGCATCGGCACCGACGGCCGGCCGCTGGTGACCCGCACCTCCTTCCGCTTCCTGCAGACCCTGTACAACCTCGGCCCGGCACCGGAGCCGAACCTGACCGTGCTGTGGTCGCCGAGGCTGCCGGACGGCTTCAAGGAGTTCTGCGCGCAGGTCTCCATCGACACCAGCGCCGTGCAGTACGAGTCCGACGACCTGATGCGCCCGCGCACCGGGGACGACACGGCGATCGCCTGCTGTGTCTCCGCCATGGCGGTGGGTAAGCAGATGCAGTTCTTCGGGGCCCGGGTCAACCTGGCCAAGGCGCTGCTGTACGCGGTCAACGGCGGCCGGGACGAGATGACCGGCGAGCAGATCGCCCCCGCCGCGCCGTCGCTGACCGGCGAGTACCTCGACTACGACGAACTGTCGGCGGCCTACGACCGGACGCTGGACTGGCTGGCGCAGACGTACGTCAACACGCTCAACGTCATCCACTACATGCACGACAAGTACGCCTACGAGCGCATCGAGATGGCGCTGCACGACCACCCCGTGCACCGCTTCATGGCCTGCGGCATAGCCGG
>NZ_JBVJSJ010000033.1:0-1544 GCF_055606745.1 Streptomyces sp. NPDC037054 | reverse complement strand
CCCCCGTTATGTTCTTCGCGGTCCTGCAATGGGGCTGCTGGCCTCCGGGCCCGGTATGACTGTGTCCCCTCTGTCGAAGGCATGACCTGGGGGGTGGTGTCGCCGGGTCCGTGGGGTGCCGTCGGAGACGCTGATGAGAGACCCGGCCACCGCCCGGTCCGGCGCAATGCCGGGCACAGACGTGGGCGGCAGGTCTGCATAACGTGGATGCGCGAGCACGGTGCCACCGCCATGGCCGGCACGGTCAACGACCTGGAAAGGGTGCGATGTTCGACATCGAAGGCGTGGGCGTCTTCCTCGGGATGGACGTCGGCAAGACCGCTCACCACGGTCACGGACTCACCCCGGCCGGGAAGAAGGTCTTCGACAAGCCGATGCCCAACAGCGAACCCAGGCTGCGGGCCGTCTTCGACAAGCTCAAGGCCAAGTTCGGCACCGTCCTGGTGATCGTGGACCAGCCTGCCTCGATCGGGGCTCTGCCGCTGGCCGTCGCCCGCGACGCGGGCTGCGAGGTCGCCTACCTGCCCGGACTCGCGATGCGGCGGATCGCCGACCTCTATCCGGGTGAGGCGAAAACCGACGCGAAGGACGCGGCAGTGATCGCCGACGCGGCCCGGACGATGCCTCACACGCTGCGCTCGCTGGAGCTGACCGACGAGATCACCGCCGAACTCACCGTGCTGACCGGCTTCGACCAGGACCTCGCGGCCGAGGCCACCCGCACCAGCAACCGGATACGCGGCCTGCTCACCCAGTTCCACCCCAGCCTCGAGCGCGTGCTCGGGCCCCGGCTCGACCACCCGGCTGTCACCTGGCTCCTCGAGCGCTACGGATCCCCGGCCGCCCTGCGGAAAGCCGGCCGCCGCAGACTCGCCGAACTCATCCGGCCCAAGGCCCCGCGCATGGCCACGCGGCTAATCGACGACGTCTTCGACGCCCTCGACGAACAGACCGTCGTGGTCCCGGGAACCGGCACCCTCGACATCGTGATCCCGTCCCTGGCCGCCTCGCTCGCCGCAGTCCACGACCAGCGCCGAGCACTCGAAGCCCAGATCAGCACCCTGCTGGAGGCCCACCCTCTTCACCCGGTCCTGACCTCGATGCCGGGCGTCGGAGTCAGGACCGCCGCAGTCCTGCTGGTCACCGTCGGAGACGGGACCGCCTTTCCCAGTGCCGCCCACCTCGCCTCTTACGCCGGCCTCGCCCCGACGACGAAGTCGTCGGGGACCTCGATCCACGGCGAACACGCACCCCGAGGCGGAAACCGGCAGCTCAAACGCGCGATGTTCCTCTCCGCCTTCGCCTGCATGAACGCCGACCCGGCCTCCCGCACCTACTACGACCGGCAAAGAGCACGCGGAAAGACCCACACCCAGGCCCTCCTCCGACTCGCCCGCCAACGCATCAGCGTCCTGTTCGCCATGCTCCGCGACGGCACCTTCTACGAGTCCAGAACACCCGCCATCACTCTCGCCGCATGACCACCCCCAACACCCGCACACCAGGCACCACGTCCTTGACGAAGGACATAGAGACACCCCCCC
>NZ_JBVJSJ010000032.1:0-1592 GCF_055606745.1 Streptomyces sp. NPDC037054 | reverse complement strand
TCTAAGAGCTGTCCCGCAATGCTCGGTTGGGTACAAACGAGGTGGGGGATCTTCTGTCAGCGGAGGCGAAGGGCTGGGGCAAGCGGACCCGCCTTATGCTTCCGCCATGCAGCAGCCTCGATCCATGGCGATGACCAGCGGTGACCTGGTTGCGGCGTTCCCGCGCCAGCTTGCCAATGACGTTCGCGCGGTCTTGGCGGTCATGCCGGAGGCCCGGATCGCACCTGTGTCGCCGTTCTCGGTGTACGTGGGCGATGAAGTCGTCGCCATTCCGTATCGGATCTATCAGGACGAGCTGCCCGTCGACGTGGTGTGCTCGCTGACGGGGATGCAGCAGGCGATCCTGCACTGTCTGTACTCACGGCACTGCGACGGGCTGGTCCGCCAGCGTCACCTGGAGCAAATCGCCAGTTCCGACGAGCTGTGGGTGGTGCCGTTCGTGGTGCAGTTGGCCGGCGAGTACGTCTTGGAGATCCTGGAGTCCATCCAACACGGCCTTTCCGACCTGCCCTCCAAGCAGTCTGCCCAGCGGCTGGCATACGGGGACTTCATCGCACGGAATCCGGGGTTCTTCGCGCGGACCGAGCGCCGGGTGGTGAGCTACTGGTCCTGCTACTACCGGTGGAAGTTCCCCGTGTTCGGCACATACCCGGGCTGCCATCTGCTGGAGCTGCTGCGGGCCGCCGCAATCGACCGCACGGGCAGACCATGGCCCCGCCACACGCCTCCCGGGCTAACGGCGGAGACCGGTCCGTGAGATGAACACCGTCGCCGTCATCCGGTGAGTGCGAGGTTGTGCAGGTGGGCGATGCCGAGCACCGCGTGGTGGACGCCGTCGCCTTTCAGCCGGCAGTCGCGAAGGATCTTCCACGTCTTCATGCGGGCGAAGACGTGCTCGACACGGGCCCGGACCTGCTTGTGGGACTTGTTGTGCGCCTGCTTCCAGGCAGGCAGTTCCTCGTCCTTCGCGTGGCGGCGATGTGGGATGACCAGCCCTGTTCCCCGGTAGCCGCCGTCGGCGATGGTGGTCGTGGTGCCGACGGCGGTCTTGGCACCGGACTCGCTCCAGGCCCGGCAGTCGTTGCGGTTACCGGGCAAGGGCTGGCCGACCACGACGACCAGGCGGGTGTCGGCGTCGATGACCACTTGGTGATTGGTGGAGTAGCGGTAGTTCTTCGACTGCTCTGCGATCTTGTGGTCGCGAGTGGGCACCAACGTGCCGTCGACGATGAGCACCGTATCCCTGCGGAACCGCTTCCTGGATTGCAGCGCCAACAACGGACCGGTGCGGTCGATGATGCGATCGGCCGCCGACTTCGAGATCCCGAACAATGGGGCAAGTTGGCGCAAAGTCAGGTTGGTGCGCCAGTACGCCGTGACCAGCAGCACCCGATCCTCCAGCGGCAGGCTCCACGGTCGGCCCCGGCGGCCTGCGTCGCCGCCGTCACGCCGCAGCTGACGCATCAGCTTGCCAAACACCCGCGGGCTCAGCCCGGTAAACGGGGCTATCCAAGACGACTCCGACGCCGTGATCACACCAGACACCGCAAGATCATCTCAGCCGTGGCCAGCCGTTACGGGACAGCCCTTAG
>NZ_JBVJSJ010000030.1:0-2273 GCF_055606745.1 Streptomyces sp. NPDC037054 | reverse complement strand
GCCAGCACCAAGCCCGCATCAGCCACTACAAACGACGCGGACACAGCCCCTGAAAACTGCCCAGCACTCAGAACAAGCACCGTTGCAGTACTAGGCATGTCCGGGGAGATGATCAGCGCAGTCAGTTGCAGAGTGCTATCCAGGCGCAACTTTCGCTGGTGCTCCTGCGCGGTGGCGATGAAATCGCAGCAGCACGCCGTCACCAGGCGCTCGGATGTACGGTGGACGCTGTCTTCTCCCGAAAGCTCTGCGCCCCCTTCTCGGGTGAAGGACAGGTTGGCGGCCATCACCACAGTGCCGTCGTAGTGCAGCTCGGTGATGCTCTCCCGGTTCATGGGTGACTGGAGGTTGTTGCACACCCAGCGGCGCAGACCGGGACGTGGGTTGAGCCGGATGTCCGGCCCCATCCCGATCAGAGGACCTGGCACCAGCTCTCTCGCGTGCAGAAGGCGGGCTCGTGTCTTGGCGGCCTCCAGAGCGTCCCGAGCCTGATCCCGGCTCATCGTGTAGGCACCGCGCCGCAGGCGGCCGCTGAGGCCGGGAGACCGCGACGAACCATGCCGAGGGCGCGTAGGCGTGCGCGGAGATGGTCTGGGTGGTGAAGTCGATGTGACGCTGGATTTCTTCCTCTGCCCGGCTGACGCGGGCGAAGCGGTCGCGGTAGGCCCGCTCGATCTGGTGCTCTGCCATCCAGGCGGTGCGGTCGTTGTCCCGGTAGGGGACGACCGCGGTCTGCTGTTCCTTGTCGCGTGCTGCGCCGCCGTACACGAAGTGCGGTGCCATCTCGCTGGCTGGCACATCGACGACCAGGACCGTCTTCGTGCCGTCGGCCAGCTCAAAGATGTCCAGGTCCGCCAGGTAGGGCTGGACGTGGTTGCGGATCCACTGGGCGTACTGCTGCCGGTTGACCTCGTCGGGGTCGATGCCCGTCAGGACGGTCGTCTTGTCCTGAACCCGAAGATGATCAGCCCGCAGCGGGTGTTTGCCATGGCGGCGACGTCCTTGGCGAACTCGTTCCACCGGCCGTCCCGGGGCGGCTGGGGAAGCATCTCCTTCCAGTCCAGGTCGTCGGACTCCTCCAAGTCGTCTGCCGCGGCCTGGCGGACCATGTCGAAAATGAGAGGACCAGGCGGGCATCCGAGGTGTTCGTGCAGTCTTGTCCATGTGCGTGCCATTCGCGGCAGCGTAGAGGGCGTATCGGCCTATGTTTCAAAGACGCTTTCCGTCTGCGCTGGTGGGCGGTGATGAACGCTCCAGGAAACTGATGGCTCATCCTGAACAGAAGAGCCCTCGTACTCATTCGGAACACCTCGGGCGCCGCTGCACTCTGGCGGCCTCCCGGACTCGGCAAGGGGCGAGAACCGTCCGTCGACGTCCCGGAGGCCGTTGTGCTGTTCCATCTGCTTCAATATCTGACCGACCTGGCGGCTGCACCCGACAGCGATGCCCTGACGCTGCTGCGCAACCTGACCAGCACCGTCTACGGAACGGCTCGCCTTGTTCGGCTGCTGCGGCGTCCCGGCCAGCGCCGGGACCGCCGGGTGGTAGAACCGGGCATGACCTTCATAACGCCCGGCATGGCCGCTGCCGGCATCAAGGCCACGGGCTCTCGCGGCGGCGGAGCCGTTCTCGGCGGCGGGACTGCTCGGCACCGGCGGCCGGGCCCGACCAGGCGGCCTCGGACGGTGGTCCGCCGGCCTGAGTCCGCGACCACGCACCGGTCACGCGACCGCCGCCGGACGCGTCCCCCGCCACGGCCGCCACCGGGCGCGCGCCCCGCGTCCGCCGCCAGCACCGGAGGTGCGACCGTCTGGTGAACAACGACTCGGCCTCCCCCGTGTCGCAGGGCCGGCGCAGGGCAACAGGCCGGTGTTGATGTTTCCAGTCGGTCAGGCAGTGTCGGCGAGCTGCGTCATGGGCGCGGTGACCGACCCTGCCTGCTCGATCGCCAGGTCGAGGGCCTCGTCCGGCAGCTCCGGCACGTAGTCGATCTTGAAATACTCGCTCACGTCCTTGGTCAGGGCAGTGGTCCCTGCTGAGCCCTCTACGACGACGGCCGTACGACCACGGGACCGGACCCACCCACAGTCCGGCTCTGCCGACTCGGCCCCCGGCCGCCCTCTGTACACCGTCAGCGTGCGACCAGAGCCACGGGTGGGCGATGCGGGCGCCGAGCCGCCGGGGGGGTGTCTCTATGTCCTTCGTCAAGGACGTGGTGCCTGGTGTGCGGGTGTTGGGGGTGGTCATGCGGCGAGAGTGATGGCGGGTGTTCT
>NZ_JBVJSJ010000029.1:0-3059 GCF_055606745.1 Streptomyces sp. NPDC037054 | reverse complement strand
CCGGCCCACAGCATGACACCAGCAAGGTCCCCACCCATAACCACACCAACGACTGAGCTGGCCAGCAGTCACGGCAAAGACCGTTGCAGTACTAGGGCGCCGCTCCGAGGGACGGTGCCTCCGTCACGAGCCTTCCCGCGCCTCCGCCAGGTCCCGCACCGCCCGCTCCAGCCGCGTCCGCCGAGTTTCCGGTGTCGCGGCTTGGAGCAGTGGGAGCATCACAAGGTAGCGGGCAGTGCGGTCCAGCGCGTCGAACGCGGTACGCGCCGCCGGGTTCGCCGCCAACGCCGCGGCAAGGTCGTCCGGGACAGCGGCTGTCGCTTGAGGCGCGTACGCCCGGTCCCAGCGGCCGTCCTCCTGAGCTCTACGGACTTCGGCGAGACCGGGCTCTCTCATCCTGCCCGCCGCCGCCAGGGCCGCGACCTTGTCGACGTTCACCCGCGACCACAGGCTCCTCGGCCGACGAGGCCCGTACTTCTGCAGGTAATACCGGTCGTCCAGCCTCCGGCGCTGCCCGGAGATCCAGCCCCAGCACAGCCCCACGTCGACCAGTTCGTCGTCCGTGACCGACGGGATGCCCGACGCCTTCTTCGCCACCTTGACCCACACGCCCTCGTGACGGGAGTGGTGCTCGGCCAGCCACTCCTCGAAGGCCCCCGCATCCGGGAACGCGACGACTTCCACCCCGTTGAGCTCCTCCATGCGGGTCAGGCTAAGGCCTGTCCGGCGCCACCTCCCGGACCTTGCCGTGCTCTTCTCCGGCTGTGGCTGTGGCTGTGGCCAGCGCCTTGAGATCGCGGGCGCCGGGTGCTCGGTTGCCGTTGTTCTCACGAAGACTTCGCTCCGCCACCGAGGGCTCCTTCTGCGACTGCACGGCCGGGACCGGGCAGAGCGAAATTCGGCCTTCCCACCAGACCCGCGCGCACCGCTCCCGCATACATCCGCGGCCGAACGGGTCCTTCCCCGACCAGTCGGCGGCATGCGCGGGGACAAGGTCCGCAGGGGACTCAACTTCCGTGCGACACACCGGAGATGGCCATGGTGCAGATCACTCCTCGACCATCTGTACGGCACCGCGCGGATCACCGTACTGTCGCCTTCATGCAGCCTTGTGCGGATTGGGGTGTCATGGTAGTTCCGCGTGGCGCGCCCGCGCCGCACACACGTGATGTGGGCAAACCGAGCAACGCCTTGCGGAACACGCTCAATCGAGGATCGACATGACGCTTCCCCCGGGCCAACGTGCCGTCGACGGATTCCCGCGCTTCGGCACCCACCTCCACCGGCCGCCTCCGCCCGTCCCCGCCGACCCGGTGATCGCCATCGGCGGAGCGCTGACCGAGACCGTCACCCTGTCCATGACCGACCTCGCCGAACTGCCCCGGCAGGAGCTGGAGGCCGACTTCCACTGCGTCGCCGGCTGGTCGGCGACAGGCCTGCGGTGGGAGGGGGTCCCGTTCTCGGCCCTCTACCGCACGCGAGTCGAACCGCTGGTCGAGGCGGACGCGCCAGTCAGTCACGTCGTCTTCGAGGGACTGGACGGCTACCGGTCGCTCGTGGTGCTCGAGGACGCCCTGGCCGACGACGTCCTCATCGCCGACCGCCTTGACGGGCAGCCCCTCGACAGTGACCACGGCGCCCCGGTACGGCTGGTCAGCCCCCGCCAGTACGGCTTCGTCAGCACGAAGCACCTCTGCCGCATCGAGTTCCACACCTCCCAGCCCCCGGACCCCGACCGGTGGTCGCCCCTCGCGTCGCACCACAGGGCGAGGGTCTGGCAGGAGGAACGGCACCGTTACCTTCCCGGCCGGGTCGTGCGTCCCGTCTACCGGGCCCTGATCGGCCCGATCCGCGCCATGAGTGCAAAGGGCAGCCGCAAGGCACCACAGGCTCCACAGGCTCCACAGGACCCGCGGGGCCCGCGATGACCGCTGCTCAGGTGCCTTGAGCGGGGGCGGGGGTGGGCCCGCGTCAGCGGTTCCGCAGTAACCACCAGGCTCCGGGGCTGGGAGCCACGAGTGCGGCGCCGTCCACCGGGCCCCAGCAGCCGATGCCGCTCTCGCCGAGGGTCACGACCTCGGCGAGAGGTGTTCCCACGTTCCCAGACGTTCCGCGGAGCAGTTGCGACGACGGGTTCGGCCCCGCCGCACCGTCCCTGAACCGCGTTGACCGGCCTACGAACCCGAACGCGGCGCGGATCTGCCCCGGAGAAGGTCTGCGAGTCAACGACGGCACCGTTTCCGGTCGGGTCCGCCCTCGTATCCCTTGAGGCGAGACGTCTCCCGTCGCCGCCTGCGCGTCGCGGTCCACCCGGCTAGGACCACGCAGGTGGCCGTGCAGTCCGGCGCGGTGAGGTGCAGGGCCTGGTCGGCGGCTGCTTCCGCGCCGACGCCACAGGTGCCGTCCGCGACGGCCCCGGCCAGGCCGACCCCGAGACCCGCGACCACGGTGATGACCGTCTTGGTGAACCCCCCATTTGGCACCGCACACCGACCGAGTCGATTGGTCGATCGCGCATCGCGACCCGTCGTGTGATCGCCGCGATACCGGGTGTGGGCCAGGCTCTACCGCGTGACGTTCGACGAACTCGGAGCGCGAGGCGAGCTGGTAGCTGTTAAGAAGCGCTGTCTAAGCGGTTGCCCCAAGTCTCTTGGGCTTTCCAGTGGTGTGCCAGGATGCGCTGATGGGCGACCTCACGTCACGCACCGATGATCAACGGGTGGCCGCACCCGTCTCCACAGCGCGTCGGGGTCGCGCAGCGTCCGCCCGCCGTTCTGCATCAGGAGGACACGTGCAACGTGGCGAAGTCTGGTGGGTGGAGTTCGACGAGCGGCGGCCGGCCGTGCTGCTGTCGGGAGACGATGTGTCCGGGATCCGGGTGATGCAGGTCGTTGCTCGGGCGGGTGTCGACATCACCGGTCTGGGCGTCGAAGTGGCAGTGGGCGCCGTGGAAGGACTGCCCTTGTGCGATCTCTCGGGTTGGTGTCGGTGGTGGTGAGAGTCGGTCGCGCTGGTCCAGGGGTTGGTGTTACGGGGCTGGTCAGTGGGTGTTTTTGGGT
>NZ_JBVJSJ010000028.1:0-3462 GCF_055606745.1 Streptomyces sp. NPDC037054 | reverse complement strand
GGCGTGAAGCTGACCACGCTCCGCCCCGAGCAGGCCGAGTACATCGGCGTCGAGGTCGAGGGCCCGTACAAGCCGGACCACTACCGCTACTGAGCCCCGCCGCGGCTCACAAGCCAGCGGTGAGCGCGTCCGTGCCGCCAGGTACGGACGCGCCTCTCAGCGGCACGTTCCTCAGAGGCAGGCCCCCGCACCCCCGTGCCGGGGGCCTGCCCCTTTGCTCCCAGGCCGCCAGTGGCTCCCACTGCCCGGACCAGCCCGTCAAGACCCAGGACCTCGATGCCCCGCGGCCGTTATTCGCTCCACGATCCGCACGATCACACCCCCCTCGCAGAAGAGCACTTCCAGTGCGCCGTCGGCCCCTCGGGCTGGCGCTACGTCTCCCAGCTGACCGCCCCGTCCGGCGATCACCGCGGCTCCGTCGACCTGACTCTCGACGAACTCGGCCGCCCCATCCGCCTCGAACTTCACGCGGCGAGCTGGCAGGTGCGCGGCGCCGCCATCGACGGCGTCACCTGGGTCCGCACCGACCCCACCGGGACCGAGGCCACCGAAGGCAATGTGCGCGCCCACGCCTTCACCGGCACGTCCCCCGCGTTCCTCGTCGCCACCAGCCGTCTCCTGCGCCTCACCCCCTCCGGGTCCGCCACCCGCGTCCGCCTCGTCGCCTTCACGGATCCGGTCCTCGCCCCGCGCACCGTGGACCAGTCCTGGGCACTGGTCGACAGCGAAGCACACGCCACTGACAACGGCCCCCTGATGGTGGACGAATACCAGGTCACAGCCCTGGACACGGGCGAGCAGCACTCGGTCCACATCGCCGGCGACGTGGTCCTCGCGGCACCGGGCATCGAGTTGGAGGACCTGGAGTCACCGCCGTCCGTCTTCCCCTGACGGCAGTCGGCCGGCCAGCCTCACGAGCGACCCGGCAGGCGGCTCAGGCGGGCGGCACGAACCCGGTCGACGGGCGCCGCTCGACGGGCTGGGCGTCCGCGGGCGGCACGTCGGACGCGGCCGACGGGGGTGGCGTGGGTTGTGCGGACTGCACCGGCTGAGGGGCAGCCGGAGGGGACACCTGCTCTGCGGCCTGCCCCGCGTACGGCGGCGCGTACGCCGACGGGGGCACCGACGCGTACCCAGCAGGGGCATACCCGCCCGGACCGTTCGCGGCAGGGGCGTGCCCGCCCTGACCGTTCCCGAAGGCCCGCCGAGCCTCACGCGCCTGACGTTCCCGCACCACTGCCGCCAAATACGCCCCGGCCGGAACCCCGGGCGGCGGGGGAGTGCCGGTACACGCCGCGAGATCGGTCGCCAGCCGCTGCGCCATGGCCTGGCCGACCTGCGGATCGAGCTGCTGCATCCGCGTCAGGTACTGACGTACGGCGAGCCACAGGTCGTCGGGCACCGCCGACAGGTCGAGCTCCGCGAACCGCCCGGCCAGCCACGGCGGGGGCGGCGGCACGAAACCCGCCCGCGCCACGGGTATCCGCTCCCGCACGACGAGCGTCCCCGCGAAGACGTCGCCGACCCGCCGACCGCGCTCCGACACGAGCGAGGCGATGCAGGCGACGACGCCGAACGTCATCAGGATCTCGATCACCCCGATCAGGCCGCGCACCAGCGCGTGCCGGAACCGGATCGGTCCGCCGTCGTCCCGCACCACCCGCAGCCCGCACGCCATCTTGCCGAGCGACCGCCCATGACTCAGCGTCTCAACCGCGATCGGCCCGCCCACCAGCAGCAACACGAACGTCGCGAGCGACAGCGCGGTCTGCGCCGCCTCGTCCAGCGAAGCGGTCGCGGCCACGAGGAGGAGCGTCACGCCGATGTACACGACCACGGCCACCGCCAGATCCAGCAGCACGGCCAACGCCCTGCTGGGCAGCCTCGCGGGGCGCAACTCCAGCGCCACCGCCTCGCCCGTCACCAGCTCACTCACGCCTGCCGCCCTTCCCCTGACCTGCCCCGAACACGGCCAGTCTGCCAAGCTGAGGGCACATCGCGCCCCAGTACGACAAGCTGACCCATGACGAGCCGCCGACGAGCAGCCCAGGAGCAGGCACACCGATGGACCTCGACGTCTTCGTCTCCGCCCACCGAGCGGAGTGGGACCGCCTCGACGCGCTGCTCGCCCGACGGCGCCGCCTCACAGGAGCCGAGGCCGACGAACTCGTCGCCCTGTACCAGCGCACCGCCACCCACCTGTCCCTGATCCAGTCCAGCGCCCCCGACCCGCAACTGACGGGCCGGCTCAGCCAGCTGGTCGCACGCGCGCGTAGCGCCGTCACGGGCACGCGCCGCGCCTCATGGCGAGACGTCACCCGCTTCCTCACCCACGGCTTCCCCGCAGCGGTCTACCGGTCGCGCCACTGGTGGGCACCCACGGCACTCCTGTCCACCCTGGTCGCGGCGCTCCTCGGCTGGTGGATCGGTACGCACCCCGAGGTACAGGCCACCATCGCGGCACCCAGCGAACTCCGGGAGCTGACCCGCCCCGGCGGCCAGTACGAGACCTACTACTCCAGTCACCCGGCGGCCTCGTTCGCCGCACAGGTCTGGACGAACAACGCCTGGGCCGCCGCCCTCTGCCTGATCCTCGGCGTCTTCCTCGGGCTCCCGGTCCTCTGGATCCTCTTCCAGAACATGCTGAACCTCGGCGTCGGCATCGGCCTGATGTCGGAGGCCGGCCGCCTCGACACCTTCCTCGGGCTCGTCATCCCGCACGGCCTCCTGGAACTGACCGCCGTCTTCGTGGCCGCCGGCACGGGGCTGCGCCTGGGCTGGACTCTCATCGACCCGGGCCCGCGCACCCGCCGCGCCGCCCTCGCCGAGGAAGGCCGCGCGGCCATCGGCATGGCCATCGGCCTCGCCCTGGTCCTGTTCGTCTCCGGCGCGATCGAAGGCTTCGTCACCCCGTCCGGCCTGCCCACCTGGGCCCGCATCGCGATCGGCGTCCTCGCCGAACTGGCCTTCCTCGCCTACGTCTACGTACTCGGCGGACGCGCGGCTCGCAGCGGTGAGACGGGCGACGTCGACGCGGCCGAACGCAGCGCGAGTGTGCCCACGGCTGCCTGATGTGCGGACAGGTCCGCGGAGCTGCTAGTCTCCTCTTCGCCCCGGAAACGCCGTTGACACGGTGAGACCGGGGAGGTAGATTCGAACAGTTGCCTGGAGATGGGTTGAGCCCGATCCGGCGACAGCGAGCAATCTGTCTGCTTCTCGGAACTTCGATTCCGGAGAAGCCCCTCCCGATGATTCGGAAAGCGAAGGCCGGTCAGTCCGCCCTGAAACTTCTGATAAAGTCGGGTCCGCCGGAAAGGGAAACGCGAAAGCGGGCACCTGGAAAGCACCGAGGAAATCGGATCGGAAAGATCTGATAGAGTCGGAAACGCAAGACCGAAGGGAAGCGCCCGGAGGAAAGCCCGAGAGGGTGAGTACAAAGGAAGCGTCCGTTCCTTGAGAACT
>NZ_JBVJSJ010000027.1:0-4468 GCF_055606745.1 Streptomyces sp. NPDC037054 | reverse complement strand
CACCTGGGACTACGCGGGCGCCTTCGTCCTCGCCGGCTCCATCTCCATCTTCGCCGGCCTCGTCGCCCTCTTCCTCCACCCACCCGGGCGGCCCAGGGCGAAGCGCATCACGCCCAACCCGCAGCC
Organism: Streptomyces sp. NPDC037054; assembly: GCF_055606745.1. Classification (NCBI taxonomy): domain Bacteria; kingdom Bacillati; phylum Actinomycetota; class Actinomycetes; order Kitasatosporales; family Streptomycetaceae; genus Streptomyces; species Streptomyces sp. NPDC037054. The sequence continues at coordinate 4,342 of NZ_JBVJSJ010000027.1, read as the reverse complement.
GCTCGGTGAGGAAACGGCTTGACGCCAGGAGTGCAGGAGTTCAGGAGTTCAGTAGGCAGCAAGACATGAGGGCATGACACCCGTGCCCCGACGAGGAGGGCCCTTCCCGGCCTGCGGGAAGGGCCCTCCTCGGGTCTGTGCCGGCCGTCAGCGGTCCTCACGCAGCGAGTGCAGGTGCTCGCTGGAGCGGCGGGCGAAGGTGAACGACTCGACCGGGTCGTCGTGTTCGGCCTGCCAGTGGTGGGCGAGGCGTTCGCCGCGCAGCCGAGTCACGCCGGAGATGAACCGCTGGTAATCGATGTCGCCGTCACCGACGTCCGTCATGCGGTAGCCGTACGGGTCCGAGGGGTCGCTCTTGCCGTCCTTGACGTGGAACAGCGGGTAGCGGTGGGGCTGTTCGAGGACGTAGTCGAGCGGCTCGAACGGCGCCGGCGTGCCGTCGGGCCGCTTGGAGAAGCGGAACTGGCCGACGTACGCCCAGTAGATGTCCATCTCCAGGTGGACGAGGTCCGGGTCGGTCTCGGCGAGGAGGACGTCGTACAGGCGCACCCCGGGGTCGTCGGAGGCGAAGGAGAACTCCTCGGAGTGGTTGTGCTGGTAGAACTTCATGCCGCGTGCCTTCGCCGCCGCGCCGTAGGTGTTGAAGTCGTCGGCGGCGCGCTTCCAGGCGTCCACGGTCGAGCCGTAGCGGAACGGTCCCGCGGCGGTGCCGATGTGCTTGAGGCCGAGGGCCTCTGCGTCGTCGAGGACCTTGGTGAGGTTCTGCGCGAAGGCGTAGGCGTTCGGGTCGTCGGCGTAGTAGCCGACGTGGCTGCCGATGGGGTTCAGGCCGTGATCCCGTGCGAGGCGCTTGAGTTGGGCGAGGGTGATGGGGCCGGCCGAGCCCTGGGTGTATCCGGCGAACTCGATCTCGTCGTAGCCGTGCTTGGCGAGTTCGGCGAAGACGGGCGCGAAGCCGAGGGTGGAGACCTTGTCGCGGAGGCTGTAGAGCTGGATGCCGAGCCGTCCGGGCGGCAGGACGGGACGGCCCCGACGGGCGGCGCCGGACGCGGCGGAAGTCGCGGCGGGCGGGGCGGCGTTGGCGGCCGTCGCGGGGGATGCCGCGCCGAGCAGGGCGGCCGCGGTGGCGCCGGCCGCCACGCCGAGCATGCCTCGCCTGCTGAGGCGGTGGGTGAGTTCGGGATCGGTGTGGGAGAAGCGGCTCATGGCGGGAACTCCTCGGGGTCGGTGGGCGGGAAGGTGCCGGGTTTCAGGGCTCGACTGGTCCGCCGCCGCATCCGCCTGGTCCGGGGGCGTCCGCCTGGTCCGCCGCGTCCGTCGCGCGGGGTCGGTCGGCGGCTGCCGGGGCACGCAGGCGGTCCGCCAGGGCGGCCAGTGCCGCGTACTGCTCCGAAAGGCCCGCCGGGGACTCCCCCACCGGGTCCTTGAAGTAGAAGCCGAGTTCGCCGACGGGGCCGGACAGGCCCGCCTCGTGGGCGCGGGCGAGGATGCGGGCGAGGTCGAGGACGAGGGGGGCGGCGAGGGCGGAGTCGCAGCCCTGCCAGATGGTCTGGAGGATCATGCGGGCGCCGAGGAAACCGTCGAAGGCGATGTGGTCCCATGCGGTCTTCCAGTCACCGAGCGCGGGCACGTCGTCGATGTGCACCTTGCCCTCGGGGGTGGTGCCGAGGGTGTCGGCGAGGACGCGTTCCTTGCCCGCGTTCTTCGCCGCCGCGGCGGCCGGGTCGGCCAGGGCCGCGCCGTCGCCGCCGCCCAGCAGGTTCGTCCCGGACCAGGCGCGGACGTCCAGGGCACGCTGGGTGAACATCGGGCCGAGCACCGCGCGCAGCAGCGTCTGCCCGGTCTTGCCGTCGCGGCCCGCGTACGGCAGTCCCGACGCCTGGGCGGCCGGGGCCAGCGCGGGATGGTGCAGGCCCGTGGAGGGGGTGAAGTTGGCGTAGGGGCAACCGGCGCGCAGGGCGGCGGCCGCGTAGAGGGAGCTGGCGGGGAGTCCGGGTCCGGCCGGGGCGGGTTCGGTGGAGGCGACGTTCACCACGACCGCGCGGGTGAGCCGGTTGCGCCGTACGAAGTCCTGGATGTCCGCGGCGAACGCGGAGACGAGTGCGCCGGTGTCGCGGGTGTCACCGGGCAGCGGGCCGCCGGGGCGGATCTCGCGGTCGGCGGCGGCCAGTTCGGCCCGGACGGCCTCGGGCAGGCCGGGCGGGAGAACGCCTCCTGCGGCGAGTGCCTCGGCACGTTTGGGCAGAGGGCAGTCGACGGTGTCGTGGCCGCCTAGGACGAGGTGCGACAGGGCGGGCAGGCCGCTGCCGGCGAACAGGGGCGTCTCGGTCACCAGCCCCGTCGGCGGGTGCAGGCCCGCGGCCAGCGCGGCGCGGCCCGCCACGACGGTCGTGGCGACGGAGCCGCGGGCCCCGATCAGCCAGACACCGACACGGGCGTCGGAACGGGACGCGGACATGGGCAGCCTCCTTGTCGTGCGCGGACCTGTCGTACGCGAATCAGGCGTACGCGAAACAGGCGTACGCGAACCCCGAAGAGGCCCGTGGCCGCGCTCGACGCACGCGGCCACGGGCGCGAGGGGGAGACGGCGGGCGGAAGTCCGGCGTCTTCCGCCCGCCGTCGCTCAGTCGCCCTGCGCGGGCAGTTCCTTGACGCGGACGTTCCGGAAGGACACCTGGTCGTCGGCTCCGTGGTTCTGGATGCCGATGTGGCCGTCGGCCAGGGAGCGGGCCGGGTCGGTGTTGGTGAAGTCGTTGATCTTCACGCCGTTGAGATGGACGCGGAGGCGTTCACCCTCCACGCGGATCTCGTACGTGTTCCACTCCCCCGGCGGGTTCAGCGCGCGGTCGCGCTTCTTCAGGTCGGCGGAGCGGAAGCCGTAGACGGAGCCGGTCGTCTTCTCGGGCACGTCGGTGGCGTCGATCTGGATCTCGTAGCCGTTGTTCACGGCCGACCACGGGTCGTCGGAGGGCGGGAAGCCCACGAAGACACCGGAGTTGTCGTCGCCGGCCATGCGCCAGTCGAGCTTGAGCGAGTAGGAGCCGAAGCTCTCGGCGGCGTACCAGAGCATGCCCATGCCGCCGGTGGTGGTGAGGGTGCCGTCGTCGGCCAGGTCGAAGGAGCCCGGCCCGGCCTGTCGCCAGCCGTCGAGGGAGGCGGCGGTGCCGTCGAACAGTGGACGGTATCCGTTCTCCGGTCGGCAGTCGGCCTGCACATCGCCGATCGCATACCGGATCCCGCCCAGTAGATGCTGTCGGAAGTCCGGTTCGGCGTAGGACTCCTTGGTGTGGCCGCCGCCGGTGTAGAAGGCGCGGCCGCCCTGATACTCCTGGCACCAGGCGATCGGGTGGTCGCCGTGCATGGTGCCGCCGGTGTACGACGACTCGTCGAGCGAGGCGAGGACGTGGGCCCGGTCACGCGGGTTGGAGCGGTAGTTGTACCACTCGTCGGTGCGGTTCCAGGTCTTCTCCAGCCCGGCGGTCGCCGGGTGGGCACGGTCCTCGACGTCCACCGTGGCGGGCTGGATCGCCGGGTGCGACTGGAAGTAGGCGCCGGCGAGGCCGCCGTAGAACTCCCAGTCGTACTCGGTGTCGGCGGCGGCGTGGACGCCGACGTAGCCGCCGCCCTGACGGACGTAGCCCTCGAAGGCGGCCTGCTGGGCGGCGTCGAGGACGTCGCCCGTGGTCGACAGGAAGACGACCGCGTCGTAGCGCCGCAGGTTGGCGGCGGTGAAGGCGCCGGCGTCCTCGGTGGCGTCGACCGTGAAGCCGCCCGTGTCGCCGAGCTGTTGCACCGTGGCGACGCCCTCGGGGATGGAGTCGTGCCGGAAGCCGGCCGTCTTGGAGAAGACCAGCACCCTCTTGTCCGCCGCGGCGTTCCGGTCGGCGGTGCCGGTCGTGGCGCCGTCCGGCCGGGAGGCGGCCGGGCCGGTGGCGGCCGCGCCGGCCGCGGGTGCGGTCAGGGTGAGGGAGGTGCCCGCGAGGAGCGCGCCGCCGAGCAGCGCCACCGCCTTGCGGAAGTGTGGGGGTCGTCGGGGGAAGCCGGTTGACGCGCGGGTGGTGGGGTCGTTCCCGTGCACGGATGCCTCCAGAAAGGGGACCGGTGGTACGAGGCGGGTGCGTACGCCGGGATGCGCCGTCATCCCGGGGCCGTGAGGGTGTGGGGGGGATCAGTTGCCGAAGGCGGCGTCGAAGGATGCCGTGGGCGGTTCGAAGTCGTAGGCCTTCAGCCGGGTGAGGGCCTCCGGTGCGCCCTGGAGGCGGTCCATGCCGGCGTCCTCCCACTCCACCGAGACCGGGCCGGTGTAACCGATCGAGCGCAGCATGCGGAAGACGTCTTCCCA
>NZ_JBVJSJ010000026.1:0-4653 GCF_055606745.1 Streptomyces sp. NPDC037054 | reverse complement strand
GGCAGGTAGACCACGTCGAAGCCCATCGCCGCGATCGCCGGAAGACGCCGCGCCGCGGTGCGGAACGTGCCGTGCGGCTGCTCGACCGTGCCCTCCGAGCGGGGGAAGAACTCGTACCAGGAACCGAACAGCGCCCGCTCCCGCTCCACCAGCAACGGCAGCGGATCGGACGCCGTGACGAGATCCCGCAGCGGATGCCGGGCGAGGACCGCGTCCACCTCCGGGGTGAGCGCCGCCGCCAGCCGGGACGCCGGAGGGCGCGCGTCGTCGCGCAGCGCCGCCGCGGCGGCCGTCAGCACCGCGCGGTCCGTGTCCCCGGGCACCCCTTCGGCGGCCCGCTCGTACAGTCTCGCGCCCTCCTCCAGGACCAGGTCCGTGTCCATGCCCGCCGGGATCTTGATCTCCGCGTGGTGCCGCCAGGTGGCGACCGGGTCGCCCCACGCCTCCACGGTGTACGACCACAGGCCCGGCTCGCCGGCCGTGACCGTGGCGCCCCAGCGGTCGGTGCCCGGGGCCAGCTCGCGCATCGGCGTCCACGGCCCTGGCCGGCCGTCCGGACCGGTGAGGACGACGTTCGCCGCGACCGCGTCGTGCCCCTCACGGAACACGGTCGCCGAGATCTCGAAGGACTCCCCGGTGACCGCCTTCGCGGGGCGGCGGCCCCGCTGGACCACCGGGCGGACGTCCAGGACGGGGATGCGGCCCACCGCCGTCGCGGCGGGGCGGGACCGCGGCGCGGGGGGTGGTTTCGGAGTGGGTGTGGTGGTACCTGGGCGGGGTGGTGACGAGTGGTGCTTGGCGGGCATGACCGCTCCTGTCCGCGTCAACGATGGTGGGCGGATGACTGTGGGGAGGTGGGTCCTGCGTGTTCTGCTGGTCCTGCGTGTCCGGCTGGTCCTGCGGTGTACCTGCTGGGTTTCCCGGTGGAGCCTTCCCACCCCCTTCGGGTGGGCAATCCGGCCCTTTGTTAACTACTCGCGCGTATGTCTGCACACAAGACCAGCCTCGCCCGGGAGGCCCGCAGGTGGGCCCCGGCCCCGCCCCCGGTGGCCGGGATTCGCTCCCCCCAGTGCGCCGGGTTCGACCCTTACGGCCTCCCCGAGCTCCCGTGTCGGCGGCATCCGCGCCGGTACTGTCGTGCGGGACGCAGACCGCGTCCTCTCCAACGCGCCGAGGTGGAATGTGAAGGCGATCCGTCGATTCACCGTCCGTCCCGTCCTCCCCGAACCCCTCCGGCCACTCAGCGATCTGGCTCGAAATCTGCGCTGGTCCTGGCACGCCGAGACCCGCGAACTGTTCCGGTCCGTCGATCCCGAGTGCTGGGACGGCGACCCCGTGCGGCTCCTGGGCAGCGTCTCGCCCGGCCGCCTCGCCGAGCTGGCCCGTGACGCATCCTTCCTGGCACGGCTCACGGCCGTCGCCGACGACCTGCGCGAATACGTCGAGGGCAGCCGGTGGTACCAGGAGCAGACCGCCGAGTTCCCCGCCGCCGTCGCCTACTTCTCCCCCGAGTTCGGCATCACCGCGGCCCTGCCGCAGTACTCCGGCGGACTCGGCATCCTCGCCGGTGACCATCTGAAGGCCGCCAGCGACCTCGGCGTACCGCTCGTGGGCGTCGGGCTGCTCTACCGGCACGGGTACTTCCGGCAGTCGCTGTCCCGGGACGGCTGGCAGCAGGAGCACTATCCCGTCCTCGACCCCAACGAGCTGCCGCTCACCCCGGTCGAGGAAGCCGACGGCACCCCCGCGCAGGTCGTCCTCGCCCTGCCCGGCGGGCGGTGCCTGCGGGCCCGGATCTGGCTGGCCCAGGTCGGACGAGTGCCCCTGCTGATGCTGGACTCCGACGTCGAGGAGAACGACCTCGGCGAGCGCGGCGTCACCGACCGGCTGTACGGCGGCGGCAGCGAGCACCGGCTGCTGCAGGAGATGCTGCTCGGCATAGGGGGTGTGCGGGCCGTGCGGACGTACTGCCGGCTCACCGGGCACCCCGAACCCGAGGTCTTCCACACCAACGAGGGGCACGCCGGATTCCTCGGCCTGGAGCGCATCGCCGAGCTGTGCGACCGGGGCCTGGACTTCGACTCCGCGCTGGAGGCCGTGCGCGCCGGGACCGTGTTCACCACGCACACCCCCGTGCCGGCCGGCATCGACCGCTTCGACCGCGAGCTGGTGGCCCGGCACTTCGGGCCGCAGGCCGAGCTGCCCCGCATCGACGTCGAGCGCGTCCTGCGGCTCGGCATGGAGACCTGCCCCGGCGGCGAGCCGAACCTGTTCAACATGGCCGTCATGGGCCTCAGGCTCGGGCAGCGCGCCAACGGCGTCTCGCTGCTGCACGGCAAGGTCAGCCGCGAGATGTTCTCCGGGCTGTGGCCGGGCTTCGACCCCGACGAGGTGCCGATCACCTCGGTGACCAACGGCGTGCACGCGCCCACCTGGGTGGCGCCCGAGGTGTTCCGCCTCGGCGCCCGGCAGATCGGTGCCGAGCGGGCCGAGGAAGCGCTCGCCGTCGGCGGCTCCGACCGGTGGGACTCCGTCGCGGACATCCCCGACCAGGACATCTGGGACCTGCGGCGCTGCCTGCGCGAACAGCTGGTCCAGGAGGTGCGGCGGCGGCTGCGCGCGTCCTGGCGGCAACGCGGCGCGGGCACGGCCGAGCTGGGCTGGATCGACGACGTGCTCGATCCCGACGTGCTGACCATCGGGTTCGCCCGGCGGGTGCCGTCGTACAAGCGGCTGACGCTCATGCTGCGGGACCGGGACCGGCTGATGGAGCTGCTGCTGCATCCCGAGCGGCCCGTGCAGCTCGTCGTCGCGGGCAAGGCCCACCCCGCCGACGAGGGCGGCAAGCGGCTCATCCAGGAGCTGGTGCGCTTCGCCGACGACCCCCGGGTGCGGCACCGGATCGTGTTCCTGCCCGACTACGGCATGGGCCTCGCGGAGAAGCTCTACCCCGGCTGCGACATCTGGCTGAACAACCCGCTGCGGCCCCTGGAGGCGTGCGGGACCAGCGGCATGAAGGCCGCGCTGAACGGATGCCTCAACCTGTCGGTGCTCGACGGCTGGTGGGACGAGTGGTTCCAGCCCGACTTCGGCTGGGCCATCCCCACGGCCGACGGCGCCGGGACCGACCCGGACCGGCGCGACGACATAGAGGCCGACGCGCTCTACGACCTGCTCCAGCAGCGGGTCGCCCCGCGCTTCTACGAGCGCGGGCAGAGCGGGCTGCCCGACCGCTGGATCGAGATGGTCCGCCGGACACTGTCCCTGCTCGGGCCGAAGGTGCTGGCCGGCCGCATGGTCCGGGAGTACGTCGAGCGGCTCTACGAACCCGCCGCCCGCGCCCACCGCGCGATGACCCCGGACACCGCACGCGACCTCGCCGCGTGGAAGGCCCGGGTGCGCGACGCCTGGCACGGCGTGACCGTCGACCACCTGGAGACGTCGGCGGCCCTGGACACCGCCGAGCTGGGCACGACGCTGGCGCTGCGGGTCCGCGTCGGGCTCGGCGGACTCGGGCCGGAGGACGTCGACGTGCAGGCGGTGTCGGGCCGGGTGGACTCCGAGGACCGCATCGCCGACGCGACGACCGTGCCGCTGAAACCGGCGGGCGGCCCCGACCAGGACGGGCGCTGGGTGTACGAGGGCCCGCTCTCCCTGGACCGCACCGGCCCCTACGGCTACACGGTCCGCATCCTGCCCGCGCACCCCCTGCTCGCGTCGAGCGCCGAACTCGGCCTGATGGCCGTCCCGTCGGACGACGTGGTGGAGGCGTCGGGGGTGCTGATGCGGTGAGTCAGTCCTTCGGGCCCTTCTCGCACAACTGCCGCAGCACGCTTCCGCACCTGCGCGCGTAGGCGTGCTGGAAGCCCCGCGTCGCCGGGCCGCCCGCCTTCGCGTACCACTTGGCCGGGCGGCTGAACGCGGACACCGTGAGCCACACGGTGCCGTCGCCGGTGCGGTCCACGACGAAGGACTCCTCGCCGCACTCCGGGTGGCCAGGCAGCGTGCCGTACGCCCAGCCGGCCCGGCGGGGTTCCTCCGCCGTCCAGACCACCCGGCACGGGGCCTTGATCACGCCGGCGAGGGACACGGTGACGTCGACGCCGGGGGCGGCCCGGTCCGCGCCCGCGTCGATGCCGACGCCGAGCGCGCGGTGCATCTCCCAGGTGAGGACCGCGTCCGCCGCCCGGAGGAACACGTCGTGCCCCTCGCCGAGGCGCGTGCGCACGTGCAGGGAGTGGAAGCCCGGCGGGCAGAAACCCTGCTCCCGGGTGCCGCCGACGTCGTCGTACGTGAAGGACATGGGGCCCAAGACTAGGGCCTGCGGTCCCGTCCCCGTCCGGGTGGCCCGTCCGTGACGCGGATGCCGGGCGTGGGCCCGCACGGAACGGACGGCGCTCGACCGCACGTGACGCATCCGCCGGGCGCGGCCGATCGTGAATCCGTCACGAAGGGCCCACGCGGACGCTGCTGCTCGACCGGGAGGGGCGGCTGTTCGCGCTGCCGGGCGGGATCGGGGCGCGCGCCGACGAAGTACGAGAACCGTGGGTCCGGTTCCGGGGGGGTGTCTCTATGTCCTTCGTCAAGGACGTGGTGCCTGGTGTGCGGGTGTTGGGGGTGGTCATGCGGCGAGAGTGATGGCGGGTGTTCTGG
>NZ_JBVJSJ010000025.1:0-21946 GCF_055606745.1 Streptomyces sp. NPDC037054 | reverse complement strand
AGAACACCCGCCATCACTCTCGCCGCATGACCACCCCCAACACCCGCACACCAGGCACCACGTCCTTGACGAAGGACATAGAGACACCCCCCCCCGCGGAGCACATACACCCCCGCCTCCTCAGCAGAATCGCTTCTGCGCCACTCGTAAGGGCGAAGCCCGTCCTCGTCCGTCCCACGGCCGCGCGTGCGAAAACTAGTTTCGTCGCCGGAGGTGACCGAACGATGACGGCCTGTGCGATCGAGCCAACGGCGGAACCCGCGGAAACCGAGGAAGAAGGGACCACGCGGGCAGGCTGCGCCCTCACCGCGGACGGCGCCTACGCCGCGCGCCTCGCCGGGGACGGCGACGCGTGGTTCCCGGAGCGCTGGACGCTGGACGGACCGGAGCCGTACGCGGTGCCGCTGCCCGGCACCCGGCCCGAGGAGCCCGGCACGGAGGTGCAGCCGATGGGCGACGGGCGGGTGCTCGTCCACCGTCCGGCGGGCGGGCGGCACGCCTTCTCGCTGCTGTACCCGACCGGCCCCGGCACCGGCGAGCTGCCGCTCGGCACCGTCGAGTGCCCGGCCGAGGCCACCCGGCTGCGACTCCTGCCGCCCGCACCCGGCGGCGACCGCGCGTACGCCCTCGCCGTGGGCCGGAGCTCCAGCGCGGTGTGGCTGGTGGCGGGCGGGGCCTTCGGGCCCGAGCGGCTCGCCGAGGTGTCCGGCCGCTGCTCGGGCGGGGTGTGGCTGGACGGCACCGGGCGGATGCTGGCCGTGGACCGGGAGAGAGACGGCCGGACCAAGACGGTCGTGGTCGACCTGGAGCGCGGCGGCGAGGTGTCGCCGCTGCTGGAGATCACCGAGGACAGCGACGACCGGCTGCTGCTCGCGGACCCCGACAGCGGGCTGCTGATGATCGCCTCGGACGCGCCCTCGCCGGGTGAGCCCCGGCTGGGCTGGGGTGTCCTGGGCAGCACGCTGCCGGTGCGGTTCCCGGAGAGCCTGCGGGTGCCGGACTGCACGGTCACGCCGTTCTCGGTGCAGCCGGGGCAGATGCTGACGCCGGAGGCCTGCGCGGTGGCGCTGCGCGTGGACGGGCCGCTGGGCAGCTGGGTCGGCATGTGGCGGCCCGCGGGCCGGGGCATCCACCATCTCCCGGCGCCCAAGGGCTGGTTGGCGGGCACCGGCCGCTGGTCCAGGGAAGGCGAACTCCAACTCCCCTACGCCACCGAGGAGGTGCCGTGCGGTGTGGCGCGGCTCGCGGCACCCTGGGGGGACAGGGACGGCGCGGGGGATCCGGTCCGGGGCGGCACGGCCGTGCCACAGGCCGCGGAGGACCCCTCCGCGACGCCGGGCGGGCCGGCGGACCAGGGTCCCCCGACGCCTGCCGCGCCACGGCCGGTGCCCTTGCGGGAAGCGCCACTTAGACGACTTGTAACGAACTAGTGCCGGTTGGCGTGGCCGCCTGGATTCGCCCCATGGTGTGCCGGTTAGACTCGCCCGGCTGTAGGAAAGATCATGTTTGACGGGGTGAATTCCTTCCGATGAGCGACGTAAAGAACCAGCCGCTCCCGGCCGACGTCCAGGAGATCGCCGCCGGCCACGGCCGGCACCGCGGCGAAGTCTCCACGCAGGACAGCGACGCGGCTCCGCGCGGTCGTCACCGCAAGCCCGCCGACGAGTCCGAGTCGACCGCGGCCTGACCCACAACCGGCCGGCCGCACGCGGCGGCCCGCGGGTCTCTCCAGCGGTCCACCGCAGGTCTCACCGGCGGGTCCACCGCAGGTCCGACCGGCGGTGCACCGCACCGGCCGGCCATCGGCGTCACACGGCCCCGCCCGTCAACCGACGGGCGGGGCCGTTCCGTTGACGCGGACGCCGACGCTACGCGTGCTCGATCCGCCCCGCCGCCAGTACGGGTGTGTTGCCCCGGTCGGCCGCGCCCACCTCCACGCGGACCGCCCCGGCCGCCGCCGGCCCCTCAGCATCCCCGCGCCACATGCGGATCCGCAGCGTCTCCCCCGGGTACACCACCCCGGCGAACCGCGCCGCGTACGCCCGCACCAGGCCCACCTCGCCCGCGAGGAGCGTGTCGACGACCGCCTTGAGTGTCATGCCGTAGGTGCACAGCCCGTGCAGGACGGGCCGGTCGAGGCCCGCGCCGCGCGCGAACTCCGGGTCGGCGTGCAGGGGGTTGGCGTCGCCGGTCAGCCGGTAGAGCAGCGCCTGGTCCGGGCGGACGAACCGCTCGACGGTCGACTCCGGCGCACCGGAGGGTGGTTCGGGCCGGCCGGACGGCCCGCGTTCGCCGCCCCAGCCGCCTTCCCCGCGTACGTGCACGTCCGCCTCGCAGGTCCACAACGGCCCGTCCCCGTCGGCCACTTCGGTGCGCATGACGAGGACGGCGGCCCTGCCCTTGTCGTGCACGGCGACGATGCGGGACGTGGCGGTGGCGACGCCGTTCGCGGGGATCGGCCGGTGCGTCCACAGGCGCTGACCGGCGTGCAGCACGGCGGCCAGGTCCACGTCCACGCCGGGCATCGACAGCGCCCCGATCACCCCGGGCGGCCCGCCCCCGGCGACGGTCGCGAAGCTCGGCAGGACGTGCAGGCGGGACTCCAGGGTGTAGCGCAGTTCGGCGGGGTCGGTCGCGGGGACGCCCGCGCCGATGCCGAGGTGGTAGAGCCGTACGTCGCGGTCGGTCCAGGCGATCTCCTCGACGCGGGGCGCGGCGGCGAGGGCCCGGGCGACGTCGATGGGCATGGCACTCCTGTCGGGGTCTTCGGCACGGCCGGCGCGGGGGGCCGCGAGCACCTTTGAACGTCCCCCACTTTGCTGAACGCCCCCTACTTTGCCCGACCGGCCACGCTCAGCGAACGGCCACGCTCCACGGACGGCCGCGCTCAGCGACTGGCCACGCTCCACAGCCGGCCTCACTCAGCGAACGCCCGCGCCCACAGCCGGCCGCGCCCGGCAACCGGCCACGCCGCACAGTCGGCCACGCCGCACAGCCGGCCGCCCTCCACGACGGCCCACTTTGCCCGACCGGGCGTCGCGCGACCGCCGCGTGTTCCGCCTCGCGGCCCTACTCTTGCTCCGTGAACGAAATGCCCCGTACATACCGGCCCGCGAAGTCCATCCGGGTATTGCTGGCCGAGGACCCGGGAATGACGCGCGGGGCGCTCGCGATGCTGCTCGGGATGGAGCCGGACATCACGGTCGTGGCGCAGGTGCGGGCCGGGGAGGAGGTCGTGGACGCCGTCCTCGTCCACCGGCCCGACGTCGCGCTCCTCGACGTCGAACTGCCCGGCGCGAGCGGCCTGGACGTCGCCGCCGAGCTGCGCGGCCAGGCGCCCGACTGCCGGGTGCTGGTCCTCACGACGTACGCCCGGCCGGGCCTGCTGCGCCGGGCGCTGGCCGCGGGCGCCGCCGGTTTCCTCGTCAAGGACGGCCCCGTGCACGAGCTCGCCGCCGCCATCCGCCGAGCGCTCACCGGCGAGACCGTGATCGACCCGGCGCTCGCCTCGACCGAGACCCTGGACCCCGGGCCGGCCTGAGACGCCCCGCCGCCCGCGTGGACCACGGCTGCCCGCTGCCCTGCGGCCTACGACCTACGGCCTGCGCCGGAACAGCGCCGCCCACAGGAAGTCCTCCCCGAAGTGCGGCGAGTCCTCCGGTTCGTCGCGCATGCGGCGCAGTTCGACTTCCGTCAGATCGCCGCCCGCCGGTTCGGCGAAGATGTGGCGCAGCGACTCGGGGGTGTAGCCGACGCCGCCGTGCAGCCCGCCCTGGCGGTAGAAATCGGCGTCCGGCAGCTCCGAGCCCATGGCACCGGCCGCGAAGCAGGTCAGCACGAACGCGCCGCCGGGCGCCAGCACCCGGTCCAGCAGGGCGAGATAGCTGACGCGCCGGTGCGGCGGCAGGTGGTGGAAGCAGCCGGAGTCGTACACGAGGTCGTAGGGGCCGGGCAGTTCCGCACCGGCGAGCGCGAAGGCGTCGCCGCAGTGGAAGCGGACACCCTCGGCCCCCGTCTCCCGGGCCCGCTCCCGCGCCCACTCGACGGCCGTGGGCGACAGGTCCACGGCGTCCACCTCGAAGCCGCGCGCCGCCAGGTGCAGGGCGTTGCGGCCGGGTCCGCAGCCGAGCTCCAGGGCGCGGCCGGGAGTGAGGAGGCCGCGGTCGAGCCAGCCGGCGAGGCTCTCGTCGGGCTTGGCCACGAAGAACGGCACCTGCCGGGAACGGTCGGCGTAGAAGCCGTCCCACCAGTCGGCGCCGCCACGCCCCGCCCACCGGTCGGCGCCCGGCGCGAACAGGTCGTCCAGGAGCGCGAGTACGTCGTCGACTGTGCGCACGTGCCGGTCCAAACGTACGTGCCGGTCCATCCGGCCCCCCTTCCACGTCCCCGTGATTCTATCGACGAAGACCGGAAAACCCCAGGTCAGGCCGCCTTTCACGACCCCACCCCGAGGCGCCGTCCGGCCGTTTGGCGGGGCGCCGGGGCCATCCGCGAGGGATCACACCGGGCCCGGTCGCCCCATCCCGTGGCGCCCGCCCGAAGGCCGCAGGCAGCCCCTTCCGCCGCCGACCTCAGGGCCCTTTTCACCGCCCTCTGCGAGATCCCGCTCCCCGCTCCCCCACCCACCCCAAGACCCGGTCAAGATTTCGTTAGACTGCCAAAGCAACGGAATAGTTGCCCGAGCGCACGGGGTTCACGGTGCACATACCGGCTGGGATCTTTTCTGGAGGCCTCGTTCCATGACGCTGACGACGACCGACCGGCCCGCCGGCAAAGCGGGCGGGGCCGTGGTCCCGGTGCTCGCCTTCGCGGGCATCGCGGTCGCGGTGATGCAGACGCTGCTCGTCCCCGTCATCAAGGACCTGCCCCGGCTGCTGGACACCTCGGCGGGCAACGCCACCTGGGTCCTGACCTCGACCCTGCTCTCGGGCGCCGTGGCGACGCCGATCATGGGGCGGCTCGGCGACCTGTTCGGCAAGCGGCGGATGCTGGTCGCCAGCCTCTCCGTCATGGTGGTCGGCGCGCTGGTCAGCGCCTTCACCAGCGCCCTGCTGCCGATGATCGTGGGCCGTACGCTGCAGGGCTTCGCGATGGGCGCGATCCCGCTCGGCATCGGTCTGATGCGGGACATGCTGCCGCGCGAGAAGCTCGGCTCCGCGATGGCGCTGATGAGCTCCTCGATCGGCGTCGGCGGCGGTCTCGCGCTGCCGCTGGCGGCCCTGGTCGCCCAGCACACCGACTGGCACGTCCTCTTCCACGGCGCCGCCGGCCTCGGCGTCATGGCCATCGCGCTCACCCTGCTCGTCGTACCCGAGTCGCCGATGCGGGCCAAGGGCACCTTCGACGTGCTGGGCGCGCTCGGCCTGTCCGCCGGGCTCGTCCTGCTGCTCCTGCCGATCACCAAGGGCAGCGACTGGGGCTGGTCGTCGGGCACCACGCTCGGCCTGTTCGGCGCGGCCGTCGTCGTCCTGCTGCTGTGGGGGGTGATGGAGCTGCGGATGGCCGCCCCGCTGGTCGACCTGCGCACCACGGCCCGGCGCGAGGTGCTGCTCACCAACCTGGCGTCGATCATGGTCGGCGTCTCCTTCTACGTGGTCTCCCTCGTCCTGCCGCAGCTCCTCCAGCTGCCCACCGCCACCGGGCACGGGCTCGGCCAGTCGATGGTGGTCGCCGGTCTGTGCGTGGCCCCGCTCGGCGTGACGATGATGTTCACCGCCCCGGTCTACGCCCGCCTCTCCGCGCGGTACGGCCCGAAGACGACGCTGATCATCGGCATGCTCGTCATCGCGCTCGGCTACGGCGGCGGCCTCGGCCTGATGGACGCCGCCTGGCAGACCGTCGTCACGTCGGTGGTGCTGGGCGCCGGCATCGGCCTCGCGTACTCCTCGCTGCCCGCGCTGATCGTCGGCGCCGTACCGGCCTCGGAGACGGGCGCCGCGAACGGCCTCAACACGCTCATGCGCTCCATCGGCACGTCCACGTCGAGCGCCGTGATCGGCATGGTGCTGGCGAACACCGCGGACACCGTCGGCGGCGTCGAGATACCCACCATGGAGGGCTTCCGGCTGTCGTTCGTGATCGCGACCGCCGCCGTGGCCGTCGGCCTGGTCCTCGCGCTGTTCCTGCCGGGGCAGCGCCCGTCCGGCCTGCCCCAGCTGCGCGCGAGCAGCGAGGAGGACGCGAACCTGGCCCGCGCCGAGGAGGTCCTGCGCGGCTTTCGCGGCCGGGTCCTGGACGCGGGCGGGGCGCCGGTCCCGCGCGCCGAGGTCACGCTGATCGACCGGCACGGGCGGCAGGCCGGCACGACGCTGTCCGGCGAGGACGGCGGTTACGCCGTCGCCGTGCCGTCACAGGGGTCGTACGTGGTGGCCGTGACGGCCGCCGGGCACGGGCCGCGCGCGTCCTCGGCGACGCACTGCGGGGACGAGCGCCCCGTCGACCTGGATCTGTCGCTGCCCGGCGGAACGCTGCCCGACGGGACGCCGCCCGGCGGGACACTGCCCGGCGCGACGCCGCCCGGCGCGACGCCGCCCGGCGGGACGGTTACCGCGTAGCGGGCGCGGTGCGGCAGCATGGGGCCGCGAGACGTACGGACGACCGAGAGGCACTTCCATGACCGCGGCACCCAAGCCGGACATCCTCGCCGCGTTCGAGGCGGCGAAGGGGTTCATGCCCACGGACGAGGGCCTCGCCCTGTACGCGGCGGCCGTGCGGGCCGGGCGGCTCGGGCTGCCGCTGCTGGAGGTCGGCACGTACTGCGGGCGCTCCACGATCCTGCTCGCGGACGCCGCCCGGCAGGCCGGCGTCACCGCGCTCACCGTGGACCACCACCGGGGCAGCGAGGAGCAGCAGCCGGGCTGGGACTACCACGACCCGGAGACGGTCGACCCCGAGCTGGGCGTCATGGACACCCTGCCGGCCTTCCGCCGCACCTTGCGCCGGGCGGGCCTTGAGGAGCACGTGGTGGCCCTGGTCGGACGCTCCCCGCAGATCGCGCGGCTGTGGAACGCGCCGCTCGGGCTGGTCTTCGTGGACGGCGGTCACACCGACGAGCACGCCACCGCCGACTACGAGGGCTGGGCCCCCCATGTGGCGGAGGGCGGCCTGCTGGTGATCCACGACGTGTTCCCGGACCCGGTGGACGAGTTCACCGGCCAGGCCCCGTACCGCGTCCACCTCAGGGCCCTCGCCTCGGGCGCCTTCACGGAGGAGTCGGCCACCGGTTCGCTGCGGGTGCTGCGGCGAACGGGAGCGGGGATCTGAGGGCCCGGTTAGAGTCGCAGACGTGTCGTACACAGGCCCGGATTTCGCACCTCCCCGCCCGCCGCGCTCCCGCCGGCCGCTGGTCGTGGCGTCGGCCGCGCTGGTGACGGGGGCGCTGCTCGGCTGGCTCGCGTACGAGGCGGCCGGGGACCCCGGCGGCGGTTCCGGCGGCACGGCGGCGCCCTCGTCGTCGGCGCCGCGCGCGAGCGCGTCCCCGAGCGCCGACGACGGCAAGCGGCCCGGCGCCTCGCCTTCCGTCTCCTCCCCCGCCGCGTCGCCGCGCGAGTCCGCGTCGTCGTCGGCGCCCGCCGCCTCCGGGCCGCTCAAGGGCAAGGTCGTCGTCATCGACCCGGGGCACAACCCGGCCAACTTCCGGCACACGTCCGAGATCAACCGCCAGGTCGACATCGGGACGGGCCGCAAGGAGTGCGACACCACCGGCACGTCCACCAACGACGGCTACACCGAGGCGAGGTTCACGCTGGACGTGGCGCACCGGATGCGGGCGCTGCTCGAACGGCAGGGCGCCACCGTGAAGTTGACGCAGGACGCGGACCGTCCCTTCGGGCCGTGCGTGGACGAGCGGGCCCGGATCGGGAACACGGCGCGCGCCGACGCCGTCGTGTCGGTCCACGCCGACGGCTCGGCCGCCGGCAACCGCGGCTTCCACGTGATCCTGCCGGGCAGCGTGCACGCGGGCGCCGCGGACACCCGGCCCATCGTCGGCCCGTCCCGCGACCTCGGCGAGCGCGTCGCGGGCCGGTTCCTGCGCGCCACGGGCAGCGCGCCGTCGAACTACGTCGGCGACGGCACCGGACTCGTCACGCGCGAGGACCTGGGCGGTCTCAATCTGTCAACGGTTCCCAAAGTGTTCATCGAGTGCGGCAACATGCGTGACAGCAAGGACGCGGCGCTGCTGACCAGCGGGGCGTGGCGGCAGAAGGCGGCGCAGGGCATCTCTGAGGGAATCGTGAGTTTCCTGCGCGGGTAGGCGTCCGCGGGCTGATCCCGGCGGACACCTCCACCGGACGGACGATAGTGTCGTCCCTACGATGAGGGGCCACCCCCGCGCTTCCCACCCGGGCCTCACGGCGACACGGTGAGAGCGACGCCTCTACCGACGACGAGACGACCTACGAAGGACCTGAAGTGAATATCCGCTCCCTCACTCGAGGCGACGGCGTGGTGATCGGAGCAGCGGTATTGCTGTTCATCGCGTCGTTCCTCAACCTGTACTCCGCCAAGGGGTTCGATCTGGACGTCACCGCGTGGGACAGCCTCGGCACCGGCCTCGGTCTGTACATGGGTGGTGTCATCGGTGCCGCGCTGATCGTCGTCAACCGCTGCCTGCCGCAGCCCCGCAAGGTCGCCGGTCTCGACCTCGGGACGGTCGGCGCGGCGTTCGCGGTCCTCGTCGCGTGGAGCCTGCTCTGGTCGCTGCTGGACGTCGGCGAGGGCGCCAGCGCCGGGGCCGGTCTGATCCTCGGCTTCATCGCCTCGCTGGCGCTGGCCGGTGCCGCCGTCGCCACGCCGCAGGTGCCCGCCCTCCAGGCCGCCCTGATCCCGGCCCCGCGTCCCGCGTCCCCGCAGCCGTACGGCGCCGCGCCGCAGGGCGGTTACGGCTACCCGGGCGCGCAGCAGCCCGCGTTCGGCGGTCAGCCCCAGCCGGGCCAGCCGCAGCCGGGCCAGCCCTACGGCGGTCAGCCGCAGCAGGGCCAGCCGCAGGCGGCCCAGCCGGCCGGGGACTTCTCGCCGTTCTGGTTCGCCGTGCCGGTGCCGCGTCCGCTGTTCGCGGAGGACGGCTCGCCGACGCCGATCGCCGAACTCGCGCCGGGCACCTGGTACCTGGCCGTCGAGCAGCGCGGCCAGGCCCTGGTCGCGCAGACGCAGGACGGCCGCCGCGGCGTCCTCCAGGACACGTCGGGCATCCAGCGCGGCTGACGCGCACCGCGCCCCGTACGACGGCCGACGGCCCCTGCCCTGTCCGGGCGGGGGCCGTCGCGTGCTCGCGCCCGCCGAGGGCTACTTGACGGCCATCTCGCCGAGTTCCGACCAGTCGTCCTGCTCCAGCGTGGTGTTCACGATGCGCGGGGTCGCGGCGAGGTAGCGCGGCAGCTTCTCCTGGGCGGCCTTGAAGTGCGCCGACCGCACGTGCGCGGCGCCCGCCTCGTCGTCGCGGAAGGCCTCGACGAGGACGTACTCCGTGGGGTCCTCGACGCTGCGGGACCAGTCGAACCACAGGCAGCCGGGCTCCGCGCGGGTGGCGCGCGTGAAGTCGCCGGAGATCTCCGGCCACTGGTCGGCGTGCTCGGGCAGCACCTGGAATTTCGCGGTGATGAAGATCATGGGAGGTCTCTTTCGAACGTCGGGGTTCCGCACCGGCCCCGCGCCGCGAGCACCCTCGGCCGGGACAGGTCGGTGTAGCCACCAACGTGGTTACCGATGGAGGTGGCCCGGGATGACGGGGCTCAGGTTCCCCGCAGTTCGCCCACCGACGGGACCTTGTCCTTCACTTCCGCGCCGGAGCTCTTGCCCGCGTCCTTGACCTGGTTGATGACGTCGTCGAAGGAGTTCGCGATCGAGTCCGGGGTCTCGCCCTTGCGGAGCTTGGACGGCAGGTCCTTGAGCTTGTCGATGCCCGCGGTGAGCGGGGCGACGGCCTTCGACAGCGTGGGGTCGCCCTCGGCGTTGCGCGCCGCCGCCTTGAGCCGGTTGTACGCGAACGTCCCGGCGAGCCCGGCCTTGATCAGCGTGGCGGTCCGCCCGTCGGCGCCCTTCTTGAACTTGCCCGCGCGCCACGGCTTCACGATCCACTGGTAGGTGGCGCCCGCCGCGAGCCCGGCGTTCGCCACGAACCGGGTCTTGGCGAACTTCTGCCGCTCGGCGGACCCGGTCGCGGTCGGCGAGGAGTCGGCGGCGTCCGCGCTGTCGTCACCTCCGCAGGCGGTGACGCCGAAGAGGAGGGCGCAGCACAGGACGGGGGCGACGATCACTCGGCGCGTGGACGATACGGGCACGGGGTCCTCCGGGGGCGCACGGGTCACTTCCTCCCGCAGCGTCACCCGCCCCGCCGGAACGCGCCATCGGACGGGGCCCGTTCGGGTTTCGACCGGCGTTGCGGGGTTACCCGACGGTCATGTCCCCCCGATATCGCACCAGCGCCAATCAGGCCGGCACGGTCATAGCGATCGTCGCCGACGTCATGGCTCTCATCCTGGGCCTGTGGATCCTGATGTACCTGCTGGACGCGAACCGCGCGAACGACTTCGTGCAGTTCGTCCACGACGCGGCCCGCTGGCTCGCGGGCTGGTCCCACGACCTGTTCACGTTCAACGAGGAGTGGGCGCGCGTCGTCGCCGGTTACGGACTGGCCGCCGTGGTCTACCTGTTCGTGGGCCACGCGATCGCGAACCGCGTCCACCGCCACTGAGCGGGCGCCCACCGCCCCTCCCCCGCGCGTCGGTTCAGCTGTCGCAGCAGTCCGGGTCGAGGCCCGTCGGCAGGTGCTCGCCGCCGAAGACAGCGCAGGTGGCGTCGTGGCCGCCGAGCGCGGCGACCGCGAGCAGCAGGGAACCGGCCGTCCAGGTGGTCAGCTCCCGCGGCCATATGACGCCGTCGTCGAAGACGTAGCCCGTCCAGTACAGCCCGGACTCCGGGTCGCGCAGGTGCTGGATCGACTGGAGGATCTCCAGCGCGCGGTCGGACTCGCCCGTCGCCCACAGCGCCAGGGCGAGTTCGGCGGACTCGCCGCCGGTCACCCACGGGTTGGGCACGACGCAGCGCACGCCGAGGCCGGGCACCACGAAGCGGTCCCAGCCCTCCTCGACACGGGACTTGGCCTCGGCGCCCGTCAACGCGCCGCCCAGCACCGGGTAGTACCAGTCCATCGAGTAGCGGTCCTTGTCGAGGAACCGCTCCGGGTGCCTGCGGATCGCGTGCCGCAGCGCGCCGGCCGCCAGCTCCCAGTCGGGTTGCGGCTCTTCGCGCTGCTCGGCGATGGCGAGCGCGCAGCGCAGCGCGTGGTGGACCGAGGACGAGCCGGTGAGCAGCGCGTCGGCGGTGTCCGTGCCGTCGTCGTCGCGCCGCCAGCCGATCTGGCCGCCCGGCTGCTGGAGCCGCAGCACGAACTCCACGGCCGCGACGACCGTCGGCCACATGCGGTCCAGGAACGTGTCGTCGCCCGTGGACAGGTAGTGGTGCCACACGCCGACGGCCGGATAGGCGACGAAGTTGGTCTCCCGGCCGCGGTCGGTGACGTCGCGCGCGTCGCCGTCGGCGTAGGCGGCGTACCAGGAGCCGTCCTCGTTCTGGTGCCGGGCCAGCCAGGTGTACGCCCGTTCCGCGGCGTCGTGTTCACCGGCGGCGTCCAGGGCCATCGCCGCCTCGACGTGGTCCCACGGGTCCAGGTGGTGTCCCCGGAACCACGGGATGGCGCCGTCCTCGCGCTGCGCGGCGAGGATGCCGCGCACGGTCTCGGCGGCCTGCTCGGCGGTCAGCACCCCGGGCAGGACCAGGTGTTCCGTCCGGGGAGTGGTCACGTGGCGTCCGCCTCGGCGACGCGGGGCAGGTGCGGCTTGGTCGCGTAGGCCACGAAGCTCTTGCCGATCAGGGGGTTCAGCGCCTGCTCGGCGACCCGCGTCGCGAGCGGCTTCTTCATGATGTCCCAGACCAGCAGCTTGTGGTACGCCCGCACGGGCAGCGCCTTGTCGTTGTCGACGCCGAACGCGCACTTCAGCCACCAGTACGGCGAGTGCAGCGCGTGCGCGTGGTGGGTGCCGTACGGCTTCAGCCCGGCCTCGCGCATCTTGCCGAGGAGTTCGTCGGCGCGGTAGATGCGGATGTGGCCGCCCTCGACCTCGTGGTAGGCGTCGGACAGCGCCCAGCAGACCTTCTCGGGCCCGTAGCGCGGGACGGTGACGGCGATCCGGCCGCCGGGCCTGAGGACGCGCACCATCTCGGCGAGGACGCCCTTGTCGTCGGGGATGTGCTCCATCACCTCGGAGATGATGACGACGTCGAAGGACTCGTCCGGGAACGGCAGCGCGAGGGCGTCGCCCTCCATGGCGGTGGCGGTCGCGCCCTCGGGCGCCTCACCGGCCTCCTTCATCGCCGCGAACCACTTGGCGACCTCGCGGATCTCCTCGCCGTTCTGGTCCAGCGCCACGACCTGCGCACCGCGCCGGTAGCACTCGAACGCGTGCCGGCCGGCACCGCAGCCGAGGTCCAGTACGCGGTCGCCCGGTGCGAGCGGGAACCGGGAGAAGTCGACGGTCAGCACGTGGCCCTGCTTTCGGGGTAGACGCCTTCAACATCGGAGGTGGGGGCCTCGGCAACGGACACGGGGGTCCCGGCGCTGGACGCCGGGGCGGTGGATGCCGGAGCGGTGGGGGACGTGGCGCTGGACGCCGTAGCACCGGCGGGCGTGGCGCTGGAAAGCGTGGCGGTCCGGGGCGGCGTGGCGGCGGCGATGGCCTCCCGGTAGCGGGCCACGGTGCCCTCGGCGGCCCGCGCCCACGTGAAGTGGCGCAGCACCCGCTCCCGCCCGGCCGCGCCGAGCCGCGCGCGCAGCGCGGCGTCGCCCAGCAGGCGGCTCAGTCCGGCGGCCAGCGCGCCGGCGTCGCCGGGCGGCACCGCCAGGCACGTCTCGCCGTCGCGCCCGGCGACCTCGGGAATGGCGCCGCCGGTCGTGGCGAGCAGCGGCGTGCCGGTGGCCATGGCCTCGGCGGCGGGCAGCGAGAAGCCCTCGTACAGCGACGGCACGCACGCGACCTGCGCCGAGCGCACCAGGTCGACCAGTTCGGCGTCCGAGATGCCCTTGACGAAGCGGACGGCGCCGTCGAGCCCGTACCGCTCGACCGCCTTGGCGACGGGCCCGCCCGTGGGCCGCTTGCCGACGACGACGAGGTGGGCGTCGGGGTGCTCGGTGCGCACCTTCGCCAGCGCCTCGACCAGGAACACCAGCCCCTTGAGCGGCACGTCCGCGCTGGACGTCGTCACGATCCGCCCCGGCACCTGCGGCACCGACGGGTCGGGCGAGAACAGGTCGGTGTCGGCGCCGATGTGGACGACGTGGACGCGGTCGTCCCGTACGCCGAGGTGGTCGACGATCTCCTGGCGGGAGGAGCCGGACACGGTCAGCACGGACGGCAGGCGGCGCGCGACGCGCTTCTGCATGCGGGTGAAGGCGTACCAGCGGCGCACCGCGTACCGGCGGCGCCGGCTCCGCGCCGCGTCCAGCTCCAACTGCCGGTCGACGGTGATGGGGTGGTGGATGGTGGTCACCAGGGGCGCGCCGATGTCGCCGAGCAGGCCGTAGCCGAGCGTCTGGTTGTCGTGGACGACGTCGAACTCGCCGCGCCGGGCGCGCAGATGGCGGCGGGCGCGCAGCGAGAAGGTGAGCGGCTCGGGGAAACCGCCGGTCCACATCGTGGCCACTTCGAGGGCGTCGATCCAGTCGCGGTACTCGTCCCGCTTCGGAGTGCGGAAGGGGTCCGGCTGGCGGTAGAGGTCGAGGCTCGGCAGCTCGGTGAGGACAGGTCCGCCGCCCGCGCCCGGTCCCGGACCTCCGTCTGTGCCTGTGCCGTCGACGACGTCGAGGACCGGATACGGCTGGGCTCCGATGACCTCCACGCGGTGTCCGAGCCGGGCCAGTTCGCGCGAGAGGTGCCGGACGTAGACGCCCTGGCCGCCGCAGAACGGGTTTCCCTTGTACGTGAGGAGCGCGATGCGGAGCGGTCGCCCGCCGTCGGCAGCGAGGCCCTCCGGGGACGCCGCCTCCCTGGCCTCAGCGGTCACTCTGGGCCCCCTTCTCCCTGCACTGTCCCGCGAGATTACGACGGGACGCTAATCTAGAACAAGTTTCAGACTTGATCGTTCAAGAGGCTCCGAATCTACCGGCAGGTAGGGGCGCTGTGGCCAGTGGATCGGGTGATTCGCGCCACGGCGCGCAACCCTGGCATGCTGTGCGATCACTCGCCCTCACCGACTGTCACGGAACGCACGGGAACGCACGGGAACGGACGGGACGGCACCATGGCTGCGGGATCCACAGCGGAGGCGGGCGCGGCGGGACCGGCCGCGGCCCCGCTGACCGAACGGCAGGAGGCGCGCCGCCGCCGCATCCTGCGCGCGACCGCGCAACTGGCCGCGCGGGGCGGGTTCGACGCGGTGCAGATGCGGGAGGTCGCGGAGTCCTCACAGGTCGCCCTCGGCACGCTGTACCGGTACTTCCCGTCCAAGGTCCATCTGCTCGTCGCGACGATGCAGGACCAGCTGGCGCGGCTGCACGGCACCCTCCGCAAGCATCCGCTGGCGGGCGAGACGGCGGCCGACCGGATCGCGGAGACCCTCATGCGCGCCTTCCACTCCCTCCAGCGCCGGCCGCATCTGGCGGAGGCCATGGTCCGGGCCCTGACCTTCGCGGACCGCAGCGTGAGCGCGGAGGTGGAACAGGTCTCACGCCGGACCACGGCGATCATCCTGGAGGCGGCGGGCCGCCCGGCCCCGACCCCCGACGAGCTCTCCGCGATCCGCGTCATCGAGCACACCTGGCACTCGGCCCTCATCACGTGGCTGTCGGGCCGGGCGTCGATAGCGGAGGTGCAGAGGGACATCGAGACGGCGTGCCGCCTCATCGACCTGACGGCGCCGGGGATGGGGGCGGGGACAGCGACGGGGCGGGAGGGGTAGCCGTTCCGGTTCCGGTTTCGGTTCCGCTCCCGGTTCCGGTTCCGGTTTCGGTTCCGGTTCCGGCAGTCGCCCATCTCACCTCGGCGCCTTCCCTACGGCCGGGTAGAGTGGCCAGTCGTCATCACACCCGTACGGGGGGAAGCCGGTGCAATTCCGGCGCTGACCCGCAACCGTGAACCACCAGGGCCCCGCCCGGTGGTGAGCCGGATCGCCCCGCACGGTTCGTGAACGGCTCACGTGCCCGGCAGTCCGCCGGAGCACGGCACCGTCGAGGTATACGGAGCCGAGCCGCCGGGGGTGCCCCGTGCTGCCCGGCTCCCCGCAGGGAGAGGCACCCGCCGATCATGAACGTCCGCCGCAGCGCCGCGGTCCTGGCCGCCACCGCCGTGATCGGTGCCGCCGCACCGGCCGCCGCCGACTCGTCCCCGTCGCCGTCGCCGTCCGCGGCCCTCCCGTCCGGCCTGTACGGCAAGACGGACCCGACGTACGACGGCGTCTGGCGCCAGTCCCTCGCCCTGCTCGCCCAGCACACGGTGAAGGTGACGCCCGCGCCGAAGGCCGTCGACTGGCTGGTGCGCCAGCAGTGCGCGAACGGCGCGTTCGCCCCGTTCCGCGCCGAGCCGGCCAAGCCGTGCGACGCCAAGACGACGGTCGACACGAACAACACGGCCGCCGCCGTCCAGGCCCTGACCGCGCTCGGCGGCCACGACGCCGCCGCCGACAAGGCCGTCGACTGGCTGAAGTCCGTGCAGAACGAGGACGGCGGCTGGGGCTACGTCCCCGGCGGCGCCAGCGACACGAACTCCACGTCCGTGGTCATCGGCGCGCTCGCGGCGGCCGGGGAGAAGCCGGCGGAGGTCGTGAAGGGCGGGAAGTCTCCCTACGCGGCCCTGCTGAAGCTCTCGCTGCCCTGCGAGGGCGAGGGCAAGGACGCGGGCGCGTTCGCCTTCCAGCCGGACAAGAAGGGCACGTTGGCCGCCAACGCCGACGCCACCGCCGCCGGTGTCCTCGGCGCCCTCGGCGAGGGCCTGGTGGTCGACGCGGCCGAGAAGCCCGACACGGCCGTCGAGCCCTCCTGCTCCGACGCCGGCGAGGCCACCCCGGAGCGGGCCGCCGCCAACGGCGTCGCGTACCTCGCCAAGTCCCTCGCGAAGAACGGCCACTTGACGCTGGCCGGCACGGGCGGCCCCGACCACGGCAACACCGCCGACGCCGTCGTCGCCCTCGCCGCACAGGGTGCCGACCGCCAGGCGGCCAAGGCCCTGGACTGGCTGAAGCGGAACTCCGCGGCCTGGGCCGAGCAGAGCGGCCCCGCGGCGTACGCCCAGCTCGTCTTCGCGGCCCACGCCACGGGCACGGACCCGCGCGACTTCGGCGGCAAGGACCTGGTGAAGCAGCTGAACGCGACGGGACCGGCCCCGCAGGCGGAGAAGGGAGACAGCGAGGAGGCCGGGAAGAAGGGGGAGGAGACGAAGGAAGACTCCCCGTTCGGCGTCTGGTGGTACGTGGGCGTCTGCGTGGTCATCGGCATCGGCTTCGGCTTCCTGCTCAGCGGCCGCCGGAAGCAGCAGCCGTGACCGGCCGCCGTTCGCGGGCCCTGCTCCTGGCCGCGCTCGTGCTGTGCGCGGGCGTCGGCACGGGCGTGGGCGCGGGCCCGGCACAGGCCGCCGGTTACCGCTACTGGTCCTTCTGGGACCGCGCCGGCGACGGCTGGACGTACGCCACCCAGGGCCCGGCCACGGCCCGCCCCTCCGACGGCGACGTCCAGGGCTTCCGCTTCGCGGTGAGCGAGAACTCCGGCAACGCGGCCCAACCGCGCGGCGCCGCCGACTTCGCGACGATCTGCGCGTCCACCCCGAAGCGGGAGGGCAGGAAGCGGATCGCCCTGGTCCTCGACTTCGGCACGCGGCAGGACGCCCCGGCCGGGGAGACCCCACCCGCCCCGCGCACGGCCTGCGCGAGCGTCTCCCCCGACGCGACGACGTCCGACGCCCTGTCGACGGTGGCCAAGCCCCTCCGCTACGACACGAACGCCCTGCTGTGCGCGATCGGGGGCTATCCGGAGCGGGGGTGCGGGGAGCAGGTGGCGAAGGAGAGGACGGAGGAACGAGAGAAGCCGGCAGCAGAGCCGGCAACAGAGACAGGCCCGTCGCTGGGCTGGACAGCGGGCGGCGCACTCGTGGCCGTCCTGGCAGCGGCGGCGGTCTGGCAGTTCCGGCGCAGGCATGCGTAACCGCGGACAGTCGTGCCGCCGGGGCGGCGCCCGTCCCACGGAAAGCGGCACCCGGCCAACGCCGGCACGTGTCCCCACCCCTCGCCACCGGGACCGGCGCCGTGCGCACCTGCACCCCGGCGCCTGGTGGCTCTGGGCGATATCCCTGGGCATCGCGGCCACCCGCACCACCAACCCCCTCCTCCTCACCCTCCTCATCGCCGTCTCGGCCTACGTCGTCGCGGCCCGCCGCCCCCACACCCCCTGGTCCCGCTCCTACTCGACGTTCGTCAAGCTCGCGCTCGCCGTTCTCCTCATCCGCGTCGCCTTCACCGTCGTCCTCGGCTCCCCGATCCCCGGCTCCCGCACCCTCCTCACCCTCCCCGAACTCCCCCTCCCCGCCTGGGCCCAGGGCATCCGCCTCGGCGGCGACGTCACCCTCGAACCCCTCGTCTTCGCCCTGTACGACGGCCTGAAACTGGCCACGCTCCTCATCTGCGTCGGCGCGGCGAACGCCCTCGCGAACCCCTCGCGCCTCCTCAAGTCCCTCCCGGGCGCCCTGTACGAGACCGGCGTCGCCGTCGTCGTCGCCCTCACCTTCGCCCCGAACCTCATCGCCGACGTCCAGCGGCTGCGCGCCGCCCGCCGGCTGCGCGGCCGCCCCGACAAGGGCCTGCGGGGCCTGCTCCAGGTTGCCCTGCCGGTCCTGGAGGGCGCGCTGGAACGCTCCGTCGCGCTCGCCGCCGCGATGGACTCCCGCGGCTACGGCCGTACCGCCCGAGTCCCCGCGGCCGTACGGCGTACGACCGCCGCGCTGACGCTGGCCGGCCTGCTCGGGGTGTGCGCGGGGACGTACGGGATGCTGACCGCGGCGGGCGGCACGTACGGACTGCCGGTGCTGCTCGCCGGGTTGGCGACCGCGCTGGCGGGGCTGTGGCTCGGCGGGCGCCGGTCACTGCGGACCGGGTACCGCCCGGACCGCTGGGACGCCCGCGCCCGGCTGGTCGTCGGGTCCGGCGCCGCCGTGGCCGCCGGCCTCACGCTCGCCGCCGTACGCGACCCGGCGGCCCTGCATCCGGGCGTCGTCCCGCTCGTCGCCCCGACGCTCCCCCTCTGGCCGGCGGCGGCGATCCTGCTGGGCCTGCTGCCGGCCTTCGTCGCCCCGCCCCCGACCTCCGCATCCGAGGAGCAACCGTGATCCGCTTCGAGGACGTCTCCGTGACGTACGACGGCGCGGCCCGCCCCACCGTGACCGGCATCGACTTCGAGGTCCCGGAGGGTGAACTCGTGCTGCTCGCCGGGCCGTCGGGCGTCGGCAAGTCGACGGTGCTCGGCGCGGTCAACGGACTCGTCCCGCACTTCACCGGCGGCACCCTGCGCGGCCGGGTCACCGTCGCCGGCCGGGACACCCGCACGCACAAGCCGCGCGAACTCGCCGACCTGGTCGGCACGGTGGGCCAGGACCCGCTCGCGCACTTCGTGACGGACACGGTCGAGGAAGAACTGGCGTACGGCATGGAGTCGTTGGGGCTGGCTCCGGACGTGATGCGGCGCCGGGTGGAGGAGACGCTTGACCTGCTGGGGCTCGCGGACCTGCGGGATCGTTCGATCGCGACGCTCTCCGGGGGCCAGCGGCAGCGGGTCGCGATCGGTTCCGTCCTCACGCCGCACCCGTCCGTGCTGGTCCTCGACGAGCCGACGTCCGCGCTGGACCCGGCCGCCGCCGAGGAGGTCCTGGCCGTCCTGCTGCGCCTCGTGCACGACCTCGGGACGACGGTGCTGCTGGCCGAGCACCGGCTTGAGCGCGTCGTGCAGTACGCCGACCGGGTCGTGCTGCTGCCGGAGCCGGGCGCGGCGCCGGTGGTGGGCGATCCGGCGGACGTGATGGCCGTGTCGCCGGTGTATCCGCCGGTGGTCGGCCTGGGCCGGGTGGCGGGCTGGACGCCCCTGCCGCTGACGGTGCGGGACGCCCGACGCCGGGCGGGAACGCTGCGCGAGCGCCTGACGAACCGGGAAACACCGGCCGGCGGGCCGGACGGGGGGAAGTCGGCGGACGGCAAGCCGTACGAGGGCGAGCGGGTGGACGGCACGCCGCACGGGAGCGAGCCGGTGGGCGGCAGGCCGGTCGGGGGCGAGGCGGTGGAGGGGCGGCGTCCCGCAGCGGGGGCCGGCCGCAGGCGCCGGTTCCTGCGCCGATGGCGCGCGGCCACGGCCACGGCCACGACCACGGCCGCGCCCTCAACTCCCGGCCCGCTCGCCGAGGTTCGCGGCCTCGCCGTCCGCCGTGACCGCGTCCGGGCGCTGCGCCACGTCGACCTGGCCGTCTCCCCCGGCGAGGCCGTCGCCCTGATGGGCCGCAACGGCGCCGGGAAGTCCACGCTGCTCGGGGCGCTGGTCGGGCTGGCGGAACCGGCCGCCGGTTCCGTCCGCGTCGGCGACGCCGTACCGCACCGGACGTCGCCGCGTGAACTCGTGCGCCGCGCGGGCCTCGTACCGCAGGAGCCACTCGATCTGCTGTACGCCGACACGGTCGCCGCGGAGTGCCGGGCCGCCGACCGGGACGCGGACGCGGAGCCGGGCACCTGCCGGGCGCTGCTGTCCACGCTGCTGCCCGGCGTGGCCGACGACACGCACCCGCGTGACCTGTCGGAGGGGCAGCGTCTCACCCTCGCGCTGGCCGTCGTCCTGACCGCGCGCCCGCCGCTGCTCCTGCTGGACGAGCCGACCCGCGGCCTGGACTACGCGGCGAAGGCCCGCCTCGTCGCGCTGCTGCGGGAGCTGGCCGCCGAGGGGCACGCCATCGTCCTGGCCACGCACGACGTCGAGTTGGCCGCCGAACTGGCCCACCGGGTCGTGCTGTTGGCGGACGGCGAGGTGATCGCGGACGGCCCGACGGCGGAGGTCGTGGTGTCCTCCCCGTCCTTCGCGCCGCAGGTGGCGAAGATCCTTGCGCCGCAGCACTGGCTGACGGTGACGCAGGTCCGCGAGGCGCTCGGCCTGCCGGACGCACGCCCCACGGAGCCGACGCCATGAGCGATTCGTTGCAGCGGCAGGCACGCGCGGTGCGGTTGGGCCCGCGCTCGGTCGCCGCGCTGATGCTCGTCGGGACGGTCGGGGTGGCGGCCATCGGCTGGCCGTTCCTCGCGCCGCCGACGTCGCAGGTCGCGGCGCACTCCCAGGACGCGCCGTGGCTGTTCGCGGGGCTGCTGGTGCTGCTGGTCGCGGTGGCGACGGCGACGATCTCGGAGTCCGGGCTCGGTCCGAAGGCGGTGTCGATGCTGGGCGTGCTCGCGGCGGCGGGCGCGGCGCTGCGGCCGATCGGGGCGGGCACGGCCGGCATCGAGCCGATGTTCTTCCTGCTGGTGCTGAGCGGACGGGTCCTCGGGCCGGGCTTCGGGTACGTGCTGGGCTCGGTGACGATGTTCGCGTCGGCGCTGCTCACGGGTGGGGTGGGGCCCTGGATGCCGTTCCAGATGCTGGCGATGGGCTGGTTCGCGATGGGCGCGGGCCTGCTGCCGGGCCCCGACCGGCTGCGCGGCAGGTGGGAACTGATCCTGCTCGCCGGGTACGGCTTCGTGGCGGCGTTCGCCTACGGCACGGTGATGAACATGGCGGGCTGGCCCTTCCTCGGCGCCCTGTCCTCCAACATCGCCTTCGACGCGGAGGCGTCGGTCCCCGAGAACCTGGCGCGCTTCGTGGCGTACTGCCTGGCCACGTCGCTCGGCTGGGACCTGGGCCGGGCGATCTGCACGGTCGTCCTGACGCTGACACTGGGCCGCCCAGTGCTACGAGCGCTGCGCCGCGCCACTCGCCGGGCGGCGTTCGAGACGCCGGTCACATTCGAGGCACGCGGCGAGTAGGCCCGCGGACACGGCCGGTCACGACGACCCGAGCCTCGGGGTGAGCCGCCCCACAGGCCGTAGGTCCCCTACGAAGCGGGGCCGTACGCGCCGCGCACCGCGACGCCCGCCGCCACGCGGGCACAGCGCGCCGCACCACACAGGCACGTACACAAGGACATGCGACCAGACCTAGTAAATGGGGTCATTGCGGACGAATGACCGGACTGTTTCTCTGGACCGGTCGCCAGGCGCCGACGTACCCACGGGTCGCGGCGCCGACGTATGCCCCTCCTGCCGACGGCAGGCACCGCGACGCCCCGACCCGACCCCGACGAGAGGCCCCCCGTGTCCGCAGCGTCCCTCCTCCTCCGCGCCGCCGCCCCGAAGAAGGCCCTCGCCGGTGCCGCCGTGGCCGCCGCCACCTGCGGCACCCTGATCGCCGCAGCGCCCGCCCAGGCCGCGCCGACGGCCGCCTCCTCGGCGCAGACGGTCGCGAAGAGGATGATCGCGGACTCGGACCAGTACCAGTGCTTCTCGAAGATCGTGGAGCACGAGAGCGGCTGGGACGTCAACGCCACGAACACCTCCAGCGGCGCCTACGGCCTCGTCCAGGCCCTGCCCGGCTCCAAGATGGCCTCGGCCGGCGCCGACTGGAGGACCAACCCCGCCACCCAGATCGAGTGGGGCCTGGACTACATGAAGGACCGCTACGGCAGCGCCTGCGGCGCGTGGGACTTCTGGCAGTCCAACGGCTGGTACTGACCCGCACCCGCCCACACCCCACTCCCCCGAACCGAAGGCGGCGGCCTCATCCCCTAGGCCGCCGCCTTCGCCATCGCGGACACCGCCCCCGTTATGTTCTTCGCGGTCCTGCAATGGGGCTGCTGGCCTCCGGGCCCGGTATGACTGTGTCCCCTCTGTCGAAGGCATGACCTGGGGG
>NZ_JBVJSJ010000024.1:0-25799 GCF_055606745.1 Streptomyces sp. NPDC037054 | reverse complement strand
TCGGAACCGATCAGGTCGGGGTATCAACATATCTGGCGTTGACTTTTGGCACGCTGTTGAGTTCTCAAGGAACGGACGCTTCCTTTGTACTCACCACAGTAATCTCTGCGGCTTTCCTCCGGGCGCTTCCCTTCGGTCTTGCGTTTCCGACTCTATCAGATCTTTCCGATCCGATTTTCTCGGTGCTTTCCAGGTGCACGCTTTCGCGTTTCCCTTTCCGGCGGGCCCGACTTTATCAGAAGTTCTAAGTCGGAATTCCCCGCCCCCATCAGGTCCACCCGGAGCACGAAGCCGCCGGGTTCCCGTCTGGGCGGGGTCGTAAACGTACTGGAGCGGGGCGCCCCGATGCAAATCGAGGGCCCCGCTCCCGCGGACGCGCTGCCGACGGTCCGACGGACCGTCAGACCTCCACCACGACAGGGAGGATCATCGGCCTGCGCCGGTAGGTGTCCGAGACCCACTTGCCCAGCGTGCGGCGGACGAGCTGCTGCATCTGGTGGGGCTCGACGACACCGTCCTGGGCCGACTTCTCCAAGACCTCCGTGATCTTCGGGATGACCTCCCCGAAGGCCGAGTCCTCGATGCCGGAGCCGCGGGCCTGCACGTGCGGGCCGCCCGTGATCTTGCCGGTGGACGAGTCGAGGACGACGAAGACCGAGATGATGCCCTCGTCCCCGAGGATCTTGCGATCCTTCAGCGCCGGCTCGCCCACGTCACCCACGGAGAGGCCGTCGACGTAGACATAGCCGGCCTGGACCTTGCCGGTGATCTTCGCCTTGCCCGCGACGAGGTCGACCACCACGCCGTCCTCGGCGATGACGATGCGGTCGTGCGGGACGCCGGTCATGGCGCCCAGCTCGGCGTTGGCCCGCAGGTGGCGCCATTCGCCGTGCACCGGCATCAGGTTCTTGGGGCGGCAGATGTTGTAGAAGTACAGCAGTTCGCCGGCCGAGGCGTGGCCCGAGACGTGCACCTTGGCGTTGCCCTTGTGGACGACGTTGGCGCCCCAGCGGGTCAGGCCGTTGATGACGCGGTAGACCGCGTTCTCGTTGCCGGGGATGAGCGACGACGCCAGGATCACCGTGTCGCCCTGGACGATGCGGATCTGGTGGTCGCGGTTGGCCATGCGGGACAGGGCCGCCATCGGCTCGCCCTGGGAGCCCGTACAGACCAGGACCACCTCGTGGTCCGGCAGGTCGTCCAGCGTCTTCACGTCCACGACCAGGCCCGGCGGCACCTTCAGGTAGCCGAGGTCACGGGCGATGCCCATGTTGCGGACCATGGAGCGGCCGACGAAGGCGACCCGGCGGCCGTACTCGTGGGCCGCGTCGAGGATCTGCTGGATGCGGTGGACGTGGCTGGCGAAGCTCGCCACGATGATCCGCTTGCGGGCGCCTGCGAAGACCTGCCGCAGTACGCCGGAGATGTCCCGCTCAGGCGGGACGAAGCCCGGCACCTCGGCGTTCGTGGAGTCGGAGAGCAGGAGGTCGATGCCCTCCTCGCTCAGCCGCGCGAACGCGTGCAGGTCGGTGAGGCGGTTGTCCAGCGGCAGCTGGTCCATCTTGAAGTCGCCGGTGTGGACGGCCATGCCGGCCGGCGTGCGGATGGCGACCGCGAGGGCGTCGGGGATGGAGTGGTTGACCGCGATGAACTCGCAGTCGAACGGGCCGATGCGCTCGCGCTGCCCCTCCGTCACCTCGAGGGTGTAGGGGCGGATGCGGTGTTCCTGGAGCTTGGCCTCGATCAGGGCGAGGGTCAGCTTGGAGCCGATCAGCGGGATGTCCGGCTTCTCGCGCAGGAGGAAGGGGACGCCGCCGATGTGGTCCTCGTGGCCGTGCGTGAGGACGATGCCCTCGATGTCGTCGAGGCGGTCCCGGACGGAGCTGAAGTCCGGCAGGATCAGGTCGATTCCGGGCTGCTCCTCCTCGGGGAAGAGCACTCCGCAGTCGACGATCAGCAGGCGGCCGCCGTACTCGAAGACCGTCATGTTGCGGCCGATCTCGCCGAGGCCGCCGAGTGGGGTGACCCGCAGGCCGCCTTCGGGGAGCGGCGGGGGCGGGCCCAGTTCAGGGTGCGGATGACTCAAAAGACTCTCCTCAACCACGCGCGCCACGTACCGGTGGGGCACGTGGCGCGCGTGACGTTCGTGCAGAAGCAGTTGTCGTGGGGTGCGGGCACCGGTGGCCCGCTATTCAGTTGTGAAGTCCGATGTCAGAGCTGTACCCCGCCGGCGGCAAGATCGATCTTGAGCTGCTCGATCTCTTCGGGCATGCATTCGACCATGGGCGCGCGCAGCGGACCGGCGGGCAGACCCTTGAGCGTGAGCGCGGCCTTCGCCGTCATGACGCCCTGGGTGCGGAACATGCCGGTGTAGACGGGGAGCAGCTTCTGGTGGATCTCGGTCGCCTTCTGGACGTCGCCCGCGGTGAACGCCTCGACCAGGGCGCGCAGCTCGGGGGTGACGACGTGGCCGACGACGGAGACGAACCCGACCGCGCCCACGGAGAGCAGCGGGAGGTTCAGCATGTCGTCGCCGGAGTACCAGGCGAGGCCGGAGCGGGCGATGGCCCAACTGGCCCGGCCGAGGTCGCCCTTGGCGTCCTTGTTGGCGACGATGCGCGGGTGCTCGGCGAGCCGGACGAGCGTCTCCGTGTTGATCGGTACGCCGCTGCGGCCCGGGATGTCGTAGAGCATGACCGGCAGTTCCGTGGCGTCGGCGACGGCGCGGAAGTGGCGGTAGAGGCCCTCCTGCGGGGGCTTGTTGTAGTACGGGGTGACGACCAGCAGGCCGTGGGCTCCCGTACGCTCCGCTGCGCGGGCGAGCTCGATGCTGTGGTGGGTGTCGTTGGTGCCGACTCCGGCGACGACGTGGGCCCGGTCGCCGACCGCTTCCAGGACCGCCCGTACGAGATCCGTTTTCTCCGCGTCACTGGTGGTGGGGGACTCGCCGGTGGTGCCGTTGATGATCAGGCCGTCGTTGCCTGCGTCCACCAGGTGGGCGGCGAGCCGCTGCGCGCCGTCGAGGTCGAGTGCGCCGTCCGCCGCGAAGGGCGTGACCATGGCGGTGAGGACCCTCCCGAAGGGGGTCTGCGGAGTGGAGGTCGGAGCCATGGGTTACACGCTACTCGTTGCTCAGTGCGGGGTCTGCGCTAGGGGGAGGCGACAAGTCGTGACAAATGTGGAGCCCGGCACTGCCTGCTCGGGGGTTCAAGCAGTGCCGGGTCCGTTTGATCAGGCTAGATGAACTTCTCCAAAAGCCGCAATCCGGACACTTCGCAGGACTGAACCGCACATGTGTGCCCGGCACGGGGGCGTGGAAGCGCGCCGGGGCGCGTTACGGGGCGACCCGCCCGTTGGCGTTGAAGGCGGCGTACGTCAGCGGCATGAGCTCCGCCCACGCGGCCTCCATCTTCTCGCCGACCATCTCGATCTCCCGCTGCGGGAAGGACGGCACCTTGGCCAGCTCGTGCTGGGTGCGCAGGCCGAGGAAGTGCATCAGCGAGCGGGCGTTGCAGGTGGCGTACATCGAGGAGTACAGCCCGACGGGGAGGACCGAACGGGCGACCTCCCGGGCGACGCCGGCCTCCAGCATCTGCCGGTAGGTCCTGTAGGCCTGCCGGTAGGAGTCCTCCATCGACTCCGACACCAGCCGGTGCTGCTCCTCGGTGCCCTCGACGAACTCGTACTTGCCGGGGCGGCCCTGCTGGACCAGCTTGCGGGAGGTGTCGGGGACGTAGAAGACCGGCTGGAGCTCCCGGTAGCGGCCCGATTCCTCGTTGTACGACCAGCCCACGCGGTGCCGCATGAACTCGCGGAAGACGAAGATCGGAGCGCTGATGAAGAAGGTCATCGAGTTGTGCTCGAACGGGCTGCCGTGCCGGTCCCGCATGAGGTAGTTGATGAGCCCCTTCGAGCGCTCCGGATCCTTCTTCAGCTCGTCCAGGGACTGCTCCCCCAGGGTCGAGACCCGGGCGGCGAACAGGACGTCGGAGTCCGCCGCGCTGTGCTTCACCAGGTCGACGGTGACGTCGCCGCGAAGTTCGATCTTGAAGTCGTCGTCTGTGCCGGTCACGGTACGAAGGGCCTTCCCGTCTCGTCTCTTGGGACGCCAACTCTACGGGCGGGACCCCCGCCGCGACGCACACGCCGTCCGGACCCCCAAGGGTGGTGACCGGGGACACAGGTCGATAACCTCACCGGGCACCAGCCCCCGCATGGATCGAGTGAGGAACCGCCGTGCCCCTGCCCTTCCTGACGGCCGACCGCGCCTTCGAGTCCACCGACGACGTCGCCCTGCCGTACGACGACCGCGACCGCTGGCGGCGCCCCTACCGGCCCGGCCCGTGGCGCGTGGCCGCCGCGGCCGTACTGCTGCTGCTCGCGTCGTTCGTGCTGTTCGCGGCCGTCATCATCGCGCTGACGGACAGCGTGACGTCGGCCGGGCTGATCTTCGCCGTCGCGGGCGTCGTCATCGTCTGCGCGCTGCGGCTGCTGCGCATGGGCGTGTGGGTGAGCGCGTACGGGCTGCGGCACGTGAGCTTCTTCACGACCCGGACGACGCCGTGGGAGCAGGTCGTCACGGTGCGGACCGTGCAGCAGCCGGTGCGCTGGCTCGGGCTGCCGCGGACCGTGCAGGGGCAGGCACTGGTGCTCGCCCGGCGGGGGCGGCCGGCCGAGGCGGTGCCGCCGCTGCTGACCTCGCACAACGCGGACTTCCTGGCGCGGCCGGAGGCCTTCGACCGGGCCGCCGACTCGGTGGAGGTGTGGGCCGACGAGTACCGCCGGGACTGAGCACCGCGGTCGCGGCGACGACGAGGCGACGACGAGGGGCCCGGTCCGGGGTGGCGGACCGGGCCCCTCGTCATGTCACTGCCGGGCGCGTCATGTCACGGCTGACTCGTCATGTCACGGCTGAGGTGACCGCGAGGTCTTGTGCAGGGTGATCGCCCGCTGCATGGCCTTGCGGGCGCGCGGTGTGTCGCGGGCGTCGTGGTAGGCGACGGCCAGCCGGAACCAGTTGCGCCAGTCGTCGGGAGCGGCCTCCGTCTCGGCCTTGCGCCGGGCGAACACCTCGTCGGCCGAGTCGCGGTCGACGCGCCCGGAGGGGGTGCGTTTGAGTTCGTCGACGGGCAGTCCGCCCTCGGCGTCGAGCTGGGCGGCGAGCTGGTTGGCCCGGCGGACGAACTCGGTGTTCTTCCACAGGAACCACACGCCGATCACCGGCAGGATCAGCACCGCGATGCCGAAGACGACGGTGACGGGTGTGCCGTTCTCGATGAGCATGACGCCGCGGCTGCCGACCAGGACGAAGTAGAAGACCAGGACGGCGGCCGTGACGGCGTAGGTGAGCTTTGCGCGCATGGGTCGAGGGCTCAGTTCAGGTCCAGGAAGTGTTCCAGGCCGAAGGTGAGGCCCGGGGTGCTCACCACGCGGCGCACGCCGAGCAGGATGCCCGGCATGAAGCTGCTGTGGTGCAGGGAGTCGTGCCGGACGGTGAGGGTCTCGCCCTCGCCGCCGAGCAGGACCTCCTGGTGGGCGAGCAGGCCGCGCAGCCGGACGGCGTGCACCGGGACGCCGTCGACGTCCGCGCCGCGGGCGCCGTCCAGGGCGGTGACCGTGGCGTCCGGCGCCGGGGCGCTGCCGGCCTGGCGCCGGGCCTCGGCGATGAGCTGGGCGGTGCGGGTGGCGGTGCCGCTGGGGGCGTCGACCTTGTTCGGGTGGTGCAGCTCGACGACCTCGACGGACTCGAAGTACGGGGCGGCGATCTGCGCGAACCTCATGGTGAGGACGGCGCCGATGGAGAAGTTCGGCGCGATGAGCACGCCCGTCTCCGGGGACTGGTCCAGCCAGCCCCTGAGCTGCGCGAGGCGGTCGTCGGTCCAGCCTGTGGTGCCGACGACCGCGTGGATGCCGTGGCGTACGCAGAAGTCGAGGTTGCCCATGACCGAGGCCGGCGTGGTCAGTTCGACCGCGACCTGGGCGCCGGTGTCGGCCAGCGTCTCCAGCTTGTCGCCCCGGCCGAGGGCGGCGACCAGCTCCAGGTCCTCGGCGGCCTCGACTGCCCGTACCGCCTCGGATCCGATGCGGCCCTTGGCTCCGAGGACCGCCACGCGCAGCTTGCTCATCTTGTTGCTTCCTTACCGGGAGGGGGTGGGCTCACGGGCTCGTCCGTCGGCGGGGACCCGCTCTGGTCGGCGGGACCCGCCCTAGGCGACGGCGTCCCGCAGCCGGGCGGCCTGCTTGTCCTTGAGCGGGCCGATGACCGACAGCGAGGGCCGCCGGCCCAGGACGTCCCGGGCCACGGCGCGGACGTCGTCCGGCGTGACCGAGGCTATCCGGGCCAGCATGTCGTCGACGGACATCTGGTCGCCCCAGCACAGCTCGCTCTTGCCGATGCGGTTCATCAGCGCGCCGGTGTCCTCCAGGCCGAGGACCGTGGAGCCGCGGAGCTGGCCGATGGCGCGGCCGATCTCCTCGTCGGACAGGCCGTGTTCGGCGACATGGTCGAGTTCGTCGCGGCAGATCTTCAGCACGTCGTGCACCTGCGACGGGCGGCAGCCCGCGTAGACGCCGAACAGTCCGCAGTCGGCGAAGCCCGACGTGTACGAGTACACGCTGTAGGCCAGGCCGCGCTTCTCGCGGACCTCCTGGAAGAGGCGCGAGGACATGCCGCCGCCGAGGGCGGTGTTGAGGACGCCGAGTGCCCAGCGCCGCTCGTCGGTGCGCGCCAGGCCGGGCATGCCGAGCACGAGGTGGGCCTGCTCCGTCTTGCGGCCGACCAGCTCGACGCGGCCCGCGGTGCGCAGGCTGCGCCGGCCGTCGCGCGGTGCGATCGGCTCGGCGGCGAGGTCCTTGAGCGCGCCGGCCCGCTCGAACGCGGCGCGGACCTGGCGTACGACCTTGTTGTGGTCGACGTTGCCCGCGCAGGCGACCACGAGGTGGGTCGGGTCGTAGTGCTTCTTGTAGAAGCGGCGAATGCGGTCGGCGGTGAGGGCGTTGACCGTGTCGACCGTCCCGAGGACGGGGCGGCCGAGGGGGTTGTCGCCGAACATCGTGTGCGCGAACAGGTCGTGCACGCAGTCGCCCGGGTCGTCCTCGGTCATCGCGATCTCCTCGAGGATGGCGCCGCGCTCGACGTCGACGTCCTCCTCCAGGATCAGCGAGCCGGTCAGCATGTCGCAGACGACGTCGATGGCGAGCGGCAGGTCTGCGTCGAGCACGCGCGCGTAGTAGCACGTGTACTCCTTGGCCGTGAACGCGTTCATCTCGCCGCCGACCGCGTCGATCGCGGAGGAGATGTCCAGGGCGGACCTGCGGCTCGTGCCCTTGAAGAGCAGGTGCTCCAGGTAGTGCGTGGCGCCGTTCAGGGCCGGGGTCTCGTCGCGGGAGCCGACGTGCGCCCAGATGCCGAAGGTGGCGGAGCGGACCGAGGGCAGCGTCTCGGTGACGACGCGCAGGCCACCGGGGAGGGTGGTCTTGCGGACCGTGCCGATGCCGTTCTCGCCCTTGATGAGGGTTTGGGTACGGGCGACGGCCCGCGCCTCCGAAGAGGTGCGGGCCGTCGCCTTGGAGCCACGGGACGTCACTGGTCGGCGTCGTCCTTCTTGTCGGCGTCGGCGTCGGCTTCCTCGCCCTCGATCACGGGGATCAGGGAGAGCTTGCCGCGGGAGTCGATCTCGGCGATCTCGACCTGGACCTTCTGGCCCACGCCGAGGACGTCCTCGACGTTCTCCACGCGCTTGCCGCCGGCCAGCTTGCGGATCTGCGAGATGTGCAGCAGACCGTCCTTGCCGGGCAGCAGGGAGACGAACGCGCCGAAGGTGGTCGTCTTGACGACCGTGCCCAGGTAGCGCTCGCCGACCTCGGGCATCGTCGGGTTGGCGATGCCGTTGATCGTGGCGCGGGCGGCCTCGGCGGCGGGGCCGTCGGCCGCACCGATGTAGATCGTGCCGTCGTCCTCGATCGTGATCTCGGCGCCGGTGTCCTCCTGGATCTGGTTGATCATCTTGCCCTTGGGGCCGATGACCTCGCCGATCTTGTCGACCGGGATCTTCACGGTGATGATCCGCGGCGCGTTCGGGGACATCTCGTCCGGGGTGTCGATCGCTTCCATCATCACGTCGAGGATGTGGAGGCGGGCGTCACGGGCCTGCTTGAGGGCGGCGGCCAGGACGGAGGCGGGGATGCCGTCCAGCTTGGTGTCGAGCTGGAGGGCGGTCACGAACTCCTTGGTGCCGGCGACCTTGAAGTCCATGTCGCCGAAGGCGTCCTCCGCACCGAGGATGTCGGTGAGGGTGACGTAGTGCGTCTCGCCCTCGATCTCCTGGGAGATCAGGCCCATGGCGATGCCGGCGACGGGGGCCTTCAGCGGCACACCGGCGTTCAGCAGCGACATGGTGGAGGCGCAGACCGAGCCCATGGACGTCGAGCCGTTGGAGCTCAGCGCCTCGGAGACCTGGCGGATCGCGTAGGGGAACTCCTCGCGCGTCGGCAGCACCGGCACGAGGGCGCGCTCGGCGAGGGCGCCGTGGCCGATCTCGCGGCGCTTCGGGGAGCCGACGCGGCCGGTCTCGCCGGTGGAGTACGGCGGGAAGTTGTAGTTGTGCATGTAGCGCTTGCGGGTCACCGGGGAGAGGGTGTCCAGCTGCTGCTCCATGCGGAGCATGTTGAGGGTGGTGACGCCCAGGATCTGGGTCTCGCCACGCTCGAACACCGCGGAACCGTGCACGCGCGGGATGGCCTCGACCTCGGCGGCGAGCGTACGGATGTCCGTGACGCCACGGCCGTCGATGCGCTTCTTCTCCTTGATCACGCGCTCGCGGACCAGCTGCTTGGTGAGCGCGCGGTACGCGGCGGAGATCTCCTTCTCGCGGCCCTCGAACTCCGGCAGGAGCTTCTCGGCGGCGAGCTGCTTGACGCGGTCCAGCTCGGCCTCGCGCTCCTGCTTGCCGGCGATGGTGAGCGCCTGGGCGAGCTCGGGCTTGACGGCGGCGGTCAGCGCCTCGAGGACGTCGTCCTGGTAGTCCAGGAAGATCGGGAACTCGCCGGTCGGCTTGGCGGCCTTGGCGGCGAGGTCCGACTGGGCCTTGCAGAGCACCTTGATGAAGGGCTTCGCGGCGTCCAGACCGGCCGCGACGACCTCCTCGGTGGGCGCCTCGGCGCCGCCCTCGACGAGCTTGATGGTCTTCTCGGTGGCCTCGGCCTCGACCATCATGATCGCGACGTCGCCGTCCTCCAGGACGCGGCCCGCGACGACCATGTCGAAGACGGCGTCCTCGAGCTCGGTGTGCGTCGGGAAGGCCACCCACTGGCCGCGGATCAGCGCGACGCGGACGCCGCCGATCGGGCCGGAGAAGGGCAGACCGGCCAGCTGCGTGGACGCGGACGCGGCGTTGATCGCCACGACGTCGTACAGGTGGTCGGGGTTGAGCGCCATGATCGTGGCGACGACCTGGATCTCGTTGCGCAGGCCCTTCTTGAAGGACGGGCGCAGCGGGCGGTCGATCAGGCGGCAGGTGAGGATCGCGTCCTCGGAGGGGCGGCCCTCACGGCGGAAGAAGCTGCCGGGGATCTTGCCGGCGGCGTACATCCGCTCCTCGACGTCCACCGTGAGGGGGAAGAAGTCGAGCTGGTCCTTGGGGTTCTTGGAGGCGGTGGTGGCCGACAGCACCATGGTGTCGTCGTCCAGGTACGCCACGGCGGAGCCGGCGGCCTGCTTGGCCAGGCGGCCCGTCTCGAAGCGGATGGTGCGGGTGCCGAAGGATCCGTTGTCGATAACGGCCTCGGCGTAGTGGGTCTCGTTCTCCACTAGCAAATTCTCCGATACTTCTCGTCCTTCGTCCCTGGTCTGCCCGTGTGGCAGGGGGACGGGTCGGAGAAGCGCTCCGTCTGGTGCGGGCCGGTCTTCGATCGAAGCACCCGGGTTTCCTGTCCCGGGGGCCACTACCGAGGACCGGCGGCGGCGAGGTGCGCTTCTCCTCGTACGTGGGTCGTGCGGGGTGGTGCTGGGTCGTACTTGGTGGTGCTGGGTCGTACTCGGTGGTGCTGGGTGGTGCTCGTGCTTTGGTGTTGCTCTGTGCTCTGGTGGTGCTCGGGTGATGCTCGGTCGTGCTACCACACTACAAAGCGTGAGTGACACTCCGCACGTTTCCGTACCCGCGGCAGGGTCTGCCGCACGTACGGCAAAGGGAGCGGCCCCCGATCGCTTCGGGAACCGCTCCCCTCACGGCGTCTTACTTGGCGCCCGCCGCACCGCGGCGGATGCCGAGGCGGTCGACCAGCGCACGGAAGCGCTGGATGTCCTTCTTGGCCAGGTACTGCAGGAGGCGGCGACGCTGACCGACCAGGATCAGCAGACCACGACGGGAGTGGTGGTCGTGCTTGTGGGTCTTGAGGTGCTCGGTCAGGTCGGAGATCCGACGGGACAGCAGAGCCACCTGGACCTCGGGGGAGCCGGTGTCACCCTCCTTGGTACCGAACTCGGACATGATCTGCTTCTTCGTAGCGGCGTCGAGCGACACGCGTACTCCTCATAGTCTGTGAAGGGCCACCGAGTGCCCCCGGTCCACTTCTCGGGGGATCTTCCGTGACTCGGAAGGCGGGGATCCGCTGGGCGCGACCTCCAGAGCGGGGCTCCGGGGGTGCGTACACATATGGCCGTCAGTCAGGGTACCAGGTGGGGGGAGGGGGTCGATCGGGCGCTCAGCCGGTCATGGAGCGGACGGCGGTCAGCACACCCAACGCGGCGAGACACAGCGGTACCAGCGTGAACAGGACGGTCGCCTCCGCCAGATCGAGGAACCGGCCCCAGAAGGGCGACAGGCCCTTGCGTGGCACGACGAGCCCGATCGCCGTGATCAGCGCGGCACCCGCGGCGACGGCCGCGGTCAGCCAGATCGTACGGAAGTCCAGCGCTCCCCTGTCGCCGTGCAGGACGAACTCGGTCAGGGCATCCGTCGGCGGGTTCAGCGCCAGGCCGAGCAGCAGGAGCGCGACCGCGGCGATGCCGGCGACCAGCGTGCAGACCACCTGGGACGTGTAACGGAACAGGCGGGCCCGAATCAGCATGGACAGGCCGGTGGCCAGCGCGAGGAGCTGACCCCAGAGGTTGTCCGAGAAGCCGAGCACCGCCGCCGAGCCGATGACCACCGCCGCCGTGCCGCCCACGAGGCCGAGCAGCAGTTCGTGGCCGCGCCGGGCCTGGGCCGCGATTTCCTCGGCGTCGAGCGGCTCCCTCTCGGGGCCGTGGGCGGAGTCCGGGTCGAAGTCGTCCTCGACCGCGGAGCTCGGCGCCGCGTAGCCGATGGGCAGGCGGGCGAACCGGGCCGACATGCCGGGCAGGAACGCGACCAGTCCGATCGCGCAGGGGGCGCACACGGCCGCGGTGGCCGTGGCGGAGGCCTCCGTGACGATGGCGAGGAAGGTCGCGAGGGCACCGACCGCGGCGACGAACGTGGCGGCCACGAAGGGCGCGTCCGAGCCGGGCGACAGCGCCACCAGGGCGACGGAGGCCACCAGTACGGCTGCGCAGCCCAGCATGAACTGCAGCTTTCCGACGCCCTGCCCGGCCGCGGGAGCGACGATGCCGGATCCCGCGATCAGCAGGAGCGGCAGGGCCGAGAGCCCGAGGGCCGCCGCCGAGACCCGGTCCGCGTACACCCGCACGCGTACGCCGGCGAACGCGGTCAGGAGCAGTCCGAGACCGCCGGCGATGATGCCGGGCAGGCCGTGCATGTCGTGGCGCACGGGGTCGGCGTACCAGAGGAGGAAGCCGATCAGCAGCACCAGCAGCGCGCCGCCGATCAGTCCCGCGACGCGCAGCAGATCGTCGCTCCACAGATGACGGTCGCGAACGACCGCGGACGCGACGGCGTCCGACACGTCGTCGTACACGGCCGGCGGGAGCGACTGGGCGAACGGGCGCAGGCTCAGCACCTCGCCGTCGAGCACTCGCTCCTCGGCGAGCGTGCGGGCACCGTCGAGGACGCTGCCGTCCCGGCGCACGAGGTGGTAGCCCGTCGGCGCACCGGCGGGCTGGGTCTGCCCCGCGAGGCGGAGGATTTCCGGGTAGACATCGGCGACCGGCATGTCCACCGGCAGCGCCACGTCGATGCGGCTGTCGGGTGCCACGACAGT
The DNA here is from genome assembly GCF_055606745.1 of Streptomyces sp. NPDC037054. NCBI lineage: Bacteria > Bacillati > Actinomycetota > Actinomycetes > Kitasatosporales > Streptomycetaceae > Streptomyces > Streptomyces sp. NPDC037054. Next base: position 13,664 of record NZ_JBVJSJ010000024.1, on the reverse strand, counting down.
TACTCGGCAGAAGCCTGTCGACGTGGTCGCACTCACCTTCACTGACCCCCTGCTTCGCGGATGCGTACGCTGCGATCCGCCACCCTACCGACAAGCATCGTCAGTCATGACAAGTAGGATCCCCGGGCAGCGGAGGACGACCGGCACCACGGGGGTGCCGGTACGCAATTGCTCGTCCGTGTAGGGGGATTGAAGCTCCGGTGAGCCAGATCGTCATCAAGCGCCCACCGCGTACACTGCCGCCCGAAGTGCCCTCGGACGAGCTGCATTTGGAGGCTCCTCCCGAACTGCCGCGCGGGCAGCAGGAGGGCGTGCTCATGCAGGTCCTTCCGACGCTCGGCATGGGGTCGTCGGTGGTGTTCTACTTCGCGTCCCCCAACGCCCATCCGTTCATGCGGATCATGGGCGTGGTCATGCTGGTGTCGACGGCCGCGATGGTGGTCGCACAGATCGTCCGCTACCGCCGCGGTACACAGGGGCAAATGGCCGACGTGCGCCGCGACTACCTTCGCTACCTCGCGCAGACGCGCCGCAGGATCCGCAAGACGGCACTGCGCCAGCGCGACGCGCAGTTGTATCTGCACCCCGCTCCCGAGCAGTTGTGGGCGGTGGTCGCCGAAGGCAGCCGGGTGTGGGAACGGCGCATCGGCGACAGCGACTTCGGGCAGGTACGACTGGGTCTTGGCCCGCAGCAATTGTCCACGCCGCTCGTCGCGCCGGACACCGCACCCGTGGACGAACTGGAGCCGCTGTGCGCGGGCGCCCTGCAGCGTTTTCTATCGGTGCACGGGCAGTTGGACGGTCTGCCGGTGGCTGTGTCGCTGCGTGCCTTCTACCACGTGACGGTGTCCGGTGACCCGGAGCATGCGCAGGCTTCGGCCCGTGCGCTGGTGGCGCAGGCGGCCACCCTCCACTCCCCCGACGACCTGGTCCTGGCCGTGGTGACCGCCCCGGGAGCCGTGGGCCGCTGGGACTGGACGAAGTGGCTGCCGCACTGCCAGGTGCCGGGGCAGGTGGACGGCGCGGGCAGTCGGCGGCTCTTCGGGGACGATCTCGGGGAGTTGGAGCAACTGCTTGCGGCGCGCCTGGACGGGCGCCCCCGCTTCAGCCGGGACGGGCAGCCGCTCCTCGACCAGCCCCACATCCTCGTCGTGCTGGACGGCGGCATGGTTCCGCCGATGTCGGCCTTCGCCTCGGCGGAAGGGCTGCAGGGCGTCACCATCGTCGAGGTCGTCTCCGGTGACCTCGACCAGCCGCGCGGCGACCTCTCCATCGTCGTACGCCCGGACCGCCTGTGGCTGGACTCGGGGAGCGGGATCGCCTACGAGGGCGCGCCCGACGGGTTGTCCCTGCCCGCGGCGGAGGCGCTGGCCCGCCAGTTGGCGCCGCTGCGGATGGGCGGTGGCGACGACGACGAACCCCTGCTCGCCAACCTGGACTTCACCGACCTGCTGGGGCTCGGCGACGCCGCATCCGTGGACGTGCGGCGCACCTGGCGGCCGCGCTCCACGCCGGAGCGGCTCCGCGTGCCCATCGGCGTCGGGGAGGCCGGCCAGCCCGTGATGCTGGACCTCAAGGAGGCCGCCCAGGACGGCATGGGCCCGCACGGCCTGTGCGTGGGCGCCACCGGCTCCGGCAAGTCGGAGCTGCTGCGCACCCTGGTGCTGGGCCTCGCCGTCACGCACCCGTCGGAGACGCTCAACTTCGTCCTCGCGGACTTCAAGGGCGGCGCGACCTTCGCCGGCATGTCCCAGATGCCGCACGTCGCCGCCGTCATCACGAACCTCGCCGACGATCTGACCCTGGTCGACCGCATGGGTGACGCGATCAGGGGTGAGCTGCAGCGCCGACAGGAACTCCTGCGCTCGGCCGGCAACTACGCCAACCTCCATGACTACGAGAAGGCGCGCGCCGCGGGTGCCCCGCTGGAGCCACTGGCGTCACTCGTTCTGGTGATCGACGAGTTCAGCGAACTCCTCACGGCGAAGCCCGACTTCATCGACATGTTCATCCAGATCGGTCGCATCGGCCGGTCCCTCGGCGTGCACCTGCTGCTCGCCTCGCAGCGCCTGGAGGAGGGCCGACTGCGCGGTCTGGAGACGTATCTCTCGTACCGGATCGGTCTGCGCACCTTCTCGGCCGCCGAGTCACGCGCGGCGCTGGGCGTGCCGGACGCGTACCACCTGCCGTCCGTGCCCGGCTCCGGGTACCTGAAGTTCGGCACGGACGAGATGGTCCGCTTCAAGGCCGCCTACGTTTCCGGGACTTACCGGTCGGACGGGCCGGACGCCACCGTCAACCGCATGCCCGTCGAGCGCCGGCCCGCGCTGTTCACCGCCGCGCCGGTGCCGGTGACGTACAGCGCGCCCGATCCGGAGCATCCCCAGACACCGGCGCGGCGGCCGGAGGACGACGCGCTCGCGGACACCGTGCTGGACGTCATCGTGCAGCGGCTGGAGGGGCAGGGCGTTCCGGCGCACCAGGTGTGGCTGCCGCCCCTGGACCAGGCACCCACCGTGGACCAGTTGCTGCCCGCCCTGTCGGTCACTCCGGAGCGCGGCGCCCACCCGCCGGAATACACGCGACTCGGCGGCCTTACGGTCCCCCTCGGTCTGATCGACAAGCCCTTCGAGCAGAAGCGGGAGATCCTGTACCAGGACTTCTCGGCCGCCGCGGGCCACATGATGGTGGTCGGCGGTCCCCAATCGGGCAAGTCGACGCTGCTGCGCACCCTGATCACGTCGTTCGCGCTCACGCACACACCGCACGAAGTGCAGTTCTACTGCCTGGACTTCGGCGGCGGCGGTCTCGCCTCGGTGAGCGACCTGCCGCACGTGGGCGGTGTCGCCTCCCGGCTCGACCCCGAGCGGGTCCGGCGTACGGTCGCGGAAGTCGCGGGCATCCTCAACCGGCGTGAGCAGTTCTTCCGTACCAACGGCATCGACTCCGTCGCCACGTACCGTCGGCGCCGGGCCTCCGGCGACCTGCACGGGGAGCCGTGGGGCGACGTCTTCCTGGTCATCGACGGCTGGGGCAACTTCCGCAACGACTACGAGGGCCTCGAGGGCATCGTCCACGACATCGCCGGCCGGGGCCTCGGCTACGGCATCCACGTGGTCATCTCCGCGTCGCGCTACATGGAGGTGCGCGCGGCGCTGAAGGACCAGATGCTGGGCCGCCTGGAGCTGCGGCTCGGCGACGCCATGGACTCCGAGTTCGACCGCAAGGTCGCGACGAACGTGCCGACGGGTGTGCCCGGCCGCGGCCAAGTGCCGCAGAAACTCCACTTCATGACGGCGCTCCCGCGGATCGACTCCGTGTCGGACGCCGGGGACCTCGCGGATGCCACGGCCCAGCTCGTGCACACGGTGAAGAGCAACTGGCAGGGGCCGCCGGCGCCCACGGTGCGGCTCCTGCCGCGCAAGCTGCCCGCCGACCAGTTGCCCAAGGGGTTCGAGTTCCCGCAGCAGGGAATCGCGATCGGCATCGACGAGGCAGACCTGGCGCCCGTCTTCATCGACTTCGACAGCGACCCCTTCCTGCTGGTCTTCGGCGACAGCGAGTCCGGCAAGACGAACCTGCTGCGCCTCGTGGCAAAGCAGATCGCGGAGCGTTACACGCCCGCCGAGGCCCGCATCGTCGTCGGCGACTACCGCCGCACCATGCTGGAGGCCGTTTCCGAGGACCATCTGCTGGAGTACGCGCCCATGGCGTCGGCGATGCAGGTGCACATGGACGCCATCCGCCAGTTCATGGAGATGCGCGCTCCCAAGCCGGACATCACGCCCCAGCAGCTGCGCGACCGCAGCTGGTGGAGCGGGCCCCAGCTGTTCGTCGTCATCGACGACTACGAGTTGGTCGCGACCAGCTCGGGCAACCCGCTGGCCCAGCTCGTGGAACATCTGCCGTTCGCGCGCGACGTGGGCGTCAAGTTCATCATCGCGCGCAGTTCGGCGGGGGCCTCGCGGGCGATGTACGAGTCCTTCATGCAGCGGATCAAGGAGCTCGGCGCACAGGGCGTCATCCTTTCGGGCGACCCGAGCGAGGGCGACATCATGGGCAACGTCCGGGCTCGCCCGATGCCACCGGGCCGTGGCGTGTTCGTGTCGCGAAAGCGCGGTACGCCCCTGATTCAGGTGGGCTTGCTTCCGCAACGCCAGTAGAGTGATCGACCGACTACAGACACAACACGACTCAACTTGACTGACATTGAGAACGGGGAGGCGGCTCAAGTGAGTTCGAACGGGGGCGGCAGCGGCGGGGGCGGCGCGCCGGACACGGGGAAGTCCTTCGACGGGCTGTACGGCGTGAACCCGGCGATGGCACTGGACATTCAGCACAACGCCATGGCGGGCTTCAAGAAGCGTGTCGACGACCTGCTGATCGAGCTCGAGAAGTCCGAGGCGGCCCCGGACAAGGTCGGCCGGGACCGCCTGGCACGCGCCCAGCTCGGCTCCGCCGACTTCAAGGAAGCGCAGTTCCTCTACGAGTCGTACGCCATCGTCCACGACGAGTTGGAGAACCTTTCCAAGGCCCTGAACGCCCAGATCGAGAGCATGGGCCTCGCGGTCCACGCGTCGCGAGTGGGCTACGAGAACTTGGACGAGGACATCCGGGCGCGGATGAAGGCGGTCAACGCGGAGGCGGAGAAGTATTACGTGGCGGGGCGGGATCCGTACCGCGAGCAACCGGCCAACCGGGACGGCGCGCACGCAGAGACCGGCTCGAACGACGCGAAGGGCTACTGATGGGCGAGCAGCCGCAGCACAAGGAGCCGACGCTCGCGCGCACCAACTTCGAGTCCATGACTCATGAGCAGTTGGTGGCGATGCTGGACTCGGCCAGTTCGGAGGGCGCAGCCGAACTGGCCAGAAAGCTCACGAAGGCCGCTTCGACGATCACCAAGATCGGCGACGACCTCATGACGTACGTCAAAGGCCTGGAGTGGCAGGGCGAGGGCGGTGACGCATTCCGCGACTGGGGCGGCCAGACGGCCGGCGCGACGCTGCGACTCGGCCAGTACGCAGAAGTCGCGTCCCGCTGGATGGCCACGGTGGCGCAGGCGGTCTCCGAGGCCAAGTCGGCCATTCCGCCGACATCGGAGACGACGCAGGCCAAGGCAGACCTTGCCAAGGCCCACCAGACGATGGAGACGCTCCAGGAGCCCGGCGCCCGCAACGACCCCGACGCCCGGAAACTGGCCCAGACCGCGCAGTCGGACGCTGCGGCGGCCGAACAGCGAATGGAGGCGGCCCGCGCAGAGGCGATCCAACAGCTGCGGAAGCTGGCGCAGACGTACGAGTACTCGGCGCAGCAGGTGAACAGTGTGGAGCCGCCTACGTTTTCGCCTCCGGCGAAGCACTCCGGCAATCAGAGTTGGTGGGCCGCAAGCCAGGACGACGTGGCCACCGGAAGCGCATCCCTTGGTGGCGGAACAACGTACGGCGTCGCTTCACCAGCTCCCGGAACTATCGCCAGCAGCCCAACGATCACGCATACACGCGCTGAGCACTCAACGCCTACACCGCTCCCCGAGCAACCCAGGCACAGCTCAGTGCCGGCTCGGATGGAAATCGACGGAGTATCCCCTCTCCCTGAATCGACTCCAGCTGCCACTCCGGTAAACCCCGCATCACCTCCGGGCGGCCTCCGCCCAGAGGCTCAGTCTCCCATCCAGCCGGGAGCCGTGCCGCCCACCTTCAGTAACGGGCGTCCCAACGACATGCCCAACGCACTACCGCGGACACCCTCAGCCACTCGTCCACCTCTGCTCCCCGGACAGCCAATGCCGGGCAACAACGCAGCACGACTACCTCGCGAGAACGGGATTGTCGGAGGCCGCCCGGTGACACCCGGCACTAGTCGGCCAACGGGCAGCATTCCCCGCGGTACGGTGATTGGCCAGGGTGGCGTCCAAGGGCGCGCGCCGATGACTCGCGGCCTCATTCCTGGCATGCCACGCGGCACAGTGAGCGGTACCTCAAGCGACCTCGTGGGTGGCCGCCGTTTGTCGTCCGAAGCCGGGGGCTTCGTAGGAAATCGCCAATATCAATCGGGACGAAACACAGGCCGCCCGTTTACCCCGGGCGGCTCAGGCCTTGTAAGTCAGCCAAGCAACGGCCCTTCATCGTCAGCCTCGGGGCAGGCACGAGCCGTAGGAGTCCCCGTTGCGCGGACTACACCGGCGTCTCGCCAAGAGCAGCGACACGGTAACCGCCCCAACTACCTCGTCGAGGACGAGGAAACGTGGCAATCCGCCAATCGCCGCGCTGTCCCACCCGTAGTGGACTGATCCAGACAACGTCATCTCCTGGAAGACACATGCAAACCAGCACTAGCAAAAAGCGACCGCTGCACCGCCTCGCGGCGGCATCGGGGACACTTGGCCTACTGCTGGTAGGCGCTACCGCTGCCCCCGCAAACGCTGAATCCGTGCGAGCGCGCCAGTGGCACCTCGACGCGATGCAAGCGGAAGAAATGTGGCAAAGAAGCACGGGCCGCGGGATCACGATCGCGCTCATCGACTCCGGAGTCGACTCCTCTTTGCCCGATCTCACGGGCCAGGTCTTGGACGGAAAGGACTACTCCGACCAACGCGGAGACGAACACACGGACCTGGCAGGCCACGGCACCAACGTCGCGTCGCTCATCGCGGCTACTGGGGCACGGGGAGCGGCGAACGGATCGTACGGACTTGCGCCGGGGGCCAAGATCCTTCCCATCCGCATGCGCTACTTCGAAGAAGACTTCGGCAAGGTCGACGCTGGCGCACAGTTCTCTCGCTACATGGCACAAGCGATTCGCTACGCTGCGGATACCAAGGCAAAGATCATCAACATCTCGATGGGCGCTTACAACGCTCCGGGAAGAAAGAACGTCAGCACCCCTGCTCTCACGGCAGCCGTAAAGTATGCAATTGACAAAGGAAAGTTGATCTTTGCTGCTGCTGGCAACGAAGGCGATTCATCCAACAGTTTGGGATACCCTGCCGCGACGCCGGGGGTTGTAGGGATCGGCGCCACAGATAAGAACGCAAAGGCACTTCCCCTGTCTCAATCCGGCCCCCAGATCGACCTCGTTGCACCAGGTACGGACATGATCCACGCCTGCCTGGGGAAAACGGGAGTGTGCCGAACCAGTGGTACCAGCGACGCATCGGCAATCGCGTCCGCGTCTGCCGCCCTGATCTGGGCGGCACACCCCGAGTGGACCCACAACCAAGTCCTGCGCGTCATGCTGAACACCGCAGGGAAACCCACCGGCGGTGAGAAACGCACGGACTTCGTGGGTTACGGAACGGTGCGCCCACGCGTAGCCCTAAAGAACCCTGGCGACCCGGGTCCACCCGACGAGTACCCACTCCCGGACCTGGACGCCGCAGCATCGAAGTCGCCCTCACCACCAAAGGCCTCAAAGCCCGAAGGCAGGCAGCCAAGCGATGCGCCGGCTGCTGCCGCTGCCAAGCCAGAGGCTGGCGGGGGTACGGGCCTGTGGATCGGCTTGGGTATCGGCGCTGCAGCGCTCCTCGCCATCGGGGTAGCCGTTCCGATCACACGAAACCGACGCATGACCGGCATCCAAGAACCTCCGTCGGCATCACCCGCCCACCAACCAGTGGCTCGGCCCATCACTCGTCAGCCCCCCGGCCAGACCTCCTACACAGATCAGCAGCTCGGCAACTCATCCGGCCCGGGACACCCCGGCTGAGCAGTCGGCGAGCCGCCATCTCCCCCTGAGCCCGAGGATCAATGTCCTTGGGTGTGGCGCAAAAGTTGCCAGGACATAGGTGCGCCGCCGGTGATGACCACTGACAGCACGAAGGGACGGTCATGTCGTTTGAGGAAATGTGGGGCAAGGCCCGTACCGACGCCGTGGTACGCCAGCGATCAAGCGTGGAACTCAATCAACTCCCCGCTGAAGGCGGTGCGGGCGGCGGCTCCAAGAGCCAGCTGAAAGTCAACTCCAGTGTGCTCGCGGAACGCGCCAAGAATGCGGAAACTGTGCGTACGAACTTCAAAGACGCAGACGACAGAGCCATGGCCGCCACAGGCCGAATCCAACTCAAGGGGTTCAGGTCCGAAGCTGCCATCACGACGTTTCAGAAGCGATGGCGCTCTCAAATGAAGTACATGGACGAGATTCTTGAAAAAGGCGTAGCCGGCAACCTGCGTTTGTCGGCTGCCGATTACAAGGCTCAGGAAGAAAAGCGGCGGCGGGCTGCCGAGAAACTCCACGATGGCAAGACGGATAGCTGATCATGGCTATTAGCTACGAACAACTCAGGACTGCGGACCTTACTTCCCTGTCGGACGCAGTCGACGCGTGGCGCAACACTCCGGGGCACTTCGACACCATTGCGCGATCCTTCGGTTCCACGGTCACAAAGGGTCTCAACGATTCGAACTGGGAGGGAGAAGCCGCCGACGAAGCCATTAACAAATTTTCAACGGTCGAAAAGCAGATGAAGGCCGCATCGGATGAAGCAAAGGATATTTATGCTCTCTTCAAGAGCGCTCTTGAGTCCTTCCGGGCAGCTAAAGGTGAACTGAAGAAGATCGAGGAATTTGTCCATGATGACAAGTACCTGACCATCAGTACCGACGGGCGTGTCTACTGCGATACATCAAAGGCGCCAGAAGGACAAGAGGCGGCTCTACAGAAGGGCTACCTCGACTCGGTTCAGGAGTGCAACCAGAGAATCGAAGCCGCACTAAAGGATGCAGATGACGCGGACGCGGCACTGCATTGGGCACTCACGAGGGACGCCAACGGGCGCAATCGAGGATTCAACACAACGACGGCTACCAGCATCAGTGAAGCGGTAAAGGAACGAACCGAATCTATCGAGCAGGCACGGGCAATGGTCAAACTCGCCCAACTGGGCGATGGCTTGACTACGGCACAACTGCAGCACATGAACAAGGTGCTGGCCCGACACGAAGGCGATCCACTCTTCAATGAAAAGTTCGCAACGGGACTAGGCGCGAAGGGAACTCTCAGATTCTGGGCCGAGCTGGCCGACCCTAAGAAGGACCCTTACTCGCGAGGACCCATTGAGCCTGATAAGGAGCGATTGGCACAACTGAAGGCTCTGCAAGGAAATCTGGGAAGGTCTCTCGCTTCGGCCACATATTCCGACAGTGCGGCAATGCGAAACTGGGAGAGGAGTATTATCGATCTCGGAAGCTCACCTATTGACAGTTCTCACGCGGGTAACCCGTACGGATTCCAAGTGATGAGCAACCTCATGCGTGAGGGGAAATACGATACCGGCTTCCTCCAGGCGTACGGCGACGAACTACTCAAAGAAGATAAACGCTGGAGTGGCTCCTTCTCACCTGATGATTTCTGGATGCGTAACAATGAGGCTGACCTGAATTTCGGCGCCAAAGACGATCGAGGCCAGGATCCGATGACGGGTTTCATGCAGGCCTTGGGACACAACCCGGAAGCATCCAGTAGCTTCTTTGCCGACGACAAGAAGTTCAACTACTTGGCATCGGAGCGCGATTGGCCGTCCGACGGAACCGACGGTGATACGAAGGGTTCCGCCGGGTATCGGTCACTTTCCCACGCCCTTGAGTCGGCGACCACAGGCCACGCCTACGACGTGGGTCCGGGACCAGATACGCCGCCTCACACCAAAGCCCAGGCAGAACTGATGACGAAGATTGTCCAGGGAATTTCCAATCCTGAGGACGACTTCAAGCTACATAAGGGCATGGAAAAGAGCTTCGGCCAGATGGCCGCAGAGTACATGCCTGACATTCACCGCGCCCTCTCCGGCGGTAAGGCGGGTGGGGACACGTTGTCCGATCTCTACCCTGCAGCAGGATCCCTGGCAAGTTTCGGCGAACAAGACATCACTCGCTTCATGTACGAACTCGGTCAGACAACCGACGGTTATAGAGCCCTGAACATCGGCGAGTCGCTTTACACAAGCGGATTGATGGGTTACCACCTTGCCAATCCAGACGCCTACGGGGAGTCGAAAGCCGAAACCCTCAAGGAAATCTCAGTAGGTAACTCAGAAGTGCAGGGAGTTCTTGGTCTGGCGCGACAGGACTCGGATATTCAAAAGTCTGCAGAAGAAGACGCCGCATTCAACAAGGACATGGACAAGTGGAAGGCGTGGGCCAACACCGCTGCCAACATCGGTATTGGCGCAGGTGTTAGCACAGCGGCGTCTCCCGTGGCCGGCGCATTCGCAGTGGCTGCAACAGAGGATCTGACCGGTCAAATGATCGACGGCCTCTTCCCTGCCCCACGAGACAGGTCCGACGAGGCCTTGTTTACCTCTGGCAAAGACTGGGAGAAGCATAAGGACTCGTCTCTGCGAGCTGCTCAGGATTCTGCCAGGGCAGCAGCTGCCGCGTACCCATCCGACCTAACACAGGCACAGCGGGAGAGCGCGGTACGCGCTGGGCATTTCGAAGGTTCCAGCCGAGCACACGACGTCCTGAGGGAATATCGAGAAGCTCGAGGGAAGACGTGAATAGACCACTGGACAGCTCATCGGAGAATAGAATGCGGATGTCCCATAGGCGCCGCCGCAAGATTGTTGGTGCTGGCGCTCTCTTTGTCGCAGGGATCGGGGCTGCCGTATGGGCGCTCACGTCCCAGGGTTCGGATTATCAGCTCAAGGCCTCAGACACATGCAATGAGGGTGTCTTTTCCGATAATCTTGAGCCGTTGGAGCGGCTCCTTTCTCCAGATCCCTCCTTCCAGTCGAACTGGTCACGAGTCGCAACTGACGGTTCCTTTAAAATTGTGTGCGATAATTCAACAAGTCGCGGAACCGTGAAGATGGTAGCCGAGATGAAAGATGGAAAACAGGAGGATTGGATTTCGCAACTAGGCTCTAAAAGAGTATCAGACGCCTCAATATTCAAGGTTGGCACCTCGGCATTTGTCTGGGACAGTCAGGCAGTCATCTATGTCGAATGCAAGTCGCATGCGGAGGGCTCCAGTTACACGGCCACTTTCAAGCACCCTTACCTCTCAGTAGTTGCAACGGCAGGTGGTTCAGCGCGTACCAACGACAAGAATGCCAAACAGGACCTCGCGCAACTTGCCAGCCGGATGTTCTTCGAGGCTCAGCTCCAGACCGGCTGCCAGGAGGACTTCACGCCTCCATCAGGACCACCACGTGTCATCGGTGAGTAGTGCCCGTCCTGATTGCTGAGGTGAAACTCGCGGTGTCGCGTGAGTTACTCCGTCATGCCTGATAGTCAGGCCGGATTGCACCTAGCCAAGCCAAGCCAGCGGGTCTTCTTCCTCGATACCTTCTTCTCGTACCGTCGTGAATCGCACCGGTACTTCCAATTCAGCCAGCTGCGCCAAGTTAGCCATGGACAAGATGATTTCTGTTTGAGGTTCGGCGACCCCGGAGATATCGAGCGAGACCTTCAGGCCTGCCTGCTTCAGTTCTGACAATTCTGGTCGGTGCGCGTCCAGGAATGTCGCCAGACCTGCAGCCTGTTCGTCAGCGTTCTTCGAGTGGCGTTCGTCATAAGTCAACGAGGCCCAGCCGGGGCCGGCATAGAAGCCGACGCCCTCACTCATCTCGTGCGTTTCGTCTCCGGCCAGGCCGAACCGGCGTGGCAGAGGCGTGGTGTTCACCTGTGGTCCCTCGACCACCAGTGACGTGCTCAGCATGCTCCAGGATTTCAACGCTGCTCCAGGTTCGACACGAGCGTGTACGCGTTTAGCGCTCATTCATATTGGCTGCGACCTTGAGAGGGAATCCGAGCCGGGCGATCCTTACGACTTCCTCCGGCTGCAGTTCAAGGGTTGTGTCATGTCCGGCGAAGCCGAACAGATTGACCGTTACCTCGTGCCCCTGCTCGACCAACTGTGACAATTCCGTTTGTTTGCGTTCAACAATAGAAAGAATCCCGTCCAATTGTTGATGAAAGTCTCGGCTGATCCGCTCGTCGTGTGTCACTCTCCACTGCCCGTCCAGTTCACCGGGTCGGTCCCACTTGCTCGGGCCTGGGGTGCGTGTGCCGCTGGGTTCGAGATCCAAGAACGGCGTTACTTCTTCAGGCTGCAGGTGTCGGCCTTTGATGACGAGTGAGACCTCGGTCAATACCCAAGAGTGTTTGTTTTTAGATTTCATTTGGATCCTCTCTGCGGCTGTCATCTTACTTGAACTCTCGACAGGCGGCCCAGTGCACATTCCCCATGCCCGGTTTCAACAAGTCGCCGAGAGGAGTTCTCTGGGCCACTGTCGTAGAGTTTTCAAACACACTGAAGGTCCCCCCTCCGGACCCACTGGGTGCTGCGAGCGTGTAATTGGGAATACGATCGCCGGCGTGAAATGTTTCCACGTAGCCTCCCGGGTAGACTCCCCTCTCGACTGCCAGGCCGTTGACCCCGGGCAGTCTTCCTCCGTGTTCCACGTAAAAAGATATCGAAGTTCCTTCGGGCACCTCGATCTCCCCGGCGTCCGAATAGAGGTATCCGTGCCCAGCCAAGACGGTCTCTCCATCCGGACGTCCGCCAGCCAGCACGCGATCCGCGTAGTACCTGCCGTCGTCGTCCGGCCACCGCTGGGAAATCACTTCGGGTCTGGCGTTCTGCAAAGCCCGAAGGACATCAGAGTGCTCCGGCATGGGATCACCCGACCCGCGGCTCGCATGCCCGCCCAGGAAATCGCTCCCAGAGTGGCCCGAACCCAGGCTCCCCCGGGCCATGGCCCCGGCTCCGCGTAACGCCGCTCCGCCGGCAAGGCTGGGGGCCACATACCCCAGCATCCGAAACGGGTCCTTCTCAAACTCGTCCCACGTGTTCGAGGCGCCCTGGTAGACGGTCTTAGAAAAGGCCACTGGGTCCCTGACCGCGGTGATACCTCCGTCGAGGACCATCGCCCCGTCCTGGAGGTAGGCGCCCGGTTCGGTCAGCAGGCGGCCCGGGTTGACAGTGAGGCCGAACTCGACGAGGTCGTTCCAGCCCTCCTTGGCGCCACCCTTGACCCTCTCCCAGTTGCTCGGCCGCTTCGGTGCCTTTTCCGTGGCCTTGTTCAGCGTTCGCTTCGCGGCGGCCGCGGCGTCGGCGACGTCCCGCTTCGCCGTGGTGATCATGCCGACGAGTTCGGCCATCAGCGTCCGGCCCGGGTCTTCGGCAGGAGGCCTGGTACCCGTCGGCCCGCCGGCCTTGACCGCGGTGTTGTAGTCGTCGACAGCCTTTTCGTAGCGGCGTGACAACTCCCTTGCCGTCGGCGCCTCTTCGGCGAGTATTCGCTGTGTCAGGCGCTGGACGCCGTCCAGTGCGTCCCGGTAGGTGAGCACAGCCGCGCCGGCCTTCAGGAAGGCGTCCAGCGCGTCGTCCAGTTCCTTCGGCAGCTTCTTGACCGCCTTGCGGAACTCCTCGGCTGCCTCACCCTGCCACGGCTCCGTGTTCAGCTTCCGCAGTTGCTCCGCACCCTCGCCGAACTGGGCCGCCGCGCCGCCGATCTTCTTGATGAGCAGGTCGAGCTCGGTCGGCTTGCCCGGTATCCAGTCCTGGACCGTGTCCTCCGGGCCGATCCACATTCTGCGGAAGAAGCGCTTCTCCGTCATGTGGGGCTCTAAGAGCTGTCCCGCAATGCTCGGTTGGGTACAAACGAGGTGGGGGATCTTCTGTCAGCGGAGGCGAAGGGCTGGGGCAAGCGGACCCGCCTT
>NZ_JBVJSJ010000023.1:0-26038 GCF_055606745.1 Streptomyces sp. NPDC037054 | reverse complement strand
GGGTCGGTGAAGTCGATCGGCTTGCCGCCCGACGTCATCGGCTGCAGCGCCCCCAGCGCGGTCCCGCCGTCCGCCTCGCGCTTGAACCAGATGTTCGGGAACGCCAGGAACCGGTGCCACGCCACGCTCATGTCGGCGTTGAGCGAGACCACGATCATCCAGATGAACGACACGCTGACCTTGATGCCCGCGAACAGGTGGACCAGCGTCTCCAGCGTGGACTCGCTCAGCCCCTCGAAAGCCATCACCAGGGGGTACGAGGCGAAGTACGCCGCCTCGTACCCGTCCACGTGGTGCAGGGCGCCCTCCAGGCCGCGCAGGACATAGATCACGGTGCCGATCGTCAGGATGACGTACTCGACGAAGTACGCCTGCCAGGCCGTCGACCCCGCGAACCGGGACTTGCGGCCCGCCCGCGAGGGAAGGTTCAGCAGCCGAATGAGAATGAGCACCGCGATGCCCACGGTGGTCATCACCGTGATGAACTCGACGTACATCTCCCACGGCAGCCACCCACCCAGCAGAGGCAGTTGGAAGTCCGCCACGAACAGCTGGCCCAGCGCCTGCCCCAGGATCGGGATCAGCGTCAGGAAGCCCATCGCCACGAACCAGTGCGCGAGGCCGACGACGCCCCAGCGGTTCATCCGGGTGTGCCCCAGGAACTCCTTCACCAGCGTCACACTGCGCTGGTAGGGATTGTCCGTTCGGCTGCCCGCCGGTACCGGCTGGCCGAGCCCGAAGAACCGCACGAACTGGGCGATGACGCGCACGAACAGCGCCGAGCCCACCACTGTCAGGACCAACGACACGACGATCGCGGCGAGTTGCATGAATGGACTCCTCTGAGACTGCCACGCTCAAGTACTAAGCGGTAACTTATGCAGCTCGTTCGAGAGTATCCAATCGCAGCGCAACGCCGCAGCCACTCACGTGGTGATCTGCGCCGCTCACAGGTCAGTTGACGTGGAGCGCCCGCCTTCGAGCGCGTTCGGTGGACGGATGTCGGCGACCGCCACCGCCCCTTCACCGCACGACCCGAAGCCGCGCATAGGAGCGCAACAAACCGTCCAGAAGGTACCTCGTCCCGATGGTCCGGTGCGCCGGTCGGGGAATCCCTGGGGTGACGGGCGGTGCGGTGTGGGACGGCGGGCGTTGTCCTGGCTGTCCGGTCAGCGGGTGGCGAGGAGGGTGAGTGTGTCGATGACGCGGTTGGAGAAGCCCCACTCGTTGTCGTACCAGGCGACGACCTTGACATGGCGGCCGTCGACGCGGGTGAGGGCGGAGTCGAAGATCGCCGAGGCCGGGTTGCCGGTGATGTCGGAGGAGACGAGCGGGTCGTCGGAGTACTCGAGGACGCCGGCGAGCCGGTCCTGCGCCGCGTTCCGGTAGGCCGTCAGCACGTCGTCGCGTGTCACGTCGCGGGCGACGGTCGTGTTGAGTTCGACGATCGAGCCCACCGGCACCGGCACGCGGATCGAGTCACCCGACAGCTTGCCGTCGAGGTTGGGCAGCACCAGGCCGATCGCCTTGGCGGCTCCGGTCGTGGTCGGCACGATGTTGACGCCGGCGGCCCGGGCCCGGCGGGCGTCGCGGTGCGGGCCGTCCTGCAGGTTCTGCTCCTGCGTGTAGGCGTGCACCGTCGTCATGAACCCGTGCTCGATACCGGCGAGTTCGTCGAGGACCCAGGCCAGCGGCGCGAGCGCGTTGGTGGTGCAGGAGGCGTTCGACACGATGGTGTGCAGGTCCGGGTCGTAGGCATCGGTGTTGACTCCGAACGCGAGGGTGACGTCGGCGCCGTCCGAGGGGGCGCTGACGAGTACCTTGCGCGCGCCGGCGTCAAGGTGGGCGCGGGCGGCCTTCGCGGAGGTGAAGCGGCCGGTCGCCTCAAGGACGATGTCGACGCCGAGACGGGCCCACGGCAGGCGCGCCGGCTCGCGCTCGGCCAGCACCGTGATGCGGCGGCCGTCGACGACGAGGGCGTCCCCGTCGACGGTCACCGGGCGGCCGAGCCGGCCGGCGGTGCTGTCGTAGGCGAGCAGCCGGGCGAGGGCGGCGGGCTCGGTGAGGTCGTTGACGGCGACGACCTCCAGGCTGCTGTCGCGTTCCAGCAGGGCGCGCAGCACGTTGCGTCCGATACGGCCGAATCCGTTGATGGCGATGCGAGTCATGCGTGAAGCCCCTTTTCCCTTTCCCTTGGTTCCTTCCGTACCAAGGCTCGCGCGGAGCTCACGTCGGCGGCAGTGGCGGGACCGCCATGGTTCACAAGGATCCCGCCACACCCCCGCCCCGCTCGCCGCGGCTTCGCCGGCGCGGCGCGGCGCGCGGGTCACTCGCTGCGGGTGAAGGTGCGGCGGTACTCGCCCGGGGTGGTGCCGAGGATGCGCCGGAAGTGCAGGCGCAGGTTCGCGCCGGTGCCGAGGCCGACGTCGGCGGCGATCTGTTCGACGCTGCGCTGCGAGCGTTCGAGGAGTTCGCGGGCCAGGTCGATACGGGCGCGCATCACCCACTGCATCGGGGTGCAGCCGGTCTCCTCGACGAACCGCCGGGACAGTGTGCGGGGCGAGACACCGGCCTGCCGCGCCAGCACGTCGAGGGTGAGAGGCTCGCCCAGGCGGTGCAGGGCCCACTCGCGGGTGGCGGCGAAGCGCTCGCCGAGCGGCTCGGGGACGCTGCGTGGCACGTACTGGGCCTGGCCGCCGCTGCGGTAGGGGGCCGCGACCAGACGCCGCGCCGCGTGGTTCGAGGCGGCGACCCCGAGGTCGGCGCGCAGGATGTGCAGGCACAGGTCGATGCCGGAGGCGGCGCCGGCCGAGGTGAGCACTCGGCCCTCGTCGACGAACAGCACGTTCTCGTCGACCCTCACCAGCGGGTACCTGGCCGCCAGAGCCCGCGTGTAGTGCCAGTGCGTGGTCGCTCGGCGGCCGTCGAGCAGGCCCGTGGCGGCGAGCGCGAAGGCACCCGTCGAGATCGCGGCGAGGCGCGCGCCCCGGTCGTGCGCGGCGGTGAGCGCGTCGACGACCTGTTGTGGCGGGTCCTCGCGGTCGGGGAACCGGTAACCGGGCACGAAGACGATGTCCGCCCACGCGAGGGCGTCGAGACCGTGGGCGACGGAATACGCCAGACCGTCACCGCCGGCCACCAGACCCGGTGCCGCCCCGCACACCCGCACCTCGAACGGCATGCTCGCACGCGTCGTGAACACCTGGGCCGGGATCCCCACATCCAGCGGCTTCGCACCCTCGAGGACAAGAACAGCCACACGACGCAGACGGGAAACCAGCACGCGAAGAGGCTACGCCCACGCCCCGCCACGACCGGGCACATCCCGCCACCCGGGCCGCCGCCAGCGCCAGGCCGATACGCCGACCAGCATGCGTGACGGCCTTGGACGCCGTCCTGAACCGGGCCGGTGTTCCCGCCTGACATCGGAACCCGGTGCACGGCTCATCCATCGCTTGCGGGACGGCTGCCCACGCTATGTGCAGCCGATCACGAATTTCCCTCTCGGTTCCCGCAATCGAATGCTGGGCTGCGTGCGAATATCGCCGGGGCTTTTGCATAGCTGCTGGTCAGGCGGGATTCACGGCCCGTGCTTCTCGCCCTCTCGATGCGTGGCGCGGATTATGCCTCGTTCATGGATTTCCCGCAAAGGCAGCGATTACCGGGATTCTTTCTCCCGCCGTCCTCCCGGTGATAACCTCCCGTGACCCCCGTTATTTCCGAGCTGCCCGACGGTCAGCACTAAGGTTGCCTCAGCCATGCGTTACCGAATACCCAGTCTTCATCCCGCGGCCGTGGCCGGTGGGGCCCTGGCCGTCGGCTTCGGCGGCCTGTATCTGGGCGGGCTGCTGCTGACCGGCGGCGAGATCGAGGCGGGTACGACGGTGCGCGGGGTGGAGATCGGTGGCCTCAGCCATGAGGAAGCCGCCCGGAAGCTCGAGAAGGACCTGCAAGGTCCCGTGCGCGGTCAACAGCTGCCGGTGAAGGCCGGCGGGCGGAGCGGCGTCATCGACGTGCGGCGTGCCGGGCTCGGCTATGACATCGAGGGGACCCTCGATCGCGCACACATGGGTGGGGCCGATCCCGTCAGTGTCATCGGCCGGTTGTTCCGCTCCCGCGGAGGCGACGTCCAGCCGGTCGTACGGCTGGACGAGGAGGATGCCCGCGCCGCGCTGGGCAAGCTCGCCAAGTCCCTCGACCGGAAGGTCCGTGAGGGCGCCGTGACCTTCGACGACGGACGTGTGAAAGAGGTCACGCCCCGCACCGGCCACTCGCTGAACGTGGACGGCGCGCTGGACGCCCTGCGCGACTCCTTCACCCGCGGCCGGACCGACTCGGTGACGACCCTGCCCACGCGTCGGACCGAGCCGAAGGTCGCGGAGCGTGAGGTACGACGCGTCGTGCGCGACTTCGCCGGCCCCGCGATGTCCGCGCCGGTCACGCTCACCGCCGGTGACGAACGGTTCGCGATCGACCAGGCGGTCCTCGGCAAGTACCTCACCCTGCGGCCCGACGACAGCGGCAAGCTGGAGCCCCGGCTCGACGCCAAGGGACTGCGCGCCGACCCGGCGGTCGCCGGCACCCTGGCCCGGCTCCCCGCCCGCCCGGAGAACGCCGAACTGCGCCTGAACGGCGACGCGGTGGAGGTGACCGACGACGCCAGGCCGGCCCGGAGCGTGACCGACGAGGCCCTCGCCGACGCGGTCATGCCGCTCCTCACCGAGTCGGGCGCCGCCCGCACCGGCACCGTGGCGACACGCACCGTCCAGCCCGAGGTGACCCGCCAGAACGCGGCGCGGCTGGGTCTCCGGGAGAAGATGTCGTCGTTCACCGTCAACTTCGAACCGGCGCCCTACCGCACCACGAACATCGCGCGCGCCGTGGAACTCATCAACGGCTCCGTCGTGTCGCCCGGCGAGACCTGGAGCTTCAACCGGACCGTCGGCGAGCGCACCGAGGCCAACGGCTTCGTCGACGGGGTGATGATCCTCGACGACCAGTACGCGAAGGCGCCCGGTGGCGGGGTGTCCGCCGTCGCCACCACGATATTCAACGCAGTGTTCTTCGCCGGGCTCAAGCCCGTCGAACACGGCGCCCATTCCTTCTACATCGAGCGCTACCCCGAGGGCCGCGAGGCGACCGTGGCCTGGGGAAGTCTCGACCTGAAGTTCACCAACGACTCCGGAAACACCGTCTACTTGCAGGCCGAGTCCACCAGCACCTCCGTGACCGTCAACTTCATCGGCACCAAGAAATACGACGAGATCACGTCCGAGACGGGACCGCGCACCAACGTGCGTGAGCCCGAGGAGAAGGTGAGCACCAGCAAGGAATGCGTTCCGCAGACCCCGCTGGAAGGCTTCGACGTCACCGTGGAGCGTGTCTTCCACGACGGCGGCCGAGAAGTGAAGAGGGAGCCGTACCGGACGCACTACACGCCGCGGAACGGGATCACTTGCGAGCCGCCGAAGGACGAGTGACGTGTTCGGACCGTGCGGCCCGCGGTGCTCTCCCCCTCCGGCCGGCGGCCGGCTGCTCTGTGGTCCGCCCTGAACAGCCGGGACAGTGTGCGGTCGCTGGCGCCGACCTGTCTGCCGAGTGCTGCCGGAGTGCGGTTGTCGGCCGGGTCGGCGTGCAGGATCTCGCACAGCGCGATCAGTTGCGGTGCGGTCGGCGTCGGCACGTGCAGCGGCTGCTGGGGCGATATCCATAGTTGGTCGCACAGGACGGCGCGCAGGCGGCGGTGTTCGGGGCTGTCGTCCGCCGGGCCGCGAGTGCAGGCGAGGATGAGTTCCCTCCCTGGGTGGGAACGTCGGTTTCGCGGTGGCGCCGTTTTCTGGTCACCGCCCTGGTCGGTACGGGTGGGCTGCGCCTCTCCCCTCTGCTGTTCCTGCCCGCGCTGGTCGGCAGTGTGCTGACCCTGCCCGTGCTGCGGGCGCTGCACAGGGACAGGGCGTCGCGCGCCTGCGGCGGCAGGGGCGCAGCTCAAGGGCGGGACGACTGGGGGTCGTTCGTGCGGCTGTCCGCTGCAGGTCACGCTCGTCCAGGACTATCTGCCCACGCGCGTCGGCACGGCCGGCGGGATCACCCTCGGCCTCATGGTCAGAAGGCCGCGGAAGATGGCGGGGGTTGCTCCACCGAGCGCACCGTTCGCTGACCGTCAGGTGTCGAAACGGTGGCGGGAGGTCTCGATGTGGCCGAGGTACCGGTGGGTCCAGTCGCACAGTCCGTCGATCGTCACGCGCAGGGCCTGACCCGGCGCGGTGAGGGCGTACTCGACCCGGGGCGGCACGACGGGGTGCACTGTCCGTTCGACCAGGCCGTTGCGTTCGAGCATGCGCAGGTTCTGGGTGAGCATCTTGTGGCTGACGCCTTCGATCTCGTTCCGCAGTTCGCCGAAGCGCAGGGTTCGCTCGCCCAGCGCTTCGATGATCAGCAGCGCCCATTTGTTGGCGATGTCCGAGAAGATCTCCCGCGCCAGGGAGTCCGCGCGCCTCAGGTCCGCTTCGTCGGGCGAGCCCCTGAACTGCTTGGTCACCATGAGGTTCCCCAGTCACTGAAAAGTGCGTTCTTCCATGTCAGCGGACACTCTCCTACGGTTCCTGAGTAACCACAAGAGACCACGGGACGTCCTGGTCCGGTGGCAGCGAGCCCACGGGCTCCCGCGAGGAGGAGACAACATGGCCGTCACACTGGTGAACCCCACCGGACTGCCCGAGATCGATGCCTACCGGCAGGTGTCGGTCGCGACGGGGACGAAGGTGGTGTTCGTCGCCGGGCAGGTCGCCTGGGACGCCGAGGGAGTCACGGTCGGCCGAGGCGATCTCGCCGCCCAGGTCGAGCAGTGCTACCTCAACGTCGCCACCGCCTTGGCCGAGGTCGGCGGCTCCTTCGACGACGTGGCGAAACTGACCGTCTACCTCGTCGACTGGGCGCCCGAGAAGATGCCCCTGGTTCTGGAGGGAGTCGACCGTGCGGCGAAGAAGCTCGGAGTCACCCCGGTCCCGCCCCTCACGGGGATAGGCGTCGCCGCCCTGGCCGGGCCCGACATCCTGGTCGAGGTGGAAGCCACCGCGATCCTCGACTGAACGGATTCCCTTCGCGCTGTCGTGACCGTGGCACGGAGAACATCTCGCCCACAGCACCTCAGACCTCAACTCCTCCTCCATACAGGGGAAATGACAACCAACCATGCGTCAGTGGCACCCCTGAAGGGCTTCATGGGCGACGGAGACGATTCAAACCTCAAGGCCTTCACTTCAACATCTCGTAGAAGTGGCTCCGCTCTGCCACACTCTGGCCTACCTGTCCAACCGACAGGCTCTCTCGCGCCCACAAGGAGCACCCCCATGCTTTCCAAACTGCCCGTGAGAACCGCCCTCGCCGCCCTCGCCGTCACCGGGCTTCTCGCCACCGCGCCCTCGGCGACGGCGGCCCCCCTGGACCCGGCCGCTCCCCCGGCGGTGGCCGCCGCCAAGTCGACGTCCTCCGGTGTCACCGTCAAAATGCCGTCCACGATCGCCGACCGCCTCGGCGCCAGACGCCAAGGGCTGATAGACGCCGTCTCCAGTGACGTGCTCTCCCGGTCCCACGACGCCAAGGACCTCGCCCCCAAGGACGCCGTCGGACAACTCGCCGAAGAGGGCCGCAAGGTGGTGGTGGACGTCCGTACCGCCTCGGCCAACTGGGCCCGTGGCGTGGCGTACGTCGAGGCGTCGCGCGCACGCCACGGCGAGCCCGAGGGCTGGCTCTACATCGCCCACCGCAAGGACGGGCGCTGGGTCTCCGGCCTCGAAGGCGACCAGGAGTTCGCCGACCACGTGGCGAAGTCCCCGCTGGTCGGCAAGGCGGAGCGGCGGACCATGACGGCGTACGCGCAGCGCAAGGTGACGGCACCGGAGCAGGGATCGTCGGTGGGGGCCCTGGCCAACACCGGCGGGCTGCTGCTGCCCTGGATGCCCGACTACTACATGACGCTGACCGGCGGCGCGCACTCCCATGACGGCGCGACGGGTTACTGGAGCAGCCTGGACTTCGCCGGCGGCAACGCCAGCGGCCGGGTCCGGGCCTCGCGGGAGGGTACGGCGACCTCGATGTGCGGTCCCGGCGGCGGCTGGACCCGGGTCATCCACCCCGGTGGCTTCTCGACGGACTACTACCACATGTGGAACGCGACCTATTACAACGGGACGTCGATCGGCAGCAGCGCGCTCCTCGGCAACATCGGCACTGACGTCTGCGCGGGCGGTGCCGCGTCCGGAGCCCACGTGCACTGGAGCCTGCGCACCTACGACGCCAACTACGCCGGCCAGTACACCTGGCTGAACGGCCGTACCGTCGGCGGCTGGACCTGGTGGAACGGCTCCAGCCAGTACTCCGGCTGCGCCACCCGTCTCGGCGTCACCGCCTGTCCCGGCACGGCGATCTACAACCGCACCAGCTGACGGCCCTCCTCCGGCTCCGCGCCCGGCAGCACCCGCCGGGCGCGGAGCACCGGGCGCGGAGCACCGGGCGGGTGCTGCCGGGAAACTACCTCGCCGGGAAAAGTACCTCGCCCCACCGAGGGCGCCCCGTCGGTCGACCGGCTCCCCGCGGCGGCGGGTCTGGGGCGGCTCAGTCGGGCGAAGAGGTTCCGAGGGCCCGCAGTACGTCCGTGGCGGCGCGCCGCACCTGTGAGGAGCTGTCGTCGGACGCCAGACGGGTCAGGCGTTCGCGGGCGGGACCGCTGTCCGGCGGCAGTTCGCCGGTGGCCTCCACCCATGCGCGCAGTCCGGCCACCGCCTCGTAGCGGACGGCCTCGTGCGGATCGTTCAGCCCTCGGACGAAGCGCCGCAGATCCTGGCGGGCGGTGTCGTCGTCCGCGTCCAGGAGCGACAGTGCGGCGGCGCGCACGTCCGCGTCGGATGCTCCGTCGGCCAGACGGCGCAGGCCGGGCAGAGCCTGGTGAAGGCCGTAGAGGGCGTTGCGGGTGCGCCAGGTGTCGTGTCCCGACTCCAGCTGCGCCGTCAGGACCCAGGCCACCGTGTGACGCTCCCACAGGCGCAGTCCCCGCTTCACCAGGATGCCCAGTGCGTCGACCACCCCGCTGCGCAGTGCCGGGTCCTGGTCGTCGAGGAGCGGCATCAACTGCCATACGGCGTCCCACTCGCCGCCCTCCGCGATCGCCATGGCGGCGGCCGCCCGGGTGGGGGCGGGAAGGTCGCCGTCGTCCAGTGCCGAGCGCAGTCGCTCGGCCGCCTCCGGGGTGCCAAGGGTGCCCAAGGCGTGTGCGGCGTCCGGTCCGGCCACGGGGTCCGCCAGCCACCGCAACGCGAGACCCGCCGTGCGCGGGTCGCCCCGCCGTCCGGCGCCACGGAGCATCGCCCCCGCCGTCCGCGGGTCCGACTCGTCCTCCAGGGCTGCGGCCAACGCGTCCTGGGCTGCTGGGGATCCGACGGTCCGCAGCCGGTCGGCCACCGCGGTCCGCACCTGCGCCGACGGGTCCCGCAGACCGGTGAGCAACGAGTCGAGCAGTGCCTCCGTACAGCGGTACGGGACCATGTCCATGGCCCGGACGCGAGCGGCGGCCGCGCCCTCCCTGGCGGTGCGGAGGACCGCTGCTCCGACCGCCGGGTCGTCGGCGAACCGGTACAGCAGCTTGCGGGCCAGCCCCCAGGCGACGGAGTCCGGGTCGCCCAGCAGCCCGGCCACCGCCGTCGCGTCGCCGAGCGCGCCCAGCGCATCCAGGGCGTCCAGGGCGGTCAGAGCGTTGATCCGCACATGCCTGTCCGGGTCGGACAGCAGCCGCGTGTACGCCTGCCTGAGCTCAGGACCGTCGAGCTGGAGACGTATCGCGGCCAGTGACGCGCGGCGCCGCACACGCGGGTCGGGGTCGGCCATCAGCGCCGGCAGCGCGCCGGCCGCGGCATCTCGCACCCCCAGGCGGCCCAGCCCCGCGGCTGCCGCCGCGCGGACCGTGGGATCCCGGTCGTCGGTGGCCCCGACGAGGACGGCGGCGTGCTCCGGTCGCCCGGTCCGCCCCAGGCCTTTGGCCGCCGCAGCGCGTCTCGCCGGATCGGCCGCCTCTCGCAACTCCCGTAGGAAGAACGTGATCTGATGTTCCCTCGAACCTGCCACCACCCCACCACCCCCGACAGGTATGACTCACGAAGCGCCGGAAGGTTGGTCCACGGTCTCCAGGTCTTCAGCCGGACGAGGGTGAGGGCGGCGCGAGGCGCAGGCGATACCCCGGTTCAGGGCTTTCTCGCGACTCCTCCCAGGGCGATCACCTCTCCGGGAGAGCGGCCTGGTTCGGGGCGCCATTCGTTGAGCGGTACGACGCCGGGTTCCAGTAGTTCGAGGCCGTCGAAGAATCCGGCGAGCTGTTCGGGGCTGCGGAGGCTGTAGGGGGCGGCGCCGCTCTCGTTGTAGAGGCGAGTGGCCTCGTAGTTGGCGCGATTGGTGTCGACGCTGTCGTTGAACGCGAAGTAGCTGCCGGACGGCAGGGCGTCCATCAGTGTCCTGATGATCGAGCGTGCCTGCTCGTAGTCGGCGATGTGTCCGCTGACCTGCATCATGGTGAGCGCGACCGGCCGGGTGAGGTCCAAGGTCCGTCCCGCTTCCCGCAGGATGGTCTCCGGATCGTGCAGGTCGGCGTCGATGTAGTCGGTGACGCCCTCGGGGGTGCTGGTCAGCAGCGCGTGGGCGTGGGCCAGGACCAGGGGGTCGTTGTCGACGTAGACGATGCGGGCCTCGGGGTTGATCCGCTGGGCGATCTCGTGGGTGTTGTCCGCTGTCGGCAGGCCGGTGCCGATGTCGAGGAACTGGCTCATCCCGGCCTCCGCGGCCAGGAAGGACACGGCGCGGCCGAGGAAGGCGCGCGAGTCACGGGCGAGGTCGGTGATGCCGGGGAATATCTCGCGGAAGGCATCGCCTGCTTCCTCGTCGACCGGATAGTTGTCCTTGCCTCGCAGCCAGTAGTTCCAGATGCGGGCCGAGTGCGGCACCGTCGTATCAATCCTCGACAACCCAGCGGCGTCAGCCGCCGACGGATCCTGCGACACCAACAACCTCCTTCAAAACTCAACACTGTTGGACCTTCCACCACACACCCTAGATCGTCCGCGGGGCCACTGGCTCCGGCTCGTGGGACGTCTTCCAGCCATCGCGCACGGCCGTGAGGCATGACACCACGCATGGGCTCCCTGCCATGAAGGTCATGATCTCTGTCGACATGGAGGGCATCTCGGGGGTCGTTCATCCCACCGAGACGAACCCGGACCGCTACGACTACGAGCGCGGTCGCGCCTCGATGACAGCCGAGACCAACAGCGTGATATCCGGCGTGTTGCGAGATCGGCCTCAACACCGCCATGGCCGGGCACCTGGGCGTACCCGTGGTCCTGCTCAGCGGCGACGACAGTGCCTGTGCCGAGATGCGCGACCTCGTCCCCTCCACGGTCACCGTTGCGGTCAAGCAGGCTCTCGGTCATAGCGCCGCCGTCGCCCTCCACCCCGAAGCGGCGCGGGAGCGGCTGCGCCGTGCGGCCGGCGAAGCCGTCCTGCGGCGCGCAGACGTGTCCCGCTGGTCCTTGCCGGACCGCTCGCGGTCGAGGTCGATCTGTCCGCGCCGTTCATGGTCGACCTGGCGACACTCGTGCCAGGCGTCTCACGACCCGCCGTCGGCAGCCGGACCGTCGCCTTCACTGCCGCCGACTTCGCCGAGGCGTACCGGGTCGTCCTGCTGCTCGCGCAACTCGCCACCGTCAAACCCGCCTAGGTCATGATCCCGGCAGTGTCGTTCGGGAGACGGGACACGGAGTACGGGCGGGGCACGAGTTCGTCGAAGCGGCGGGCCATGCCGTCGGCGTGTTCCGGTGGGACGAGCCAGGATCGGGCGAGGTCGAACAGGCCGCAGCGCCGCCGCCGGTGCCGCAGCGCCCGCCGCACGGTCGCCGCGCCCGAGAGCATCGACACCGCCCTCGCGGCCCTGCACGGGGACAACCAGACCGAGGACTGGCCCCTGCGCGGCGTGCACGCCATCCTGGGCGTGCCCCCGGCGGCCTGACGCGGCTCACCGGCCCCGTTCGGGCGGTCGAAGGCCGTGGTGTGCGGGGCTTCGCCATTCTCCGCCAGGCCGCGCCGCCCGTTCCCGGGCGCGCGTTGTCTCGTTGTCCCGATCGTGGACAGACATGACACCCCTGCGCCCCTGGCCCGCCTCGCCGACGCCTATTGGCTGGACTCCCCCGTGCCCCTGCACGCCCACGTGGACGCGCACGCCGCTACGGAGGCGGCCGCCGCTCCGGCCTGCTGTCGGCGGGCGGCCGTCCCGGTGGAGAGTTCAGGCGCCGGGACCGGGCCAGAGGGATGCCGGGGCGCCGGTGCTGATGCGTGAGGGGTGCGGGTGTCCGGCGGGAAGGGCCCGCGTACGCGCCCCCGGCCCCGCCCCCGACGTTGGCGCGTTCTCGTCCCCGTCGCCGGCCTGGTCACGCCGGCGGGTTCCGGGTCAGTCACGGGGCGTCCCCATCTGCACCGGCACGAGCGCCGTCACCGCCTTGCCGGCCGGGCCGACGGTGACCTGCACGTCCTCGGACAGCTCCTGCACCATGAGCCAGCCGAAGCCGGGCAGGCCGTTCTCCGCCGTCCGCGCCGCGGGCGGTGTCGGGCTGGCGTCCTCCACCGTGATCCGTACGGTCCCGGGCCGGGCCTCCAGTTCGATCCCGGTCAGCCCGCCGGCGTGCCGCACCGCGTTCGACACCAGCTCGGACACCACGAGCAGGACCGATTCCACCTCGTCCCCGCCCTGGGGCACGTAGGCCGCCAGAAAGCCCCGAGCGAAATCTCGTGCGCGCTCCACCGTCAGCAGGCTTCCTCCGGCCAAGGACCGAGGGTCCTCCTCGGACGAATACACCACCAAGTCCCCTTAAGCATCGATCAACCTCAACCAGGTCTACCCTCACGCCGACCGTCACATCTCTTCGCGAGAAGAGGAACCCGACACGCGATCGGGTGACGGATATCGAGCAACATCACTCTTGGCGCCTTGGCCGTCCGCGGAGCGGCGACGCCAGTGCCGGCGAGTGGACGCGCGCCGGCCGGCCGGCTTCCTCCTGGTCGTCACCGCGCGCGGGCCGGTCCGCGGCGAGCGCGACCAGCGAGTGCGGGGCCTGGCGTATTCTGCGCCCGTGGAACTCCGTTTCGAATCGCGCCGGTCCGACTCGGCGTGGGTCGACACCGTGTGGACCTGCACGAGCGAGCAGGTCGGCGCGATGACGTCCGTCGCCGGGGTGCGCTGGGGTCTGGTGTTCTGGGAGCTGGGCGGCCGGGCGTACGCGGCCGTCACCGGGCCCGAGACGCGGACCGGTACGGCGTCGGTGCCGGAGGGCGCGACGTTCACGGGCATCGAGTTCGCGGTGGGCGCCTCGCTGCGGGCGCTGCCCACGTCGGCGTTGGTCGACGGCGGGGTGGACTTGCCCGACACCACGGCGCGGTCGTTCCGGCTGGACGGCTCGCGGTGGGAGACGCCCGGTCCCGACGACGCCGAGGCCCTGGTCGAGCGGCTCGTACGGGCCGGGGTGGTGGTCCGTGATCCGCTCGTCGCCGAGGTGTTGCGGGGGCGGCGCCCGGTCGCGTCAAAGCGCACGGTCGAGCGGCGGTTCCGTGCCGCGACCGGGCTGACGCGGGGTGCCGTGCGGCAGATCGAACGGGCCCGTACGGCGGCGGAGCTGCTGGCGGCCGGCGAGGCGGCCGGCGATGTCGTCACCGAGCTGGGATACTTCGACGAGCCGCATCTGGCGCGGGCGCTGCGTGCCTATGTCGGGCGTACGGCGGGGCAGTTGCGCGAGGGGGGCGGCGGTGCGATCGCGCTCGACCTGGGGCAGCGCCTGACGTCGTAGATCAACTTCCCGACTCCGTTCGTAAGGCTCTCCGTCCCGCGGGCGTTCGGTCGGCGCGGCTCGGGCCGGCCGGGAAGGCGGGGCGCCGCCTCTGGAGACGGCGCCCCTGTTCTGGTGCTTCCTTCCTTGCCGGTCGATGCGTCAGTCGGCCGGGGTCAGGGCGACCTCCGCGCTGCCGGACAGGGACGGCAGGCCGTCCGGGGGTGAGTCCTGGTAGGACGCGTTGAAGACCGCCTTCAGGTTGTCCGCGCCGGCGTGGCCGCCGTCCACGAACGTCTTGAACGATCCCGAGCAGCCGTTGCTCGACGACAGCGGGTGGCCGTGGGTGTCGTGGCCGAGGATGAACGAGACGGTCACCTTCGAGCAGTCCACCGGCTGGTCGTCGGTGACGGTGACCTCCCAGGTGACGGTGTCGCCCCAGTGGAACTCGGTGCCGCCGTGCGGGGCCGGGTCGGTCGTCAGCGAGACGACCGGGGCCTTGTTGCCGACCACGACGGGCACCGACGCGGAGGCCGAGCGTCCCGTGCTGTCGGTGACCTTCAGGGTGGCGTCGAAGACGGCGTTCTCGGTGAACGTGTGCTTCGGGTTCGCCTCCGTGGAGTCCACGGTGCCGTCGGCGTCGAAGTCCCAGGCGTAGCTGAGGGCGTCGCCGTCGGCGTCCTTCGTGCCGGCGCTGGAGAACTGCACCGTCAGCGGGCTGGTGCCGTTGGTCACGTCGGCGGCGGCCTTCGGCTCCGGGGTGCGGTTGCCCCGCGTGAAGTCGATCCGGGCGAGCTGGGCCTCGGGCAGCTCCGCGAAGTACCCGGTGCCGTATTCGAGGACGTACAGCGCGCCGTCCGGGCCGAACTCGGCGTCGATCGGGCCGTCCGTCTTGATCGAGGGGATCGCGTCCTCGATCTTCTGGATCTCGTTGTCCTTGCCGAGGGTGATGGCCTTCATCTGGTCACGGGTCCACTCGTAGAAGAGCGGCTTGCCGTCGAAGTACTCGGGCCAGCGGTTCTCGGCGGTGTTGCGCCGGTCGTAGCTGTACGCCGGTCCGCCCATGGGGCCGATGCCGCCCGTGCCCAGCTCGGGGAACTCCTCGGAGGCGCCGTAGCCGTAGACCATCTCCGCGTCGGTGACCGGCGGGAGCTCGCTCTGCCCGGTGTTGTGGCGCGAGTCGTTGACCGGCTTGGCGCAGTCGAACGCGCCGCTGGACTTCTGGGTGGCGAAGTCGTAGTCGTGGTACGGCATGTCCTGGGTCACGCAGAACGGCCAGCCGTAGTTGGCGGGGCGGTCGATGACCATCCAGCGGCCGTGGCCGGCGGGGCCGCGGTCGGGGTTCGCCTTGTTGGCGTCGGGCGAGTAGTCGGCGACGTAGACGGCGCCGGTCCTGTCGTCCACACCGAAGCGGAACGGGTTGCGCAGGCCCATGGCGTAGATCTCGGGCCGGGTCTTCGGGGTGCCCGGCGCGAAGAGGTTGCCGTCGGGTATCACGTAGCCGCCGTCGGACTTGACCTTGATGCGCAGGACCTTGCCGCGCAGGTCGTTGGTGTTGCCTGAGGTGCGGCGCGCGTCGTAGGCCGGGTTGCGGTCGGCGCGGTCGTCGAGCGGGGCGTAGCCGTCCGAGGAGAACGGGTTGGAGTCGTCGCCGGTCGACAGGAACAGGTTGCCCTTGTGGTCGAAGTCGATCTTGCCGCCGACGTGGCAGCAGATGCCGCGGTCGGCCGGGACGTCGAGGATCTTCTGCTCGGTGGCGTAGTCGAGCTTGTTGCCCTTGAGCTTGAAGCGCGAGAGCCGCGTGACGCCCTCGTACTTGGCGAAGTCGGCCGCCGAGCCGAACTGCGGGGCGTCCCCCTCGTTGACGCCCGGGGTCGCCGGGTCGTCCATCGGGGTGTCGAGGCGGGGCGAGTAGTACAGGTAGACCCAGCGGTTCTTGGCGAAGCCGGGGTCCACGGCGATTCCCTGGACGCCCTCTTCGTCGTGCTGGTAGAGCCCGGCGGGGCTCTTCTTCATGTCGGCGGCGAGGAAGTTCACGCCGCTCTCGGGGTCGTGGATGCGGACCTCTCCGGTACGCGCCGTGTGCAGGACCCGCCGGTCGGGCAGGACGGCGAGGGCCATGGGCTCGCCCGGGCGGTCGTTGAGGGTGACCTTCTGGAAGTCCGACGGGGCCGGCGGTGCGGTGTCCGTCTTGGCGGCTTGCGCGGCGGAGAGAGGCAGGAGCCCCACGGCTCCGGCCAGCGCTGCCGCCCCCACGAGGGTGGCGATCCGTCTGTTGCGCACTCAGAACTCCTTCTGGTGGTTTCGGGCCTGTCCGACGTCCCGCCCGCCCCGCGCCGGAGCGCCGGGCGGGCCGGGCAAGTGACCGGTCGTCAGCGGCCGGAGCGCAGGGCCGCGATGTTGTCGTAGCCGATCCGGGCGAAGTCCAGGGACTGGCCGGGCACCGTCGCGCTCGGCGCGTTGTCCTGTTCGACCATCGGGTTGTGGTAGTTCTTCGCGCCGACCCGGGTGAAGAACGTCCGGTAGTCGATGTCGCCCGTACCGAACGGCACCATGTCGTAGCCCAGGCCGCTCTGGGTGTTGACCGCACCGTCCTTCGCGTGGAACAGCGGGAAGCGGTTGGTGTTGCGGACGACGAGTGCGGCCGGGTCGAAGATCTGCTCACGCCGCGAGCCGTCGTGGGCCGTGTACGTGTGGAACTTGTACTGGGCGACGTGTGCCCAGAAGACGTCCAGTTCCAGGTAGACGCTCTTCGGGTCGGTCACCTCCAGGAAGTACTCCAGCTTCCGGACGCCGGAGCTGGCGGTCGGCCGGCCCTGGTCGTCGAGCGGGCCGCCGTCGAGGAGGAAGTCGTAGGCGCTGTCGTGGTTGTGGGTGTAGAGCTTGACGCCCTCACGGGCGGCTATGGCGCCCATCGTGTTCCACTTCTCCGCGGCGACGTCCCAGTCGGCCCGGTACGAGCTGCCGGTGGGGTCGCCGCCGGTGCCCATGTGCTCCATGCCGAGGATGTTGGCGATCTCCAGCTGGCGCTTGAAGGTGTCCAGGTCGGACGGGGTCAGCGGCCAGGAGCCCGGGATGAAGCCGTGGCTGCCCTGCGCCCGCAGCCCGTACTCGTCGAGCCAGGACCGCATCAGCTTCGCGCCCTCGACGGTGCCGAGGTCGGCGCCGCCGGGCGCGTTGGCGTGCTGGCCGTAGCCGGCGAACTCCACCTGGCGGTAGCCGAAGCGCGACAGCTGCCGGAACACCTCGCGGAAACCGGAGGGCAGGTCGGAGGCCAGCGGGTCGCGGCCGATCGCGTCACGGACGGTGTAGAGGATGATGCCCCGCTTGTGCGGCGGGACCAGGGCGGAGCGGCCGGAGCCGGCCGCGGAGGCTGCCGTCCCGTCCTGCGCGAGCGCGGGAGCGGCGCCGAAGACCGGGGCGGCGACCGCCGCCGTCGCGGCGGCCGTGCAGGTGCTGAGGAAGCGGCGGCGGCTGACGCCCAGTGTGCGGCGCAGGGCGTCGGCGGTGACGCCTTCGTCGTTGAACGCGGTCACAGTGGTTCTCTCTTTCGTTGTCACGGTGGTGCGGATGACGTGCGGCCGGCCGCGGCCTGTTCAGGACAGGCCGGCGAGCCGCAGGAGCAGGGACTTCACTTCGGTGGCCGCGACGCGGCCGGACACTGCGCGGGGGGTGGAGACCAGGACGAGCGGACCGTCGTCGTCGCTCTGCGGGAGGCGGCCGTGGCTGCCGCGGACGGGTGAGGGATCGAGGGGCACGACCGCCATGCGGTAGCGCATGCCGAGCTTCTTGCGGGCCACCGCCTTGGCCGCCCTGACCCGCACGTACGGGTCGTGCGGGTCCATGAACAGCTCGACCGGGTCGTAGCCGGGTTTGCGGTGGATCTCCACGAGCTGCGCGAAGTCGGGCGCGTGGGCGTCGTCGAGCCAGTAGTAGTACGTGAACCAGGCGTCGGGCTCCGCGATCGCGACGAGTTCGCCGGAGCGCGGGTGGTCGAGGCCGTTCGCCTTCTTGCCCTCGTCGTCGAGCAGGGTCTCGATGCCGGGCAGGTCCGCGAGGGCGGCGCGGGTGGCCGGCAGGTCCTCGGGGCGGCGGACGTAGACGTGGGCGATCTGGTGGTCGGCGACGGCGAAGGCGCGGGACGCCATCGGGTCGAGGTACTCCATGCCGTCCTGCGCGTGCACCTCCAGCAGTCCGGCGCGGCGCAGGGCGCGGTTGATGTCGACCGGGCGGCTGACGCGGGTGATGCCGTACTCCGACAGTGCGACGACCGTGCGGCCCTCCGCGCGGGCGTCGTCGAGCAACGGGCCGATGACGGCGTCGAGTTCGGCGGCGGCCCGGTGGGAGCGCGGATCGTCGGGGCCGTAGCGCTGCAGGTCGTAGTCGAGGTGCGGGAGGTAGCAGAGCGCGAGGTCGGGCCGGTTCGTGCGCAGGATGTGGCGGGTCGCGTCGGCGATCCACTGGCTGGAGACGAGGTCGGCGCCGGGGCCCCAGAAGTGGAAGAGGGGGAAGGTGCCGAGTTTCGCGGTGAGTTCGTCGTGCAGGGCGGGGGGCCGGGTGTAGCAGTCGGGTTCCTTGCGGCCGTCGGCGTAGTAGACGGGGCGGGGGGTGACGGTGATGTCGGTGTCGGCGCCCATGGCGTACCACCAGCAGATGTTGGCGACCGTGTAGCCGGGGTGGGCGCGGCGGGCGGCGTCCCAGAGTTTGTCGCCGGCGACGAGGCCGTTGTGCTGGCGCCACAGCAGGACCTCGCCGAGTTCGCGGAAGTACCAGCCGTTGCCGACGATGCCGTGCTCGGCGGGCGGCGCCCCGGTGAGGAAGGTGGACTGGGCGGCGCAGGTGACGGCGGGCAGCACGGTGGAGAGGTTCGCCTGCGAGCCGGAGGCGGCCAACTCCTTGAGGCGGGGCATGTGGTCGAGGAGCCGGGGGGTGAGGCCGACCACGTCGAGGACGAGGAGCGGGGTGGGTCCGGTGCTCACGGCAGCTCCTTGAGGCCGAGGTCGGTCAGCAGGTCGCGGGCGAGGGTGAGTTCGGCGGCGATGCCGTCGACGAGCTGGGACCGGGAGCGGGGGCGCAGTTCGGGCGGGAGGGCCTGCCAGGTGTAGGTCTCGACCTCCAGGTGGCGGGTGAGCGGGTGCGGGCCGCCGACCAGGTGGGTCAGCGCCTCCTGGAGGACGTCCAGGGTGGAGGTGAGCGGCGGGGCGGGTGGGGCGTGCAGGGGGACGTGGAAGTGGGCGCGCCAGGGTGCGGCGTCGGGCAGGGCCTCGCCGGTGAGTGCCTCGTCGAGGTCGTCGGTGCCGCGCAGGCCGGCCGCCGTGGCGGTGCGGGTCTGGTGCAGGAAGCGGGGTTCGGCGAAGGCGGCGAGCGCCTCGCGGACCTCCGGCAGGTGGGGTTCCTCGGCGTGCAGGGCGGCCGACAGTTGCGCCTTGGGGACGGCGACGCCCGCCGCGTCGAGCGCCGCGAGCGCCGTGCCGGGGTTCTCGAAGGAGGTGGCGAGGTGGCACGTGTCCACGCACACGCCGATGCGGTCGCCGGGCAGTGCGGTGAGCGGGGCGACGGCGTCGGCGGTCGTCTCGACCGTGCAGCCGGGTTCCGGCTCCAGGGCGATGCGGATCGACTTGCCGGTGAGGTCCTGCAGCGCGTCGAGCCGGCCCGCCAGGGTGGTCAGCGCCGCGTGGGCGGTGGCAGCGGCGTGCTCGTCGAAGACGGTGCGCCAGGCGAGGGGCAGGGTGGAGATGGTGCCCTCGGTGACGTCGTCCGGCAGGAGCGCGGACAGCAGCCGGGCCAGGTCGGTGGTGTACGCGAGGCGTTCCGGGTCGGTCCAGTCGGGCTTGTAGACGCGGTACTTGACCTCGTCGGCGCCGAACCCCTCGTAGGGGAAGCCGTTCAGTGTGACGACTTCGAGGCCGCGTCGGTCCAGTTCCGCGCGCAGTCCCCGCAGCGCCACCGGGTCGCAGGTCAGGGCGTGTGCGGCGTCCTTGGCCAGCCACAGGCCGATGCCGAGGCGGTCGCGGCCCAGGCTCTTGCGGACCGGTTCGCAGTGGTCGCGGAGTTGGGCGAGGACGCCGTCGAGGGTTTCGGCGGGGTGGACGTTGGTGCAGTAGGCGAGGTGGACGGTGGAGCCGTCGGGGTGCCGGAAGCGCATCGTTCGCTCCTCATTCCCCGCCGCGCAGGATGGAGTTGCCCTCGTGCAGGCTCTCCGGCTTCGGGACGTCGAGGCTCAGGCGTCCGCTGAGCCCGTAGAAGGCGACGGGGTTTCGCCACAGCACCTGGTCGACGTCGTCCTCGCCGAAGCCGGCCGCGAGCATGGCGTCGGCGACCTTCCGGGTCTTCAGCGGGTCGCTCCTGCCCCAGTCGGCGGCCGAGTTGACGAGGACCTTCTCGGTGCCGTACGTCCGCAGGATGGTGACCATGCGGTCCTCGTCCATCTTGGTGTCCGGGTAGACGGAGAAGCCGAGCCAGCAGCCGCTGTCCTTGGCGTGGGCGACGGTCGTCTCGTTGAGGTGGTCGAGCAGCACGCGCTCCGTGGGCAGCGCCGATTCGCGGACGACGTCGACGGTGCGGTGCAGTCCGGCGAGTTTGTCGCGGTGCGGGGTGTGCACGAGCGCGGGCAGGCCGTGGTCGGCGGCGAGTTGGAGCTGGGCGGCCAGGGCGGTGTCCTCGGCGGGCGTCATGGAGTCGTAGCCGATCTCGCCGACGGCGACGACGCCGTCCTTGACGAGATAGCGGGGCAGGGCGTCCAGGACCGGCGTGCAGCGCGGGTCGTTCGCTTCCTTGGGGTTGAGGGCGATGGTGCAGTGGTGGGCGATGCCGTACTGGGCGGCGCGGAAGGGTTCCCAGCCGAGGAGGGAGTCGAAGTAGTCGAAGAAGCTGGCCGGGGAGGTGCGGGGCTGGCCGAGCCAGAACGACGGTTCCACCACGGCGCGCACACCGGCCGCGTGCATGGCCTCGTAGTCGTCGGTGGTGCGGGACGTCATGTGGATGTGGGGGTCGAAGATACGCATCAAAGCTCCTTGGGTTCGTCGCCCGTCAGGCTCAGTACGCGGCCGAGGTCGTGGGGGACGTCGCGGCCGGCGGCGGTCCGCTCGGCGGCGTAGTCGGCGAGCATGCGGGCCAGTTCGCCGTCGCCGGCCGCCCGCTGCGCCAGGCTCGCGACGGCATCGACGGGGACGCCGGTGAACAGGCACTTCAGGACGGCCTGGCGCCAGGCGTGCGGGTCCAGGTGGGCGGCGGCGTAGGGGCCGACGGCGGCGGCGACGAGGCTGGTGTCGTTGCTGCGCAGGGCGTCCTCGACGAGGGGCACGGCGTCCGGTCCGTCCACGAGGGACGGCAACGCCCGCAGTACGGCGCGGCGTTCGGCGGCGCTGCCCTGCTGGTAGAGCCGGGTCAGCGTCTCGACGCCGACGCCGGCCTCGATGAGGAGGAGCGTGCGGACGGCGTCCGCGATGTCGTGACCGCAGTGCCGCCCGGCCGCCGCGAACCGCAGCTCCCAGGGGTGGGAGACGTACGGGGAGGAAGCCGCCGTGGGTGCCTTCGTCGCGTCGGCGGCTTCGGCCAGCGCTTCCTGGAACCAGGCGCGCGCGGTGTCGTCGGGCAGCACCGCTTCGACGTCCGCGCGGGTCCACGCGGGGGTTTGGGTCATGGTGTCGGGACTCCCTTCGTGGCGGCGGCCTCCGCAGTCCGGAGGAAGTCGATGGAGGCGCGGGCCAGTTCGGGCCCGGCGTGCGAGTGGCGGGGCAGCTCGACGACGGTGAGGCCCTGGTAGCCGGTGGCGGCGAGCGCGTCCAGCACGGGCGGGAAGTCGATCTCGCCGTCGCCGAACGGCAGATGTTCGTGCACCCCGCGGCGCATGTCCTCGATCTGCACGTGCCGCAGCCAGGGTCCGGCCTCACGGACGCAGTCGACGGGCGGGGCCGGCTCCAGGCACTGGCAGTGGCCTATGTCGAGGGTCAGGCCGAGCGGGGACGGGCTGCCCAGCAGGGTGCGCAGGTGGTGGAAGTCGGCGAGGGTGGCCAGGAGATGTCCCGGTTCGGGTTCGACGGCGAGCGGCACGCCGGCGGCCTCGGCGGCGTCCAGTACGGGCGACAGGGCCTCCGCCAGGCGCCGCCACGCGGTGTCGTCGTCGGTGCCGGGCGGTGTGATGCCGCTGAAGCAGTGCACGGCGTGCGCACCGAGGTCCGCCGCGACGCCGACCGCCGTGATCAGCAGCCGGGAGCGGGCGGCACGCGCCTCGGGGTCGGCGTCCAGCAGCGTCGGGCCGTGCTTGCGGCGCGGGTCGAGTACGTAGCGGGCGCCGGTCTCGACGGTCGCGGTGAGGCCGAGTTCGCCCAGGCGGCGGGCCACGTGGGCGGTGCGGGCGGCGAGATCGGGAGCGAGCGGGTCGAGGTGCATGTGGTCGAGGGTGAGTCCGACGCCGGCGTAGCCCAGGTCGGCGAGCAGACCCAGCGCGTCGTCGAGACGGAGGTCGGTCAGGCCGTTGGTGCCGTAACCGAGGCGGAGTGGCTGCCGACGGCTCATGTGACGCTCACCTTCCGTGCGAGCCTGCGGGCGAGGGGGGCCAGCCCCAGCAGCGCGAGTCCGGTGACGCCCGCCCCCGACCTGGCCGCGAGGGCTGCCTGGAGCGGGATCATGGCGCGGATGCCGCCGCCGACGGCGCGCTGCGTGAGGGGCGGGGACGGGTTCAGGGCGGCGTGCAGCTGGGGGACGGCGGCGGTACGGACGTACGCGGCGGCGTGCAGACAGGGGACGGCGACCGTACGGAGGTAGGCGGTGGCCGACAGGCCCGGGGCGGTCCCGGCGGTGCCGCGCGGCCGTGCCAGCAGCAGGCCGAGCGCGGTCGTCGTGCCGAGCGCGGCGAGGGGGACGAGCGTCGAACCGCCGTGCGCCTCGTGCCGTGACACGGCGGTGACGGCGTAGGTGTGAGCGGCCAGCGCGGTGGCGGCCGGGAGCGCGGCGAGCAGGGCGGCGCTCGGGGTGGCGGGGCTGAGGGCGCGGGCGGGGGGTCCTCCGCCGTCCCGCGGTTTCCCGGGGCCGGCGCTCCGGCGGCTCGTCGAGGGGCGCACTCCCCCGCTGCGGCCCTGGTGGCCGGTCGGCGGTCTCACTCCCCCGGTCGGCGGCGTGCGGGTGTCCGGGCCGGGGCGCGCCGGGACGGCTGCGGCGCGGGCCGGTCCGGGGACGGACGGCGCGCCGACGCCGCCGGCGCGGAGCAGCGGGCGACGGGCGCCCGGGAACGGTGCCGGGGCGGCGGCCTGTTGGCCGGGCGGGCCGGAGGCACGGCGCCGGCGCCACGGCGGCTGCGGCATGGCGTCGGCGGCCGTGTCGCCCGGGCGCGCGGTGCCGACGGCCGTCCCGCCGGACGGCGCCGTCGTCCCCGGCCGCATGGTCGCCGTGGCTCCGAGCAGGACGTCCAGGGCGCGGGCCGCGGCCATCGCCGCGGGGCCCGCGGGGGTGTGCTTCAGGCGGAGGTCGTACGCCCAGACCGTGGCGGTCAGGGCCGTCGCCACCGCGAGCGCGGGCCGGCCGGCGCGGGCCGCGAGGCCGAGGCCGGCCGCGGTCAGGAGTCCGGCCGCGCCCAGCGCCGCCGTCGGGGCGATCCGGCCGGAGGGGACGGGCCGGTGCGGGCGGTCGACGGCGTCCTCCTCGCGGTCGGCCCAGTCGTTGA
Organism: Streptomyces sp. NPDC037054; assembly: GCF_055606745.1. Classification (NCBI taxonomy): domain Bacteria; kingdom Bacillati; phylum Actinomycetota; class Actinomycetes; order Kitasatosporales; family Streptomycetaceae; genus Streptomyces; species Streptomyces sp. NPDC037054. The sequence goes on along the minus strand of NZ_JBVJSJ010000023.1, from coordinate 2,524 downwards.
GCGCCATGCCCGCCTCGTAGAGGCAGAGCGAGGCGCCCACGGCGTACGCCGTGCCCCGGTTGGGCCGGACCCCGACCGCCGCGGCGCCGGCGAGGGCGTCGCCGGGGACGGTGAACAGCGCGGACACGCGGAGCAGTTCGGCCCAGTCGCGCAGCCGCGCCCGCCGGGCGCGCTCCGGTGCCGCGTCGGCCCGGCGCCGCCCGCTCCTGGCCTCGGTGGGCCTCGGGGCGGACACGAGCGCGGGTGGTGCGAGGCGGGAGATCAGTGAGCGGATCACTTGGTCTCCCGCAGCCGGTCGGCGAAGGACAGCAGCGCGGTGAACTGCTCCGAGAGGCCCGAGGGGCCCCCGTCGGGGTCCTTGAAGTAGAAGCCCAGTTCCGGCAGCGGGCCCGACAGGCCGGCCTCGTGGGCGCGGGCGACCAGGCGGGCCAGGTCGAGGACGAGGGGGGCGGCGAGGGCGGAGTCGCAGCCCTGCCAGATGGTCTGGAGGATCATCCGTGAGCCGAGGAAGCCCTCGAAGGCGATGTGGTCCCAGGCGGTCTTCCAGTCGCCGAGCGCGGGCACGTCGTCGATGTGCACCTCGCCCTGCGGCGTGTGACCGAGGGTTTCGGCCAGGACTCGCTCCTTGCCGGCGTTCTTCGCCGCGGCCGCCGCCGGGTCGGCCAGCACCGCGCCGTCGCCGCCGCCGAGCAGGTTGGTGCCGGACCAGGCCCGTACGTCCAGGGCGCGTTGGACGAACATCGGGGCGAGCACGGCCCGCAGCAGTGTCTGTCCGGTCTTCCCGTCCCGGCCCGCGTGGGGCAGTCCGCCGGCCGCGGCGGCCTCCGTGAGGCCCGGGGTGCGCAGCCCGGTGGACGGCGTGAAGTTGACGTAGGAGCAGCCCGCGCGCACGGCGGCGGCCGCGTAGAGGGAGCTGGGCGGCAGGCGTTCCGCATCGGGTGCGGGGACCGGCTCGGTGGAGGAGACGTTCACGACGACGATCCGCGCCAGTGCGTTGCGCGAGCGGAAGGAGGTGAGGTCGGCGGCGAAGCGGGTGATGAGGTCCTCGTCGCTACACGTGTCACCGGGCAGCGGACCGCCGGTGCGGATCTCCTCGTCCGCGGCCTGGAGTTCGGCGCGTACGGCGGCGGCGAGGCCGTGGGGCAGGACTCCTGCGCCGGTGAGCTGTTCGGCCCGCTTGGGCAGGGGGCAGTCGGCGGTGTCGTGGCCGCCGAAGACGAGGGAGTCCAGGGGCGGCAGGCCGGTGCCGTGGAACGGTGGGGTCTCGGTGACCATGCCGGTCGGCGGGTGCAGTCCGGCAGTGACCGCCGCACATCCGGCGACGGCGGTGGTGGCCACCGATCCGCGGGCTCCGACGAACCAGACACCGGTGCGTGCGGACCGTCCGGCGGTCCGGGGCTGCGATGTGTTCCCGTCGTTGGTCACGGGCTGCCTCCCTGCCAGGTCGATGTTCCGATGGGGGTGCGGGGACGGCGGCGGGGGCGAGATGCCTCCCGCGCGCCGCCGTCGTGCGGCGGACTTCGCGGCGCCGTCAGGTCGCGGGCTTCGGTCGCGGTCGCGAACGCGGGCTTCGACCGGGGTTCCGGGCGGCCGAGTTCCGTGTCGGCGCGGTTAGGCGGGCGAGTCGGCGGCGAGCGGGCCGCCGGTGCGAAGGAGCGGGCTCTTGGGGGCTCTTGGCTCTGTGCTGTGCACGGATGTCCTCCGAAGGCCGGTCGTGCGCGGGTGAGTCCTGATGAGTCCTGATGCGCCGTCAGTCGTGAACCACCTGTTGCTGCTGTGCACGTTGGGGGGACCGTAGCCCGGTTCGTCCGCGACGGAAAGCCCTTGCGCATCGAAGAAGTCGAACTTTTTCCATAGCTAGGACAAAGGCATGTTCCGGGCAGCCCGGACCGACCCGGCGGCTCGGCCGCCGCCGGGTCCTGTCCCTGCCGCAGCACTAGCTGTCGCCGCCTCCGAAGGCGGCGTCGAAGGATGCCGTGGGCGGTTCGAAGTCGTAGGCCTTCAGACGGGTCAGGGCCTCCGGCGCGCCCTGGAGGCGGTCCATGCCGGCGTCCTCCCACTCCACCGAGACCGGGCCGGTGTAACCGATCGAGCGCAGCATGCGGAAGACGTCTTCCCAGGGGACGTCGCCGTGGCCGGCGGAGACGAAGTCCCAGCCGCGGCGGGGGTCGCCCCAGGGCAGGTGGGAGCCGAGGCGGCCGTTGCGGCCGTCGAGGCGTTTGCGGGCCTCTTTGCAGTCGACGTGGTAGATGCGGTCGCGGAAGTCGAGGAGGAAGCCGACCGGGTCGAGGTCCTGCCACACGAAGTGGGAGGGGTCGAAGTTGAGGCCGAACGCCGGCCGGCGGCCGACCGCTTCGAGGGTGCGGACGGTCGTCCAGTAGTCGTAGGCGATCTCGCTGGGATGGACCTCGTGGGCGAAACGCACGCCCTCGGCGTCGAACACGTCGAGGATCGGGTTCCAGCGTTCGGCGAAGTCCTCGTAGCCGCGGTCGATCATCCGCTGCGGTGCCGGGGGGAACATCGC
>NZ_JBVJSJ010000022.1:0-42306 GCF_055606745.1 Streptomyces sp. NPDC037054 | reverse complement strand
GCGTCGACGAGGCCCTCGCCCTCAACCCGGACATCGTCTCCACCGCCTGCCCGTTCTGCCTCGTCATGCTGACCGACTCCGTCAACGGCAAGAAGGCTGCATCCGACAGCGGCTCCGCCGCGGGCGGCAGGGCCAAGGAATCCATCCAGGTCGTCGACGTCGCCCAACTCCTCCTCGACTCCGTCAAGACCCCCGCCGACCCCACCGACCAGGCGGAGCCGGAGAACGAACCGGAGCCGCAACCGGTGAAGTAGCCCTCCCAAGAGGGCAAGTGACGACTGCAGGGCTGCCGAATGGCGGCCCTGCGGTCGTTTCGGCAAGACGACCGGCCGCCCTCTCGCCGCCGCGTACGGGCAACGCCCATCAGACCGAACCGAAAGCGGCCACGTGCTGCCGTAATCCGCCCTCGTCCCTCGGGTGATGCTCGGTCTTTCGAGGAAATTCGAAAGGCTTTCGGCTGTCCCACGGTTGTCGAAGGATGGTGCCACAGCCAGTGGCCCGGACCGCTCCCTTTCCGCGACCACCGGTGGGTTTCGTATGCGGGGGAGGGGATCGGCATGGACAGCAGTGCGCACGGCTTACGGAATGGCGCCCGGCCGAAGGGGAAGACCTTCGTGCCGCGCGCCGTCCCCGCACTGGCCGTTACGGCACTCGTCGTCATCACCGGAGGCGGCTGCACCGGGACCGCGGAGCCCCGCACGGCCGAGCCGGCGGCTGCGGCGCGAGCGCTGACCGATGCCGAACTCCTGCGGATCTCAGACGCCCAGCAGCGGCTGATCGGCACCTGCATGAAGCGCGCGGGCTTCCGGTTCTGGGAAGCGGAGCGGCGGAGCAAGGCGGAGAGCCGAACCCTCGGCTACGTCTCGGACGACGTGGACTGGGCGCGTGAGTACGGCTATGGCAGCCGGCTCCGGGAAGCGGAGAACCGTGCGCGCCGCACCAACCCCAATCTGGCCTACCGCAAGGCGCTGTCCGACGAGCGGCGCGCCGCGTACGACGAGGCGTTGGACGGCGGGCGCGACGCACCCGTGTTCTCGGCCGACGTCCCGGGCGGCGCGACGATCCGCAAACGCGTGGGGGGCTGCGCGGCCGAGGCGGAGAAGCGTTTGTACGGGGATCCGGAGGCATGGTTCCGCGCGGAGAAGACCGTCGCGAATCTCCAACCCCTCTACGTTCCGCGGCTGATGGCCGACAAGCGGTTCACCGCGGCGCTGAGCGCGTGGTCGCGGTGCATGGAGCGGGCGGGACACGACTACGAAGACCCCGGCGCGGCCCGCGCGGCGGCGGACCGGCAGGTACTGATGCCCGACCCGGACAGGGCGTTCGACGCCGAACGGAAGCTCGCCGTCGCCGATGCCACCTGCGTACGCAACACCTCTCTGGTGTCCATCGGCCGAGAGCGCGAGACCCACTACGTGAACCAGTTGCGCGGCCGGTACGGCGAGGCCCTCGACACGCACACACGCCTGCAGCGCAGAGCTCTCGCACGGGCCGTGCGGATCGTCGAGCCCCGCGCCTGACCACCACCCCCAGATGTCCGCGGCCACCGGTCGCGGATCGGATCAGTACGTCCTCCACGAAAAGACAAAAAGGAGTTCATCATGCGAAAGTTGGGCACAGCCATAGCCGTTCTCGGTTTGACGGCCCTGGGACTGGCCGTCCCCGCCGCAACGGCCCAGGCGGGAACCCAGGGCGCCACCTGCGACGCGAAGTGGCCGGGCCGTGACGGTTTCGTCCGCGCCTGGCAGCATCCCGACTGCGAGGGCATCCTCCTCGGCGCGACCCAGGGCAACGACGCCCACTGGGGCGACAACCAGGGCGGGTTCACGCACTCGGCGTACTACGACACGAGTTCGGTCATGAACAGCGGCACCCTCGGCGGCAGGGACGTCGTCGCCTTCTACGTCGGCCCGGGCCACCAGGGCGGTTACACCTGCCTCTCGCCGTACGAGCTGTACGCGGACAACCTGACCGACAACTACTTCACCAACGGCGCCGGCGTCGTGGACAACCGGATCGGCTCCCACCGGTGGGTGACGGCCGCCGAATGCGCGCCGGGCAGCTGGCTCACCTGAGGCGGCATCCACCTGACTGGCGCGCCACTTCCTGCCGGCGGAAGCACGACGGTCGGGATGTGAACGAGGCGAGATAAAACGACCCCGGCGACCTGACGGCTGCCGGGGTCGTCCTGAAGGGCGTTCGCGAGCATGGCTGAGGGGCCCCTGTGGCAGTGGGCTTTTCGCGTCCGCCACGTCGGCACACCTAGGCGCGTACGGTTTTTGTGCGCCAAAGGTGCGCTGTCCGTACGCTTTTCGCGGATAGGATGGGCGCCTGGGAGGTGCCCATGTCCGAGTTGTTCGAGGCGGTAGACGCGCTCATCGCATCCGCGTCACCGCTGCCGCCGCCCGCGGAGCGCAAGCGGCTTCGCCTGGCCCACGGGCTGACTCTGGACCAAGTGGCCGGCGCGCTGAAGGTGCGCCGGGCCACGGTCAGCGGCTGGGAGGCGGGGCGGACCGAACCACGGGCGCCCGAGCGGGAGGCGTACGCGCGGCTTCTGAAAAAGCTCGCGGAACTCTATCCCGCACCCGCACCCGCACAGGCGCCTGAGCCCGCACCCGCGCCCGCACCGGGGCCCGGCTCGAACCCCGGTCCCACCCCGGAACCCCGCCCCACCCCGGAGCCCGGCCCCGCACCGGGGTCCGTCCCCAGCCCAAATTCCGGGTCTGCCGTCGTCCCCGCCAGGACCGGGGCTTCGGCAACGGCGCCTTCCGTCCCGGCCGTCGAGGAGCAGACGGCCCCACCGGCGCCCGCGCACCGGGCCGGCAACGCGCCGCCGCGTCGGCCGGCGGTGAAGAAGGCTGCCGTGAAGAAGGCCCCGGCGGAGCCCCGGCCCGGTGCCGCCGCCGAGGCCGACCCCCGTTTCGAGAACGGGCCGCTCGCGGTCGTCGACGTGGCCGACGGCGAGGCGCTCGCGTACTGCGTCGGCGGTCTGGTGCTGGACGTGCCCGCGAAGACGCTGCCCGCCCTGGTGGCCTGGACGCTGGCCGAGGCGAAGCTGGGTGCGCCCCGGCTGAGCTTCCACGGCAAGGACGCCGACCCGCTGGTCGTGCTGACCGAGGCCGCGTGCGAGCGGTTCGGCCTTCCCGCGCGGCTGACGCAGGAAGAGCGTATGGCCGGGCGGATTCCCGAAGGGCACAAGGTGGTCAAGCAGTTGGCGCGGGCCGACTGGAAGCTGACCAAGCGCGGCTTCGGGCCGTGGGCGCGGATCTACCGGCCGGCGCAGGGCTCCCAACGGGCGTGCGTGCAGTTGTGCATCCCGTCCTGGGGCGCGCTCGACCCGCGGCACTGGGGCGACACCGAGCGGCTGTATCCGGCCGACCTGGCCCGGCTGCTGGGCACGTACGCGACGCGGGTGATGACGCCGCGCGGGTCCACCGCGGTGACCGGCCTGGAGCTGATGACCGCCCTGCATCCGCCGACCCGGGCGGGGGAGCCGGACGCCACGGGCAAACGCCACAGCGAGCACAACCCGGGCTCGCTGGGCACCCAGCCGGTCGACTGCGCGCCGTGCGAGGCGCCGGACGGGCACCCGCTCCTGGCGGACCTGCCGCGTTTCCACCAGCGCACGCCCGCCGAGATGCTGATGGAGGAGGCCTACGACTGGGCGCGCCCCCTCACCGACAACGAATGCCTGCTGCCTCATGTGGTGGGCATCGACGTGAACATGGCCTTCGCGGCGGCCGCCAACGGCACGACCGTCGGGCTGGGGGCGCCCGTGCGCGTCAAGGCCCCGGCGTTCGACCCGAAGCTGCCCGGTTCGTGGCTGGTCGACCTCTCCCACGTGGACCTCTCCCGGGTCCTGGTCGGCAAGGAGCGCGTACGGCTGGAACGGGAGCTGCTGCCCAGTCCGTTCACGCCCGGCGGCGAGCGGCCTGGGGGACCGGCCTGGTACGCGACGCCGACCGTCGCGTACGCGGTGGAGCTCGGCTACGACGTCGCGCCGCTGGAGGCGTATGTGCGGCCGGACAACGGGCGCTATCTGGACGCCTGGTACACGCGGCTGAGGGACGCCTACGTGGCCACCATGGCCGAGCTGGGGGTCGGTGCCGATCTGTCGCCCGAGGAGTTCCTGGCGGCGATGGAGGGGCACCGGCAGCGGGATCCGCAGCTCGCGGTCGTGCTGTCGGCGATCAAGGCGACGGTCAAGGGCGGTATCGGCAAACTGCGCGAGCGGCCTCGCGGGGGAGGCTGGCGGCCGGGGCAGCCGTGGCCGGCGCTGGCCCGGCCGACCTGGCGTCCGGACATCCGGGCCGCCGTGATCTCCAAGGCGCGTGTCAACATGCACCGCAAGATGCTCAAGCACGCCGCCTTCACCGGCCAGTACCCGGTCGCGGTCCTGTCCGACTGTGCCGTGTACGCCTCGAAGGGGCCGAGTCCGCTGGACTTCCTGCCGTACCGCGACGGCAAGCCGCTGCCGGGGGGCTTCCGTCTGGGTGTCTCGCCGGGGATGGTCAAGCACGAGGGCACGCAGAGCACTTTGTGGGCCGAGGGCATCCGCGAGGAGCACGGTTCCGAGCTGAACCTGGCCAGGTACATCAAGGACGGACAGGTCACCACCAAGGACGACGGGGAGTAGGCCGCGATGGGGATGTTCGGCGACAGCCTGGACAAGGCGGTGCGGCAGGCGTTCACGCGCCCGGTTCCGAAGTCGGCGGGAGCGCAGATGCGTTACCTGGTCAAGCAGATGAAGGGCACGAAGGCCGTGGCGCAGTTGCTGCGCGTCTCGCAGCGCACCGTCGAGCGGTACGTCAAGGACCAGATCAAGAAGCCCCGCAGGGACCTCGCCGAGCGCCTGGAGGCGGAGGTGACGAAGCGGTGGCAGCCGCAGGTGCGGGCCAGGGCCCGGCAGGCCGCGGCGACAACCGGGGGCATCGTCATCGACACCCGGGCCCGCTTCGGCTACACCGCGGCGCCCGGGACCACCGACGACGCCCGTCTGCGGCACTTGACCGTGGCGCTGCCTCCGCACTACGCGGCACGGCTCTTCGAGGCCCGGGAACAGGGGGCGGGGGACCGGCAGTTGCAGGCGATCGCCGCTGAGGGACTGCAGGAGACGTACTTCAAGGACGGCGGCCGGCGGGCCGCGGGGCTTCAGGTGGAGTACACCGATCTGGAGCACGTCGAGTTCGGTCTGTAGGCAGGTCCCTTGAACCGCAGCGGGGAAAAGGGAGAGGGCAGGGCGCCCGTTCGCCGATCAGCGTCGCATCGTCGAAGGGCTCATCTACCGGTACCGCACCGGCCGGCGCGCCGGGGTGAGGCCCCCTCGGGGGCCTCACCCGCGCGTACGAGCCGGGTCCGCGGTCCGCGGCCGGTCAGCGCGGTTCGCGGTAGCCGAGGACGCCGGTGAGGACGACCCGCAGGATCGCCCGCAGCTCCACGTGCAGCGGCGGCTTGCCCTCGTTCTGCGGCGACCAGCGGTAGAGCGCGCCGAGGTAGCAGTCCCGGAGCATGTGGCCGACCTGCTCGGAGTCGATGTCCGGCGCGACCCGCCCCTGGCGCTTGCCCAGTTCGATGATCGTGGTGAAGATCGAGGCCGTGTACGGCTCCTCGTCGAGCGGGCGCCCGGCCTTCACCCATGCCTCCAGCATGACGGGGGTGATGTCCCGCTCCGCCTCGTTGAGCTGGGCCAGGGCGGCCATGCACCGCTCCAGGTGGACGGTGACGTCGTCGGTCGCGTGCAGCGACTCCTCCATGATGGAGTTCAGCCTCTCGCTGCGTCCCTCGGCCCAGGCGGTGACCAGGTCCTCTTTCCGCTGGAAGTAGTTGAAGAACGTCCCCCGCGCCACGTCCGCGCGCTCCGCGATCTGGTCGATCGTCGTTCCGTCGTACCCCTGCTCGGCGAAGAGGTCGAGGGCGGAGGTGTAGATGGCGTGCTTGACGCGCTGCTTGCTCCGCTCCCGGCGTCCCAGCGGACGCCCCGCTTCCGTCCGAGGTGTGTGGATGGCCATGGCACGGCCTCGCTCTCACTGCACGTGTTTCCCTATCAGAACCTATATTTATACTAGGGTACATCTATGGGTTGCCGTCTGGGTTCGTTCCCGCGAACGTCCGGCTCGGCACCGTCGAGAGCCGTGACCAGGTCGCCGATGCTCTCCTTGCCCAGCAGCCGCTGGACGGCCACCTCCGTTCCGTGGCTGGCCCGCAGCCTGCCCCGCAACTGCAGGGCCATCAGGGAGTCGAGGCCCAGTTCGCGCAGGCTCATCCTGGGGTCTATCCGGTTCACCGGCGTGCCCAGCACGTGGGCCGCGTGGTCCAGGACCGTGGCGAGGGCGGGCCGCGCGGCACCGGCGCGCTCGCCTCGCCGTCCGGCCGGCTCCGTGCGGGCGTGCGCCCCGGCCGGCTCCGTACGGCCCGGCGTTCCGGCCGGCTTCGCCATGAGGTCCTCGGCCGACTCCCAGCCGGGCTCGCCCTCCCCCCGCCCGCCCGACTCCCAGCCGGGCTCGCCCACCGTCCACCCGCCCGACTCGCCGCCCGGCGCCGCATCCGGGAGCCGGCGCATGCGCACGCCCCGGAACTCGGCGGCGACCCGCCCGTCAGCGGCGACCAGCAGAATGTCCGCCTGGCCACCGGCCGGGGCGTCCTGCGCGGCGGGCGACGGGGCGAACCGCGCCACCGACCAGTACGCGCCGTCCAGCGGGCCCGACAGCCGCACGCTCTCGAAGGACTCCGTCAGGAAGACGCACGTCGCGGCACCCGGGCCGCCGGAGTGCGGCCACGCGGCCACGACCGGCAGCAGTCCGGCCTCCAGGGCAGCGGCCCCGCCGCCCGGCGGGACGGCCACCCGGGCCACGGCCTCGCCGTCGCGGCGCCAGACCTGGCCCACCGTCCGCAGCGCCTCGCCGATGCGGTATCCCCGCGCCTCGGCCCGCCGGTAGAACTCACTGCCCGGCACGTACTCCGTGCACCGGGTCAGCGCCAGGTCCAGCTCCCGCGACCCGTCCGGCCCGGTCTCCCGGCGTACCGGCGACGCGCGCAGCAACCCCGTCAGCCACGGGTCCGCGCCCGGTCGTACGGCCGGCTCGACGGCGAAGCGGTACAGGCCTGCCGTGTCCTCGGGTACGAGCGTGATGCGGGCGACGGTGTCCAGGGCGTCCGGCAGGTGCGGCTGCTCCGCGCCGAAACGTATCCGCTCAAGGGTGAACTCGCCGTCCGGCAGGACGTCCCGGGCCAGTTCGGTGACCGCGCCGCAGTACACGGGCGGCGGCACGGGACACAGCCCGCGGACCGACAGGCCGTCGGCCACCTCCGCCAGGCCGAGGCGGCGCAGGGCGACGTCCCTGGAGTACGTCCCCGGACCGGCCGGGGCGGAGGCCGCGCCGTACGCCCCGCGCGTCGCGGGCTCGGGGACGTACCGCTCCTCGTCCCACACGTACAGGGGCAGCGGCACGCGAGGTGCCGGTCCGGAGTCCGGGACGCCGTGGAAGCGGTCCCAGTCGACGGGGACGCCCAGGGTGAACGCCCGCCCCAGGGCCCGTAGGGCCGCCGACGTGCCGTCCTGCTCCTTCAGCAGCGTCGGCACGCCCGTGCCCGGCAGCCCGGCGGCCGCCTCGACGTCCCGCACGGCCTGGACCAGTACGGGATGCGGGCCGACCTCCACGAACACCCGGTCGCCCGCTTCGGCCGCGCGCTCCACCGCCTCCCTGAACCGGACGCGCTGCCGCAGGTTCTCCTGCCAGTACGCCGCGTCGAGGGCTCCGTCCCGCACCGGCTCGCACCGGGTCGTGGAGAACATCGGGGTGTGCGGGGCCGTGGGCCGCAGGTCCCGCAGCGCGGCCCGCAGGTCGTCCCCTATCTCGTCCATGACGGGCGAGTGCGAGGCGACGTTCACGCGGACGACGCGGCACAACGTGCCCTGCTCGTCCAGCCGCCCGGCGATGCGTTCCAGCGTGACGGTGTCGCCCGCGAGGACCGTCGCCTCGGGTCCGTTCTCGGCCGCGACGCACACCCCGTCGCCGTACGCGGAGACCAGCTCGCGGGCCTCGGCCGCGGGCAGTTCCACGGACAGCATGGCCCCGCGCCCCGCCAGCCGCTGCATCAGGGCGCTGCGGCGGCAGATCACCGCGGCGGCGTCCCGCAGGGACAGCGCCCCCGACACGTACGCCGCGGCCGCCTCGCCCATGCTGTGCCCGATGCAGAGCGCCGGGTCCACGCCCATCTCCCGCCACAGCGCCGCCAGCGCGACCTGGACGGCCCAGAGCGTGGGCTGCACCTTGTCGACCGTGTCGGGGAACCCTCCGTCCTCGGCGTTCAGCGCGTCGAGCACGGACCAGCCCGCCTCCTCCCGCACGGCGGCGTCGCACTCCGTCATGGCCGCGCGGAACGCCGGCGAGGAGCGCAGCAGGTCCCGTCCCATCCCCGCCCACTGCGAGCCCTGCCCGGCGAAGACGAAGACCGGCTCGCGGTCCGCGGCGAACCCGGCCTCGCCGGTGCCGCCGTAGGGAGACTCGCCGCCGTCGGCCAGCGTGCGCAGGACCGCGGCGACTTCCGCGTGGGTCGTGCCGACGGCCCACAGGCGGTACGGGTGCGCGTCGCGGCGGGTGGCCGCGGTGCGGCAGACGTCCCGCAGTGCGATGCCGTGTCCGGGGCCGCCCGGCTCCAGGTGGCCGGCGTAGCGGGCGGCGAGTCCGCGCAGGGACCGCTCCGAGCGGGCCGACAGGACGAGCAGGTGTGGGGCTTCCCGGGCGTCGTCGCGCTCCGTCCCGGTCGCGGGGGCGGACGGACGCGGGGTTCGGTGGATCGCGGGGGCGGACGGACGCGGGCTCCGGCCGGCCGCGTCGGCGGCGTACTCGCCGATCACGACGTGGGCGTTGGTGCCCGAGATGCCGAAGGAGCTGACGCCGACGACCGCCGGCCCGCGGTCCGGGTCCAGCGGGGTGTTCTCCGTGACGACCCGGACGGGCAGGTCCCCGGCGCGGAGGAGGTCGTTCGGCGTGGCGCAGTGCAGGGATGCGGGCACCGTCCGGTGACGGACGGTCAGCACCGCTTTGATGAGGCCCGCGAGGCCGGCCGCCGCCTCCGTGTGCCCGATGTTGCTCTTCACGGAACCGACGAGGAGGGGCCGTGCGACCGGGCCGTCGGAGCCGTAGAACTCGGCGAGGGCGCGCAGTTCGACACCGTCGCCGACCACCGTGCCCGTGCCGTGGGCCTCGACGTAGTCCAGGCGCGCCGGGGCGATGCCCGCGCTGCGGCACGCCTCCCGCAGCATCTCCACCTGTCCCGGCACGGCGGGCTGGAGCAGCAGGCCGCTGCCCTGGCCGTCGTTGGTCACCGCGCTGCCCCTCAGGACCGCCAGCACCGGGTCGCCGTCACGGACGGCGTCGGGCAGGCGCTTGAGGAGGACGGCGGCGACGCCCTCGCTGCGGACGAAGCCGTCGGCGTCCGCGCTGCCGAACTTGCAGCGGCCGTCCGGGGACAACATGTGGCCCTGCGAGTAGGCGATGGAGTCGGTGGGGGAGAGCAGCACGTTGACGCCGGCGGCGACGGCGATGTCGCTCTCACCGGTGAGCAGACTCTGCCGCGCCGCGTGCACCGCGACGAGGGAGGAGGAGCAGGCGGTGTCGAGGACGATGCTCGGCCCGCGCAGGTCCAGGGCGTAGCTGACGCGTCCCGCCGTGACCGCGCGGAGTCTGCCGCCCGCCATGGCGCGTACGTCCGCGACGGCCGCCTCGCCCGTCGTCTCGGCGTACTCCGACGTGGCCTGGCCCACGAAAACGCCGCCGCGGCGGCCCGCCAGCGACGAGGCCCGGATCCCCGCCTGCTCCAGCGCCTCCCACACCACCTGGAGCAGCAGCCGCTGCTGCGGGTCCATCGTGCGGGCCTCGCGCGGCGACAGCCGGAAGAACGCCGCGTCGAACGCGTACACGTCGTCGAGGAATCCGCCGTGCCGTGACACGGTCCGGCCCGGGGTGCCGGGTTCGGCGCCGTAGTGCGGGCCCACGTCGAACCGGTCCCCGGGGACCGGTGTGATCGCGTCGACGTTGCCGCGCAGAAGGTCCCAGTACGCGTCCACTCCCCGAGCGCCAGGAAACCTGCACCCCATGCCGACGACGGCGACGGCGGGCACCTCGCTGGTCTCGCACTGGCTCGCCACCACGTACCCCTCTCGGTAATCAGGTTCAAATATGCATGGCGATCCAAACTTATTCTTCAGTTTTACACAAGGGCGTCGGGGGTGGGTTTGGGCCGGTTTAGGGGTCCGATTTTCGGTCGTTACGTCCGAGTGCCTGGCCGAACTGCTGCGGAATTATGCGCTCCGGTCAAAAGTGCACTTGCGTACATGGATGAGCTCTGGTCTATGGTTGCGTCGCAGCGCATGAATGCCGGGCGTGATCCGCTCCGGCGCACCCCCGGCGGGGACACGCCCCCCACCCTCGGGGTGTCCCCGCCCTCATGAGGAGATGCCGTCATGCCCAGACCTGTGGTGCTGGTGAGCGATCCATTGCCGGACGACGCGCTGGCTCCCCTGCGCGCCGCGTGCGAGGTCCGGAGAGCCGACGGAGGCGACCGGGCGCGGCTGCTGGCCGCCGTCGCCGATGCCTCCGTTCTGATCGTGCGCAGCGGCACGCGGGTGGACCGCGAGGTCCTCGCCCACGCGCCCCTGCTGAAAGGTGTCGTACGCGCCGGGGTGGGTCTCGACAACGTGGACACGGCGGCCGCCGACGACGCGGGCGTGTCCGTCGCCAACACGCCCGCAGCGAACGCCGTCAGCGTCGCCGAGCTGACCGTCGGCCTGGCCGTCGCCCTCGCCCGGCACATCCCCGCGGCCGCGCAGCACGTCCGCCAGGGGGAGTGGAACCGCTCCGCCTTCAGGGGCGGCGAACTCGCCGGCCGCACCCTCGGCGTGCTCGGCCTCGGTCGCATCGGCCGCCAGGTCGTGCGCCGGCTGGCCGCCTTCGACATGACCGTCCTCGCACACGACCCCCACGTCTCCGAGGACGACTGCCGGCGCGCCGGCGCCGAGCCGGTGGCCCTCGACGAACTCCTCGCGCGCAGCGACCTCCTGACGGTCCACCTGCCGAGGACCGCCGAGACGGAGGGCCTGATCGGCGCGCGCGAACTGGCCCTGGCCAAGCCCGGGCTCCATCTCGTGAACACCGCACGCGGAGGAATCGTGGACGAGGACGCGCTGGCCCGGGCCCTCAAGGACGGGCGCGTCGCCGCGGCGGCGCTCGACGTCTTCGCCGTCGAACCGCCCCGCGACTCCCCGCTCCTCGGCCTCCCCAACGTGCTGCCCACCCCCCACCTCGGCGCCGGCACCGCCGAGGCCCAGCACCGCGCCGGGCACGAGGCGGCACGTATCGCCCTGGAGATGCTGGAGTCGCGGGGCCTGCTGGAGGAAGCCGGATCATCCGGGGCGGGTGGCCCCGCGGCGCCCGGAAGCCTCGTCCCGCCCGGCCGCGCCGAGCCGGAACGGGGCCCGTTGGCCGGCACCGGCGCGCGGGGGGTGTGAGCCGTGGCGCGCACGAGCCCCGCCCCGGGCCGCGACGTCGGCCCAGGCCTCGACGCCGGCCCCCGCCGCGATCCGGCGCGGGGTGCCGACTTGAGCCCCCGCCGCGACCCGGCGCGAGGTGCCGACGCCGGCCCGCGCCTCGACCCCGGCCGGTGTGCCGCCGCCGTCCAGGCGTTGATGCCTCGGCTGCGGGGCGAACTCGCCGAGCTGGTGGCCCTGCGGTCCGTCGCAAGTGACGGACGCGAGCCCTCGCCGGACTGCGAGGCGGCCGCACGGTGGGTCGCCGACGCCTTCGCCGCCGAGGGGTTCGCCGTACGGCAGCTGCGCACCGACGACGGCAACACGACCGTCGTCGGCCGGCTGCCCGGCCCGCCCGGCGCCCGCGAAGTCGTGCTGTACGCGCACTACGACGTCGTGTCCGAGGGCGACGCCGACCGCTGGACCTCGCCGCCCTTCACGCTCACCGAGCGGGACGGCCGCTGGTACGGCAGGGGCGCGGCGGACTGCAAGGGCAACCTCCTCATGCACCTCGCGGCGCTCCGGGCGCTGCGGGCCGCGCTCCCCGAAGGCGACCCGCCGCCGGTGTCGCTCACCGTGCTCGTGGAGGGCAGCGAGGAGCGGGGCAGAGGCAGCCTGGAGCGGCTCCTCACCGAGCGGCCCGAACTGGTCACGCCCGACGCGGTGCTGGTCGCGGACTCCGGCAACTTCGAGGCCGGCGTGCCGACGCTGACGACGTCCCTGCGCGGGATGGCGGTCGCCGAGGTGACCGTGTCCACGCTGCGGGGCGACCTGCACTCGGGACAGTTCGGTGGGCCGGTGCCCGACGCCATGACCGCGCTCGTCCGGGTCCTCGCGTCCCTGCACGACGAGCACGGCGACACCGCCGTGGCCGGCCTGGAGCCGCCCGTACCGCCCATTCCGGCCGCCGACCCGGCCACCATTCCGGCCGACTACCCGGAGGACCGGCTCCGGCAGGACGCAGGGCTGCTCGACGGCGTGCGCCTGATGGGCACCGGCACCACCGCGCAACGCCTGTGGACGCGGCCCGCCGCGACGGTCCTGGCCGTCGACGGGCCCGCCCCGCACGAGGCCGTCCCCGCCCTGCGGGCCTCCGCCAAGGCGCTGGTCAGCCTGCGCCTCCCGCCCGGAACCGACCCGGCGCACGCGCACGACATGCTCGCCGCCCACCTGCGGCGGGCCGTGCCCTTCGGCGCCCGCCTGGACATCACGCGCATCACCACGGGCGCGTCCTTCCGCGGCCGCACCGACGGGCCGGCGCACCGCGCCATGAGCGCCGCCATGGCCGAGGCGTACGGGCGCGAGCCCCTCGTCATCGGGGCGGGCGGGTCCATCGCCCTGTGCAGCACCCTGCAACGGCTCCACCCGGAAGCGGAGATCCTGCTGTTCGGCGTGGAGGACCCCGAGGCGCGCATCCACGCGCCCGACGAGAGCGTGAATCCCGGCGACATCGCCGCCACAGCCCTTGCGGAAGCGCTTTTCCTGGACCGCTTCGCGCACATCTGACGAGGCGCTGACCCAGCGCTGCCCTTCGGTGGAACGGGGAATCCGTGATCTTTCAGCACGCGCACGAAATCATCACCGACGACATATTCGTCAGGCTCGACGGACTCGTCCCCGGCAGTGAGTCCTTCCTCAAGATCGAGGGATGGAACCCGGCCGGCTCCATCAAACTGAAGTCGGCCGTGGGCATGGTCAAGGACGCCGAGCGGCGCGGCCTGCTCTGGACCGGCGGCCGCATCATCGAGTCCTCGTCCGGAAGCCTCGGCATCGCCCTGGCCATCGTCGCCGCTGCCAAGGGCTACGCCTTCACCTGCGTGACCGACCCCAACATCTCCCCGCAGAGCCTCGCGCTCATCCGGGCCCTGGGCGCCGAGGTCATCCAGGTCGACGAGCGCGACGCGAACGGCGGCTTCCTCGGCACCCGTATCGCCCGCATCCGGCGGGAACTCGCCGCCGACCCCAAGCTGATCTGGCTCAACCAGTACGCCAATCCCTCCAACCCCGACGCCCACGCCCGCTCCACGGCGACGTCGATTCTGCGACACATCGGCCGGGTCGACCGGCTCTTCATCGGCGCCGGCACCACCGGCACGCTGATGGGCTGCATCCGCCACTTCCGGGCCTTCTCGCCCAGTACGGAGATCATCGCCGTGGACACGGCCGGGTCCGTGACCTTCGGCCACCCGCCCGGCCCCCGCCACATCCCGGGGCTCGGCACCAGCCGCCGCCCGGAGCTGTGCAGGCCCGAGGCCGTCGACGACGTCGTCCTCGTCCCCGAGACGGACGCCATCCGCATGTGCCGCCGCCTCGCGGCCGAACGGGGCCTGCCCGTCGGCGGGTCCACCGGGTCCGTGGTCGCCGCGGTGGAACGTTACGCCCCGCTCATCCCGCCCGGCGCCCGGGTCGTGGCCCTCTCGCCCGACACGGCGGACCGCTACATCCACACCGTCTACGACGACGCGTGGGTCGCCCGGACCTACGGCCCCGAGACGCTCGCCCACATCCGGAACGAGAGCCGCCCCGTGTCCGCCTGACCTGTCCCGCACCCGGGCTCGCCCACCGACCCGTTCCCCGGCCCGTGCCCGCCGCGGCCTCCGGCTTCTGGCCGCCTCGGCCCCCGCCCTCGCCCCTGACCCACATCCACGGCCCGTGCCGCCCCGCGCCCGGCCGACACCCGAATGCCCCCTGACCCGCCCCAGCCCGACGGAGAATCACATGACGTCCCAGCAGCGCCCCTTCGACTTCCAGGTCGTCGGCGGGGCCGCCATCCGGTCCCTGATCGCCGACTCGCGTACCGAGATCGTCGACACCGTCCGCACCGCCTACCTCACCCACCACGACGGCGACTCCGTCAACCCCAACAGCTACTTCCTGCGCTTCCCCGACAAGCCCGACGCGCGGATCATCGCCCTGCCCGCCTACGTGGGCGGCGACCACGACGTCGCCGGCATCAAGTGGATCGCCAGCTTCCCGCGGAACATCCACCACAACATCCCCCGCGCCTCCGCCGCGCTGCTCCTCAACGACTACGAGACGGGCTACCCCTTCGCCTGTCTGGAGGCCTCCCAGATCAGCGCGGCGCGCACCGCCGCCTCCGCGGTGCTCGGCGCCGAGGAGCTGCACGGGGGGCGCACCGCCCGGCAGATCACCGTCGTCGGCGCCGGCGTCATCGCCCGCAACATCGTGGAGTTCTTCGACGCGCAGGGCTGGAACGCCGAGCGGTACGTCGTCCACGACCGCGTCCCCGCGTACGCGGACGCCCTGCGGCGCCACGTCACCGCGCTGGGCCACCGGGCCGAGCGCGAGGACGACTTCGAACGGGCCGTCGACGGCGCCGACGTCGTCGTCTTCGCCACCACGGCCGGGGAGCCGTGGGTCACCCGGGCCGGGACGTTCACCGCCGGGCAGACCGTCCTGAACGTGTCCCTGCGGGACCTGGCCCCCGAGATCATCGCCGAGTCGCAGAACATCCTCGACGACATCGACCACTGCATGACGGCCAACACCTCCCCGCACCTGGCGGAACAGGCCTACGGCCACCGCGACTTCCTCGACGGCACCCTCGCGCAGGTCCTGCGCGGGGACGTCAAGCCCGACCGGGGCCGGCCGCGCGTGTTCTCCCCGTTCGGTCTGGGCGTGCTCGACCTCGCCGTCGGCCTGCGGGTTTACCGTGCCGCCGCCGCACGCGGACTGACCGTCGCCGTCCCCGACTTCTTCGGCGAGACCGAGCGCTGGGCCTAGAGGGCACCGCACAGCCGTGTCGGCGCGATCCGCCGGACACTCCCCGCCACCGCCGCCCCACCCCGTCACAGGACCGAAGCACCGCCGGGCTACCGGCCCCGAAGAGGAGAACCCTCCGTGACCACAGCCTCCGCAGTCTCCGCGCCCTCCGGCGCCTCCCCGTCCGGACACCCCGCTTGGGGTGCCGAGCGCGCGGCCGACATCGCCGCCCTCGCCGCCCGGTACGCCGAACGCTTCCCCTGGTACGGGCGGCTGCTCGACGCCCGCGGCGTACGCGGCTCGGGCCGCCTCCACGACCTGCCCGTCATCGACCCCGGCCTGCTCACCGAGCACTACTACACCGCCGACCACCCCCACCTCGCCGACGCCTCCGCGTACCACACCTCCGGCACGTCCACCGGCCGGCGCAAGCGCATCCTCTACAGCCCCGCCGACGACGACGCCTACGTCGCCCAGCGCAAGGCGCTGTTCCAGGACTTCGCGGGCGACCTCGCCGCCGGCTCGACCGCCGTGGCCGACCTCGGCACCGGCCACGCCGCCGCCTCCGCCCGGCGGATCTTCGAGGAGATGGGCTTCCTCGCCCACGACATCGACTTCCAGCTCCCCGTCGAGCAGCACGTCGAACGGCTCAACGCCTGGCGGCCCGACGTGCTGTTCACGATGCCGATGATCCTCGACCGGCTGATGCGCTCACCCGGCCTGCGGATATCACCCCGCTTCATCATGGTCGTCGGCGACCTCGCTCCCGAGAACTGGCGTCGCCGGGTGGCCCGCCACTTCGGCATCGGACACGGCGATGTGCTCGACCTCTTCGGCAGCATCGAGATCGGCGCGATCGCCCACCACAACGCGCGCACCGGCCTCTACCACTTCCACGACCACATCCTCCCCGAGGTCGTCCCCCCGGCGGAGCTGTACGCGGACGAGCCCGGCGGCACGGCGGGCGGCGGCAGCGGTGCCCTGCTGCTGACCTCCTTCACCCGCGCCTACTTCCCCGCTCTGCGCTACGTGACCGGCGACATGATCAGCGGACTGCGCACCCTCACCGCCGACGGCCGCACGGTCTACGCCTTCGAGCGCATCGAGGGCCGCCTCGGCGGCGACTTCAAACACGGCGAACGGATCAGCAACCACGACGTCTGCTCCGCCATGGCCGAGGTGTTCCCGGGCGCGCCCTTCGAGGTCGCCAACGCCGACGGCCTGCGCATCCGGGTCGTCCGCGAGCGCGTCACGGACGAGGAACTGACCGCCGTACGCCGGCTGCTGCGCGCGGCGTCCCCGGACGTCGCGCAGATGATCGACTCCGGCCTCGTCGGCGACATCGACGTCCTCGCCGTCCCCGCCGACGCCATCCGCGCCGACCACGCGAAGCGCCGCTTCGACGTGAAGGAGGGCTGAGCCGTGTGCGGCATCGCCGGAACCGTCACCTTCGACACCACCGGCCCCCTCACCGGCTTCCCGGCAGCGGCCTGTGCCGCCATGACGCACCGCGGGCCCGACGAGGAGGGCTACCACCACGACGCGCGCGCCGCGCTCGGCATGTGCCGGCTCAAGGTCATCGGCCTGGCCGACGGCTCCCAGCCCGCGTACAGCGAGGACCGCGGCATCGTCGTCGTCTTCAACGGCGAGATCTACAACCACCGTTCCCTGCGGCGGTACCTCGCGGACCGCGGACGGCCCGTGCGCGGCGGCAGCGACGCCCACATCCTGCCCGTCCTCTACGACGAGCTGGGCGAGGACTTCGTCGACCGGCTCCACGGCATGTACTCCATCGCCGTCCACGACACCCGCACCGGCCGGCTGCTCCTCGTCACGGACCGGGTGGGCAAGAAGCCCCTCTTCTACAGCCGGCTCGCCGACGGCACCGTGGCCTTCGCGTCCGAGCTGAACGCGCTGATGCGCCACCCCCGCATCGACCGCGCCGTCGACCCTCTCGCCGTCGACCAGTACCTCTCCTACCGCGTCGTGCCCGCCCCGCACACCATCTACCGGGACGTGCGCAAGGCCGAGCCCGGCACCGTCCTCACCTTCGAGGCCGGGCAGCCCGAGAAACGGCGCCGCTACTGGCAGTTCGACTTCACCGCCGACCCGGCGGAGGCCGTGGACCCGCGCCGCGCCGTCGACACCGTCGACGCGCTCCTGCAGCGGGCCGTCGCCGACCGGCTGGAGGCCGAGGTGCCGCTGGGCGCCATGCTCAGCGGCGGACTGGACTCCAGCCTCGTGGTGGCCGTCGCGGCGCGGCAACTGGGCCGCCCCATCCACACGTTCTCCGTCGGGTTCGAGCACGACGCGTTCGACGAGTCGGCGTACGCCCGGGCCGTCGCCGAGCACTGCGGCACCGTGCACCACACGTACCGCATCGGCGTCGCGGACGCGCGGCGGTCCGTCGACCGCATCCTCACGCACATGGGCGAGCCGTACGCCTTCCCCTCGGCGATCGCCGCGGACTGCATGTACCGGCTGGCCCGCGACCACGTCACCGTCGTCCTCACCGGCGACGGCTCCGACGAGATCTTCGCCGGCTACCGGCGCTACCGGCTCTTCCAGGACCTGCCGCACATCGACCCGGCGTACGCGGCGAAGGTCGACGCCGAGGCCCTGGCGGCCGGCGACGGCGGCATCGCCGACCGCTACCAGGCCGTCCTCGTCGACGGCCTGCGCGGCGGCGTCAAGGACCGGCTCTACAGCCCCGCCTTCAAGGCATTGCTGCCCGGGTACCCGGTGAACCACCTGCGCGACCGCTTCGCCCGCACCGGCGCCCACCGGCCCGAGCTGGACCGCGTGATGCAGGTCGACTGCGGGTTCTGGCTGCCCGACGCCCAGCTCGTCAAGATCGACCGGATGGCGATGGCGCACTCCGTCGAGCCGCGCAGCCCGCTCCTGGACCACCGGCTCGTCGACTACGTCACCCGCATCCCGGCCGCCGCCAAGCTCGTCGACGGCAACGAGAAGGTCCTGCTGAAGCAGGTCGCCGCCCGGTACGTGCCGGAGTCGGTCGTCCACCGGCCCAAGCAGGAGCTGGCCGTCCCGCTGGAGAGCTGGCTCGGCACCGCCCTGCGCCCCGCCATCCAGGACACGCTCCTGTCCGAAGCCTCCCTGGAGCGCGGCTACTTCGACCCCGACGCCCTGCGCGCCTTCGTCACGGCGTTCCGCCCCGAGCACACGTACGCCCTGTGGACGCTCTACATGCTCGAACGCTGGCACCGCCTCCACACCGACGCCGAGGCGTTCCCGGAGCCCGCGGTCCGCCTCCAGCCCGCCGCCGTCCGCTGACGCCTGCCCACCCGGACCCGAAAGGACCCACCATGACCACCGCTCCCGAATCCGTCCGCACGGCGGCCACCGTCGCCATGCCCGCCGAGGCCGCGCGGCTGAACGCGACCTACGACCCCGAGCGGCTGCTCGCCGAACTCGACGCGGTCCGCAATCGCACCTGGGAGAAGCAGCGCGTGTACTCCGAGACCGGCGTCGGCGCCGCCACCGACGTCGACTGGCGCTGCCTCGCACTGCGCAGCCCCGGCGGCGACGGCACCCGCACCGACCCCGGCGGCCCCGGCCCCCGCGACTTCGCGCCCACCGAATGGCTCGACCGCATGCCGTACGTCCGCGAGGTCCTCGACTCCATCCCCGCGCCGCTCCACGCGGTCCGCTTCATGGCGCTCGGCACCGACACCGTCGGCATCGACCACACCGACCCCAAGTACGGCCCGCGCTGGGGCGTCGCCCGGCTCCACGTGCCCGTCACCACCAACCCCCGGGCGCTGCTCGTCCTGGACGGCGTCACCCACCGCTGGCAGCCCGGCGAGTTCTGGTTCGGCGACTTCAGCCGGGTCCACCACGTGGAGAACACCGGCCCCGAACCCCGCGTGCACCTCGTCGTCGACGCCCTGGTCACGCCCGGCCTCGTCCGGGCCTTCCCCGAGGAGTGGCAGGAGTTCTTCGCCACCGGCGAAGTCCTGTACAACCGGCCCTCCTGCGGCCAGCGCGCCGAGGAGCGGGCCCGCCTGGAGTGCTCCTTCGACGTCCCCGCGGCGTTCCCGCTGTGGGAGGAGGACGGCACCCTCGACGTGGACCAGCCCTGGACGCGGGTCCGCGTCCGCGACGACGGCACCCAGCTCGTCCTCGACCAGGGGACCGGCCAGCCGTACGCCCTCGTCCACATCGACGCGAACGAGTACCGCCTCGCAGGCTGGAGCGAGGAGCGCACCCTCCAGCTGTTCCTGGAGGGCCGGCAGCCGCACGCCGTGCTGCGGATCCGCGACGGCCGGTCCGTCACCGAGCGGTCGGTCCCGGCGGTGCCGGGCCGCACCGACGGGCGGTGACCATGACCGCACCACCCCATGGCAGGCCCCCCGCCCTGCTCCTCGTCACCGACCTGGTGGTGATCTGCCGTCACCTCCAGCTCCTCACCGACGCCGAGCGCCGCGGCCTGGCCGTCCTGACCGTCGTCGGCCCCGAGACCCCGGCCGACCGGCTCGCCCGGCACCGCGCCGACCCGGACCACCCCCTGTCGCGCGTCGCCGAAATCGTCCACGTGCCCGACTGCACGCTCGACACCCTGGTCGGCGCCGTCCACGGCCTGCTGCGCACCTACGACGTGCGGGCCCTGCTCAACTGCGGCGAGGTGTTCGCCGAACCCGCCGGCACCCTCGCCGAGGCGCTGGGGCTGCCCGGCCCCGGCGCGCACGCCGCGCGGGTCTCCCGCAACAAGGTGCTCCAGCGGCTCGCCGCACCCGCCCTGGCACCCCGCTGGACGCAGCTCGGCACCGAGGCCCGTGCCGCGGCCCTCGACGGCGACGACGACACGCTCGCCCGCCTCGTGGGCGACGTCCCGCTGCCCGCGGTCCTCAAGCCGGCCGGGCGGATGTCCAGTTCGGGCGTACGGGCCGTCGAGTCCCTCGGTGAACTCCGCACCGAACTCGCCCACTACCCGCAGGACGAGACGCTCCTGTTGGAGGAGCGGGCGCGGGGCGCCGAGTACTCCGTCGAGGCCCTGGTGTGCGCCGGCGAGACCGTCTGGGCGGGCATCACCGCCAAGGACACCAACGAGTGCGCGACGCGCTACTTCACCGAGACCGGCCACACCTCTCCCGCCCCCGCCCTCGGCGCGGCGGACGAGGCACGCCTCCTCGACGCCAACGCGCGCCTGCTCGACGCCATCGGCTTCGGCACCGGCATGAGCCACGCCGAGTTCCGCCTCGGCCCCGACGGCGTCGTCCTGATGGAGGTCGCCGTCCGCCCGCCCGGCGACGCCATCACCAAGCTGTGGCACCTCGCCACCGGCCGGCCCCTGGAGCCCGCGCTCCTGGACCTGGCCCTGGGGGAGCGGCCCCTGGTCGCGCCCCCGCGCCGCCGGGCCCGGCAGGTCTACCTCGACCATCCGCACGGCGAACTCGCCGACGTGGTCTGCGACGGCACACCCGTGCGCTGGATCACCCGCGACGGCGCCTGGCCCGAGTTCGTCCCCACCACGTCCGGCGCACCGCCCCGGCTCTGCGCCGTGATCGTCACCCGCGACAGCGGCGACACGCTCGGCGACCTCACCGACTCCGGCGGGCGCGCCGTCTCGATCGTCGTCGACGCGCCCGAGGACGAGGACGTCCACGCCGTCGCCGAACGGTTCGCCAAGACCGTCCGCGTCAGCACCCACCCGAACAGGAGCACCCCATGACGACCGCCACGGACACGGTGGCCCCCGCCGACGGCCGCGAGGAACGACGCCGCCGCGCCAACGAGGAGGCGGTGCGCCGGATCGTCACGTCCGAGCCCGTCCTGGTGGACGTCCGCCCCGCCGGCGAGGTCCTCCCCGGCATGACCCCGCACACCATCCTCACCTCCGGCGCGCCCATGGACTGGTCCGCCTACACCGGAGGCCAGCGCAACGCCGTCATCGGCGCCGTCCTCTTCGAAGGCCTGGCCGCCACCGCCGAGGAGGCCGACGCCCGCCTCGCGTCCGGCGACATCCGGCTCGCGCCCTGCCACGACCACGGCGCCGTGGGCTCCGTCAGCGGCGTCTGCTCGGCGTCCATGCCCGTCCTCGTCGTCCGCGACCAGGCCAACGGCACCACCGGGCACTGCCGGATGAACGAGGGCATCGCCCGCGAGTCCCTGACCTTCGGCGTCTGCAACGAGGCCGTCCTGCGGCAGATGGCCCACGTGCGGGACGTCATCGCGCCCACGCTCGCCGACGCCGTCCGCTCCGTCGGCGGCATCCCCCTCAAGCCCGTCATCCGGCGGGCCCTCAACATGGGCGACGACCTGCACAGCCGCAACATCGCGGCGTCGCTGATCTTCCGGGCCCGCATCCAGGAGGCGCTGCTCGCCGCGCGGGGCGTCATCGACGACCGGCGGGCGCTGGGCCTCTCCGTGTTCCTCACCGAGTCCGACTACTTCTTCCTGCACCTGTCGATGGCCGCGGGCAAGGCCGCCGCCGACGCCGCGTCCGGCATCCCGGGCAGCAGCGTCGTCACCGCGATGACCGTCAGCGAGAAGGAGTTCGCGCTGCGGCTCTCCGGCACCGGCCCCCGCTGGTTCCGCCACCCGCTGCCGCCCATCACCAGCCTCCCCATCAAGCTGTTCGACGGCTTCACGCCCGACGACCTCGCCTTCATGGGCGGCGAGAGCACCATCACCGAGACCATCGGCCTCGGCGGGATGGCCGCCGCGGCCGCCATGCCCCTGCAGGACTACGCGGCCGGCTCGCCCGAGGGGATGGTCGAGCAGACCGACCGGATGTACCGCATCACCCTCGCCGAACACCCCGTCTACCGCATCCCGTTCCTCCGCTTCCGCGGCACGCCCACCGGCATCGACGCCCGCCTCGTCGCCGACACCGGCATCCCGCCGGTGATCCACATGGGCGCCTCCCACCGCGACGGAGGGCACATCGGGGCCGGGCTGTTCCTTCCCCCGCTGGACCCGTTCAGGGCCGCGCTCGACGCCCTGCACACCCTCGACGACACCGACGACACCACCGGCACCTCCGAGATCCCCGAGGACCACGCATGACCCACTCGACCGACCCCCGGTCCGGGACCGTCACCGAAACCACCGCCGCGGCGGCCGCCCCGGCCACCGCCGAGCGCACCTCGCCGCGCCACTGGCTGGCCACCGTCTCCATCTCCCTCGCCGTGTTCGCGTTCACGACGACCGAGATGGTCCCCATCGGCCTGCTCACGGCCATCGGCCCCGACCTGGACGTCACCACCGGTACCACCGGCCTCGCGGTGACCCTGTTCGGCGGCATCGCCGGTCTCGCCGCCCCCTTCATGACGAGCTTCACCCGCACCGTCGACCGGCGGGCCCTGATGCTCGTGCTGGCCCTCGTCCTCATCGCGGGCAACGAACTCACCGCACTCGCCCCGAACTTCGCCGTGCTGATGGCCGCCCGGGTCGTCCTGGGCTTCGCCCACGGCCTCATGTGGTCCATCGCCGCGAGCATCGCCCTGCGCCTCGTCGCGCCGAAGGACGCGGTCCGGGCCACCTCCGTCGTCTTCGGCGGCATCTCCGTGGCCTCCGTCGTCGGCGTCCCGCTCGGCACGTTCATCGGCGAACTCACCGACTGGCGCACCGTCTTCCACTCCATCGCCGGACTCGGCGCCGTCTTCCTGGTCGCCGCCGCCGTCCTGCTGCCCAAGCTCCCCTCGCGCAACGCCGCACGCGTGGCGGACCTGCCCCGCCTGCTGCGGGACCGCAACATCCTCACCGCGATCGTCATCACCGTGCTGGTCGTCGCCGGGCACTTCGCCGCGTACACGTACCTCGCCCCCTACCTGGAGGACCGGGCCGGCATCGACCCGAAGCTGATCAGCACGATGCTCCTCGTGTACGGCGTCGCCGGTGTGGCCGGCAACTTCGTCGGCGGCGCCGCTGCCGCCCGCAACCTGCGCGGCACGCTGCTCGTCGCCATCGCCGGGCTCGCGGCGACGCTCGTCGCGCTGCTCGCCGTCGGCACGTTCCAGCCGGGCGTCTACCTGCTCCTGGTGCTGTGGGGCCTGTCCTTCACCGCCGTCCCCGTGTGCGTCCAGACCGTGGTGTTCACGTACGCGGGCGACTCGCCCGAGGCGGCGACCTCGCTGTTCGTCCTGGGCTTCAACGTCTCCGTCGGCCTCGGCTCGCTCATCGGCGGCCTCATCGTCGACCGCGCGAGCCTCACGGCGGTCTTCGTCACCGGCGCCGCACTCGCCGTCCTCGCCCTGCTCAACGTCCTGCGGCTGGAGAAGGAGGCGACGACGCCATGACCTCGGCCACAGCGCCCGCGACAGCGCCGGACGCCGGGACGGCGGCGCCCGGCAGGGGGGCGGCGGCGCCCGCCGCCCAGGAGCCGCCCGAGTACGCGCTGCTGCCGTCCGCCCGGCCCGTGTCGTTCGTCGACGCCGACGGCCGGGCGGCCGGGCCCGGGCCCCGCCCGTACCCCGTGCCGGACGACACCGAACTGGTCGCCGCCCACCGCGCGCTCGTCGTGGGCCGGCGCCTCGACCAGCAGGCCACCAACCTGGCCAAGCAGGGCGAACTCGCGGTCTACCCGTCCTCGCTCGGCCAGGAGGCCTGCCAGATCGGCGCCGCCCTGGCCCTCGGCCCCCGGGACTGGCTGTTCCCCACGTACCGCGACTGCGTGGCGGTCATGACCCGGGGCGTCGACCCGGTGGAGACCCTCACCCTCATGCGCGGCGACTGGCACTGCGGCTACGACCCGGTCGCCCACCGCATCGCCCCCCAGTGCACGCCCCTCGCCACCCAGGCGCCGCACGCCGTCGGCCTCGCCCACGCCGCCCGCCTGCGCGGCGAGGACACCGTCGCCCTCGTCCTCATCGGGGACGGCGCCACCAGCGAGGGCGACTTCCACGAGGCGCTCAACTTCGCCGCGGTCTTCAAGGCGCCCGTCGCGTTCCTCGTCCAGAACAACGCCTACGCGATCTCCGTACCGCTGGACCGGCAGACGGCCGCGCCCTCCCTCGCCCACAAGGGCATCGGCTACGGCATGCCCGGCGAACGCGTCGACGGCAACGACGTGGCCGCCGTCCTCGGCGTCCTGCGCCACGCCGTCGAGCGCGCCCGCCGCGGCGAGGGCCCCACGCTCGTGGAGGCCCACACCTACCGCATGGAGCCGCACTCGAACGCCGACGACGACGGCCGCTACCGCGACGCCGGCGAGGTGGCCCGGTGGCGCCACCGCGACCCGATCGCCCGGCTGGAGACCTACCTCACCGAGCGCGGACTGCTCACCGAGGACGACATCCGGGCCGCCGCCGACGAGGCCGAGGAACGCGCGGCCGCGCTGCGCACCGGCCTCGTCCGCTCCGAACCCCCGTCGGCCGAGGCGCTCCTGCGCGAGGTGACGGCGGACGACTCCGCCCAACTCGCCCGGGACCGCGAGCTGTTGCTGTGGGAACTCGAACGGGAGGACGACACCCCATGACCCTCGTGACCGAGAGCGGCGCACGCCCCGCGATACCGGCCGCGCCGCCACCGGCCGCCGCGCCTTCGCAGGACCCGCGCCCGGCCGCCGGCGCCGTGCCCGCCGTCCGCCCGACCTCGATGGCCGAGGCCCTGAACCGCGCCCTCCTGCACGCCATGGCCTCGGACGACTCCGTCGTGGTCTTCGGCGAGGACGTCGGCCGCCTGGGCGGGGTGTTCCGCATCACCGACGGCCTCCAGTCCGCCTTCGGCGCCGAACGCTGCTTCGACACCCCGCTCGCCGAGTCCGCGATCGTCGGCATGGCCGTCGGCATGGCGATGAACGGCTTCCGGCCGGTCGTGGAGATGCAGTTCGACGCCTTCGCCCTCCCCGCGTTCGAGCAGGTCGTCGGACACGTCGCCAAGATGCGCAACCGCACCCGCGGCCGGCTCCCCCTCCCCATGGTCATCCGCGTGCCGTACGGGGGCGGGATCGGCGGCGTCGAGCACCACAGCGACTCCTCCGAGGCCTACTACGCGCACACCGCCGGGCTCACCGTCGTCGCCCCCGCCACGGTCGCCGACGCCTACAGCCTGCTGCGCGACGCGATCGACCACCCCGACCCCGTCGTCTTCCTGGAGCCCAAGCGCCTCTACTGGTCCCGGGAGGACGCCGCCCTCCCGGCCCGTACGGAACCGATCGGCACGGCCGCCGTACGCCGCGCGGGCGAGGACGCCACGCTCATCGCCTACGGGCCCTGCGTGCCGGTCGCCCTGGCAGCCGCGGAGGCCGCCGCGGAGGAGGGCCGCGACCTGGAGGTCGTCGACCTGCGCAGTGTCGCTCCCTTCGACGAGGAGACCGTCGTCGAGTGCGTACGGCGCACCGGCCGCGCCGTCGTGGTCGCCGAGGCGTCCGGGGTCGCCTCGGTCTCCTCCGAGATCGCGGCCCGCGTCACCGAGCGCTGCTTCCACCACCTCCATGCCCCCGTCCGGCGGGTGACGGGCCTCCACATCCCGTATCCGCCGCCGAAGCTGGAGCGCCACCACCTTCCCGACGTCGACCGGATCCTCGACGCCGTCGACGCACTGCAGTGGGAGGACGGCGCATGAGCCCGCGCGAGTTCCGGCTCCCCGACCTGGGGGAGGGCCTGGTGGACGCGGAGATCGTCCGCTGGCTCGTCGCCGTCGGGGACACGGTCGCCGTCGACCAGCCCGTCGTGGAGGTGGAGACCGCCAAGTCCGCCGTCGAGGTCCCGTCGCCGCACGCCGGTGTCGTCGTCGCCCTGCACGCCCCCGAGGGCGGCACCGTCTCCGTCGACGCCCCGCTCCTCACGGTCGGCGACCCCGCGGGCGACGAGCCGGCGGGCGACGAGCCGGCGAAGGGCTCCGGCAACGTCCTCGTCGGCTACGGAACGGCGCCGCAGGGTGACGCCAAGGGCCGCCGGCGCCGCCGCACGACGGCACCCCGCGGGCCGGATCGGGCCCGGCGCGCCGACCGGCCCGACGCACGCCGGGACGCGCGGGACGGCACCCCGGCCCGTACCGCCACCGTCCGGCTCCCCTCCGCCGTACGCCACACCCTCCCTGCCCGCCAGGCCGCCGGCCCCGCCCACGCGCCCGCGGTCCTCTCGCCCGTCGTCCGCCGACTGGCCGCCGAGCGCGGGCTCGACCTGCGGACCGTCGACGGCACCGGCCCCGGAGGGCTCATCACCCGCCGGGACGTCGAGACCGCCGCGCCCACAGGCGCCACCACCCCGGTATCCGCCACCACCACACCCGTTTCCGCCGCCACCCCCGAACCCGCCCGGACCGCGGTGACCGCCCGCGTGCCCCTCACCGGCGTCCGCCGGACCATCGCCGAGCGGCTCACCCGCTCCGCCGCCGTCCCCACCGCCACCGTATGGGTCGACGCGGACGTGACCGGCCTCGTACGGCTCCGCGACACCCTGCGCTCCCGATCCGACGAGGCGCCCGGACTGCTCGCCCTGCTCGCCCGGATCACCGCCTCCGGACTGCGCCGCTTCCCCGAACTCAACGCCTCCGTCGAGGGCGACGACATCGTGCGGTACGCCGACGTGCACCTCGGCATCGCCGCCCGCACCCCGCGCGGTCTCCTCGTCCCCGTCGTCCGCCACGCCGGACGGCTCACCGCCCGGGAGACGCACCGCGAGATCACCCGGCTGGTGGGCGCGGCCAGGGCGGGCGAGCTGCCCCCGGCCGAGCTGACCGGTTCCACCTTCACGCTCAACAACTACGGGGGCTTCGGCGTCGACGGCAGCTCCCCGCTCCTCAACCCGCCCGAGGCCGGGATCCTCGGCGTCGGCCGGGTCCTCGACCGTCCCTGGGTCGTCGACGGCGCCCTGACCGTCCGCAAGGTCGCCCAGTTCGCGCTCGTCTTCGACCACCGCGTCTGTGACGGCGAGACCGCCGGAGGCTTCCTGCGGCACGTCGCCGACCACGCCGAGAACCCCGCCCTGGCCCTCGCCGACCTCTGAACCACCCGCCCGCCCCTGCTCCATGTGCCGCCACGTGCGGAGAACGGAGACCCCAGTGACCACGACCCCGGCCTCTCCCGCCGGCGCGGGCCTCGTCCCCCGCCTGGCGGCCGGCGAATTGGCCGACCTCCAACTGCGCCGACTGCGCGGGACCCTGCGCCACGCCTACGACAACGTGCCCTTCTACCGGAAGTCGTTCGACGCGGCCGGCGTCACCCCCGACGACTGCCGCTCCCTCGCCGACCTCGCGCACTTCCCCTTCACCACCAAGGCCGACCTGCGCGACCACTACCCCCTCGGCCTGTGCGCCGTGCCGGACGACCGCGTCCGCCGCATCCACGCCTCCAGCGGTACGACGGGCCGGCCCACGCTCGTCCCGTACACCGACGGGGACCTGGAACGCTGGGCCGACCTGGTGGCCCGGTGCCTGCGCGCGGCGGGCGCCCGGCCCGGTGACCGGGTCCACATCGCGTACGGCTACGGGCTGTTCACCGGCGGCCTCGGCGCGCACTACGGTGCCGAACGGCTCGGCTGCACCGTCGTCCCGGCCTCCGTCGCGATGACCGGCAGGCAGGTGAGGCTGATCCAGGACCTGCGCCCCACGATCATCATGGCCACCCCCTCCTACCTCCTCACGCTCCTCGACGAGTGCGAGCGGCAGGGCGTCGACCCCCGCTCCACGTCGCTGCGCGTCGGGCTCCTCGGCGCCGAGCCGTGGACCGAGGCGATGCGCGCCGAGATCGAGCAGCGCTCGGGCATCGACGCCGTCGACATCTACGGCCTGTCCGAGGCGATCGGGCCCGGTGTCGCCGGTGAGAGCGTCCGCACCAAGGACGGCGTGCACCTCTGGGAGGACCACTTCCTCCCGGAGATCGTCGACCCGGCGACCCTCGCCGTGCAGGAGGACGGCCGCCCCGGCGAACTCGTCCTCACCTCCCTCACCAAGGAGGCCATGCCCGTCATCCGCTACCGCACCCGCGACCTCACCCGCCTGCTGCCCGGCACCGACTTCGGCTTCCGGCGCATGGAGCGCATCAGGGGCCGCAGCGACGACATGCTCGTCGTCCGCGGCGTGAACCTGTTCCCCACGCAGGTGGAGGAGGCGGTGCTGCGCACCGACGGCCTCGCCCCGCACTTCCGTGTCGTCCTCACCCGGGAGGGGCGGCTCGACCGCGTCACTGTACGGGCCGAGGCACACCCCGCCGCGGCGGGTGAGGAGCGGCGCGCGGCCGCCGGACACGCGCTGGCCCGCGCCCTGCGCGAGACCACTGGGCTCGGCATGGCCGTGGAGATCTGCGCCCCCGGCTCGCTGGAGCGCTCGTCGGGCAAGCTCAGCCGCGTCATGGACCACCGCGGCACGGACTCGGCGCACGCCTCCCGTCCGGACACCGCGGCTGCGCCGGGGCCGATACGGTGACCGCCGCCGCGTCCGCCCCCGCCCGCCCCGGACCGCCGCGCCGCCCGGCCGGCTCCGGCCGCTCGGGCCGTCCGGCCCACAGCCAGGCGACCCTGCTGGACTCCGCCGTGGAGGCGTTCATCGAACGCGGCTACGACGGCACCAGCATGGAGCACCTCGCCGCCCGCCTCGGCATCACCAAGTCGTCCATCTACCACCACGTCATGGGCAAGGCCGAGCTGTACCTGATGGCGCTGGACGAGGCCGCCGAGCGGTTCGCGCCCCTGGTCGACGCCGTGTCCGCCCCGGACGCCGACTGCCGGGGGGCCGAGCGTCCCGTACGGCTCGTGCGCTCCGTACTGGAGCTGCCGGCCGACCGGCAGGGCCCACTGGAACTGCTGCTCAGCATCCGCGACGGACGGGAGGAGGCCCCCGGGGCGCTCCTGCGCCGCCGGCACCTCGAAGCCCGGGTGGCCGACGTCGTCGGACTCGCCGTACGGGAGTGCGGCGCCGACGACGGCCCACCGGTGGCCGTGGCCGTACGCACCCGGCTCCTCCTCGACCTGTTGTGCTCCCTCCTCGTCCAGCGCCGCCTGGGCCGGCTGCCGGCCACGGCCGCGCACGGCCCGGCCGCGCTGGCCCGACTGGTGACCGGCTGCGTCCGCTGACGCCCCTTCCTCCCCGCCGAGTTCCGCCTTCCCGTCAAGGAGACGACCCCGCATGACCCACGACGTGTACGAGATCGAGGACTTCGTCCTGGAGAGCGGCGCCACCCTGCGCCCCGCGCGGCTGGCCTACCGCACCTACGGCACCCTGAACGCCGACCGGTCCAACGCGGTGCTGTTCCCCACCTGGTTCGCCGGCAGCCACGAGGCCAACGAATGGCTCATCGGCCCCGGCGAGGCCCTGGACACCGACCGGTACTTCGTCATCGTGCCGAATCTCTTCGGCAACGGCCTGTCCTCCTCGCCTTCCAACACGCCCCCGCCCTACGACCGCGCCCGCTTCCCCGCCGTCAGCGTCCGCGACAACGTCGCCGCCCAGCACCGCCTGGTCACCGAGGTGTTCGGCATCGAGCGGCTGGCCCTCGTCACCGGCTGCTCCATGGGCGCGCTCCAGACGTACCAGTGGGCCGTCAGCCACCCCGGCATGGTCGAGCGCGCCGCGCCCTACTGCGGGGCGGCCCGCACCTCGCCGCACAACTCCGTCTTCATCGAAGGGGTCCGGGCGGCGCTCACCACCGACCAGGACTGGCGGGGCGGCTGGTACGACCGTCCGCCGCGCGCCGGCCTGCGGGCCTTCGCCCGGGTGTACGCCGGATGGGGGTTCTCCCAGGCGTTCTACCGCACCCACACCTACCGCGAGCTGGGCCACGCCTCCCTGGAGGACTTCCTCGCCCACTTCTGGGAGATGAACTTCCACCACGCGGACGCCAATGACCTGCTCGCCATGCTCGACACCTGGCAGCGCGCCGACGTGGGCACCACCCCCGGATTCGACGGCGACACCGCGCGCGC
The DNA here is from genome assembly GCF_055606745.1 of Streptomyces sp. NPDC037054. NCBI lineage: Bacteria > Bacillati > Actinomycetota > Actinomycetes > Kitasatosporales > Streptomycetaceae > Streptomyces > Streptomyces sp. NPDC037054. Next base: position 12,231 of record NZ_JBVJSJ010000022.1, on the reverse strand, counting down.
TCTCGGCACGATCCGGGCCCGGCTGCTGGCGCTCCCCTCGGAGACCGACCTGTACTTCCCGCCCGCCGACGAGGAGTGGGCCTCGGCCTTCGTCCGGCAGGGAGAGGTACGGGAGATTCCCGGCGTCTGGGGTCACTTGGCCGGCGGGGGCGGCGACCCGAAGGCCGCCGCGTTCATCGCCGACGCGCTGCGCGAGCTGCTGGCGTCGCCTCCCGGCGGGGCGACGAACGAGGCGCGGGGGGAGTCCGCGGTCAACGGCGCCGGGGGAGCCGGCGGCGTCCGGGGCGAGGGGACGCGGCCGTGACCGGCTCCGGCGTCCTGGACTTCCGCTCCGACACCGTCACGAAGCCCGACGACCGCATGCGGGCCGCCATGGCCGCCGCGGAGGTCGGCGACGACGTGCTGGACGGCGACCCGACCATGCGCGCCCTGGAGGAGAAGGCCGCCGAACTCCTGGGTGTCGAGGCCGCGTTGTGGGTGCCCAGCGGCTCGATGGGCAATCTCGTCGCGCTCTTCCTGCACCTGAGGCCCGGCGACCGGTTCCTCGCGCCCGCCCAGGCGCACGTACTGGAGAGCGAGGTCGGCACCGCCAGTTGGCTGGCGGGCGGCATGGCCCACCCGCTGCCCTGGCGGCCGGACCTGCCGGGCGCCGTCTCGGCCGAGGACGTGCGCGCCGTGGCCACCGCGGCCGGCCCGTACTTCGCCCTCCGCACCACCCTGCTGTGCCTGGAGAACACCCACAACGCCGCCGGCGGCACGGTCGTCCCGCCCGACGCGTACCGGCGTGTGACGGACACCGCGCACGAACTCGGCCTGACCGTCCACCTCGACGGGGCCCGGGTCTGGCACGCCGCCGTCGCCCTGGGCGTGAAACCCGCCGAGCTCACCCGCGGCGCCCACACCGTGCAGGCCTGTCTGAGCAAAGGGCTCGGAGCGCCCGTCGGCTCGGTCGTCGGCGGCAGCGCCGCCTTCGTCGACGAGGCGCGGCGGGTGCGCAAGATGCTCGGCGGCGGCGTACGCCAGGGCGGCGTCCTCGCCGCCGCCGGAATCGTCGCCCTCGACACCGTGGACCGGCTGGCCGACGACCACGAGAACGCCCGCCTCCTCGCCGAGGGCCTGACCGCGCTCGGCTGGGAGGTGACGGAGCCGCAGACCAACATCGTCATGGCCCGCGTCCCCGACGTCACCGGCACGGTCGACCGGCTGGCCGCAGCCGGGGTCCTCACCGTCCCGGTCGGCGGACGCGTCCGGCTGACGACCCATCGCGACGTCAGCCGCGACGACGTCCGCACCGCCCTGGAGCGCATCGCGCCGCTCGCCGTGTGACGCCCTCCGACGAGACCCCGCCCTTGGCCCCCGCACGCACCCGGCCCACCCCCCTTACGGGCACGCCGCCGACCGCGCGGCGCCCCCACGAGCACCCGGATGGAGACCACCATGCCCACCAAACCCGCCCCACCCGCCGCCCACGGCGCACCCCCACCCCTCCACCGGTCGGGGGCGCGCCCCTCCTCCCGCCCGCGCCCCCTGCCGCTCCTCGGCGCCCTCGGCACCGGCGCGGCGTTGGCCTTGGAATCTGTTGTCAACGGCGAGCTGGGCCGGGGGATCAGACCCGTGCCCGCGGCCGCGTTCTCCGACCTGCTGAGCCTGCTCATCATGGTGTGTGTCGCACCGTTCCTGCCCGGCCTGCGGCCCGCGTTCCGCCGCATCGGGCCCGCGCTGCGCGACCGGCGGCTGCGCCCCTGGCACCTCATGGGCGGCGTGGCGGGCGGCTGCATGGTGCTGACCCAGGCCGCCGTCGCCGCCGACCTCGGGCCGGCCCTCTACGCACTGGCCCTCGTGTCCGGCCAGACCCTCGCCGGGCTGCTCGTCGACCACTTCGGGCTCGGACCGGGCGGCGCCCTGAACGTCTCCGTGCGCCGGGGTCTCGGCGCCGCGCTCACCGTGGTGGCCGTCATCGCCCCCGTGGTCCTGGAGCCGGGCGACCACGGCGCGGTCTGGCTGGCGGCCGTCCCGTTCCTCGCCGGCGCGGGTCTCTCGCTGCAACTGGCCGCGAACGGCCGTACCGACGAGGTCGCCGGCAACGCCTACCCCTCGGTGATCCTCAGCTTCCTCACCGGCGCGGTGATTCTGCTGCTCGCCCTCGCGGCCGACCTCGCCGCCCACGGAGCGCCGGAGACCTGGCCCACGAACCCCCTCGACTACACGGGCGGCGCGCTGGGCGTGGTCGTCGTCCTGGGCTCGGTGCTCGTCGTCCGGCGCATCGGCGTCCTGGCGACCGGCCTCGGCATGATCGCCGGCCAAGTGGCAAGTTCCGTGCTGCTCGGCGCCGTTCTGCACACCGGTGCGGCCCAGGGCTGGGTCACCGCCACGTCGGCGGCGCTCCTGCTGGCGGCGGTAGCCCTCGCTTCGACGGCCGAACGCCGGCCCACGGGCCCGGTGCCGCGGCCGCGGACCCCCTCTTCGCACTGACCGGTGCCGGTGCCGACCACTGTCGACTTGGAGCCTTTCATGCAGGTTGCCTATCTGGGCCCGGCCGGATCGTTCACGGAACTCGCCGCGCACAAGCTCGTGACGCCCGACGAGGACCTCACCCCGCGGGCCTCGGTACCGCTGGCCCTGCGGCACGTCCGCTCGGGCGCGGTCGGCGCAGCCGTCGTACCGCTGGAGAACTCCGTGGAGGGCGTCGTGCCCACCACCGTCGACGGCCTCGTCCGCGGCATGCCCCTGCGGATCACGGGTGAGGCGCTGCTCCCCGTGACCTTCGCCCTCGCCTGCGCGCCCGGCGCCACCAAGGCGTCGATCCGCCGGGTCCTCACCCATCCGCACGCGCACAGCCAGTGCTGCGACTGGCTCGCCCGCGAGCTGCCCGAAGCGGAGTTCGTCCCCGCGGGCTCCACCTCCGAGGCGGCCGCGACGGCGGCCCGGGAGCCCGACCCGAAGACGGCGGCCGTGTGCGCCCCCGCGACCGCCGAGCGCTACGGCCTCGACGTCCTGGCCACCGACATCGGCGCGCGCAGGAACGCGGTCACCCGGTTCGTCCGCGTCACCGGGCCCGACGCCGCAGCGCCGGCACCCACCGGGCGCGACCGGACGTCCGTCGTGCTGCCGCTCCTGGACCAGGTGGGCGCGCTCCACCGCGTCCTCGGTGCGTTCGCCCGCCACGGGGCGAACCTCACGGCCATCAACTCCCGCCCCACGGGCGACGCCCTCGGCCGGTACTGCTTCTTCCTGGAGTGCGACGGGCACATCGCCGATACGGCGGTGGCCCGGGCGTTCGAGGAACTGCGCCGCCACGCGCCCCAGGCGCTGGTCCTCGGCAGCTACCCCCAGGCCCCGACCCCCGCCCCGCCCGCCGGCCCCACCTCCACCCCGGCCCTCGCCCACAGCTGACCCCCCCCCACGGGAACGCAACCGCCCCGCCCGGCGCATGCCGAGCGGGGCGGAAGCGCGTGAACGGCAGCCCAGAGAGGCGGGGATCACGCCGGAGGTGGCAACCCCCCGACCGCAACGGGGCGCCGCTCGGACCTTGCGGATGGCGCGGAGGCCGTCGTTCGGGCTGCGGCCGGTGCAGACGAGCCCCTCGCCGTACGCGGCGAAGGTCTTGAGGAAGGAGGGCCCGAGGCGTCTACAGAAGCGGACCAGGTTCTCGGGGCCGTCGACAGACGGCCGCGCTGGGTGTTCATGCCCGGCGGGAACATCGGGCGGACCTCGGGGCAGCGGGTGAAGAGGATCGCGCAGCAGTAGACCGTCCTGTCCGTGGCCAGTGGCTCCACCACCGCGGCGGAGGCGCGTATGAAGCCGATCCCGTGGGGCGATAGGGGGAACCGGGGCGACTCGACGACCGGGCGGATGTCAGGAGTGCGATCCGGTCCTCAGTGCCTGGAGGCCGGCCCGTCACGGGCGGTGCCGTGCGTGGCGACTTCGAAACCGGACCCGATGGCAGAGGACCTCCGTCGCGCTCGCCGTCGCGGCGGCGGCGATGGTTTGCGGCCGCCGTGCCCTCCGCTGTGCCCGCTGCCGGGCCCGCGGCGGCGCCGGACCGGTCCTGTCCCGCTGCGGGGGCGAGGATCGTGGCGCCGGTGTCGTGGTCGAGCAGGTGAGCGCTGTTCCCCAGCCCGCCGTCGGCCAGCGGATGAGGTGACCGCCCCGAAAGCAACGGCGGCCTCCAGGACCCGGGAACGGGGACGTGTGGCCACACCCATCAAACTCGACTACATTAATCCATGGATTTATGGAGGATATCGTGTCGGAGAACACGAAGAACGCGACGAAGGCGCGGCTGTACGACGCGTTCGCGGCCAGTGGTAAGGCGCTGGCCAGCGGAAAGCGTCTGGAGCTGCTGGATCTGCTGGCCCAGGGCGAACGTACCGTCGACGCGCTGGCGAAGGCGGCCGGGCTCAATCTGACCACCGCCTCCGCGCACCTGCAGACCCTCAAGCAGGCCGGTTTCGTCGCCACTCGCCGCGAGGGCGTGCGCATCCACTACCGGCTGGCCGGTGACGACGTCGCCCAGCTGTTCGCGCTGCTGCGCAAGGTCGCCGACCGTCACCAGGCTGCCGTGCCCGCTGCGCGTGACGCCTACCTCGGCCAGGACACCGCTGCCGAGCTCGGCCGGGAGGAACTGTGCGCTCGTGCGGCGGCCGGGGATGTCGTCGTGCTCGACGTGCGCCCGGTGGAGGAGTACCGGGCCGGGCACATTCCCGGTGCGCTGTCCATCCCGGTCGACGAACTCGCCGGCAGGACCAACGAGCTGCCCGAGGACCTGGAGATCGTCGTCTACTGCCGCGGCGAGTACTGTGTTCTCGCCTACGACGCGGTACGGCTGCTGACCGACCGCGGACGGCGCGCGATCCGCCTCAACGACGGCATGCTCGAGTGGCGCCTGTCGGAGTTGCCCGTCGACACCGCGGACTCGGCGTGACCGCCGACCAGGCCTCGACACCGAGTGAACCCACCTCCGGCGCACCGGCCCACACAGCGCCCAACATCCGGCGTCGGCCCGTGCCACGGCCGAGCCCTCTCTGTCGGGATCGCCAGGCCCGCCCGGTCCCACACCGTTCCCAGCAGCTCCGGAAAGAGACATGACCAGGACCACGTCCACGACGACGGCCCCCATACCCGACGCCGTCCAGGCACAGCGACGCATCCTGCGTGTCCTGGTCGCCTCCCAGATCCTCAGCGGCGCAGGTCTGGCCGCCGGTGTCACCGTCGGCGCCCTGCTTGCCCAGGACATGCTCGGCTCCACCAGCCTCGCCGGCCTGCCCAGCGCGCTGTTCACCGCCGGATCCGCCCTCGCCGCCGTCACTGTCGGCCGCATCTCCCAAGCCAGAGGCCGTCGCCCCGGCCTCGCCACCGGCTACCTCACCGGCGCCCTCGGCTCCGCCGGCGTCATCACCGCCGCCGTCCTCGACAACCCCGTCCTGCTGTTCATCGCCCTGTTCGTCTACGGCGCCGGCACCGCCACCAACCTCCAGGCACGTTACGCCGGTGCCGACCTGGCCCCGGCCGGCCACCGCGCCCGCGCCGTCTCCATCGTCCTGGTCGCCACCACCCTCGGCGGCGTCGCCGGACCCAACCTTGCCGGCCCCTCCGGCACCCTCGCCGAATACCTCGGCATCCCCCACCTCGCCGGACTCTTCGTCATCTCCGGCGCCGCCTACGCGCTGGCCGCGCTCGTCCTCACCATCTGGCTGCGCCCCGACCCGCTGCTCCTGGCACGCGACCTCGCCCGGGCCACGGAAGCCGGCGCCGCGACCGCCCCGGCCGCCGCCGAGCCCGCCGACGCCGGCGAGAGCCGCGGCGGCGTGGCCCTCGGCGCGCTGGTCATGATCCTCACCCAGCTCGTCATGGTCGCGATAATGACGATGACACCGGTCCACATGCACGACCACGGCCACTCCACCGCCGCCTCCGGCCTCGTCATCGGCATCCACATCGGCGCCATGTACCTGCCCTCACCCCTGACCGGCTGGCTCGTGGACCGCTGCGGCCGCATCAAGATCGCCGCTGCCTCCGGCCTCACCCTCTTGGCCGCAGGCGTCCTCGCCGCCGCGGCGCCCGACGACTGCGTCGCCCTCCTCGCACTCGCCCTCGCCCTGTTGGGCCTGGGGTGGAACTTCGGCCTGGTCTCCGGCACCGCGATCATCACCGACACCGTCCCGCTCGCCACCCGCGCCAAGACCCAGGGCCTGGTCGACGTCTCCATCGCCATCGGCGGTGCCACCGGCGGCATGGCTTCCGGCATCATGGTCGCCGCCACCAGCTACCCCGCGCTGGCCCTCACCGGCGGCGCACTCTCCCTCGCCCTCCTGCCCGCCATCGCCGCCACGGCCTACCGCCGATGAGGCACCATGAACCCCGAGACCCCGGGCGCGTTCGGTGAGGAAAGCAGCGGGGAAGGCTCTGGAGCATCCTCACGAAGATCCGCCTCGGCGCGGCTGAGATGCCGAATGAGTTCCCGGGAGGCGACCAGCCGCGCCCAGGCAGGCGGGTGCTGACCCCCGCCCCGGAGCGCCCCACTTGGTCGCGAGCGCTTCAACTGGCCATTCTGGGCCCGGCGTTCGCCGAGGCCGGTTCGTCAGTTCGCGAGACGGCGAGAATGGTGTGATGAACCGAGTCATTCGCTTGGCGGCATCGGCTTGCGTCGGATCCGTCGCCCTGCTGTCCGGCTGTTCCGCGGACAGCGCCCCGAGTCCCGATCGCTCGTCCGCCAGTCCCCGCCCCGCAGCCACTTCGACCGTCGCGCCGGAGGTCGCGGTCCAACTGGCCGAACGCTACCGCCGGTCGGGCGGGATGAAGGACGTGTACGGGATTCAGCGGAGCTCCCGCCCCGACGGCGTCCCTCAGCTGACTGTCTGGACGCACAACCCGGACGACGACGCCGAGCCCTTCGATGAGCTCAAGGACTCGATCACCGGATTCCTCCAGCGCGAGGAGGGGCTTTCCTTGAGACAGGGCTATCTGATGGATGTCTTCGGTCCGCACGGGAAGCTGCAGCACCGGCTCGACGCCCGCCCATAGCTCCGGTGCGGTAGCCGATCAGAGGCTGGTGCCGCCGATGAGGGCGACGACGCTGCACCAGGCGGCCCACCCGCCGGCCAGGACGCCGGCGGCCACGGCTGCGGCCCTCGCCCATCGCGGTTGCTGCGCGGGTGCGGGAGTTGCCCGGTCGGGACGGGCGCGGTGGTTCATGCGGTTCTCCTGAAACATGCCTTCGGCAAAGGGACGTGGCTGGCGGCACAGTCTTGTGGCCGTCCGTACGTCATGTTCTCGGCGTGAACACTTCGCAGCATCTTCGTTAGACAAAGCCTTCTCCCGCTACCCGTGGTAACCGGAAGGTGTTGTGGCATCCGCACTCGAAATGGCCAACTCCGCTGCGTACGCCAGGAATTGGCGCCAAACGGCCGACCCCCGAGTCCTGTGCCGGCGCTGACGGTGTGTGGTCGTGGGCGGTGCGGCGGGGCCGGGTGTGGTGTGCCGGAGGGTTGTCGGAGTCGGGCACTGGCTGTGGTCATCCTCACGTGCTGTCGATGTTTACGCCGGCTGGACTGTGATTACCAGGGGCTACTGATCGCTTACCGGTCGTGCCTTCAATTACCTCCTGGTAGAAGTCGATGCAGTGTCAACTCTCCTTTGATGGGCGGAAGTTGGTGTGCCATAACGATCTCCGCCACCCCCCGAAAGTCGTGTTCATGTCACTGGAGGTCGTTGTGAAGAACATCGTTCGTAAGGCTGCTGTCGGCGTCGTGGTCCCCGTCGCGGCGCTCGCGCTGACGCTGGGGGCGGCGCAGGCGGCGGTGGCCGGTGCCGGTGCCGCGACGTCGGGGGCCGCCGCGCAGCAGTCCGTGATCGGTGAGCTGGAGGCCGCGATCGCCGCGGACGTCGAAGCGGCGGTCGAGGCGCGGGTTGACGCGGATGTCACCGCCCAGGTCACCGTCGCGGTCCTCGCCGGGAGCGTGGTGGACGTGTCCGTCGATGTCACCGCGGATGCCCAGGTGCAGGCCGACGCCCAGGCCGAGGCCGCGATCGCGGCGGACATCGAGGCCGCGGTCGAGGCCCGGGTCCGGGCCTACCTCGGTCTCTCCGTCGACGTGGACGCGGTCGTCCGTGTCGACGGCACCGTCACCGTGGACGTCGTCACCCTCTGAACGGGTGACGACGCCGTTCCGCTCACCCTTTGCTGACGCGGAACGGACGACGGCGTACGGCGGGCGGCACCCCGGCTCACAGGGCGGGGTGCCGCCCGCACCGCGTCCCTGGCCGGGCGCGGTGCGGTGGCCGGGCTCGGTTCGGTCGCTGTGTTGCCGGTGGCGCGAGGTTGGCGGGTTCGGCTGGGGGTCGCGCCGCTCGGGGCTGGTTCAGTAGCCGTTGGGGGTGAGGACGTCGACGTAGATGGGGTCTCGTTCGGTGCCGCCGAGGGTGACGGAGTCGTATTTCACGTAGCCGTAGTAGGCGTTGGCGTCGATGGCCTGGCCGTTGCCGATGTAGACGCCGGTGTGGTCGAGGTCGCCGCCGTAGCGGATGCCGTCGTTGGGGTCGGTGTCCCAGAAGATGAGGTCTCCGGGGCGGGGCGTGGTGGTGCGGCGGCCCTGGTTGATCTGGCCCTGGAGCCAGTAGTTGAGCTGGAGGCCGCGCCCGGTGGCGGCCTTGGTGCCGTCCCAGATGGCGTGGCGGTTGAGGCATTCGCAGTCGACGCGGAGGGTGCCGCAGGTCCAGCCGTACTCGAGCTTGTACGGGGTGCCGAGGTAGGCCTTGGCGGCGTTCACGACCGCTTGCCGCACGCCGGCGGCCTGCGCGGAGAGGTCCGCGGCGGATGCGGGCCGCGGCCTCTCGTCCGGGGCTGCCGGGGCTGCCGTGGCTGCTGTGGCGGGGGCGGCGAGTACGCCCGCGAGGACGGCGGCGGAGGCTGCTGACGCGAGGGTGGCGCGCCGACGGCGGAATGTGGAGGGCATGACTCTCCTCGTGTGGGGTCAGTGGCTGGTGCGTGATGTGTGCGGGTGACGGGGGAGCAGGTCGCGCACGGACTGGTGGGGCAGGGCCGGGACGTGGTGGCCGTCCCGGCCGGTCATGGGGGTGTTGCAGACCAGGGCGTCGGCGACGGCCTCTTCGACGCACTGCACGGTCGCCTCGCAGAACGGGTCGATGTGGCCGAGCGGCAGGAAGTCGAGCCGGTCGAGCCGTGGTGCTGAGGTGCGGCGCGGCGGGTCGCTGTGCAGCGCGCCGGCGTTGGCGGTGGAGAAGGCGAGGAACAGGTCGCCGGAGAAGTGCGAGCCGGTGGTTCCGGTGCGGGCCAGGCCGAGCGGGACGCGACGGGCGAGTGCGGCGCACTGCGCCGGCAGCAGCGGCACGTCGGTGGCGACGACGGCGATGACGGACCCCGCGCCCGGAGGCAGTTGACGCCCGGCGAGCGGATCCGTGCCACCGAGGAGCCGGCCGACGGGCACACCGGCGAGGGTGAGTTCGCGCCGGGCACCGAAGTTGGCCTGGACGAGGACGGCGACGGTGTAGTCGGTGCCCGCGAAGGAGACGATCCGGGAGGCCGTCCCGGTGCCGCCTTTGAAGCCGTAGCAGCACATCCCGGTGCCCCCGCCCACGGACCCGAGCGGGAACGCGCCGGGGCGCGCGGCGTCGAGCGCCCGCCGGGCGACGGCGGGTGTGACGTGGTCGCCGTCGATGTCGTTGAGGTGCCCGTCATAGGTCTCGCCGATCACCGGCAGATGCCACCCCTCCCGTGAAGCGGGCAGGCGGGCGTTCATCCAGTCGATGACGGCCCGGTGGCATGCGCCGACGGCGTGGGTGTTGGTGAGCAGGACCGGTGAGGCCAGGGTGCCGCTCTCACGGATCCAGGCCGCTCCGGTCATCTCGCCGTTGCCGTTCAGCACGTGGAGACCCGCAGCGCAGGGCTGCGCCAGGCCACCGCGCCCCCGCGGCAGGATCGCGGTGACGCCGGTGCGTACCGGCCCGGCACCGGGCCGCAGCGGACCGTCGCCGCTGATGAGTGTGACGAGGCCGACCTCGACACCCGGGACGTCGGTCAGCGCGTTCAAGGGGCCGGGCGTGCCGTCGAACGGGACGGGCAGCTCGCGTGCGCGAACGCGGCGCGCACCGCCCGCGCCGGAACCGGGCCAGGTGACGGGAGAGGCCGGGCTGTCCATCGCACTCCCTCCCGTATTCTTCGGACGGTACGACAAAGAACCTAGAAGTCACGACGCGTACACGTCAATAGGCCGGGGATAGCATCAGGTCGTCAAAGTCTCCGCCGCCGTCGAGGAGGGCCCGTGGCACGCCCCAAGCAGCAAGAGGCGCGACGCGAAGAACTCGTGCGCGCCGCCCGCGCCGCCATCCTCCAACGCGGTCTGTCGGCCACCCGGGTACGCGACATCGCCGACCAGGCCGGCCTCGCCGTCGGCACCGTCACCTACTACTTCCGCGAACTCGACGACCTGTTCGACCTGGTGTTCGCCGAGGCCGTCGAACGGTTCTGCACCGGACGCGAGAACAACGCCACCAAGAGCGAAGACCCGCGCGCCCAACTCGCCGCCGTACTGCGCTCCGGACTCCCCACCGGCCCGGACGACGAACTGTGCTGCCTGCTCTACGAGTTCTCACCCGCCGCCCGCCAACGCCCCACCCACGCCGCGCTGCGCCGCGAGCTGTACGGCAGGCAGGTCGAGCTCTACATCCGCGTCCTCACCGCTGGACAAGACACCGGGCGCTTCCGCCTCCAAAGGCCCGCCCCCGAAATCGCCGCGAACCTCGTCGCACTCGAAGACGCGTACGGCTACCACGTCATCGCCGAGACATTCATGACCCGGCAGACAGCCGAACAGCACATGTTCGGCTACGCCTCACTCGCCACCAACGACCCGCTGCTCGTTCCCTGACCCCCGCACGGACCTGACCAACTCGGACCGATGAGGGCCACGATGACTCGGCGGTGCGCGGTTGTTCCCTGTCTCCCGCGGCAGCCGCAATCCCGTGCCTGATCAGCGGAACCCGCATGCGAGGGTTCGTAGAGAGAACGACCTCGTCACCCATGCCCCGGAGGGGCGCGGGTGACGGTGGCATGGTCACGGTCGTCAAGGAGGCGCCCTCATCAGCGGACCGCGGCTGCCCAGAGTCTCCGTGAAGTGCGACTTCCCAGTGCCGGACGGGCCAGATCCCTCCCCGCGCCCGGGAGACCCGCTTTCGGTGTTTGCACCGGCCGGGACCCACTCCGTCCTCGGCCGGTTCCGCGTGCCAACATGGCGGACATGACTGCGAGTTCCCCGCCTCCCACCCCACGCCGGTTCCGCCGAGGGCCCGAGCGTGCGGTGGCGCGACGAGCGCCGCCTGCTGATCCTCAAGGGGGATCGCCTCGGCGCACTCCTCGAGGTCCACGACACGGAGGAACTCGAGGAGGAGGAACACCGCACCTTCAAGTGGGGCGGCCCGTGGAACGCGGACGAGCCGTCGGACTTCGCGTTCCTTCCCGTGGCAACTCGACCGCGGCGGTCCGGGCTGGGCACCCGACATGTACCCGGGAGGCCGCCTCGCGCCGAGCCTGGACCGCCTCGGCGAGGCACTCACTCTGCTGCTCGGTTCGCTGGTGGAACACTTGCCGGCGCAGGTCGGCTCGAACTGGGCCGGCCTGGTGATCACCCACAGGGGCCGGGACGCAGTGCAGATCATGTTCGACCCGGACGACGGCCTCCGCCTCTCCCGGACCGACCGCGCCGGATCCTGTACCGAGGACTCGATGCACGAGATCGGCTGGCAGGCCCGCGACTCCCACCGATGGTCGGCCGCCTTCCCCGAGGCCACCGAGGACTCCGCCGCGCGAGCCGCCCGCCTGGTGGTCGCCCAACTGCGCGTGCTCGGCGTGGAAAACCCGGCCGAGGAGTGCTGTCTGCACGACGTCACCGGCAACGACATGGGCTCCTTCACCCTCTACGGCGCAGGCTTGCCGCGGTGACGGGCCACCGCGGCAACTCCGGCGCCCCCACCCGGGGGGAGTAGAGGTGGTCAAGCGGTTCACGTCGAAGCGGGGTGGTCGCGGCCGTGCGACGGAGCGGCGAGGCCGGCGTCGTGCCCGGGGACGGCCTCGGCGAACCGGCCGTCCGCCGACTCGTTGGCGGCCCCGTCCATGTGAGGCCCTAGTACTGCAACGGTGCTTGTTCTGAGTGCTGGGCAGTTTTCAGGGGCTGTGTCCGCGTCGTTTGTAGTGGCTGATGCGGGCTTGGTGCTGGC
>NZ_JBVJSJ010000021.1:0-58683 GCF_055606745.1 Streptomyces sp. NPDC037054 | reverse complement strand
CCCCGCGGAGCGGGTACCACATCGCTGCGCGATGTGCAAGCGAACACCCGTGCTGCGCACGGGTGTTGCGCTCCCGCTCCGCGGGAGCGCTAGCGGGTGACTGCGCCACCCGCTCACCCCTCCTGCTGCGCAGGAGGGGTGACTGTCCGTCCGCTGCGCTCCCGGACCGGCGGGACTTCGTCCCGCTACCAGGCTTTCGCTTCGCTCCAGCATGGCCGGCGGGTCCGCTGCGCTCCCCCGCCTCACGGTCCTTCCGGCTGCGCCTCCAGAACCGTTGAGGCCCGCTGTCGCGAGCCGGGCTGGCTACGAGGGAGGGGGTCGCTCGTTCGTGTCGGGTTTCAGTGTAGCGGGTGCCTCAAGTTGATGCAGCATGTACCGTTGGCGGAAACACGACACACCCCATAACCGCCCGGACCGGGCCGAGGTCAGTGAGAGGAAAAGGGAAACCGCATGTGGAGTGCTCAGGATGTGGCGCGGGAACAGGTTAGGCGCCAGGCACACGGTCTCGATATGGCCGCCGTTACGGAGAAGGTCGCGGAGGCCGCTACTCGCGAGCGTGAGACAGCGGAGCAGTTGAGGCGAGGCGGGTCCCTCTCCGAGTTCGAGACGGACCTGGAACGGCTGGCTGCCATCTGGGAAGCAAAGCATGTGGAGTGGCAGCGTGTCAGGGACTTGATGGCTCAGGCCGGTTGGGGCGCGTACGAGCCGGAGCGGGACACCCAAGGCTCCACGTGGGCTCGGGAGCGCACAGAACGGCGTGACGGCGCTCTCGCGGCAAGGCCGCCTTCGAGGCGCGGCGGCGGGAGGAGGCGGATGAGCTGCGGGCGGAGCTGTGGCTGTCTGCCGCGTCTAGCCGGCTGATCCGGGCGGCGGCCGATCGGGGCGGGCTCATGCCCGCCCAGGTCCTGGCGCCGCTCGCCGAGCGGGTCGTGGTGGGCGAGGACGGTACGGTGTCAGTCCCGCCCTTCATGCCGTCCCGGTGATTTTCCGAAGCGGTCAGGAAACGAGTCAGGGGAGGATTTCGAAATGCCGGGTATTCAGCTCAAGGAACACCAGGTTGACCAGAAGGCGGCTTTCCGTAAATGGGTGGGATTCCCTGCAAGATCATCTGTGCCCCCGGAGGGTGCTCGGGGCACGATCGTGTCAGCGACCGGTTCGGGCAAGACGATCACTGCGGCCGCGTGCGCGCTGGAGTGCTTCCCGGGCGGCCGGATCCTCGTCACGGTGCCGACCCTGGACCTGCTCGTGCAGACCGCCCAGGCGTGGCGCCTGGTGGGCCACCGATCCCCGATGGTGGCGGTGTGCTCGCTGGAGAACGACCCGGTCCTGAACGAGCTGGACGTGCGCACCACCACCAACCCGATCCAGCTCGCCCTATGGGCAGGTTCGGGGCCCGTGGTCGTGTTCGCCACGTACGCCTCCCTGGTGGACCGTGAGGACATCGATGCACCCGAGGGCCAGCGGAAGGTTCGCGGGCCGCTGGAGGCCGCTCTGGCAGGCGGGGAGCGGCTCTACGGGCAGCAGATGGCGGGCTTCGACCTCGCGATCGTGGACGAGGCCCACGGAACCGCAGGTGATCTTGGTCGGCCGTGGGCCGCTATCCACGACAACCAGCGGATCCCCGCCAACTTCCGCCTCTACCTCACCGCGACCCCGCGCATCCTGGCAGCTCCCCAGCCGCGAAGGGCCGCGGGCGGCCAGGAGCTGGTGCTGGCGTCGATGGGCCAGGACTCCGAGACGTACGGGCCGTGGCTGGCCGAGCTCGGGCTCTCGGAGGCGATCGAGCGGGGCATCCTCGCCGGGTTCGAGATCGACGTGCTGGAGATCCGCGACCCCTCCCCCGTCTACGGGGAGTCGGACGAGGCGCTGCGGGGACGGCGCATGGCTCTGCTGCAGACGGCGCTCCTGGAGCACGCCGCGAAGTGGAACCTGCGCACCGTGATGACGTTCCACCAGCGGGTAGAGGAGGCCGCCGCGTTCGCGGAGAAGCTGCCCAAGACGGTGGCCGAGCTGTACGTCAACGACGTCACCGACGAGGACCTGGCGAAGGCGGAGGCCCTGCCGAAGTCCTCCATCGACGCGGAGTTCTACGAGCTGGAGGCCGGCCGCCACGTACCCCCGGACCGGGTGTGGGCGGCGTGGCTGTGCGGCGACCACCTCGTCAGCGAGCGGCGCGAGGTCCTGCGGCAGTTCGCCAACGGCATCGACGCGAACAACCGGCGCGTGCACCGGGCGTTCCTCGCCTCCGTGCGGGTGCTCGGGGAGGGCGTGGACATCACCGGCGAGCGGGGCGTGGAGGCGATCTGCTTCGCGGACACCCGCGGCTCGCAGGTGGAGATCGTGCAGAACATCGGCCGCGCGCTCAGGCTCAACCGCGACGGCTCCACCAAGGTCGCACGGATCATCGTGCCGGTCTTCCTCCAGCCCGGCGAGGACCCGCAGGACATGGTCGCCAGCGCCTCGTTCCGCCCCCTCGTAGCCGTCCTCCAAGGCCTGCGCTCGCACGATGAGCGCCTGGTCGAACAGCTCGCATCCCGCGCCCTCACCCACGGCAAGCGCAAGCTCCACGTCCGGCGCGACGAGGACGGGCGGATCGTCGGGGCCGACGGCGAAGGGGACGGCGAGGACCAAGACGACACCGACGGCGCTGCCGAGTCCGCGCTGCTGCACTTCTCCAGCCCGCGCGACGCCGCCACGATCGCCGCATTCCTGCGCACCCGGGTCTACCGGCCGGAGTCCCTGGCCTGGCTGGAGGGATACGAGGCGCTGCTGCGCTGGCGCAGGGAGAACGAGATCACCGGCCTGTACGCCGTCCCGTACGACACCGAGGTCGAGGTCGGCATCACCAAGGACTTCCCGCTGGGGCGGTGGGTGCACCAGCAGCGCAAGACGCTGCGCGCCGGCGAACTCGATCCGCACCGCAAGGAGCTGCTCGACGCGCCCGAGGCCGGGATGGTGTGGGAGCCCGGCGAGGAAGCCTGGGAAGCCAAGCTCGCCACGCTCCGGTCCTACCGGCGGGCCACCGGGCATCTCGCCCCCCGTCAGGACGCCGTGTGGACCGACCCCGCCGACGGCGTTCCCGTGCCGATCGGGCAGCACATGGCCAACCTGCGGCGGAAGGGCGCGAAGAACGGCCTGGGCAAGGACCCGAAGCGGGCGGAGCAGCGTGCGGCGCAGCTCACCGCGATCGACCCGGACTGGAACTGCCCCTGGCCACTGGACTGGCAACGCCACTACCGCGTCCTGGCGGACCTGGTCGACGCCGACGGCAGCCTGCCCGACATCGCACCCGGCGTACTCATGGACGGCGACGACATCGGCAAGTGGCTCCAACAGCAGAAGCAGCCGGCCGTCTGGGCGCGGCTCCTGCCCGAACAGCAGGAACGGCTGACCACGCTCGGCATCAAACCGCTCGAGGCGCCGTCTCCCGCCCCGGCGGGAAGGCGTGCCACGAAGGGCCCGAGCAAGGCGCAGCAGGCGTTCCAGCGGGGCCTGGCAGCCCTCGCGCAGTGGGTGGAGCGGGAAGGCGCGGACCGGCCGGTGCCTCGCGGCCACGCCGAGGAGATCACGGTCGACGGCGAGGCGCAGCCGGTGACCGTCAAGCTGGGCGTATGGGTATCGAACACCCGCGCGAGACGGGGCAAGCTCGCCCAGGAACAGCTCGACGCCCTACGGGAGCTGGGTGTGGAATGGGCATAGATGTCGCGCATAGGAATCGGAGTCAGCGGAGATTCGCACCGATGTGCGATCTTATGAGTGTGTATTGATCCAGTTGCAGGCTGTCTCTAGAGTGACGCGCATCGTGACAGAGAAGATGCCCCACTCAGCGGCTGGCCAGATGCTGGGCTACCTCTACCAGTGCGAGTGGGCGTTGGTAGAGCTGGCGCAGCGGTGGTTCAAGGACGCAGAGGCCACGCTACGCATGGAGATGCTGGACGACATTGACCTGCTGCACGGGTCAGTTCCTGTCGAGCTTGTGCAGTCCAAGCATCATGGCGGTCAGGGAGAGATCGGCCCCACCAGTGCTGATCTGTGGCGTTCTATCAATTCCTGGTGCGATGCCTTAGAGATCCTCGGGGACGCGCCACTGCCGCTGCTCCGCTTGGTCACCACGCAGCAGGTTTCTGCCGGGAGCCTCCTGGAGAAGCTGCGCGCCGATCCGCAGACGCGCGATGTAGCCGCAGCTCTAGCAGCTCTTGAGGAGCTAGCCGGTAATGACGAGGGTCCGAAGACGACACGCCCTTGGCGGGAGCGTTTCCTCCGGTGTACTCCGGTGGTCCGGGAGGCTCTGGTGGGCCAGATCGTCGTGGACGATCTTGCGCCTCGAGTGTCAGAGGTGGACTCTAAGCTCCGTGAAGTGATCGGCGTATGGAAGACGGATCAGGGCCAGAGCCAAGAGATCCTGGAGGAGCTGAAGGGCTGGTGGTGGGGGGTCTCCAAGGAGATGCTCGACCGCTCCAACCCCAGCCGGAGGGAGACTGTTTCCGCCGAGGAACTGCGCACGAAGATCGACTACGTGATGAGCAAGTACGCGCAGACCTCGTTGCCCATCAGCGACCGGCTGGAAAGGCTCACCGAGGAAGAGGTGGCCCGGTACAAGGACCGCGTCTTCGTTGCCCAGCTCCAGCTCCTGAAACTGGGACGCCGAAGCATCCGATTCCATCTCGGCGAGTATCACCACGCATGGACCCATCGATCTCGCTGGCTCCACCGTCACTACGTCGCCCAGAGCGAACTCGACCAGTTCGAGTCAGATCTCCGGCGTGAATGGGAGCAGGTGTTCTCCAAACTCGCCGACGCTTTTGACGCTGGCGAGTACGGGGACGATGCGGTCAAGGCCGGTGTGGACATTCTGGACAAGGCCATGGCTGCTGTAGAAACACTGCGGCTGCGTCCGCAGGTGGAGAAGCGGTGGGTCGCCCGCGGCACGCTTCACGCTTTGGCCGATCTGGCTACGCAGGACGACGAGCCGGTGGGCTGGCATCCCGACTTCGAGAACCTGCTGTCCCAGTCGTCTGATACTGCTGACGGGGAGGAATAGCCATGTCGGCTCCCGCGCGTCAACTCCCCGAAGCTGCAGCCCTGTTCAATCCCGCCTTCGGGGCGTATGTGCTGGCGCACTGTGCAGCGGCCCACATGGCAGCGGGCCCCAGTCTGCCTCTCCCCTTGCCGAGCAGCTTCCTGGTCCTTCCCCTGGTGCTGCCGCCGGACTCCCGCGCCGCGCTCCCGAGAGATGTCCGCACGCCGCTGGCCAGCTGGCTGGCTGATAATCCGATCCAGCGCGCGTCATACCCGCACCGCGCCGCCTCGCTAACGCATTACACCCGCGCGTCCCAGCGGTTCGGCGTCCGGCACAACGTGTTGACGGTGCATTCCAGCGGCCTCGCAGTGACCAGACAGCCCAGGCGTCCCAACGCGAACAGTCATGGAGCGGAGCTCGTCGACTGCACACGCGCTGCGGCCCTCGTTGGCCGCTGGCTTGCAGCGACATCGCCTGCTACCGCATTCGCCCTGCTCGGGGTCCGCCCCTAGCTCTCCAAGGAAGCCACCTCAGCATGCATCTGCTCGCTCTGGCCCTGTATCACCGTGATGGCAGGCAAGCACCGCGCACCATTACCTTCAAACCCGGTGCCTTGAACATCCTCACCGGAGAGTCCGAGACCGGAAAATCGGCAGTCCTCGACATCATCGAGTACTGCTTGGGACGGCAGCACATTTCGCTGCCAGAGGGCGTGATCACTCAGACGGTGGGCTGGTACGCGCTGCTCGTACAGATCGGTTCGACGCGCCTGCTCCTGGGCCGGCCCCGCCCAGCGGGAGCCTCCACCAACAAAGCCATGCTGATCATCGGCGACCACACGCTCGAGCTGCCGGCAGGCGACCGTATGAGAGCGAATGCCGACACGGACGCGCTCCGCGCAGAGCTCAGCGCTCGCCTGGGCATCGACGACTTCCGCTTCGAACCTCCGGCGGGCGCCGAACGCTACGCGTTCAATGTCTCTATTGCCCAGGCCGTTTACATGTGCCTGCAAAAGCAGACCGAGATCGCCAACCAGCAGCTGCTGTTCCATCGCCAGTCCGAGCCCGGCATGGCGCAGATGATGAAGGACACGCTGCCGTACTTCCTCGGTGCGGCCGGACCGGAACAGGCCGCACGCCAACGACAGCTTGCGGAGGCCACCCGGGCCCTGCGGCGCGTCCAGCGACAGATTGATGAGAGCCAGCGGGACAACGAATCCACGAACGCCGCCCTGCACGGCCTGGCCCGCCTCGCCCAGGAGGCAGGCATGGTCCAGGCTGTGCCAGAGCGCGCATCGGCAGCCGAACTGAGTGTCCTGCTGCGCGAGGCGGCGGACACAGTTGTTGATCCATCGGCGCCTCCGGTGTTCGGCGAAGACGGGATGCAAGATCGCCTGGCTGCGGAGCGACAGGCGCTGAGGGAACAACTTCACGATCTCAACGAGGCCGGGGCCCTTCTCGACTCGTGGCAGCAGGAGAGTCAGGCGTTCACTGGTGAGCTCCACACCCAGCTCGGCCGCCTTACGTCTCTGCAGCTCCTCAGTCCCGAAGACGCAGGGGCGCCCGAGGTCTGTCCCCTGTGTAATCAGGCCTTGGAGGAGCCCGACCCCGACATCGAGCAGCTCAACGACCTCACGCGCCGTCTCCAGTCCGAGCTGACCGACGCAGAAGCACTTCAACCATCGCGGACCCGTCACCGTCAGGAACTCAACGAGCAGATCGCAGACGTCCGCAGGCGCCTCCAGGCCAATGCCTCAGCGCTCCAGGCCCTGCAGGCCAGTAACCGCCGTCTCCAGGAGATCAATGACCAGCACGCGCGGCAGGCTCACGTGCAAGGGCGCATTCTCCAGGAACTGCAACGAACTACGTCGCAGTCGGCAGACGAATCTGGATCGCTGCGCCGCCAGGCGGCTCGTATGCAGGAGCGGATCGCAGAACTGCAGGAACTGGTCGATGCCGACGATGTGAGGGCCGAAACGGAAAGCCGCCTCAGCCGTATCGCGCTGGACATGACGGACTGGGCCCGCGAGCTGGATCTCGAGCATGCAGACGAGGCTGAAGAAGTACGCATCAGCCTCTCCCTCCTCAACGTCGTCCTGCGCACGGAAACCAGCCGTATCCCCCTCACCCGCATCGGCAGCGCGAAGAACTGGATCGGGTACCACCTCGTCGCGCACCTGGCCCTGCACACCTACCTGCTCAAACACCAGCGGCCCGTCCCGCACTTCATCATGTTCGACCAGCCCACCCAGGCCTTCTTCCCCGAAGAAGTCCATGACGTAGGCGCCCTCACCGACGCCGGCTGGGAAGCAGTACGCAGCTACTTCTCCCTCATGCGAGACGTCGTCAACCGCAACGGCCAGGGACTGCAGATCATCGTGTGCGATCACGTGAACCTACGAGACGATTGGTTCCGCGACGCCGTAATCGAAAACTGGCGCCAAGGCAAAGCCCTGATCCCTACGGACTGGATCACCGAGGCATAGACCTGGCCATAGCTCGGGCGTTCGCCGTGGGCTCTGCAGCTCAGAACCCTCTGTGGTCTCGTGCGGATGACGCATTTTGTTCATTGGGCCCAGCGAATGGCAGCGCAGACGGGCGTTAAAAGTGTGACCGCCAGGGTGGCCGAGTGCTGGGGAGTGTACGTGGGGAAGATAGGTGATGGCATTGAGCGAGCGCTGATGACGCGCCCGGTGCCTACAGGCGCCTCGGCATTGCGCTTTTTGATGAGAGCGGAGAAGGGCTCTACGAAGCACGTGGCGCGTCTTGTGTGCGTTTCACAGCGCACCGTGCAGCGATGGGTCACTGATCGGCCGGAAATGCGGCGGCGTCCCAGCGCAGCGCACACGAAGAGGATCGATGAGGTCGTCAGGGCGCGCTGGCAGCCCCGGGTCCGCGCGCGCCAGCGGGCCATGGCCGAAGAGGACGGATTCGTCATCCACACCAGGGCGCGGTTCGGGTTCGCGGCGCCTGCAGGCTCGTCGGACGATCCGCGGGTGCGGTGGATCACTCAGTATTTGCCAGGAGAGGTGGCCCGTGAACTGTTCGCCGCTCGGGACGCCGGCGCGGGCGAACAGCAGCAGACGGTGATCTTGGCCCGCGCGCTGGGACACGCCTACTTCCGCGAGTGGGGCCGCCGCGCACACGGTCTACACATCGCCTTCAGCGACATCGAGTTCGCTGAATTTTCGATCGGGTGAGCCTGCCTCTTCGAGCGACCGCGTCAGGGGGTTCAGGGTCGCGAGGACCCGGCGCGTCTGGCCGGAATCGCTTCATACCTCTCAGCTTCCTGCTGCTCGCGCCAGTCCCACTCCACCCGGCCGACCGGGCTTTTGCGGCGGGCTGCGGGCGGCTGAGGCGGGCGCAACCTAGCCCTCTCCGCCACGCGCAGCAGGTGTGCGCGGTCACCTGGCGCGGCGAGCAGCTCCTGGTCTTCGCCGGCTACGAGCCGGGTAAAGCGGGCTGCGGCCCGCAGGAAAATGCCCGCCCAGGGCGGTACGGGATAGGCGGCGCAGCCGTCGGTGTAGCGGGCGCGGTCGTGCAGGGCAAGCGTGGCCGCGGCCGTGTCGTAGTCGCGGGGACGTGCGGTGGCGAGTTGCTGGAGGGAGGCGCCTGTGAACAGCGCGGCGACGACGGCCGCAGCCAGGCGAGGATGTGCGGTCGCCGCGTGCAGCCGGTGGGCGACACGCTGGGCGGTGTGCGCGGTGAGAGGCACGGGCGGTGGGCGGTGCCGCCAGACGATCGGCGGTGGCATGCACGGGGCGGCGCAGGGGCGGGGGCTGTCGTAGGAGACAAGGCGTTCCAGTGCCGGCAGGGTGAGCCACCGGCTGGCCGGCGCGGCGGGCTCGTCTGGGGGCGGGGGTTCGGCGGTAGGCGTGCCGTAGTAGTGGCGGCGGGCAGCCTCGATGTCGGCGGTGACGGAGCAGTCGGCCGTCCGCAGGGCCTGGTGCAGAGCGGCGGGGAGGTGAGGGCGGTGGCAGACCAGGGTCAGGTGGATACCGGTGCGGGCCTGTAGCTGCAGGAGGCGCATCGTGCGGCGGGCGGTGAGGCGGTGAGCGCGCAGGACGGTCAGCCTGGTGACGGCCAGGGCGGTCAGCCAGGCAGTGGCGGCTTCCCAGGCGGGCTGGCGGCCGCCGGGAAAGCGGCCCGGGAGCAGGGGCGGTTTGCCCAGGGCGGCGAGAAGGTCGTGGGCGAGGCTGGTTTCGCTGGTGGTGCCCGGGCCGGGGTGCAGGGTGATCCGGCCGGACGGCGGATGGTGGGCGGCCAGAGCGGTGTGCGTGTGCAGCACGTCGTCGTGACGGTCGAGTACCACGGTGACGGACGGCAGCGGCGGGGCAGGAGGCATGGACGGTGTGGTCAGGCGAGGCGGCTGAAGGCCCAGCGCAGCAGCTCCTGGTCGACGCGGGCACGTCCCGTACGGGCCAGTGCGGTGCGGGTGTGGGCGGTCAGCTGGGCCCAGGCGCGGAAGTTGCCGTGCGCGGCATGCTGGTCGGCGAAGGTGATGTCCTCGGGGTCAGCGTCAGCCCAGACCGGGTGGAACAGCGGGATCACCTCGAGGACCTCGTCGGGTGTGAGGCGGGTGAACTGCTGCCAGATGAAGACACGGGAGGACAGCATCGGTTCGCGGCGCAGCACGGTGTGGCAGCCCGCGCCGCCGACGAAAATGATGGCGAGCTGGGTTGAGGGTTCGTCCCAGAGGTAGCGGAAGTATTCGAACGCCTCCCCGTTGAGCCACTGGGCTTCGTCGACGAGGAAGGTACGGGGGCGTTCGGCCAGGGCCGTTTTCAGCAGGCGGTCGAATTCGCTGGGGTGGCGCGGTGGCTCGCCGGCCAGGTCGAGGGCGGTGAACAGTTCGTAGCGCACCGCGCGGGCGGTGGGCCGGGCGCGGAAGGTGATCTTGCGGACGTCCTCGTGCGGTTCGAGTGCGCGCAGGCAGGTGTTGACGGCGAGGGTCTTGCCGAAGCCGGCGCCGCCGTGGATGCACATCATGGCGCGGGCGGCGACGGTGTCGGTGATGTTCTCCCGGGCGGTGAGCAGGGCGCGGGTGGTGACCACGGATGCGTCGGGCAGGTCGACGTACTGGTAGGTGGCCGCGGTCACGAGGTGTCTCCGTCTTCATCGGTGGTGGTGGGAGGTGCGGCCCGCCCATCGCGGCCGTCCGGGGCGGAAGCACCGTCACGTCCATACGGGTACCGGACGGGCGGGCCTGGCGTGGTCAGCGCGGCCAGGGAAGCCGGAGTGCGCCAGTCGGCCGGGGGCGCGGCGTGCGGGATGAGGTCTGGCATCGCGAGCTGCGCGAGGTCGGAGTCGGCATTCTGGGCGAGTTCGGCCTCGGCCTGCGCGGTGGTCAGCGCGCCGATCCGCTGAGGTGCCTCGGCCTGGGTGGCGGCGGCGTAGCGCTCCCGCTGGGAAGCTTCGAGATCCTTCTTCAGACGGCGGGCACGGGCAGACCGTGCCCGCCGTACGGCGCGGAGCTGTTCTTCGGTTGCCTGGTCAGCCAGGTCCGCAGGACCGAGGTAGCGGCCGGTGGCGGCGTCGTAGACCTCGATGCGGTGGTCGTGGTGGGGCATGAAGCGGATACGGACCTGGATCCCGGCCTGGCCGGTCATCCACGGCCCCACGTAGTCGCGTCTGCGGAAGCGGATGCCGCGGGTAGTCAGCGTGCGGGTGCCGGCGTCCTCCAGGGTGAACGTCCACAGATCCGCAGCCGGCACGTCCCGCAGCGGGGTGGGATCGTCCTGCCACGCCTCAAGCGGGCTCTTGCCCCGCAACGGCGCCGGGCGGTGCTCAGTGTTCCACCAGAGCGTCCAGGCCAGAAGCTGGGTGGTGAAGTCCTCGAAGCCCAGCAGCACTTCGTCCTTCGGACGGGAGGAGCGTTTGCCGGGGCGCGGCTGGCGGGCGTAGCCGGGCAGCGCGGCCAGGAACATGCTCTCCACCGCACGGTTCAGGCCCTCCACCGTGCCCTTGAGGTGAGGGGTGTAGGCGGGCAGGTCCTCCACCGTGACGTCGAGGAGATCGAACGCGGCGGTCACCGTCCTCGACAGGAAGTCTTTGCCGCGGTCCACCCGCACTTTCTCGGGCAGCCCGCCGAACGGGCCGTAGGGGTCCTCACGCAGGACCGCGGAGCGCAGCGCGGCCAGCACCGACTCCCGCGACGGATGCCCGGGCGTGACCGCGACGCCGGTGATCGCGTTGGTGGCGCAGTCGGTGAACCAGGTGATCCACGGCCTGCGGGGCTTGCCGTCGACATCGACCAGCACCGGGGCCTGTACGTGGTCGGTCTCCCACACCTTGTTCCGCCAGGGGCGCGGCCGGGCCAGGAACACATCATGCTTGCGCGCCGCGCGCTCTCCTCCCGCGAGCCCGGCCCGCTCCCCCGGCGTCAGATCCCGCTGGATCGCGCGGTGCAAGGTGGGCAGCGACGGCGGCGGAGCCGCCGGAGGGGACTGGCGGGCAGCGCGGGCCGTCAGCTCACGATGCACCGCCGCGACGTTGCCCTTCCACAACGCGAGCAGGCGGCGTACTTCCGGGGTGACAGTGAAGCGGTCCCGGGTCTGGGCCCGCGCCCCGGGCTCCGCGGCCGCGGACTCGTCACGCTCGGCAGCGGCCAGCCACCGCCACACCGTGCGCTCGGTCACCTCCAACGACTGAGCCATCAGCCGTACATGCCGGGTCGTCAGCTTCTGTTCCTGCCGCAGGGCCAGCAGCCTGCGCACGGCAGGGCCGCGCAGCGCCGGCAGGGAGGAAGAAGGCAGACCTCCCCGCGCGTCCGGGCCGTCCCCGTGCACGCCGGAGCGGGAAGCGCCCTCTGTCGGCCCTGCCGCGCCGGTCACAGCGGCCCCATGAGCCCTGCACAGGCCCGCTCCAGCATCCGGCGGTCCACCACCGGCCGGCTCTTGCCGTACGTCTCGGCGGTCAGGTGCGAGGTGAGCTTCGCCCAGGTCCGGAAATTGCCGTGTCCCACATGCTCGTCCACCCACGCGACGTCGTCCTCGCTGACGTCCTCCCAAAGGGGGTGGAAGGCAGCCATGACGGTTGCCACCTCGCGCGGGATGAGGCGCGGCACCAACTCCCAGGTCAGCACCCGAGAGGCCAGCGCAGGCACGCGGCGCAGCGCCCGTTCGCTGCCCGCGCCCGCCAGCACGAGGGCCGTGTCCGTGTCCGGGTGGTCCCACAGCCCGCGTAGAAACTCCAGCGCCGGCCCCGGAAGGCGCTGTGCCTCGTCCAGTACCAGCACACGGGGCTGTCGGAGCGCGTTCACCAGCGTCAGGTCGGCCTCCCCCGCCCCGCGCGGCAGACGCCTGCCCAGCTCGAGGGCGTCCGCGAGCACCCGGCGCAGTTCGGGAACCGTCGGGTGCACACCGACGTGGACCCGACGGACCCGGGCGGGGTGCGGCAGCTGGGACAGGGCGTACTGCAGCGCGACCGTCTTGCCATGGCCGGCGTCGCCGTACAGACACACCACCGCCCCCACCGCGGCCGCGTGCGCGACCGTCCGCAGCACCGACCGCACAGCAGGCGTGTGCACCACCTGCGCGCCCGGCACCAGGACCGGGACCTGCGCCAGATGCTTCTGCTCGCGCAGAAAAACCTGCCCGCCTGTACCTTGGCCGGCCACGACGTTCAGACCGAGCTCGCTGAGCGGATCGGGCCTACGCGGCCCGGCCACCTCAGGCTCCCGCTCGACCATCAACGCCCGGCCCGCCCGGCGGTCCCGGCGGATCACCCGGTGCAGTGTCGACGCCGACGGCACCGACGCCCCGCCAGCCGCGGCCAGCCGGCGCCTCAGCTCAGCGACATTCCCTCCGACCTCGCCCAGCAGCGCCCACACCTCGTCCGACACCGCATACCCCTGCCGGACCGGCGCCTCTACCTGCCCGGTCGTCTTGGCCTGCTCCAGCCAGCGCCACACCGTACGCTCCGAGACACCCACCGTCTCAGCGACCGCACGCACATGCCGCGTGGCCAGCTCCCCCGCCTGCTGCCGCTCCAGCAAACGACGCACCACCAACCCCCGGGGCAGCACAGGCCCACGACCGGCCCCTACCTCTTGATCCACCCCACGATCACACCGGCCCCGCCCATCTCACCGCATAAGAACTCTCAAACCTGAGACAGCATCAGCTGCCATGCGATAAAGCCCCACGACAGCGATCCCACCCATCAATCTCTCACCTCATGACAGCAGCCCACCCACCCAAAAACACCCACTGACCAGCCCCGTAACACCAACCCCTGGACCAGCGCGACCGACTCTCACCACCACCGACACCAACCCGAGAGATCGCACGGATGATCGCGAGCCGCAGGAGTGTCGATACCTCATGAGCTTCTGGTGGCAGCTGAGCATGCCGTACCAGGAGGTATCGGTTGCAGAACTGCGGCTGAATGTCGGCCAGTAGGAGTTGGATGTCGTGATGGAACTGATCAGCGCAATCAGGTCGTCCACGAAGAGATCGACGCATGGCTAGCCGGCGCAGTGCGGACGTTCCCGGTACTACAGGACCACGGCTTCAGTGCTACCTCGGACAGCCACGAAGAAGACTAGCCTCTCGTTGTGGACGTTCGCGTAATTCCCCTGCCGGAACGTCACGGGAACCGCGGCACGACTTACTCGGGCACCTTCAGTTCGGCCCAGATGGTCTTCCCCGACCGTCCGTATCTGCTCCCCCAGCGGCTGCTCAACTGGGCGACGAGGAACAGCCCGCGGCCGCCCTCGTCGCCGGTTGACGCGCGACGCAGCCGGGGCTGAGTGTTGCTTGGATCGCTGACCTCGCACACCAGCACGGTATGGCGGATGAGTCGAAGACCGATCGGCCCGCCCGCGTGCCGGATGGCATTGGTGACCAGTTCGCTGACGATCAGTTCGACGGCGAAGTCGATGTCCGTCAGCTCCCACTCTGCCAGCTTTGCGAGGGCCGCGGCTCGTGCGTCGGCAACTGCGGCGGGTTCGGCGGGAAACAGCCACTCGGCTATGGCGTGGTCGGGCAGGGGGCGGATGTGGGCCAGCAGTAGAGCAGTGTCGTCGGTTGCCTGCAGGTCGGCGTGATCAGCAGTCAGAGTGCGGATGGCCTCTTCCAGGGAGCGGCCAGAGCTGTGCTGGTGGGCGATGCGGTCGCCGAGCCCGCGTACGGCGGCGTCAATGTCGTGGGCCGACGGATCGAGCAGGCCGTCCGTGTAGAGGGCGAGCCAACTGCCCGCCACAAGGCGGATAGTGGTGGTCTCGAATGGCAGCCCGCCGACGCCGAGTGGCGGCCCCGGGTCTATCCGAACCGGCTGAGTGGTGCCGTCCGGCTGGGTCACAAGGGGCGGTGGATGCCCCGCGCTGGCGATCGTGCACTCCTCAGTGACCGGATCGTAGAGCGCGACCAGGCATGTAGCGCCAATGGTGTCACGGTGCGCCGGAGCTGCCTCGGCAGCCAGCCGGTTCACCAGGTCATCGAGGCGGGCGAGCAGTTCGTCCGGGGGGAGTTCGAGGTCGGCCAGCGTCTGGACCGCGGTGCGTAGCCGCCCCATGGTCGCCGCGGCGTGGAGACCGTGTCCGACCACGTCCCCGACGACCATCACGACTCGCAGCGAGGGGAGCGGGATGGCGTCGAACCAGTCGCCGCCGATCTCGGCGCCACCGGCGGCAGGCAGATACCTGCTCGCTGTCAGCACCGCCGCTGTGCGCGTACTCGCGGCCGGCAGCAATCGTCGTTGCAGTGCTACAGCGGCACGATGCTCCCGGGTGTAACGGCGCGCATTGTCGACGCCGAGCGCGGCCTGTACCGCGATCTCGGTCAGCACATCGGCGTCCTGCTGCCCGAAGGGGTCCTCACGACGGGTCCGCCAGACGACGATGGCGCCGAGCACGAGTCCGCGCGCGAACAGCGGCGCGGCGGCGAAGTGGTGAGCGCTGTCCGGAATGATCAGCTTCGCCAAATCTGGGTCGAATCCCTTTTCGAGTCTTGCCCGGTCGACGAAGACAGTCCGTCCTTCTTGAAGTAGCCGTACACCAGGCAGGTCAGGAAACGGTGGTATGGCCATACCCGGCTGCAGTACAGC
This sequence comes from Streptomyces sp. NPDC037054, assembly GCF_055606745.1. Taxonomy (NCBI): domain Bacteria; kingdom Bacillati; phylum Actinomycetota; class Actinomycetes; order Kitasatosporales; family Streptomycetaceae; genus Streptomyces; species Streptomyces sp. NPDC037054. The sequence continues at coordinate 43,617 of NZ_JBVJSJ010000021.1, read as the reverse complement.
GGAAGGCCAGACGTCGGCCGCCTTTACCGCGACGCGTCGCAGGTGCAGATTTCCCCCTCCGAATACCAAGGGCGGTTCGTCGCCCGCCAGAACGGCTTCGGCGAGATCGACGGACACCAGGTCCCCGAAGTCAGGCACCAGGACATCGGCCACGTCCTGGGCGATGCGCTGCGGGTCCAGGGAGTGACCGACGGCCACAGCCGCCCGGTGACGCAACTTGAGCCTGCGGGCGGCCAGCCACTGGGCCGTCGCGTCGGTCAGCAACGCCGTGACCCCGGACGGACGTCCACTTCGGTCCGTGGTCCGGACGGCAGACACCGAGATCGACCACTCGCGTGACGGATCGGACAGGGAGCGGACGTGCTGCTCTTCGGCCACCTGGGGCACACCGGTCTCCAGCACTGCGCGCAGCCGTGCCTCCGCGGACGCGGCGTCCGGTGCGGCCATCACGTCGGACAGCTTGCTGCCTGGAGGCATCGCCAGCTGGTCAGGCGACGTGAGATTCGTCCGCAGGAGCGACAGGTTCACGTCTCGCACAGTCACACCGATCTCGCTCTGAGCGAGCAGGGCCCGGAGCAGCGCAGCGCCCTGCTCACACTCGTCGGCTCGGCCAGCGGGCACGGCGAGGAGCAGGCGGTACGGAGAGTCCTGGAACGGCAGCAGACGACAGCGAACGGCGACGCTGTGTCCGTGGGCGTGCCGCAGAAGCGTCGGCCCGCCGGTCCGAGCGACGTCAGCAGGTGCGCCACCGGCAGCGAACAGGTGCCTGAGGGATTGCCCGCAGACCTCGTCGGCCGACCGGCCCAGCAGCTTCGCTGCACCATGAGACCAGTGAGTCACCGTGTCACGGCCGTCGACCACCGCAGCCACCACGTCCGCCAAGGGATCGTCGGACTCGACGTCGGGACCGCCGAAGACGTCCAGGGTGCTCACCACCTGATCAGGGCCGTTCGCCATCATTATGTGTGTGTGACCAGCTCCTCGCGCGACAAGCCGTACATACAGGACACTGGCCCGTGGCCGACGCCGGTCTCGCCGACGCCGCGGGAGGGCACGCGATGGCCTGCTCACCACCCGTTCCCACGGCAGCGCCACCGGCCACCAGTTGATCGAGGGAGCTCCATAAACGCAGCGATCCCCAGTGGAGAGCTTGAGGTGAGGGCTGGCTCCGGGTGGCCGCACCTCGGGGAATTCGACATGTTTGAACATCTGCAGAGGCGAAAGCAACCTCAAACAACCGCGCAAATGCGGCAAATGCGCATCAACGGGCACCTAGGGAATGGGAAGCTCCTTCTTTCCGAGCACCTTTATGCCCCACTTGAGAGCTTCCCCTCTTGCGACTCCATCACTCTGCATCAGGTGTCGCGATTTAGCACTTTCACCCTTATGTTCAATTTAGGTCGATCTCTGCCACCTACCAAATGTGACGGCGACGGGCAATCATTCTCGTGTCCTGCAGAGCCGGTGCCGCATTATGTTCTCGTTGCCACAGGAGGATTCCGTGAATCGATCGTTGACCGTGCCCGGCCTGCCTTTCGACGTTGTCCCGGAGGGGCCGGCTGTCGGGACCACATGGGCGGTCGAGAACGAGGCCCTGACCATTACCGCAGGCCCACGAACCGACCTGTTCCTGGATCCGGCGCGCACCGATCCCGACACAGGCGCCGATCTCCTTCGGCTCGTTGGTGACGTCAGCGGCGACTTCCAGCTGGCGGCCCGGGTCGAGGTGGACTTCAAGGACACCTTCGACGCCGGCGTCCTGTTCGTCCGCGCGGCCGAGCGGACCTGGGCGAAGCTGTGCTTCGAGTACACCCCACAGGGGCGGCCCAGTGTCGTGTCCGTGGTCACCCGAGGAGACTCGGACGACGCCAACGCCGACGAGGTGAGCGGAAACCGCACCTGGCTGCGCATGTCCCGGATGGGGCGCGCCTTCGCCTTCCACGCCTCCCACGATGGTGAATGGTGGCGGCTGATCCGCTACTTCTCCTTCGGTCCGCTGCCCGATTCGGCAGCACTGAAAGTCGGGTTTCTGGCGCAGTCGCCGTTCGGAACGGGGTGCGCGGCCGTTTTCGACAGGATCACGTTCCGCCCGGAGACATTGACAGAACTTCGCGACGGCAGCTGACCCACGCCCGTCGCCGTCCATGCCTGGCAGTCCGGAATGCTGCGGACCCTGAGCAGCCATCAGGACGCGGCACGACCGCTGCCGTCCTGTTCTACCCGCAGACCGGTGGCGTCCAGCATTGCGGCATCTCATTCAGCGAGACGCTCGGCAGGCAGCTGAATCTGAACGCGGGGACTGGGGATCTGCCGGAGTCGCCGCACTCAGTGCGACTGGCCGTCTTCGCGCGCTGTTCGCGATGACCAGGAAGGCACAGGGCTCGGTCGGTCTGCTGGACGACCGGAGGTCACGTCGTACCACTCTCCTCGGGCTCCCACATAGACTGGCATCCCCGCCCCGTTGCTCGACGGTCTGCGAGCCCGGACCGCCGGCCTCGGCCACTATCTGCCCCCGTGACCTGGCAGAGACCCGCACAGTCGCGGCGGACTTCTGGCGGGCTCTCTCGGACGTTTCGGCGATCGACCGGCACACCGTGCTCGACTGCTCGACCACGGTGGACGGTGAGCAGCCCATCCTGCTGCCCCAGATCCTGCCCACCCAACTCCTGACCCTGCCACGGCCGTTGCTGATCCTGGTACGGAGAGCTCTTCCGGCCTTGGGTGAAGCCGGTGCTCAAGCCCATCATGAGCGGGCCGTCGGTGCCTCCGGCCCCGGTGACACCACCCCCCGGGACCCTCGCCCCCTCCCGCAGGAAGCCCAACCCGGCAGAGGCGGCGGCCAGATCCAGCAGCCCGCCGCCAGCCGCCAGCCGCCAGCCGCCAGCCGGCCGAGGGGACGGGGTCTCTTCAGGTCACCGGGCCCGTGGCCGGCGGCGCGGGGTCGTAGGCGGCGTTCCGGGTGAGGTCGCGCAGGCGGAGAGCGGCGGTGAGGAGGTCCTGGTGGCTGGTGTACAGGGCGTTGACGCCGAAGCGCAGCAGGTCGGGTGCGCGCATGTCGGCGATGACGCCGTGTTCGGCGAGGGCGGTGACCAGTCCGCGGGCGTGGGGGTGGCGGAGGGTGACCTGGCTGCCGCGGCGGGCAGGGTCGGCCGGGGTGACGGCGGTGAAGTTGAGGGGGGTCAGGAGTTCGTCCGCGCAGCGCAGGAAGAAGCCCGTCAGGGACAGGCTCTTGGCGCGGACCTGTTTCAGGTCGACGCCGTCGAAGGCAGTGAGAGCGGCTTCGAGGGCGAGCAGGGACAGGATCGGCGGGGTGCCGATGCGGGCGCGGCCGATACCGGCGGCGGGCGTGTAGTGGCGGGCGAGGGCGAACGGGTCCGCGTGGCCGGTCCAGCCCGGCAGCGGCGTGTCCAGGCGGGCGTGGTGGCGGTGCGCCACGTACAGGAAGGCAGGGGCGCCGGGGCCGCCGGAGAGGAACTTGTAGCCGCAGCCGACGGCCAGGTCGACGCCGAGGGCGTCGACGTCGAGGGGCAGGGCTCCGGCCGCGTGGCACAGGTCCCACAGGGCGAGGGCGCCGGCCGCGTGGGTCGCCCGGGTCAGCTCCCGCATGCCGTACAGCTCACCGGTGCGGAAGTCGACGGGCGCGTAGCTGACGACGGCGGTCCGGTGGCCTTCGGCGGTGAGGAAGCGCGGGAGGTCCGCCGGGGGGACGTGGCGTACCTCCAGGCCCCGGCGGCGGGCGACCGCGTCCGTCAGGTAGCGGTCGGTGGGGAAGTGTCCGGGGTCGGTGACCAGCAGCGGCCGGTCCGGGCGGAGCGCGGCGGCGGCGTCCAGCGCGGTGAACAGCTGCACGCTGGTGGAGTCGCCCGCGACGGTCTGCCCCGGCGCGGCCCCGATGAGCGCGCCGATCGCGTCTCCCACCCTGAGGGGCGCCTCCCACCAGCCGGCCGTGTTCCAGGAGCCGATGAGTCCGGTGCCCCACTGGCGCCGCACCGCGTCCTCCAGGGCGGGCGGGACGGCGGCGGGCAGCGGGCCCAGGGAGTTGCCGTCGAGGTAGACGACGTCCGGCGGGAGCAGGAAGCGGGCGCGGAGAGGGGACAGGACGTCTTCGCCGTCGAGCTGTGCGGCCTTCTCTCGCAGTGCGGCCGGCGGGACGAGTGCGGTGGTCATCGGTGTGCCTCCTTCTCCTCGGACGCTCGGCCCCGGCGCCCCGGGGTGAGGGCGCTGGCCACGTCCCGCAGGGTTTCGGCGACCGCGCGGGCGCCGGGTGCTCCCGGCTCGATGAGGGTGTAGTGGCCGGTGCCGGGCAGGACCACCGTCCTGAGGTCCCGGTGCACGGCCGCGTAGTCGCTGAACTGGGTGAGCGGTACCTCCTCGTCGGCGGCGCCGTGCAGCAGCACGGTGGGCACCCCGGTGCTGCCGGCGTCCCGCAGCAGGGTGAGGGGGTCGACCGCGGGAAGCCGTTCCTCGAAGTGCTCTTCCCCGCCGAGGAGTTGCAGCGCCGCGTCGTTGCTGAGGCCGTCGCGCCGGGTGGCGGCGAGGTCGGTGATCGGCGCCAGGGCGAGCACACTGGTCGGCAGGGTGCGCGTGTGCCAGCGCGAGCCGGGCGGCAGCAGTCCCCGGGCGGCGCACCACAGCGCCAGGTGGCCGCCGGAGCAGTGGCCCGCGAGGACGTAGGGCCGCCCCTGGGGCAGGGTGTCCACGATGCGGGCGACGTCGTCGAAGGTCTCGGGGTGGCCGCCGGCGCCGCCGGAACGGCGGAAGCCGGGGAGCAGCACGTCGAAGCCCTGCTGGGAGAGCCACGCCGCGAACGGGGTCAGGTGCATGCGGTCGTAGCGCCAGTAGCCGCCGTGCAGCAGGATCACCAGCGGGGCACCGGGGTCGTCGCAGGGCCAGGCGTCGTAGGACTGGTGGGGGTGTTCGCCGTAGCGGCCGTGCACCGGTGCCAGTACCGGCTTCAGGCTCAGGACGCGTTCTTCTTCCTCGGCGGCGAAGGCGGAGATCGCCCTAGATGTCACCGCGCACCTCCCACAGGTCGGGGAAGACGGGGCGTGCCGCCCGCTGCTCCAGCCAGGCCAGCCCGGCGGAGCCGGCGCTGCCCGGCTTGGCGCCCATGGCACGGCGGACCACCAGGACGTGCTCGAAGCGCCAACGGGCGATCAGTTCGGCGATGTCGGTGAGGAGTTCACCGAGCGCCAGGTGCGGGTGGTGCGGCGGACCGGCGTAGACGTGCCGCCAGGTCTCCACGACGCCGGGGTCGCCGGTGTAGGGGGTGGTCATGTCCCGCTCGCGGACGTGTCGCGGGACGGGCAGGCCCTGGCGGTGGAGGTGGGCCAGCACCTCGTCGTACAGGGACGGTTCGCGGTGGGTCTCCGCGAGCGCCTCGTGCACGGCCGGGTCGCCGCGGTGGGCGTGCAGCAGTCCCGCGGACTTGTCACCGAGGAGGAATTCCATGTGCCGGTACATCGCCGACTGGAAGCCCGACGCCTGGCCGAAGGCGGCCCGGAAGCCGTTGAACCGGGCGGGGGTCAGCGCGGCGATGGGCGTCCAGGAGCCGTTCAGGGCTATCAGCGCGCGGCGGCTGCGCTCCAGCGCGTCCATGGCCGCGGGCAGGTCGTCCTTGGCGAAGGCCACCCGGGCGGTGCGCCACTCGTGCACGATCAGGGTGAACCACAGTTCCATCACCTGGGTGGTGACGAGGAACCCCATCTCGTCCGGGGCCTCGGTGAGGGGGTGTTGCAGCGAGTTGAGCAGCGAGGCGTGCACATACGTGTCGTAGGGGCTGGCGCCGTCGAAGGGCTGGGTCGGGGCGTCGCCCGTACCCGGCTCGTCGGCGGCGGACGTGCGGTCGTTCATCGCATCTCCTAGGGGTGCGGACGGGTCACACACCGAGGTGGGCGCCGCCGGAGGTGTCGATCCACTGGCCGGTCACCCAGCGGGCGTCGTCGCTCACGACGAAGGAGACGACGTCGGCGATGTCCACGGGGTCGCCGAGCCGGCCGAAGGTGGAGGCCTCGCAGTAGCGGCGGCGGATCTCCGGGACGGCGAGGGTGGGGTTGATCTCCGTCTCGGTGTAGCCGGGTGCGACGGCGTTGACGGTGATGTTCCGCGGGCCGAGTTCCTGGGCGAGGCAGAGGGTGAGGTAGTCGAGGGCGGCCTTGGTCATGGTGTACGAGACGATCGCCGGGAAGGCGACGCGGGTGGCGACGGAGGAGATGTTGACGATCCTGCCGCCGTCCCGCAGGCGCTCCAGGCCCCGCTGGATGATGAAGAACGGCGCCCTGGTGTTGATCGCGAAGACGCGGTCGTAGTCGGCCTCGGTCACCTCGGCGAGGGGGCGCGGGAGGGTGACACCGGCGTTGTTGACGAGGATGTCCAGGCCCGCCGGCGCGTCCTCCCTGGCGAGGGCCCGGTCGAAGGCGGACCACAGGGTGTCGGCGTCGCCGGGCACACCGAGTTCGGCGTGCACGGGGAAGGCACGGCCGCCATCGGCCTCGATCTCCTTGACGGTGCGTTCGGCGGCCACCCGGTCGTGGCCGTAGTGGACGGCCACCAGGGCGCCCTCACGGGCGAGACGGCGGCTGACGGCTCTGCCGATGCCCCGGCTGCCCCCGGTGACCAGAGCGGTCTTCCCCTCGTGCCGGGCGGTGACGGTCATGGTGGATCTCCTTCGCTCAAGGGTGGTGCGACAGTGGGGAGAGGGCTCGGTGTGGCGGCCCGGCGTGACGGCGGAGTGTGCGGGTGGCGTGGTGTGCGGGTCAGGCGTCGAAGTCGACAGCGACCTCCGCGGTGCACGCACGCGCCCGGCAGACCAGAGTGAAACCGGCGGCACGGTCCTCCTCGTCCAGGGCGTACTCACGGTCCGCCGTGACTCGCCCGGACAGGACCCTCGCACGGCAACTGCCGCACACACCCTCGCGGCAGGCGTACGGCACATCGGGGTGTGCGCGCAGCAGCGCGTCGAGAAGAGACGGGTCCTGCGGCAGGACGGTGGCCGTTCGGCGGCGCCCGTCGAGCACAGCGGTGACCCGGGCCTCGCCCGCTCGCGGCGCGGGGCCGTCCGGCTCCGGGGGCCGCGGTGCCGTACCGCCGGTCGTGAACAGCTCCCGGCGGACGAGCGACGGATCGGCTCCCGCCTCTGCCAGGACCCGCCGTGCGGTGTCGACGAGGCCGGGCGGCCCGCACAGGGCGAACGCGGTGTCCGGGCCGGGCCGGGCATCCACGGCCGCCAGCAGGCGGCGCAGCCCGGCCGCGTCCAGCCGCCGTTCCAGCACCCCGCCCCCGCTCCCCCGCTCCTCCCGCGTCAGCACGTACAGGACGGTGAAACGGTCCACGAACTCGTCCTTCAACTCGCCCAGTTCATCAGCGAGCACCGCGTCGGCGGAGGTGCGGACCGAGTGGACGAGACTGACACGGCAGGCCGGATCCCGGCGCAGCACACGGGCGGCCATCGGAGCCAGCGGAGTGATGCCGGTACCGCCCGCGAGGAGGACATGGTGGGCGCCGGGCAGCTCCGGCAGGGCGAAATCACCGGCGGGCGGCGTCAGTTCGAGCCGGTCGCCGGCGGCGAGCCGGGTCACGGCGTGGTCGCCGAACCCGCCGGGGCCCAGCCGTTTGATCACCAGGCGGAGCATCTCGGGTGCGTGCGGCGGCGGGCACACCGAGTAGCTGCGGCGCAGTTCGGCGCCGGCCCGGCGGTGCCGGACGGTGACATGCCGGCCGGGGCGGTGGGTGAAGACGTCGCGCAGCCCGGCGGGCACGTCCAGGGTCACGGCCACCGTGTCGGTGCTCAGCCGGCAGACCTCGGTGACCTCCAGCGGGTACCAGCCGGTGCGGCGGGGCGAGGCGGGCGGTCCCCCGCCCGAGGGGGTGGGCGGGACGGTGACGGTGTTCACGGTGTGCCTCACAGTGCGGTCAGGTAGGGGAAGGGCTCACGGCACGCCGTGCACCACAGCACCGACTGGCAACGAGACGGACCGAAAGGACTGTGCGGCCGGGTCGCCCGTGAGCCGCAGTGCGGACAGGGCACCGTGCCCAACTCGACCGGAACCGGGCCGGCGGGGGCCGGGGACACGGGCGGGGCGATGCCGTGCGCGGCGAGTGCGCGCCGTCCCTCGGGGGTGATGCGGTCCGTGGTCCAGGGCGGTGACAGGACCTGCCGGACGCGGCCGTCGGGGTGCCCGCAGGCGGCCAGGACGTCCCGTACCGCGGCGGTGATCTCGGGCAGTGCGGGGCAGCCCAGGTAGGTGGGCGTGATCTCCACCTCGAGTACACCGTCGGCGCCCGGGGCGACGGAGCCCACCACACCCAGATCACCCAGTCCGATCACCGGCAGCTCCGGGTCCGGGAGCGCCGCGATCCGCTCGCGCACCTCCTCGGCGGACCGGCGGACGGTGGCCGGAGCGGGCCCGCTCACCACGTGCCTCCGGGGAACTGCCGTCGCACCGACTGCAGTTCGGCGATCAGCGGGCCGAACTCCTCCGAGTGCAGGCCCGAACGGCCGCCCGAGGCCGACCAGGTGGGGGTGGGTGCGGTGAGGCCCGCCTCCGTGACGACGCCGGTGACCCGGTCGAGCCACGTCTGGTGCAGGGGGGCCGGTGAGGGCGCCGTGCCCGAGGCGGCCAGGCGGGCCGACACCTCGTCCTCCTCGAAGAGTTCGCCGGTGTACGGCCACACCTGCTCCAGGCCGTGTTGCATGCGGCGGGCGCTCTCCGCGGTGCCCCGCCCCAGCGTCACCGTCCAGCGGTCCGCGTGCAGCCGGTGGAAGGCGACCTCCTTGGCGGCGCGCGCCCCGAACGCGGCGAGTTCGGGATCGGCGCAGTGTGCGAGGCTCTCGTAGTACAGGACGGCGTAGTGGGTGTAGGCGAGTTGCCGGGCCACGGTCGTCGCGAAGTCCCCGTTGGGGAGTTCGGTCAGCAGGGTGTTGGTGAACTCGCGTTCCGGGCGGGTGTAGGCGAAGTCGTCCTCGGTGCGGCCGGTTCCGTCGAGTTGTCCGGCGCGGGTGAGCAGGGCGCGGGCGTGGCCGATCAGGTCGAGGGCGATGTTGGACAGGGCCAGGTCCTCGTCGATCGTCGGCGCGCGGGTGATCCACCGGCACAGGCGCTGGCCGAGGACGAGGGCGTCGTCGCCGAGGCGCAGAAGGTGCCGGGCCAGGTCGGAGGCGGCCTCTGACGGCAGTCCACGCGGCGGGGTGTCCGGCGCCGCCACCGCGGCCTCACTCGTCGTGCTCACCTTCGGGGCCTTTCTCGGTCAGCGGCGCATAGTGCTCGGGGTAGCGGTACGGCTTGTGGCGGGCGGCCGCGAAGTACGGGGCGCGTTCGTCCGGGGAGGCGGTGTGCACGGCGTCGGAACGCACCACCCACAGCGACAGCACCTCACCCCGGCGCAGATACAGGTCGCGGGCGGCGGCCAGCGCCGCGTCCGGGCCGGCCGCGCGCACCGAGCCCACGTGCTGGTGGGCCAGGCCCCGGCGGACCCGCAGGAAGACCTCCCAGGACGCCGGCGCGCCCTCCTGTGCCCCGCTCACGCGTCCTCTCCTCCCGTCGCGTCCGTCCGGGCGGCGTACGCGGCGGCGGCCCGGCGGACCCAGGCGCCGTCCTCGTGTGCGGCCCGGCGGTGCGCGATCCGCTGCCGCGCCCAGTGGGTGTCGTCGCCCAGTGCCTCGCGGTAGGTGTCCCAGTCGACGGGCGTGAAGTCGTAGTGGCCGCGCTCCTCGTTCCACCGGATCGCGGGGTCGGGCAGGGTCAGGCCGAGGCGTTCGGCCTGCGGGACGCAGGTGTCGACGAAGCGCTGCCGCAGTTCGTCGTTGGTGTGGCGTTTGATGCCCCAGGCGATCGCGCGGCGGGAGACCGCGGCTCCCAGCGCGGCGCTCCGCGCTTCCGCGCCGCCCGCCTCGGTGTCGGGCGGCCCGAACATCAGCGCCACCGCCGGCAGCCACCAGCGGTTCACCGCGTCCTGCGCCATCTCCTTCTGCCGGGGTGTCCCCTCGCACAGGGCCCGCATCAGGTCGTAGCCCTGCCGCACGTGGAAGGCCTCCTCCTGGCAGACGCGGCGCATCGCCCGGGCGTACGGCCCGTAGGAGGTGCGGCACAGGGGTGCCTGGTTGATGACGGCGGCGCCGTCCGTCAGCCAGGCGATGGCTCCGGTGTCCGCCCAGGTCAGCGCGGGATGGTTGAAGGTGGCGGAGGCGCGTTGCCGGCCGTGGTGCAGGGCGTCCAGCAGGTCGGCGCGATCCACGCCGAGCGTCTCGGCGGCGGAGTACAGGTACAGGCCGTGGCCGGCCTCGTCCTGGACCTTGGCCAGCAGGACCGACTTGCGGTGCAGGGACGGGGCGCGGGTGAGCCAGGCGCCCTCCGGCTGCATGCCGATGATCTCGGAGTGGGCGTGCTGGGCGATCTGGCGGACCAGCATGCGGCGGTATCCGTCGGGCATCCAGTCACGCGGTTCGATCGCCTCACCACCGGCGACGATCGCGTCGAAGTGCGCGAGCGGTTCACTTTCGGCTGGTGCGGGGACGGTGGCCGGCGCGGTCATCGGGCACCGCTCCCGCGCCCGGGGTCCGGCATGGCGGTGCGGCGCTTCGGGCACCGTCCGGGGGTCCGGACCCGTACCGGCTGCCTGGGCACGCGCATCACTCCTTCGGCTGGGGACCGCCCGTGCGGGGCCGGGCGGAGCGGGTGGCTTCGTTGCGGTAAGAGGCCGGGCGCGCGGTCCGGCTATCCCCGCGGCGCGAGGTTGGGGCGCGTGACAAAGCTCACGGGCCGGCCCGGGGAGTGGGACCGGTCCGCGTCCGCCTCTCCAGGGGGTGACATCCGTACACCGCACGGCGGCCGGCACGCCGAGGCGAAAGGGGAAACCATGAGCACCATCAGGGAGTTGCTGGTCGAACTCACCGGAACGACCGAGTACGCCGACCAGGTCGGCGACGACGTCGACCTGGCCGCCAGCGGCATCGACTCCGGGGACCTGGTGCGCCTGGTCCTCCTGGTCGAGCAGCGGCTCGGCGTGGAGATCACCGCACAGGACATGGAGGATCTGCGCACGATCGGCGACTACGAGCGCTTCGTCGCCGAGCGCGCGGCCGCCGGTGCGAGCGGCGGTGCGTGATGTGGCTGACGCAACTGCTGGAGCGCAACCGCCAGTGCCGGCCCGGCCGGACCGCGCTGGTGGACGAGGAACGCAGCGTCACCTGGGCCGAGTTCCACGATCGCACCCTGGAACTGGCGCGGGGCCTGGCCGAGTTGGGCATCGAGCGGGGTGACCGGGTCGCCGTCCTCTCCAAGGACCGGATCGAGGTCCTGGAGAGCTACTTCGCGCTGGCCCGGCTCGGCGCGCTGTTCGTGCCGCTGAACCACAGCCTGGCCGCGCCCGAGGTCGCCGGGATCGTCGAGCGTGTCGGGGCGGTGGCCGTCCTCGGTGAGTCCGAGCTGCTGGACCGGCACCCCGAGCTGCCGGCGTCGGTGCGGATCCAGGTGGCTCTCGACAAGCCCGCCTTCGCGGCGCTGGGCACCCTGGCCGCCGAGCGGGACCTGCCGGACGTCGCCGACACGGAGCCGATCGCCGTACTGCACACCTCGGCGACCACCGGGCAGGCCAAGGGAGTCACCGTCGACAGCGCGTCGTTCCGGGCCATCGCCCTCGGCTGGCTGGTGATGGCCCGTCCCACCGACGACATCGTCATGGTCAACTGCTGCCCGCTGTACCACGGCAGCATGGTGGTGTCCCTGACCTACCTGGCGGCCGGTGCGACGGTCGTGCTGATGCCCGGCTTCACCCCGCAGCGGGCGCTGTCCGCGGTGGAGCGGCACCGCGCCACGCACATGTGGCTGGTGCCGCAGATGCTGCGTTTCATGCTCCAGGCCCGGGCGTCCCACGGCACCGACCTGTCCTGTCTGCGGGAGATCCTGTACGGGGCCGCCCCCATGCCGCTCGACGTCTACGCCGACGCGGTCGAGCGGCTCGGCTGCGGTTTCCGGCAGGTGTACGGCATGACCGAGGTGGGCGGTCCGTTCGTCACGCTCGGCCCGGACGAGCACCCCGCCGCCGGGGACGTCACCGCCCGCATCCCGTGCGGGCGGGTCGTGCCGGGCATGTCCGCCCGCACGGTGGACGAGGGCGGCCGGGAACTGCCGCGCGGCGAGATCGGCGAGATCGTGGTGCGCGGGCCGGGCGTCATGCAGGGCTACTGGAACGACCCGGAGGCCACCCGTGAGATCACTCTCGACGGCTGGATCAGGACGGGCGACCTCGGTTTCATGGACGACGAGGGCCGCATCAGCCTGGTGGACCGCACGAAGGACGTCATCATCCGTGCGGGCCAGAACGTCTACCCCTCGGAGATCGAGCGCGCCCTGATGAGCCACCCGGCGGTCCGTGACGCTGCGGTCGTCGGGATGCCCGACGAGGACTACGGCGAGGTGCCGCTGGCGTACGTGGCCCTGGAGCCGGGTGCGCAGACGGGCGCGGCGGCGCTGCTCGCGCATGTCGCGGGGCTGCTCGCGCCGTACAAGCGTCCGCGGCGGGTGGAGTTCATCGAGCAGGTGCCCCGCAACCCCGCCGGGAAGATCATCAAGAAGGTGCTGCGGGTGTGAGGCGTGCGGCGGCCGGCGGTGGACGGTGGGCGGTGAGGTGTCCGCGCCACGTCCACCGCCGGCCGCCGCCGTTTTTGTCGTTGCCGTGGCCCGTCGTCGGCTGCCGTGGCCCGTCGTCGGCCGGGCCGGTGCACGGCCGGGCATGCGCTTCCCGTCCCCGGGGCGTCGCCCCGGGGACGGGAAGCCGTGCGTACCGGGTCAGCGCTCCTGCGTGCCGCCGTCCCGGTAGGAGCGCCGCACCGTGTCGGCGGCCTTGTCGGTCCGGGCGTCGTACTTGTTGCCCGTCCGCTCGTCGACCACTCGTTCGGCGCCCGCGACACCCTTGTCGGCCTGGTCGGGGTGGCCCTTGGCCATCTGCTTGGCCTTGTTCATCATGTCGCCCAGCTTGCCCATGGGGTACCTCCCGGAAGTGCGTCGGTCTCCGCCGCAGGTACCCCTCACGCCGCGCGTGAATCACCGGGGCCGGCTTCCCGCCGGCCCCTGTCTCATCCCCGGTCGCCGACCCGTGCGGCCATGTTGCCCGCGGGGTGCCGGTTGTCGTGGATGAGCTGGTGGGCGAGGCCGATCTCGTCGAAATCGAAGGTCCGGGACAGGCACGGGTCGATGATGCCCTGGTCGATCAGCCGGGTGACCTCCCGTGCCTCGCGGGCAGTGGCGACGTGCGAGCCCTGCAGGCGCTTCTGCCGCATCCACAGGAAACGCAGGTCGACGTCGCCGTTGTAGCCGGTGGTGCCGCCGCACAGGACGACCATGCCGCCGTTGTCGCACAGGTACAGGGACGTGGGGATGGTGTCGGCGCCGGAGTGCTCCAGCACGACGCGCGGGCTGCGGCGCTCGCCGAGCACCTCCCAGAAGGCCCGCCCGAAGGCGCGGGCCCCGGACAGCCAGCGGCCCATCGCCTCGTCGTCGGAGGTGTCCGGGAGCCGCCCCCAGTGGTCGAACCGGCGCCGGTCGATCCAGCCCTCGGCGCCCAGCTTGAGACAGAACTCGCCGCGTTCCTCACTGGAGACGACCGCGACGGGGATGCCGCCGACGTGCCGGACGAGCTGGATGGCGATGCAGCCGAGGCCGCCGGCGCCGCCCCAGATCAGCACCGGGTCGCCGGGACGCACGGTGTGCGGGGGCCAGCCGAAGAGCTGGCGATAGGCGGTGGCCGCGGTCGCCATGTAGCAGGCGGCCTGCGCCCAGGACAGCCGGGCCGGCCTGGGGTGGCACATGTAGTCGTCGACGACCGCGAACTGGGCGAAGGAGCCGTAGTTCTCCTCGTAGCCCCACACCCGCTGGCTGCTGGACCAGGTGGGGTCGCCGCCCAGACGGATGTCCTCGGCCCTCTCGTCCCAGCGGTTGGCGAGGACGACGACCTCGTCACCGAGCTTCACCCCGCGCACGTCCTCGCCGACCGCCCACACGATCCCGGACAGGTCGGAGCCGCCGATGTGGAAGTCCTCGGTGGCGCCCGCCTTCTGCCGGGCGGCGATCACGTCGAGCGGCAAACCGAGCGCCGCCCAGACGTTGTTGTAGTTGATGCCGGCGGCCATCACCTTCACCAGGACCTGTCCGCGGCCCACGGGCGGCACGTCGACCACCTCGGTCCGGAAGGCGTCGACGGGCTGTCCGTAGCGCTCACGGCGGATCAGCGAGGCGTACATCCGCCGGGGTGCGGTGCCGATCTCGGGCGCGTCGCCGAGTTCGTAGAGTTCCTGGGTCGCTTTCACGCTGGTTCTCCTCAACGCGTGCTCAAGGGTGCTCAGGGGTGTTCGGGGGCATGGGGAAAGGGCGGTTCAGCCGGGGAGGCCGCGCAGGGCCTTGGCGACCGCCTCGCCGATGCGGGCGATCGGTTCGGGTTCGGTCATCTCGTAGTGCCCGCACGGGACTTGGTGGTCGTGCAGGGTGCCGTCGACGTGGGGCCGCCAGCTGTCGGCCTTGCCGGGCAGCACCGCCAGGTCGGCCGGGAAGTCCGTGGGCTCCTCCTCGGCGGCGCTGAAGAACAGCACGTCGCCACGGAAGACGCCGGGGGTGAACTGGGGCGCGATGCGCAGGTTGTTGCGCATGACGGCGGCGATGGCGGCGGCCTCGGCCCGGGTGACGGGGGAACTCGACGGGTCGGCGAGGACCCGTGCGCCGATCCGGTCCAGGACGGTGTCGACGTCCGGGGGTGCCGCGCCGGGGTCGACGGGGAGTCCGGCCACCCTGGACAGCAGGGCCGCCACCTGGCGTTCGGCCGCGTCGGGATCGTGGGCGGTGCCGTGCGGCTGGGGTGCGTCGAGCATGGCGAGGAGTTCGACCCGCTCGCCGTCGCGCTGGAGGGCGCAGGCCATGGCGTGTGCGACGAATCCGCCGTAGGACCAGCCCAGCAGGCGGTACGGGCCGTGCGGCTGCACGCGGCGCACCAGGTCGAGGTAGTGGGCGACCATGGCGGCGGCGTCGGGCGCGGGCGGGGTGGTGCCGTCGAGGCCGGCGGCCTGGATGCCGTGGACGGGCTGGTCGCCGCCGAGGTGGGGCAGCAGGCCCGTGTAGCGCCAGGACACGCCCGCGCCGGGGTGGACGCAGAACAGGGGTGTGGCGGTGCCCTCGGCGCGCAGCGGCAGCAGCGGGCCGAGCGCGGTCGGGGCCTTCCCCGTGGTGGTGCCGTCCGGTTCGTCGGCGGAGGCGAGGACCCCGGCCACCGTGGGCGCGGCCAGCAGGGTCGCCGCCGGGACGTCGAGGACCCCGGTCTGGCGCAGCCGGCCCGCCAGCAGCACGGCGCGCATGGAGTCGCCGCCGAGGTCGAAGAAGTTGTCGTGCAGCCCGATGCCGCCGATTCCCAGGGTCTCCTCCCAGAGCCGGGTCACCGCCTGTTCGCGTTCGGTGCGCGGCGGTACGTGCTCCGTCGTCAGCCGGGGTCGCGGGGCGAGGCCGGGGCCGGTGTCCGCAGCGGCCGGGGTGTCGTCGCAGGCGACGGGGTCCGTACGGGCGCCGGGGGCGTCGATCCAGTGGCGCCGGCAGTCGAAGGCGTACGGGGGCAGCGGCGCCCGCCGGGGCGCGCCCGGTACCGGGGGCAGGGCGCTGTCCACGCCCGCGCTCCACAGCCGTCCCAGCGCCTCGGCGAGGACGAACCCGTCGGACGCCTCGGCCTTGGCGTGCCGCATGGTGGTCACGGTCACCGGTGCCGCGTCGGTGAGCCGGCCGGTGGCCAGCTTGGTCAGGGTGTCGCCCGGCCCGATCTCCACGAGGACGGGGTGGAGGCGGTCCCAGAGGGCGGCGATGCCGTCGGCGAACCGCACGGTGGTGCGGGTGTGGTCGATCCAGTGCCGTACGGAGGTGGCCTGGGCGTCGGTGACCCAGGTGCCGGTGACGTTGGTGACGTACGGGATGCGCGGCGGGCGCAGGGTGACCTGGCGGAGGCGGGCCTCGTAGGCCGGCAGGACCGGGTCGAGGACGTGGGAGTGGGCGGCGACGGGGATGCGCAGGCGGCGGAACGGCACGCCCCGGCGGGTCAGTTCGGTCTCGAAGCGGGTGACGGCGTCGAGGTGTCCGGCGACGGTGCAGGCCTGGGGGCCGTTGACGGCGGCCAGGGACAGTTCGTCGTCGAGCAGCGGCCGGATCTCCTCGGCCGGGGCGGCGACGCCGACGGTGGCTCCTCCGGCGGAGCTGATGAGCCGGATGCGTTCGGTGACCAGGGGCAGCATGTCCGCCAGGTCGATGACGCCGGCCAGGCAGGCGGCCGTGTACTCGCCGAGCGAGTGGCCGATCAGCGCGTCGGGGCGTACGCCCGACTCGATGAGCGTGCGGGCCAGGGCGTATTCGGTGACCACGAGCCCGAGGAACGCGGAGGTGTCGTCGGGCCGCCGTTCCTCGAAGAGGGCGGTGCGCAGGTCGGCGCCGAGGACGGGCCGCAGGATGCGGGCGCACTCGTCGACGGTGTCGCGGTACACGGTGTGGTCGCGGTACAGCTCCGCGCCCATGCCGGGGTACTGGGTGCCGCCGCCGGGCAGCAGGAACGCCGTGCGGGCCGGGTCGTCGGAGAGCGGCGGGGTGGCGGGGGCGGCGGTGCGCAGCGCGTCGAGGGCCTCGTCGCGGGAGGCCGCCGTGACGGTGAGCCGGTGGCGCAGCGCGGGCCGGTCGGTGCGCAGGGAGTGCGCCACGTCGTCCAGGCGTAACTCCGGGCGGCGTTCGAGGTGCCGGGCGAGTGCGTCGGCCTGGCCGCGCAGGGCGCCCGCGGTGCGGGCGGACAGCGGCAGCACCAGGCGGCGTTCGTCCTCGGGCGGGCGGGGCGCGGCGGGGGCGGTGGGCGGGGCCTCCTCCAGGACGACGTGGGCGTTGGTGCCACCGATGCCGAAGGCGCTGACGGCGGCGCGGCGGGGCTGCTCCCCCGCGGGCCAGTCCTCCAGGGCGGTGGGCACGCGGAAGGGGCTCGCGTCGAAGTCGATGAGCGGGTTGGGCCGTTCGAAGTGCAGGCTGGGCGGGATCTGCCGGTGTTCCAGGGCCAGGACCGCCTTGATGAGTCCGGCGATGCCGGCGGCGGCTCCGAGGTGGCCGATGTTGGTCTTGACCGAGCCGAGCGCGCAGAATCCGGTCCGTCGCGTGCTCTGCCGGAACGCCTCCGTCAGGGCGGACACCTCGATCGGGTCGCCGAGTTTCGTGGCGGTGCCGTGCGCCTCGACCAGGCCGATGGTGCCGGCGTCGACCTCCGCCTGGGCCTGGGCTGCGAGGACGACCTCGGTCTGTCCGGCGGCGCTGGGCGCGCTGAAGCCGACCTTGCGGCGGCCGTCGTTGTTGACGGCGCTGCCGCGGATGACGGCGCGGACGCGGTCGCCGTCGGCGAGGGCGTCCTCCAGCCGCTTGAGCACGACGGCTCCCACGCCGTCGCCGGAGGAGGTGCCGGCGGCGTCCGCGGCGAAGGCGCGGCAGTGGCCGTCGGGTGAGAACGGCCCGTCGGGTACGTGGCGGTAGCCGAGGACGGCGGAGGGGTTGAGGGAGACGGCGGCGGCGAGCGCGGTGTCGCAGCGGTGGTCCAGCAGGTCCTGGCAGGCGGTGTGCACCGCGACCAGCGCGGTGGAGCAGGCCGTCTGGAGCGACACGCTCGGGCCGGTGAGGCCCAGTTCGTAGGAGAGGCGGGTGGCGAGGGTGCCGAGGGAGTTGGCGGTGGCCGCGTGGACGAGCGCCACCGAACCGGGCTGCCCGGCGAAGCGCGGGTACACGTGGGCCGGGTAGTAGCGGCTGTCGCCGGCACCCGCGTACACGCCGAACGCCTCGCCCGTACGGTCCCCGAGGCAGCCCGCGTCCTCCAGGGCGTGGTACGCCGTTTCCAGCAGCAGCCGCTGCTGGGGGTCGACGACGGCGGCCTCGGCGGGGCTGTAGCCGAAGAAGCCGGAGTCGAAGCGGTCGATGCCCTCGACGACGGAGGCCATCCGGATCAGTGCCGGGTCGTCCAGGTCGCGCGGGTCGCCGCCCGCGGCGAGGAACTCCTCGTCGGTGACGGGCCGGATCGCCTCCCGGCCGGCCGCGAGGTTCTCCCAGAAGGCGTCGAGGTCGTCGGCGCCGGGGAAGCGGCCCGCCATGCCGATGACGGCGACGGCGGGGAGGTCCTCGTCGTGGGGTGTGCTGGTGTCGTGCACGGCCTGTGCCTCGTCCTCTCCCGGCTCGGCGGTGTGGTGCGGGGGCTGCGTCTCGTAGCGGCCCGGCGCGGTGGTGTGGTGCAGGGGCTTCGTCCCGGACCGGCCCGGGCCGGTGGTGTCGTGCGCGGACGTCGTCCCGTACCGGCCCGGTTCGGTCGTGTCAGGCACGGCCCCGGTCCTTCCCGTGTCGTGCGGTGCGGCGTGCGCGGGCGGCGCGCCGGCGTTGTGCCTGTTCCTTGGCCTGCTCCAGGGCGCCGCCGGTCTCCGGCCGCGGTGACGGTTCGGCGTCCGCCGCCGGGGCGGCGCCGCGTTCCGACAGGTGGCGGGCAAGGTCCCGGACGGTGGGGTGGGCGAAGAGGTCGACCACCGACAGGTCGGTGCCGAAGGCGCGGTTGACGGCGGTCTGGGCGGTGACCAGGAGCAGGGAGTTGCCTCCCAGGTCGAAGAAGTTCTCGTCCCGGCCCACCCGGTCGCGGCCCAGGACGTCGCACCACACCTCGGCGAGCCGGTGCTCCAGCCGCCGCGGGTCCTCCCCCGCCTCCGGCCCGTCCTCGTCCGGGCGGGCGGTGGTGCCCGCCGAGCGCAGGATCCAGGCGTCGGACAGGCCGGCCGCGTGGGCGCCGTCGGCCGCCGCGCGGTACAGGGTGCCCAGGTCGGTGCCGTCGGCCAGGCCGACGCGCGCGGTCAGCCGCCGCGTCTGCCGCACGGGGGCCGCGACGTGGCTGCGGACCCAGGGGGCGGTGCGGTCGGCGCCGATCAGCAGGTGCGGCTCGTCCAGGGAGCGGGCCAGGTCGAAGGAGCGCAGCGCGGCGGGGACGTCGAGCAGCCGGTAGCCGCGGGCCTCGGTGAGCGCGGTGAGCTCGTAGCCGCGGCTCATGCCGCGCTCGCGCCACATGCTCCAGGCGAGGGACTGCGCGGGCAGGCCGAGGGCGCGGCGGTAGTGGGCGAGGGCGTCCAGGTGGGCGTTGGCGGCGGCGTAGGCGGCGTTCATGGCGCCGCCGAAGAAGCCGTTCACCGAGGAGAAGGTGACGAAGGAGCCGACCGGGTGGTCGGCGGTGAGCCGGTGCAGGGTCCACGCGCCGCGCACCTTGGCCTCGAGCGCCCGGCGCCAGGTGGCGGCGTCCAGCCCGTCCACCGGTCGTTCCACCAGCGTGCCGGCCAGGTGCAGCACCGATCCGAGGGTCACGCCCCACGCCTCGGCGGCGGCCTCCACCGCGGCCCGCACCTGGCTTTCGTCGGTGACGTCGGCGCGGGTGTAGCGGACCTCGCCCAGTTCGCTCAGCCGCGCCGGGACGGCGGCCTCGGATTCCGGGGTGCGGCCCACGATCAGCAGGCGGGTGCCGGGGGTGCGGAGCAGATGCGCCGCGATCTCGGCACCGACGCCGCCCAGTCCGCCGGTGAGCAGGGTGAAGCCGTCGTGCGCGGCCGGCTCGACGCGGGCCGGGGTGTCGGGCAGGGGGGCGAGGCGGCGTACGTGCCGGAGACCGTCGCGGTACGCCACCTCCGCGCCGTCCGCGGTGACCGTCGCCTCGGCCAGCAGGACGGGCAGCGGGTCCGCGCCCTCGTCGCCCGCGAGGTCGAGGTGGGCGCCGCGCAGCCAACCGAACTCCTCGCCCAGCGATTTGAGCAGGGCGCCCACCATGGCGTGCGCCGGTGAGGGACGGTCGTCGGGGCGCACGGCCTGCGCGCCCGCCGTCACGTACACCAGGTCGACGGGGCGCAGGTGGCCGGGCCGGGCGGCGAGGGCGCGGGCGAGGGCGAGCAGTTGCTCCGCGCCGGCCGGGTCGTCCGGCGCCGTCTCCGGTTCCGCCGTGCCGCGCAGCCCGTCGAGGTGGAGGACGGTGTCGACCGGTCGCTGGTCGTGCTCCAACTGCCCCAGCAACGCGGCGTAGTCGGCTTCCTCGGCGGGCCTCAGGCGGTAGTGCGCGGCGTCGAGCCGGGCGTACGACGTTCCCTCACCGACCACCGTGCACAGGCCGCCGGCGGACCGCAGCGCGTCGGCGAGCCGCTCCGCGGCCTTCCGGACCCCGGGGTCGGCGCCCGCCAGGACGAGGGTGTGCCGGCCCGGTGTCGCCGCAGGGGCACCGGGGCGTTCCGCCCGCTGCCAGAGGGGTCGCAGGAACCAGTCGGGGACGGTCGCGGCGGTGCCCAGCAGCACCTGGGTCCGGCGGACCTCGTCGTCGAAGTCGCCCGCCTCGAAGCTCTTGCGCAGCTTGGTGCGCTGGATCTTGCCGATCTCGGTCTTGGGCACGGCGTCCCGAGCGACCGGGACGAGGAAGGCCGGGCTGACGCCGATCTCCCGGGTGACCTTGCCGGTGATCTCGCGGAGGGCGGCGGCCGGGTCGGCGGCGGCTTCGGGGGTGAGGTGGAGGAACAGGGCCAGTTCGTCGGTGGGCGACGACGGGTCGGTGCGCACCGCGACCGCGGCGGTGAAACTGCGTTCCGCGTACGGCAGTTCCTCGACGCAGGCCTCGATCTCGTGGCTGTAGTGGTTGACGCCGTTGACGATGATGACGTCCTTGGCGCGGCCGGTGATGTACAGCTCGCCGTCCCGCAGGAACGCCAGGTCGCCGGTGTCGAACCAGCCGTCGTCGGTGAACGCCTCCGCGTTGGCCGCCGGGTTGTCGTGGTAGCCGCCGGTCACGGAGGTGCCGCGGACCTGGAGCCGGCCGGCGTCCCCTTCGGTGAGGACCGCGCCCTGCTCGTCGACGATCCGCATGGCGAAGCCGGGGTAGGGCCGGCCGCAGCTCACGAACGTCCCCTCGTCCGCGACGGGTTCGCCGGGCAGGACGGCGTCGGTGACCACGGAGCAGGTCTCGGACATGCCCCAGCCGGGGTGCATCACGTGCTGCGGCAGGCCGAACGGCTTCAGCGTGTGCAGGAAGCGACGGGCGGCCGGGGCGACGACGACCTCGCCGGCGTTCATCACCAGCCGCATCGGTGACAGGTCCCAGGCGCGGTCGGTGAAGCGGTGGGACTGCTCCGCGAGGAGCCCGAAGGCGAAGTTGGGCGCCCAGGTGACGGTGACCCGGTGCCGGTCGGCGAGGTCCATCCAGCGCAGCGGGTCCTGGAGGATCCAGGAGGTGGGGGCGTGGATCTGGGTGCAGCCCAGGTACACGTCCCGCAGGTGGAACATCACCACGCCGGTGACGTGGTCGAGCGGGATCCAGTTCAGGGAGACGTCGTCGGCGCCGAGCCCGTTCATCTGCTCGGTGGCGGCGGAGCGGGTCAGCACGTTGCGGTGGGTGAGCCGTACCGCCTTGGGCAGGCCGGTGCTGCCGGACGTCATGAGCATCAGCAGGAGGTCGTCCGGTCCGGCGGGGTGCCAGTCGTGGTCCTCGGGCGCCTCGCGCAGCGCGTCGGCCGTGGTGAGCCGCAGCCCGGGCCAGTCCTGCCGGGCGGCGAGGGCGCGCAGCCCGGCCTCGCGGTCGGCGGAGCACACGATCCACGGCCGGCCGAGCATCCGCCAGATGCCCTCCAGCTTGGTCAGCGCCGCCGAGGGCGTGTCGTAGGAGGCGGGGACGGTCAGCGGGACGGCGACGAAGCCGCCGAGGACGCAGCCCCACAGGACGGCGAGGAAGTCCTCGGTGGCGTCGCACTGGAGGACGACCCGGTCGCCCGGGCGCAGGCCGGCCCGGCGCAGACCGGCGAGGACGCGGGAGGCCTCGGGGATCAGGGAGGCGTAGGTGCGCCGGTGTTCGCTGCCGTCGGCGTGGACGTGGACGATGTGGCCCCGGTCCCGCTCGGCGGCGCGGCGCAGGGCCCCGGCCCAGCTCGGCACGGACGGCTCGGTCAGGGCGGGGCCCTCGCTGAGCGCCGGGACGGCGGACGCCCGGTCGGTGCGGGCGGGGGCGGGGGCGGGTTCCGTGGTGCGGTCGGGCAGGCCGGTGTGGCGGCGGTCCAGTTCCTCGGGGGCGCTCTCCACCGTCACCTCGGCGGCGGTGACGCCGGGGAGGGCGGTCAGGCGCTCCCGCCAGGTGCCAGCCGCGGTGCGGTCGACGGCGGGCAGGGCGTGCAGGGCCGCGGTGTCGACGGTGCCGTCCGCCGCGCGGGGCAGCGCGTTGACCGCCGTGACACGGACGGTGCCGTGGCCGGCGCGGTCCAGGGCGTCCTCGGCGCGTTCGGCGGCGTCCGCCCGCCCCGGCACCACGTACAGGCGGGGTGGGGTCCCGTCGGTGCCGGGCAGGGCGCGGGCGTCGCGGATGCCGGGCACGGCGAGGGCCGCGCCCTCCAGTTCCGCGAGGCCGGTCGCGGCCGGGGCGGGGGTGCGCTCGGGGAGGGCGGGCAGTTGCCCGAGCCGGACCCCGGGATCGGCGCCCACAGTGCGCAGGGTGGCGTGCAGGGCGTGGGTGAACGCCTCGGCGGTGCCGGCGTCGTAGAGGTCGGTGGCGTACTCGACGTGCAGGGTCAGTCCGTCAGGGGCTCCCTCGGGGGTGTGGCGTTCCAGGACGTCCACGAAGAGGTCGAACTTGGCGGTGCCGGTGGCGGTGGGCCGCAACACGGTGCGGGTGGAGCCGAGTTCGAGGACGGCGGGGGTGTTGTTCTGCAGGGCCAGCATCACCTGGAACAGGGGGTGCCGACCGGGTGTGCGGGGCGGGTTGAGGTCGTCCACCAGCCGGTCGAAGGGCAGGTCCTGGTGGTCGAGGGCGGCCAGGTCGGTGGTGCGCACCCGGGCGAGGAGGTCCCGGAAGGCGGGGTCGCCGGAGGTGTCGGCGCGCAGCACCAGGGTGTTGGTGATCAGGCCGATGAGGGGATCCAGCGCGGGTTCGGTGCGGCCGGCGACGGGGGTGCCGAGGACGATGTCTTCGCCTGTGCCGCAGCGGGTGAGCAGGGCGCCGACGGCGGCGTGCAGCACCATGAACAGGCTGGCGCCCTCGCGGTCGGCGAGGCGCAGCAGGGCGCGGTGCAGGGCGGCGTCGACGGTGGCCTCGACGTGTGCGCCGCCGCCGCGCGGTGCGGTGGGTCGCGGGCGGTCGCCGGGCAGGGTGCACTCCTCGGGCAGGCCGTCCAGTGCGGTGCGCCAGTGTGCCGTGAGCCGCTCCAGCCGGCCCGGGCCGTCCGGTGCGGGGGCCAGCAGGGCGCGCTGCCACAGCGCGTAGTCGGCGTACTGCACCGGCAGCGGGGTCCAGGTGGGCGCCCGGCCGGTCCTGCGGGCCGCGTAGGCGGTGCTCAGGTCGGCGGCGAAGGGGCCGAGCGACCAGCCGTCGGCCGCGCTGTGGTGCAGGACGAACAGCAGTGACCGCTCGGTGCCGGTGCCCAGCAGCCAGGCGGCGAGGGGGCTCTCGGCGGTGGGGTCGAAGCGGTGCCGCAGCGCGGCGGTGACGTGGGCGGCGGTCTCCGCGGCGGGGCAGTCGACGTGCCGCAGTACCGGGCGCAGTTCCCCCGGCGGCAGGATGCGCTGGTGGGCGCCGCCGTCGTGCTCGGCGATCACCGTCCGCAGGATTTCGTGGCGGTCGGCCAGGTCGCCGAGGGCCGCCCGGAGCGCCTCGGTGTCGAGGTCGGCGTCGACCGGCACCAGGAGCGGGATGTTGTAGGTGGCCGCTCCCTCGTCGAGGCGGTTCAGGAACCACATGCGTTCCTGGGCGAAGGACAGCGGCACCCGCTGCGGGCGTGCGGTGTTCCCGAGGGCCGGCCGGGGCGGGGTGTCGTCCGCCCGTGCGTCGAGCCGCCGGGCGAGGGCGGCCGGGGTCGGTGTCTCGAACAGGGCGGTGATGGGGATCTCGGCGCCGGTCGCGTGCCGCAGGCGGGCCAGCAGGCGGGTGGCCAGGAGGGAGTCGCCGCCGAGGTCGAAGAAGCCGGCGTCGGTGCCGACGGTGTCCCGCGGCAGTTTCAGCACGTCCTCGAACAGGGCGCACACCAGGGCGTGTTGCGGTGTCTCGGGGCGGGTGCCGGACGCGGTGGCGGTGAAGTCGGGGGCGGGCAGGGCCTGGACGTTGAGCTTGCCGTTCGCGGTCAGCGGCAGCGTGTCCACCGGGACGCAGGCGGCCGGGACCATGTGCTCGGGCAGGCGGGCGGCGGCGTGGGCGCGCAGTTCGGCGGGGTCCACGGGTTCGTCGCCCGCGGGGACGGTGTAGGCGACGAGGTGCAGGGAGCCGTTGTCGGCGCGGCGGGGCACGACGGCGGCGCGGGCCACGCCCGGATGGGCGGCGAGGACGGCCTCGATCTCGCCGGGTTCGACGCGGAAGCCGCGCAGCTGCACCTGGGCGTCGGCGCGCCCGGCGTAGTCGAGCGTGCCGTCGGGGCGGCGCCGGGCCAGGTCGCCCGAGCGGTACATGCGGGTGCCGGGCGGGCCGTAGGGGTCGTCGAGGAAGCGTTCGGCGGTCAGTTCGGGCCGGTTCAGGTATCCGGCGGCGACGCCGGCGCCGGATACGTACATCTCGCCGGTCGCGCCGGGCGGCACGGGGCGTCCCGCGGCGTCCAGCAGGTGGACGCGGAGGTCGGCGAGCGGGGTGCCGATGACGCTGCCGCGGCGCGGGTCGTCCAGGTCGGCGCGGGTGAGGCGGTGGTGGGTGACGTGCACGGTGGTCTCGGTGATGCCGTACATGTTCACCAGCGCCGGGCGGTCCAGGCCGTGCCGGTCGGCCCAGGGGCGCAGCCGTGCCGGGCGCAGGGCCTCGCCGCCGAAGACGACGTAGCGCAACGCCCCGGTGTCGCCGCCCCGTTCGAGGTCGGCGTCGATCAGCTGCTCGAACGCGGACGGTGTCTGGTTGAGGACGGTCACGCCCTCGCGGTGCAGCAGTTCCAGGAACTCGCGCGGCGACCGGCTGACGGCGTACGGCACGACGGCGACCCGCCCACCGTGCAGCAGGGCGCCCCAGATCTCCCAGACGGAGAAGTCGAAGGCGTAGGAGTGGAACAGCGTCCACACGTCGTCGGCGCGGAAGTCGAAGTGTGCGGCCGCGGCGGCGAGGAGCCGCACGACGGCCGCGTGCGGGACGGGCACGCCCTTGGGGCGTCCGGTGGAGCCGGAGGTGTGGATGATGTACGCGATGTCGGACGGGCTCACCGGCCCGTGCCGGTCGGTGTCGCTCAGGTCGGCGGCGGGGCGGCGGGCGAGGTCCGCCGCGACCTCCGGGTCGTCCAACCGGACGACGGGGACGGCGTCTTGGGCGAGATGGGCGTGGGCGTGCTCGGTGACGAGGACGACGGGGGCCGCGTCCTCGACGACCAGCCGCAGTCGCTCGGCCGGGTGGCCGGGGTCCAGGGGCAGGTAGGCGGCGCCGGTCTTGAGGACGGCCAGCAGGGCGGGCAGCAGCCGCACGCCGCGCTCCAGGGCCAGTGCCACCACCCGGCCCGGGCCTGCGCCGTGTTCGGTCAGCAGCCGGGCCAGGCGGTTGGCCTCGGCGTTGAGCGCGGCGTACGTGAGTCGTTCGTCCCCGCAGGTGACGGCGGTCCGCTCGGGCCCGGCCGCTGCCCGCTCCTCGAACAGCTGCGTGAGGGTCCGTTCGACCGGGTACGTGTGGACGGGCGTGTCGCGGGGGTGTTCGCCCGGCAGCAGGATGTCCAGGTCGCCGAGCGGTGTCGTCGGCTCCGCCTCGGCCAGCCGGCGCAGCAGCGTGACGAACCGGTCGCGGTGCAGGGCGAGTTCGTCCTCCGCGTACAGGGCGGGGTTGGCGTCGAGGGCCAGCCACAGTCCGCCGGGGCGGGCCCCGGGGCGTACCGAGATCTGGAGGTCGTCGACGGCCCCGCCGGACAGGTGGTGCCAGGTGGTGGGGTGCCCGCCGAAGACCGGGGACTCGTCGAACGGGACGATGTTGAGCACCGGCCCGTACAGCCGGCGTCCGGTGCCCAGCAGGCCCAGGTCGCGGCGGAGGAACTCGCCCCGGTAGCGCTGGTGGCGGCGCAGCGCCTCCAGTTCGTCGGCGACGGCCCGCGCCAGCTCCGCGACGGGCGTGCCGGGAGCGGCGGCCACGCGCAGCGGGAGGACGTCGGAGGCGGTGCCGGGGGTGCGCAGCGCGGCGCTGCCGAGGCGGCTCATGGTGGCCAGGCCCAGCACCAGTTCCCCGGCGCCGGTCATGCGGTGCAGGTAGGCGGCGGTGGCGGCGGTCAGCAGGTCGGTGCGCCGGACCCCGAGGCGGGCCGCGGCGGCGTCGAGGGCATCGGTCTCGGCGGGCGTCAGTTCGGCGGTGCGGCGCAGGAAGGGCGCGGTGGGGGCGGCCGTACGGGAGGTGAGGCGGGCGGGCTCCGGCAGGCCGGCCAGACGCCGCGACCAGTGGTCGCGGTCGCGGGCGTACCGCTCGGAGGCGCGGTAGGCCGCCTCCTCCTCATGGAGCCGGCTCACCGGCGCGAAGCCGCAGGGGTCCGGCTCGCGCCCCTCGGCCAGGGCGTTGTACGTCTCGGCCAGGCGCCGCCCGAGGAGCTTGTAGCTGTAGCCGTCGAGCAGGAGGTGGTGGGCCCTCAGCAGCCAGAGGAACCGGTCGGGGGCCAGGGTCAACAGGGTGTGCGCGAACAGCGGGCCCTTGTCGAGGTCCGCGGGGGCCGCGAGATCGGTGCGGACGTGGGCCCACGCGGCGGATTCGGGATCGTCGGCGCCGCTGACGTCGACCCGGTGCAGGGTCCAGTCGTCCGCGTCCGCAGCGAGGTGGCAGCGGGGGCCGTCGTCGGTGTCGGCGAAACGCAGGGCGAAGGTGTCGGCCTCACCGACGGTGCGCCGCAGCGCGGTCTCGAACAGGGCGGTGTCGAGGGGGCCGTGGATCTCCACCGCCTCCGCGGTGTTGTACGCGGCGCTGTCCGGTGCGAGCCGTCCGGCGTACCAGAGGCCCTCCTGGGCTCCGGACAGCGGTCGACGTTCGTCCTCCTGGAGTGACATAGCACAACCCTCACGTGGCAAGCCGTAATGTCCCGGACGGCGAAGGCCCGGCCGGATCGGACGGGTGCGGCCGCCGCCGTGTGCCGCCGCCGCGTGTGTGTACGCGCCGGGCCGCTTCACAGGGCGGAGAAGTCGCCGCACGCCGAGGGCGGGGAAATCACGTCACCCGCCCCGGTTTCACGGCACAGCACGGTGGTGCACCGGAAGCGGCCGGGTCAAGGGATACCGGCTCCCGGGACGCCGATTCAGGGGTTTCCCTGAAGAATGCGGAGCCGGGGAGTGCGGGCCCCGGTTCAACTTTTAGGGAAAACACGCGACTTCGGTTCGCCGGGGGCTCCGCACTGGATTCGGCCGCGTTCCGCCGTGCACTCTCGAAAGGCCTCCGGCATCCCCGCGGACAGCCGCGGCGGCGGACCGATCCCGGGCCGATGGACCTCAAAATGAACGACGGAAAGAAGGCTGACGGCATGCACCGTGCGCTGTGTCCGGTCGAGACGCTCTACGTGGGTCAGAGAAGCAGGGCCTTTCTGTCCTGCTCCTTGCACGGAGCCGTGGACGTCGCGGCGCTGTCGGCCGCGTTCGACGCCATGACGGAGGCGAACCCGCCGCTGCGGTCCCGCATCGAACAGGACGGCGCGGGTCATGTGCTGCGCGTCCTCGGTGAGGACGAGCGGCCGCGCCTGGTCACGCGGACCGGCGACGAGGCGGAGGCCTACGCTGCGGAGCTGAACAGGCCCCTCCCGGTCGGTGGGCCGCTGAGCCGTGCGGTCCTGGTCAGCGCGCCGGACGGCGAGAGCCACCTGTTCCTGCTGGTGGTGGACCACACCATCACCGACGGCCACAGCAGTATCGCGCTGCACAACGCGCTGTGGGACCGCTACCGGGCGCTGGTCGACGGCGACGAGCCCGCTGCGGAGACCACTGCCAACGGCCTCCCGCGCTGGCCCGAGCCCGTCAGCCGGCTGCTGCCCGCGGCCGACGACGCCGACACGGTGAAGTACCTCGACGACCGGACCGAGCGGGCGCGGCGGCACCCGGTCGAGCTGGTGCCGTACGACGCCGTCGCCGGTGAAGGGGCCGACGGGGGCGGGCACATCGAGGTCCGCAGGCTGACGCTGAACGCGGACCTCACCTCGCGGCTGCGCCGGACGGCGCGCGGCTCGGGCGTCTCCGTGCACGCCCTGGTCGCGGCGACGCTGCTGGTCACGGCCCGGCGGCGCCTGGACGGCGAGGGACCCCGCACCCTCGGCTGCCTCTCCCCCGTCGACCTGCGCTCCCGGCTGTCCCCGCCCGTGCCCGCCTCCGCCCCGGTGCCCGCGGTCACCACCCACCTGCAGACCCTGGAGGTGTCCGAGACCTCCGAACCACTGGAGCTGGCGCGTGCCGTGCACGCCCGCCTGGGCGACTTCCTTGCCCGCGGGGACCACTTCCACGAGATGCGCATCACGCCGGAGATCCCCCGCAATCCCGCTCTGCAACTGGCCACGGTGATCGCCACCAACATGGGCGTCGTCCCCGGCCCGCGGCTGCCCGGCGGGCTGCGGGCGGTCGACGTGCGTCTGGTGCCGGCCCGCGAGCACTACTTCCCGCAGGCGGGACGCAGTCCCGTCATGGCGTGCGTCGTCTCCTTCGAAGGCCGGCTCTCCATCGAGTTCCCGCACTCCACGGCCTGTTACAGCCCGGCCTTCATGCAGGCGTTCCGCGACGACGTGCGTGCCGGGCTGCTCCGCTTCGCGACCGCGGCGCAACCGGGGGACGCCCGCGCCGCCACGGGCTGAGCACCGCCCTTCGCCCCTCCTCCCCCTCGCCCCCGCCCGCCCGGCTGCCGTAAGGAACCTCTGCCGATGACCACCGTCAGCGAACTCCCCTCGCCCCTGACGCTGCTCCCCCGAGCCCAGGCGGGTGACGAGCACGCGATGAACCACCTGCTGACCGGCATCACGCCCTACGTGGCGCGCATCTGCCGGTCCATCACCCACGACGACGGTGCCGACGCCACGCAGGAGGCGCTGCTCGCCATCTACCGCGGCCTGGGTTCCCTGCGCGAACCGGCGGCGTTCTACGGCTGGGTGCGCTCGGTGACGGTCCGCGAGGCCGTCCGCACCGCCAAGCGCTACGGCGAGGAACGCTGCTGTTCCGAGGTGGAATCGCAGCAGGAGACGAACCCCCTGGACGCGGTGCACATCAGCGATGTGCTGGAGCGTCTGTCCCAGGCGCACCGGCAGGTCCTCACCCTGCGCGCCTACGGGCTCAACGAGGAGGAGATGGCCGAGGTGCTCGCCCTGCCCGTGGGCACGGTCCGCTCCCGTCTCTTCCGCGCCCGCCGCCGGTTCCAGGAGGCGTGGCAGCCCTCGGCGGCGTGAGGCCGAAACCGGCACCTCGGGGCCGGATGCGTACGAGGTGAAGGCGGCTGTGGCGGTGCGTCACCGCCACAGCCGCCTCGCGGGGCCCGGCGAGCCGGCGTGCCGCGCTACCGCACGCGTTCGGGCAGGACGCGCGGGGGCCACTGGCCCGCGGCGAACATCCCGAGCGCGTGCGCCCGCGCCACCAGGGCGGGGCGGTTCGGCGCGTCGAAGCGCCGCAGCATCTGCCCGACGCGGTACTCGATTCCCTGACGGCTCAGATAGAGACGGGAGGCCAGCTGCACCGTGGACTCGCCACTCGCCACACCTTCCAGAACCTGCGCGTCGAGGGCGCTGAGCACGGGGTCCCCGGAAACCGCGCCGTCGGAACGGCGAAGAAGGACGACGACGCCGACGATTTCACCCGACGTTTTCCTGACGGCGACCGCGGTGACCTCCGCCGGGAAATTACGGCCGGTTCCGTCCCGGCCTGTCACCCTTTCCTCGAAGCGCCGGCTGCTTCCCGAGGAAAGCGCGGTGAACTGTTCCCGCAGCCGTGCGGGAACGGGTGAGCGGAGAAGGTCGAGCAGGCCGTATCCGCATATCTCGTCGGCACTCAGGCCGAATTGGCGGGCGAATTCGGGGTCCGCCTCCGTGACGACCAGCTCCCGGGGAGAGACGTGGGCTCTGCAGCCGTCCGGCGGGGCGGCACCGTCCGGCGCGCCGCTTCCCGGCAGGGTGCGGCGGGCGGGGGCGGCCTGGGCGGCGGCTTTCTTCTTCTTGCGGGGCGAGGCGTCGGGGAAACTCGTGGTCGCCACGGACGTACCGTCCTTCTTCCTGCGTGGGGGGCTGGGAAGGGTGAGCGACGCGGAGCGGACCGGTGCGCCGTGTCTGTGTCGGCGAGCGCCCGGTGACGGCGCACGCCACTCGTCGGCGGCCGTGGCCGGTGTCCGCGTCACCCCGGGGCGGCCGGCGTCGGGGCGCCGGAATCCCGGGTCGGTCAGGGTGAGCAGAGGGAGCGGCGCCGAGGCGGCCGGCACCCGACTGCCGTGGATAACGTTGTCATGACCATTCGATCTCGGTGTCCGATCCCTGCGGGAAGCCACCGGGCCGACCGGCGGGCCGCCTGTCCGGCCCTCGCGAGATGCCCGGTCGGGAGCTGCGCAGCACGAAAGCCTCCACATCACGAAGGTGGGATCGCATTAACGGGGCGCATTCGAGATTAGGGGTCGGCAACCCTTGTGGCAAGGGTTTGCCAGATGACCTCGGCAATCTGGCAATTCTCTGGAATTCGGGCCCTATTCGGGCAGCGTGCGGCCCAATCCAAACACCCCTCACCCAATGGGGGGCCGCCTCGGCAATGGCCAGTTGACCTGCACTTAACGGCTTGTAGCCCCTTGCCACGCTTCATACAGTGTTGACATCCCACGCGCCCGACCGGGCAGGCAGGGGCGACGACGCCAGTCGATCGCGCGACGGAACCGGAGGGGGGAGATGCTCGAGCAGCCGCATTTCGGCCGTCGGCTGAAGAGGCTCCGGCTGGCACGGGGCCTGAGCCAGGCCGGCCTCGTCGGGGAAGGCATGTCGACGGGCTACCTGTCGCGCCTGGAGTCCGGTGACCGGCGTCCCACCGAGCGCGCCGTGTGCTACCTCGCCGACCGCCTGGGCGTCGACACGTCCGCCCTGACCTGCCCGTCGGAGGAGAGGTCCCTGACGGAGGTGCTGGCCGCCGTGACCTCGGCACCGCCCGGCACGGACGACACGGCGGCTCTCAGCCGCGCGGTCGAGGAGGACGCGGGCGAGGATCCCGCCGCCCGCTGGCAGGCCCTGTGGCTGCTGAGCCGCGCCGCCGGCCGCGACGGCGACTACGAGCTGGAGCGCACGCGGCTGCTGGAACTCGTCGAGCTGAGCGACGTGTTGGAAGCACCGGAGCTCCGGGTCCGCTCGCGCGTCCGGTACGCCCGCTGCACCCGCGCCCTGGGCGACATGCGCACGGCCGGACCGGCCGCCCTGGAGGCGCTGTCCCTGGCCCGCTCCGCGGACCTGGGCGTGTCCGACACGCTGCCCGCCCTGATGGCGCTGATCAGCATCGAGACGGAGCTCGGCAGGTTGGAGACGGCAGGCCGGCATGTCGCCGAACTGGAGCGAGAGTTGCTGGACCGGGCCACAGCCGCCCAGGCGGCCGAGGCCTTGTGGACGGCCGCCGTGGTCAGCAACCGCCAGGGCGACGACGCGACCGCCCGGGCCAGGCTGGACGCGGCCCTTGGCCTGCTGAAGGGCAAGGACGACCTGAGTCTGTGGACCCGGCTGCGTGTCGCCGCCACCGCCGCCGCGCTGCAGATGTCACCGCCCCGGGTGGCCGCCGCCGAGCGCTGGCTGGGCGAGGCCGCTTCCGTCCTGGGCCTGATCGGCACCCCCCTGCAACTCCAGGAGCTGCGGGCGCTCCAGGCCCATCTCGCCTTCCACCAGGGCCGGCTGGACGACGCCCGGGCCATCGCCGCCGCCCTGCTCACCGATGAGGACCTGCGTCTGTCCTACCGTGACCGGGTACGGCTGTCGGTCCTCGACGGCCGGCTGATGATCCTGGCGGGCCGCGTGGACGAGGGCATCGCCGCCCTGCAACGGCTCGGACGGCAGGCGACGCAGACCCGGAACCTCGACCTGGCGGCCCACATCTGGCAGGCCCTGGCCACCACCCTGGCCGACGCCCGCTCCCCCGAGGCACGGTCGCGGACGCCGGAGCGGGGCGATTGTGCGGGGCACCACGCGTCCGGCACCTGAACGGCCCGCGCCCGCCCGGGGGGCCGGTGCGGGGCACGTGTGCCCGCAGGCCCGCGCGCACGGGCCAGGCCGGTCGGCGCGCAGCCCTGCCCCGCCGGGTCGTCCGCCGCCCGCACGCACCGCGGGGCCACGTGTTCCGTCGCGGCCTCGTACTCGTCGCGCGCCCGGGCGGCCTCCCCCGCCGCGGCGCGGCTCCGGCCACCGCCACGCATCTGACGAATGCCCGGCCTGCTCGCACCGGTGCGAGCAGGCACGCGCGTAGAGGCGGTCACCAGTGACCTGGCCTGGGTACAGGCCATGCTGGACGCGGAGGAGCGCGTCGCCCGGGTCCAGCGGAGCCACCCCGTCTCCCTGGGCGAAGCGGCGGGCACGCTGGCCGGCTACCTGGAGTACGCGGCACTCGCGGAGGGGGGCACCCTGGCCGACCCGGACGGCTACGTGACGCGGCTGGTGGACGCCTGTGCCGCCGAAACGGGACGCCGTCGCGTTCCTCCCGCCGCGCTTCGAACCGCGGCCGTTCCGCTCTGACGAAGCGTCTCGCCCGGGTGTGCGATCTGCCGGCAGTTGGCCCCGCTCTTCTCGACGATCGCCGGGATCTCGTCCTAGCCGTAACCGAACACGTCGTGCAGCAGGAACACCGCACGCTCGACAGGGTTGAGCCGTTCCAGCACGAGCAGGAACGCCAACGACATCGTGTCGGACAACTCGGCGTGCGCCGCGGGGTCGTCGGCCGTGGCGTCGGTGAGCAGGGGTTCCGGCAGCCACTGGCCGACGTAGGTCTCGCGCCGTGAGACGGCCGAGCGGCGCCGGTCGAGGGCGATCCTCGTGACGACCGCGGACAGGAATGCCTTTGGTGACTCGATCGTCGTTCCCGAGCCGACGGTACGGTGATAGCGGATGAACGCCTCCTGTAGGGCGTCCTCCGCGTCTCCGGCACTGCCCAGCATCCGGTAGGCGATCGAGAACAGTGGCTGGGTCTGCCTTCCGGCTTGCCGCGGCCCCGGCTTCCGGTCTCGCGTGGCCCCAGCCGACGATGAGCCCTCCTTCACCGCTCATCACAAATCAGACCGGGTCAGGTCATGACTTACCGTGGTGGTACTCCTCGGAAGGCATCGAGTCCCATTCGGTATTCGCGCCGTCGCGCGTCACCATGAACAGCGGGCGCGATCGCAGGACCTGCCCGACGCGTTGCCCGCGTATGACGACCCCGGGGTCATCCGGTCCTGCATAGCCCTCGGGCGTGTAGCGAAAGTGACCATCCACTGCCTCGGCATGCGCGATTTCGTCGCTCTCCAGTTCCGACAGGTCCCTACCGACCAGCGGAATTCCATCGTGCCCGACCTGGGGACCGTGGACTGCGTCGGCTGCGATGCAGAACAGCCCCGCAGCTTGGCTCACGTAGGCCGTGACGGCAGGCAGTGAAGAGGGCACCCCGCGGCGATGGACCTCGATTTTCCACGTGGACGAGAAGATCGCGTGGACGTGGGGGCAATCGCTGACCTTTGTCTGGCCGAGGACCTGAAACGCCTCGACCACTTCGTCGACGGTCATACCGAACCGGAGCGGTCCGACGCCGACCGCTGGCGCATAGGACCACTCATCCCGATCGGCAACTCCGGAATCGGCTTCGGCCTTGAACGTCATCGTCGCCCCCCTGGAGACAGCTGAAATCGTCAGGCCATCATGTCAATGGCCGACCAGCAGCCCGTCAGGTGCCTCCAGGCGCGCGCTCCTCCTCCCCGTGCCAGGGCCGCAGTGATTCCAGGCGATCGCTAGGTGAGCCCGCATCGACAGCCCCTCCTGCCACGAGTTACGGCAGATCCAAGGAACAGCTCTTCCCTCGACAACTCCATCCGGCATCGCCTCCCACGGTGACCCACCACGACCGTCCCACCACCCGCCACCCAGACCGGAACAACCCTCAAACGCCCCCATACACCCCCAGGGGTGGGGCCACCTCGACTTCGGCGAGGCGCGCCCACGCTGCCTGTTCCCGGGCGGCGCTCTGGCTCGGGGGCCCGGGGTGGTGCTGGTGGTCTCCCGGCTGCGGACGCTGGCCAGGAGGGACGTGGACGGGCAGGGGCCTCAGTCGCCGTCCTGCGGGGACAGTCACTCAGTGGTTCTTCAACGGCCGTCGCACGGGTCGTCACCCACGGGCACCGGCTTGGTGTCGGCGGCCAGACAGGAGGAGTACACCCGCGGCGGAGTGGGCTCCGGCTCCGGTTCCGTTACTGCGCTCACGGCGCTGATCGCCACGAAACCGGCGCAGATCAGCCCCACTGTCACGGCGAGCCCTGTACGGCGGCTCACCGGTCGCCGCCGAAGTGGTCGAGGACTTCATCGCTGCAGTCGTCCGCGCCGACCCGGGTTCGAGTGAAGGCTAGCACGCCGTCGTCGTTGCCTTCCCTCTTGGCTTTGGCCAGTTGCGTCTCGATGTCCGCGATGTACTCGGCGCACTCGGCGCACTCGGCGCTGACGGGCTTCTCGGGCTGCGGGTCAGGCGCCGGAAAGGCGTTCAGTGCGGCGGTGGCAGCGATAGCGGCCACGCACAGCGCTACCCACACGGCCACCCACGTGCGGCGGCTCATCCGTAACGGCTTGCACATTCAGGCATCCTATGAGCATCGCAGCGGGCTGTCGCCAAGTGGAAGGTTGTATCAGCGGTCGGCCACCCAGCGCGCCCTGGCCCTGGCCTCCAGGCGGCCGTCGCCCTGGTGCGCGACGCGGTCTCGGGAACGCTCAGCGTCTTGCAGATCTCCTGGCACGCGACTGGACTGCCGCCTGACCCGCCGCGTGACAGCGTTTCACCGCGGGGCCGACCCGGCGATCCTCCGCAGCGCCACCTGCAGTGCGTCGGGATCCTCGCACCATGCGCGCTCGGCCGCGGCCGACAGGTCGTCGCCGGTGAGCGCGGAGCCCGACAGGTCGTACTGGAGCGGGACCCAGGAGCCGACGGACAGCGGGTCGGCCGGGGGCACGAGGCGTGGCCTGCTCTTCAAGCCGCCCAGGTCGTCGGCGACGGCGAGCCCTTTGGTGGTGACGAGGTGGAAGCGGCCGTCGTCGAGGCCGTGCATCTCCACGGCGCGTCCGTCGAGGCCGGGTGTATCGGTGGCGCACACGGTCACACTGCCGTCGGCGAACCCGAAGACGGATACGCGATCGGCGGCGGGGTGGGCGGTCAGCAGGAGCTCGCGGTCGGCGCTCACGGTGAGGTGTCCGGTGGGCAGTTGGCCCGACACGAGGCCCTGGGCGGTGCCGGTGGTGATCTTGAGCAGTCGGCCCTCGCCCGCTGTCGTCGTCGCGGCCCACACGTCCGAGGCGTTGGCGGTGACGCCGGTCAGATCCGGTACGTCCACCGCTTTTCGCACCTGGCCGTCACTGAGGCGCACGGAGACCACGCGCGATGCCGGCCCGGCGACCGCGAGCGCGTGCCCACGGCCGGTGAGTGGTGTGGTGCCTGCCAGTTGGCCAAGTTCGAGGCGGCCACACCCCAGCCGGCCGGGCCAGCGGTCCTCTGATCTACTTCCCCGTGCGGTGGAGCATGGCCGAGGAGGTGTCGGCGTACGCGGCGACCGTGGCGGAGTCCATGGGGCCGGTCCACTTCGACGTACAGCAGAACCGACTCAGGCCTGAGCACAGCCGCCAGGCGGCGGTAGCCAATGAGGGCTGCGGCTGTACCGACGAAGGCGAGGAAGTGCTCGGCCTCGCGTTCACAGCGACGGTGAAGTCGTCGGCAGCCGGCCATCCAGGACGCGGTTCTCTCGACCACCCACCGATGCCGGCCCAGCCGTTGCGAGGACTCGACGCCCTTGCGGGCAATGCGATGGCGGATGCCGCGCTCGCGAAGCCATCGGCGCAGGTGGTCGTAGTCATAGCCCTTGTCCGCATGCAGCTTCACCGGCCGCCGACGCCGGGGACCACGACGGGACCGGGATCGGTGGGATGCCGCGCACAAGCGGCTCAAGGCCCAGACAGTGCGCGGCCTCGCCATGCGGACGGCCAAGCTCGCCATCGTTTACCAGGCGCTCCACCTTGCTGCCATCCTCATCTGGACCCGGCGCTGAGTAAGACGCCCGAAGGATTCGTCAAGCCAGTGCGTGGACGACGAGCCTGCTGCTCTCCGCCAAAGATGGCCAGCCAGGACGTCGGCCCCCGGTCCCCTGCCGCGGCATTTCCTGTCTCACGAGCACAGGAGACCACCGTGTTCATTTTCAGGGCAGGAACTCGTAGAACGGGCGGTCAGGCGCGAAATTGCGAGAACACAACGTCACGTCCCTGCCCTTGAGATATGCCAGCAACCAGTCGCTGAACGTCATCTCATAGAGAGTCCAGGACGGACTGTCGAACTCCTGGACGACGACGCGCCAGGGCGACGAGGGGTTGTCCGGAATGCGATGGAAAACCGCCTCGCCCGTTGTGGCTGATGCCACCGGTATCAGTTCCCCGGGGCTCGCCCCGACCGGACTCGGCAGGAACTCGGCCATGTCCTCCTCGCGCCACAGCTCAAGATCCCTCCTGATCATTGTTCCCAGATCGTGCAGAAGATGGCCGGCAGGGTGCTTCAAATACAACTGCCTGTTGACCTCGATCGAACCGTAGGCGTCCACGATCTCACGAAAATCCGCAGGAAATTCGACACCGAGTTCCTGCTCCAGTTCGATCCATGGAGCCGGATCGGACCAGTTGAACCGTGGTTCGCCCAACAGGGCTGTGATCTCTGAAAGCGTTGCCACCACTAGGATCCTTCTGGCATGTTGAGCCGGTGTCTGACGTGGAGTCGCAGTACGGGAGAAAGCTCTTCGACTCCCCCTCCGTGCATGGTCGTCCCCACCTGAACGATGCAGGAACGGCCGAGTGAGAGTCTCCGTCATAGGGGCACATCTGACCAGCCCGGCTACGGCACTGACCGGTCAAGGAGACTTCGCCGTCCCCGGCCGCCGGGGCTGCCCGATGGTGCTACTCACCGGGGTAGCGCACCCCGATCACCATGCGGATGGCGTCCCTTGTCGGCATCACGGCGATCGACTGCTCGTGGGTCATCACTCCCAGGGAAAGTCGACGCCTTCGAAGGGATTGGGTCCCCATTCACCGACGTGCTTGCGTGGCGTGATCTCGTAGGTCGGGGTACTGGCGGTGGCGCGGTACACAGGTGAGCCGGCCTTGCCGTTGTACAGCTCCACCCGGCCCAGGGCGAGCAGGTCGGCAACCATCTGCTCGGATTCGGGCGACGGGTTTGGGTGCGGGTTACGTTGGTTGAAGACGTCGTCGGCGGCGAAGAAGCGGCCGGTGTGGTCGGCGATGCCGGACGGGGCCTGCTCGTTCGCGTGGCGATCGCCAGAACTGTACCGGCGACCGCCAATGCGAGCGCGACGGCTCCGGCGGCGGCAACAAGTGCCCAGCGTCGCTCGGCTGGCGTTGTCGTGCTCAATTCGGCCTTCGCTTCGCACCATAGTCGTTGCCATTCCGTGCGGTCGCCTCCGCAAGCTTCGGCATAGGCCAAGGTGACCTCTAGAGAGGGCAGTTGTCTGCTCTTCACGGCTGCGGCCAGGGAGCCGGCCAATTGGCCGGTACGCGCGGCCATCTGACGATACGTAGGGCTCCCCGCCGCGGTCCGGAGTGCCCGTAACTCAGAGGCGCAGCGCTCTGCTGGGTCGTCCACCCGCTCGCCCGACGGGTGTTGTGATGCTGCGGTCACCTGTCCGTCGTCCAAGCCAAGGCTTGTGATCGTCCGAACGCGACACTTCGTCAATTCTGTTAATTTTGATTGGCATTCGGATCTGAGGAAAAGTCTCGCTGGCGTCATACCGCAGAAGGACGGGCTTTCGTGGATCAAGGATGGGCGGCTCTGAGGGGAGCCGGAGTAGGCGTTGTCGGCGCTCTGTGCACTTCGTGGCTGACTTATGCGGCTGCTCGACGGCAAGCACGCGACCAGGGTTACGGTCGAGCATGGTCGGGCGCTGCGCAGTGAGCGCCTGGAGGCGTACCTCGCGTTCATGGAGGCGGCGGAGCCGGTCGACAGTGTGCTGAACCGCGTTGCCCACCAGGACCGCGAATCGCCCTCCTCCAGAAACACCCCGCCTCCGGCCGATGTCCTTCGTGCGCCGCTGAGGAGCTCGGCACCGCGGTGGCGGCGCTCTACAAGGCGCAGGCACGGCTTGATCTCATGGGACCGGAGTCCGTCGCCGCGGAGGCCGTGAACGTGTGGTCCACGGTGCGGTCCCTGCGGGCGTACCTTGAGGGCGTGCTCAGCGGGACGCGTGAAGGGGATCTGCAGGACGACGGGTACCGCACCGGACTGGAAGACGCGGTTGACGCGGTGGAGGTGAGCCGGGAGAAGTTTGCGCGGCGCGCTCGCGAGGTGATAGAGGCTCCGCCTTGATGGCAACGCGCGAACGGCGGTCCTCGTCGGCACGGTGCCGGCCAGAAGCGCGTTCACGCACTCCGCTGTCCGTGACCCTTGTCTCTCAGCTCGGCGGTTACCTGCGGGGAGCCATGGGTGCCGCCGGACTCGCCGTGGATCTCGCGGATCTTCTCTGCCAGGACTTGGTCCTCGTGCTGCCGGGCCATCCTGGCCTGCCGGCCGGCTCACCAGTTGTAGTAGCTGGAGCGGTTCACGCCCAGGACCTCGCACAGCCGCTTCGCGCCGAAGGCGTCCCGGTGGTCGTGGACGAACCGGATGCGGCTGATCACCAGTTGGCCTCCCCGGCGAAGTATTCGGCCGCCTTGCGGAGTACGTCCCGCTCGGCGGCCAGCTTCCGCTCACTGGCCTCGAGTTCGGCGACCCAAGTCTCGAGCCGGTGGATCCGGTGGATCCGGTGGATCCGGTGGATCCGGTCGTCGGAATCCGCGGACGGCACCGTCCGGCCCGCACCGGCCGCGACTTGGCGTCTCCGGCCGGGCCGAGGCCACGGCGTTCCCGGTTCTGCAGGGCCCAGTTCCGCAGGCTGCCCCTGCTGCGCTGCTGTTGGCGAGGACCGCGGTGCCGTCGGCAGGTGTCCGGAACCTGGCTGTCGAGGGTGGGATGGTGCAGTCGTGCTCGGCCAGGAAGGGCTGGACTCGGTGAACGGCCCTGGTGAGGGTGCTGGTAATTGCAGCGGCTTTTCGTCGGCCCCTTCCCCGACGGGGAGGCGCTGCGCCGCGAGCTGATGGCGCTCCAGACCGTGACCCTGCCATCCGGGCGCGTGCGGTACGAGGGAGTGGGCGAGCACGACGATCTGCCCATGTCCGTGATGCTGGCGCTGTGGCGAACGCAGAGGAGCGGGCAGGGAACCATTCACAGCCCGGTGGGGCACGTCCTATAGGGCGCGCTCGGGGTGTCCCCGTGGGGGAGCATGCCCCAGCACGACTGGTACCCGCGCCCGCGTCGCCGACCGGCCATATGACGAAGGTACGTCCCCTCGCCCCTTGCAGCCGAGCTCACGACGCGCACGCCGAGCACATGAGGACCGTCAGAGGCCCTCTTGCGGGCCATGGCCGACCCGGTCACTCTGGACTCTTCCCGAACGCCGATCTCCTCTGAGAGGAACTCACTGTGCGTCTTCGATCTGCCCTTGTCCTGGCCCCGCTGACGCTCGCGCTGACCATCGGCGGCGCGTCCACCGCGAGCGCCGCCACCGAGACAGGAAAGAGCCCCATCGACGCCACCCTCGACGTCACCATCGACATCGTCGGTGTGGTCGGCTGCGTGGCCGACGCGGCCGAGAGCCCCACGGACCAGACCGCGCTGCTCGACTGCTTGACCGGCCGCTGACGCGCGCCTCGCGATGATCGTGGAAGACCCCGTCGGCTGGCGGGTCTTCTTCCTTTCCGGGCGGGCGTGGCGGCCGGCCCCGTCGTACGGTGAGCACCATGACACCGACGGGTGGACCACACGCCAGGAACTGGTGACGCGCTGCCTGACCGAAGCTATGACGCTGTGATAGGACGGCGACTGGACGGTCAGCGGCACGGACCGGGCAGCAGCACGCGCGAGCTGCCTGACCATGGCGGCCGCGCCCGATGACCCGGACGCCGAAAACGCGAAATGGCCCCCAGGCTGCGCCCGGTATGGGCGGTGGCCTGGGGGCCTCGGGTGTTCAGAGCAGGGCAGCCAACAGGGCGCGGCGGCGAGGGCGAGCAGAGCGACCGGCCGTGATGTCGCCGGCGATGCGCCGGTGTACTTGCGGCGGGCGGTCTGCGAGAGGCGGATGACCCGGTCTGCCGCTACTGCCACGACAATCCCGGCCGGCTCTGCGGCAAATGCGGTTGGGGACTGTAAATCGTTCGGTGTAACTCCCGATCATGGAAGATGCATCGATGACCAGTGAGAACGTGTCCGAGCACGAGGCTGCCGAGTCGGCAGCGGTGGTGTCAGCGAAGGCCGTGGACGACCAGCTGATCGACGAGCTGGTGGGCCGGGCCCAGGCCGAGGGACTGCAGCTGACCGGCGAGGGCGGGCTGCTGCAGCAGCTGACCAAGCGGCTGCTGGAGTCCGCCCTCGAGGGCGCGATCACCGACCACCTCGGCTATGACAAGCACGATCCGGCGGGCAAGGACGGCGGCAACTCCCGCAACGGTAAACGCTCCAGGGCCGTGCTGACCGACGTGGGGCCGGTGGAGATGGCCGTGCCCCGCGATCGGGAGGGCTCCTTCGAACCGAAGATCGTCAAGAAGCGGCACAAGCGCCTGACCGGTGTCGACGAGATGGTCATCTCGCTGGCCGCCAAGGGCGTGACCACCGGTCTCTTCGAAGGTGCGGCCGGCCCGGCGGGCGGGGGCGAGCGGGTTGTTCTCAGGCGGCGCAGCGCGCAGGGCCTGCCCCGGCAGGGACGGGCCCATCGCAGAACCGCGTAGCGGGCCCGTCCCTGCCGGGGGGCGCGCAGCGCACGTTCCGGGGTGCGCGGCACCGCGGACACTCCCCCGGCGGTGCGGCAGCCGGGCCTCGGCCCGCTGCTCCCAGCTGTGGGGAGCCGTGCGGCCGGTGTGCCCGGCCGGGCTGCTGCCAACCGGGCCCCGGTGTGCCTTGACGAGGTGGTTCGGTCGAGTCGTTTCTCAGGCTGTGCTTGGCCGGGGCGGGGCGAGGCTGTCAGCGTTGGACGCGGTTGCGGACGGCGAGGACGGACAGGCCCAGGAGCACGGGTTCGGTCAGGCGGGAGGTCATCTCGATGTAGGTGCCGGTGGTGGTCAGGTCCTGGCCGAAGGAGCGGAACACCACCGAGTTGAGAGTAACGTTGAGGGCCTTCTCGAAGCGCTCGCCGGTGAACCGGTCGGTGGGCTTCTGGGGATCGTCCTTGTCGATCACGAAGGTGACCTCGCCTCCGCCGGCCGGGACGTCGCCGGTCGCGGTCTGCTTCGACCTCACCCTGGCCGTCCTCGCACACCGCCATGGGCGCGGCCCTGGCTTCCTCATCCACGACAGCCACCTCTACGACGGCGTCGACGAACGGCAGGTCTCACGAGCACTCGCGCTCGCAGCCGAGGTGACCGAGGAGGAGCACTTGCAGTACATCGTCACTCTCAACACCGACACCCTCAGCACCGCTGCCGAGCGCGGATTCACCCCCGAACCCCACATCCGTAGCCCTCGCCTCACCGACGACGAAGAGGGCGGTCTCTTCGGCTTCCGCTTCAAAGCCGCAGGCAAGGCATAGCGCTCAGACGGGCCCGTCCTTTGACGCGCTGAACGAACACGCAGCGGCGTGGACCTACAGCCGGCGCCGGCATCGCCCGCATCACCGGGTCTGCCCGCTGCTCAACGGCCGAACGGGGGCCGGTGGCCGGTACCGCTGCCCTCCCTCTTGGTTACACCCCGAACTGGCTCATCAGGTCCGTGCACAGTTCGTCAGCGCTGCTGCGCCCTTCGTCATCTGCTGAAGCTGGTGAGAGAACGGTGTGGGCCGGGTGCACGCGGTGAGGCCGACGGGCGTACAGCGGCACCGTCTCCGCCCCGTCTCCCCAGGTCGAGGTGAGCGGCGCCATGGCCCTAGTAGGGCTTGGTCACTTCACTCGTGAGTGGCGTGTCTGCTGGACCGTGGGCGTTGTTGGGGTGGTGTGACACCTGAGGAGATGACTGCGGTCCGGGAGGACTTGGAAGCGTTCACGGCGGAGTTGTTCGATGGCTTCTTCCGTGCTGACCAGCGGCGTTGGGGGCAGGTGTATATGCGCGGGCTGCTGCTGGACGGGCGGCGCAAGTCGGTGGAGCCGATGGCGGCAAGGCTGGGTGAAGACGGCAACCGGCAGGCGCTGGCGCACTTCGTGACGTCCAGCCCGTGGAATCCGGCGCATGTGCAGGCCCGGCTGGCCTGGATGATGCAGGACGCGATCCGGCCGGAGGCGTTGGTCGTCGACGACACCGGCTTCCTCAAGGACGGGGACGCCTCGGCGTGCGTATCCCGGCAGTACACCGGCACCGCCGGCAAGGTCACCAACTGCCAGGTGGGCGTGTCGTTGCATCTGGCCACCGACCATGCCTCGGCCGCGGTCGACTGGCGGCTGTTCGTGCCCGCTTCCTGGGACCCGGCCTCGCCCGAGGCCGATCCGGACAAGGTCGCCCGACGCGGCCGCTGCGGCATCCCCGACCAGGCCGGACACGTGGAGAAATGGCAGCTGGCCCTGGACATGATCGACGAGGCGCGCTCGTGGGGCATCGACGTTCCCCTGGTCGTCGCGGACGCCGGATACGGCGATGCCGCTGCCTTCCGCAGCGGCCTGGAGGAACGGAATCTGCCCTACGCGGTCGGCATCTCCGGCCGCCATACCGCTCATCCGGCCGACGCCCGGCCCGTCCTGCCCGCCTACGCGGGCACCGGCCGGCCACCGGCAGTGCAGTACCCCGACCCGCCGCAGACCATGAAGGACCTCGTCATGGCGGCTGGCCGGACCGCCGCTCGGCCGGTGTCCTGGCGGGAGGGATCTCGCCCGGGCAAGGCCCGCAGCGGCTTTAAGCGCATGTACTCGCGATTCGTCGCCCTTCGCATCCGCCCCGCCGGGCGAGGCATCCGCAAGCAGGCCGACGATCCGGAACTGCCCGAGCGCTGGCTGCTGGCCGAATGGCCCGCCGGCGAACCCGAGCCGGTCCAGTTCTGGCTCTCCAGCCTGCCCTCCGGCATGCCTCTGGCCACCCTGGTCCGACTGGCCAAGCTCCGCTGGCGCATCGAGCACGACTACCGCGAAATGAAACAAGCCCTGGGACTGGCCCACTTCGAGGGCCGCACCTTCAACGGCTGGCACCACCACGTCACCCTCGTCTCCGCCGCCCACGCCTTCTGCACCCTGCAACGGCTGGCACGAGACCCAAAAGACCCTGCGCAGGACTGAGCCTCTACCAAGTCGTCCACGAGTTGCAGACACTCCTCGCACTCTGGGCCGGCGCCTGCCCCACCTGCCACCGCGACATACCCACACCCAGACGAACCTGACCAAGCCCTACTAGTACTGCAACGGTCTTTGCCGTGACTGCTGGCCAGCTCAGTCGTTGGTGTGGTTATGGGTGGGGACCTTGCTGGTGTCATGCTGTGGGCCGG
>NZ_JBVJSJ010000020.1:0-61486 GCF_055606745.1 Streptomyces sp. NPDC037054 | reverse complement strand
CCATCCGGGTCTCCGGATACGCCGTCAACTTCGTCCGCCTGACCCGCGAGCAGCAGCTCGACGTGATCAGCCGCACCTTCCACGGAGCGCTGTGAACACCGCGACCGACCGTACGACGGGACCCGGCCGGACGACCGGCCGGATCCACTCCTGGGACCTGTCCACCGGCGTGGACGGTCCCGGGACCCGGTTCGTCCTGTTCGTCAACGGTTGCCCACTGCGCTGCCTGTACTGCGCCAACCCCGACACCTGGCACATGCGGGACGGCCGTGAGGCCACGGTCGACGAGGTGATGGCCGAGATCGAGAAGTTCCGCCCCTTCGTCACCACGGCCGGAGGCGGCGTGACGATCACCGGCGGCGAGCCGCTGCTCCAGCCCGCCTTCACGGCGGCGGTGCTGCGTCGCTGCAAGGAGGCCGGACTGCACACCGCCCTGGACACCTCCGGCTTCCTCGGCGCCCGCGCCACCGACGAACTGCTGACCGACACGGACCTCGTACTGCTGGACATCAAGTCCTTCGACGTCCGCACCTACCGGAAGCTGACCGGCGGCGACCTCGGGCCCACCCTGAACTTCGCCACACGCCTGGACCGGCTCGGAGTGCCGATGTGGATCCGCTACGTCCTGGTACCCGGCTGGACCGACGACCCACGCGCCGTGGAGGGACTCGCCCGCTTCCTGTCGGGCCTCGGCAACGTCGAACGGGTCGACGTCCTGCCGTTCCACAAGCTCGGCGCGGGCAAGTACGAGGCACTGGGCATCCCCTTCCCCCTGAGGGACAACCCGGTTCCGGACGCCGCACTGGTGAACCGGGTGCGGGGTCAGTTCCGCGAGCACGGGCTGGCGGCTTACTGATGACACTCATGCCGACGTCCGTCCGTACCTGTGGCCCTGATCCCCGCAGCACACCGATCGGCTCGCTGGGGTACCCGTGCTGTGACCGCCCCTGACCG
Organism: Streptomyces sp. NPDC037054; assembly: GCF_055606745.1. Classification (NCBI taxonomy): domain Bacteria; kingdom Bacillati; phylum Actinomycetota; class Actinomycetes; order Kitasatosporales; family Streptomycetaceae; genus Streptomyces; species Streptomyces sp. NPDC037054. The sequence goes on along the minus strand of NZ_JBVJSJ010000020.1, from coordinate 60,532 downwards.
GGGCGGTGAGGAGGATGCCATGGCTGAGCGACCACTCGACGAGAAGACAGTGACCACGCTGGTGGCCGAAGCTACGGCGGCGCCGTCCATGCACAACGCGCAGCCGTGGCGCTTTCGCCACCTGAGCGGCGAGCGCATCCTGCAGCTGCGGGCCGACCCCGACCGGGCCATGCCCCGGTCCGATCCCGACAACCGGGCGATGCACATCGGATGCGGGGCGGCTCTGCTCAACCTGCGTGTCGCCGCGGCGCACGCGGATCTCGCTCCCGAGACGACGCTGCTGCCCGAGCCGGACGACCCGCTGCTGCTCGCCGCCGTACGTCTGCCCGACCCGATCGGGAGCGTGCGGGACGAGGAGCTGGCGCGGCTGCACCCGGCAATCCGGCAGCGGCACACCAGCCGCCATCCCTTCGCCGAGAAGGACATCCCCGAGGACGTGCGGACCACCTTGCAGGAAGCGGCGGCGCGGGAGGGGACGACGCTGGTCTTCCCCGGCCCCTGGCATGCCGAAACCGTGCTCGACCTGGTCCGCGACGCCGAGAGCCGCGACACCACGGACCCGGACGCCGACCAAGACCTGGTCCGCTGGACCCGGCTCGGAGCAGAAGCGGACACCGCCGTCGACGGCGTCCCCGAGTACGCCTTCGGCCCGCGCAGGCGCGACGGCAAAGCCCCAGTGCGGGACTTCTCCGGACGCCGGCCGGTGGCCGACCGCGGCACCACCGCCTTCGAGCACACCCCGCACCTGGCTTTGCTGAGCACCCGCGGCGAGGGCCCCGCCGACTGGCTGCGCGCGGGACAGGCCCTCGAACGTGTCCTCCTCGAGGCCACCCTGGCCGACCTGGCCACCTCCCTGACCTCGCACGCGCTGGAGGATCGCGAGCTGCGTCTGCTGGCCCGTGACCCGGCCTCGGGCCTCGGGCAGGTGCAGATGGTGCTGCGACTCGGCTACGGGCCGCGGGGCCCGGCCACCCCGCGCCGACCTGTGCGGGACGTCCTGGACATCACGTAGCCAGCTGCAGGGGCCGCACGACGGGCGCTCGGTGTGCGCGGCCTGTGTCGAGGCCGCCGCCCGGCCCTCTGCGCTCAGCGGTGCCTGACGAGCCGCTCCCGGGTGGCCCACGAGGCGCCCGGCACCTACGGGACACCGACACCGGACGCCTGATCCACGTGCGCCAGGGCCCTGTGGCCCTGCCCTCGAGGCCGGACGGGTCACAGTCCTGCACGCCAGGTTCTGGCGAGTGCCGGTTGGCCCTCCTGACGGCCACTCGGCCCAAAGCCAGCGGAGCGCTGGCGGGCTGAACCTGGACGTGACAGCTAACGCCATCTGTATGAGGAGGCATGGTGAGTGGTCTTGTTGTCGTGGGTGTGGACGGTTCGGCGTCGAGTCTGGCCGCGGTGGAGGTCGCCGCAGGGGAGGCGCGGTCACGCGGGGCGGGGCTGAGAGTGGTGCACGCGTTTGTCTGGCCCGCGATGCACGTACCGTTGGGGCCGTCGCCGCTGGGACCGCCGGAGGGCGGGCTGCGGAACATGGTCGATCGCCTGGTGACCGAGGCGGTCGGCCGGGCGCGGGCGGTGGCGCCGGACATCCCTGTCAGTCATGTGGTGCTGACCGGTGAGCCGTTGACGGTTCTCGAGGCGCAGTCGCGTGCCGCGGAGCTGATGGTGATCGGTTCCCGGGGCATGGGCGGGTTCGTAGGGCTGCTGGTGGGCTCGACGGCGGTGCATCTGGCGGCGCACGGGCGGTGTCCGGTACTCGTTGTGCGCGAGCAGCCGCACGCAGACGGTCCGATCGTGCTGGGCGTCGACGGTTCGGCCGCGGGGCAGGAGGCGGTGGACTTCGCCTTCGCCGAGGCCGCCCTGCGCAAGGCGCCGTTGGTGGCGCTGCACGCCTGGACCACGTGGAACGCGCCGGTGCCCGCCCCGCAAAATCCGTCCGAGCCGTACGCGAACCCCCCTGGAGCGCTGGCGGAGGAGGAGGAGCGTCTGCTCGCCGAGGCGCTCGCCGGCCGTCAGGAGCGCTACCCCGGTGTGGTGGTGGAACACCGGGTGGTGCACGGCGGGACGAGGGAGGCGCTCATCGAGGCGAGCCGGTCCGCTCAGCTGCTGGTGGTCGGCGCACGGGGACGCGGAGGCTTCGCCGGGCTGCTCCTCGGGTCGGTCAGCCAGGCCCTCCTGCACCACGCGCACTGCCCGGTCGCGGTGGTACGGGGCACGACAGAGCGTCACTGAGGGCGCCGGTCGTGGGGCCCGGAAGCGGGCCCCGCGACCGTGGCGGGCAGCGGGGCTGTGGCTCGGGTGGGGGCGAAACGGGTGAGGACGGGTCCGCAGACGGCCAGGAGCATCACATAAGTGGTGACCAGGGCTCCGAGACGGTCCTGGGCGGGACCGGCCAGGCCGATGATGACGACGGAGAACTCGCCGCGGGCGACGAGCGCGGTTCCGGCCCGCAGCCGGCCGCGGCGGCCCGCACCGTCGCGGCCGGCGGCATACCAGCCGGCGGCCAGCTTCGTGGCCGCGCCGACCACGGCCAGCGCCGCGGCGGCAGGCAGCATCGGCATCAGGTCACCGGGGTCGACAGAAAGACCAAGAGCCAGGAAGAACACCGCGGCGAACAGATCGCGCAGAGGGCTGAGCACGGCCCGGGCCCGCTCGGCGGCGGTGCCGGTCAGCGCAAGCCCGATCAGGAAAGCCCCGACGGCAGCGGAGACGTGGATGGTCTCGGCCAGTGCGGCGACGATCAGGGTGATGCCCAGAACCCGGAGCAGGACCTGCTCCTTGTCGGGGTGCGACAGAACCCGGCCGACATGATGCCCCCAGCGGCCGGATGCGGCGATCGCCGCGACGACGGCACCCGTGGCCGCCAGGACGGCGAGCAGCGCCTGCCACCAGGTGCCGCCGGAGGTGACGACGGCGAGCAGAGGCAGGTAGGCGGCCATGGCGAAGTCCTCCACCACCAGCACGGACAGCACGGCCGGGGTCTCCCGGTTGCCCAGCCGGCGCAGGTCCGCCAGCAGGCGGGCGACGATGCCGGAGGAGGAGACGTAGGTGGCCCCGGCGAGGGCGAGGATCCCCGAGGTGTCCAGGCCGAGCAGCCATCCCGCCACGGCGCCGGGCACGGCGTTGAGGAGGAGGTCGACGGCGGCGGACGACCGGTGGCGGCGGAGACTGGCGGTGAACTCCGGGACGGTGAAGTCCAAGCCGATGACCAGCAACAGCAGGACCACACCGATCGAGGCGCCGGTGTCGACGAACTCCCGGGCCGCCGGCACCGGGGTGAGGCCGCCGTCGCCGAGAACCAGTCCGGCCACCAGGTACAGCGGCACGGGGGACAGGGCGAAGCGTCGTGCCACCGCGCCGAGGACACTCAGCGCGGTCAGGATGACGCCGAGCTCCAGCAACAGGGCGATAGGTGTGTGCACCGGTCAGCCCTGGACGATCCGCTGAACCCCGGCGATGCCTTCGCGGGTGCCGATGACCACCAGGACGTCTCCGGCTCGCAGGGTCTGGTCCGGCCCGGGGGAGGCGATCACTTCCTCGCCGCGGACCACGGCCACGATCGAGGCTCCCGTACGGGTCCGTGCCCGGGTGTCACCCAGCGCCCGGCCGGCGAACGGGCTGCCGGGGCGCACCTCGATCTGCTCGGCGCCCAGGCCCGGAACCTCGCGGGTCAGGTCGGCGAAGCGCTCCGCGATGCGCGGGGCGCCGAGGATCTCGGCGACGGTGTCGGCCTCCTCGCTGGTGAGCCGGAGCACCGACCGGGCTTCGTCGGGATCGTCGCCGGGATACACCACCAGCTCGAAGTCCCCTGAGCGCTGGGCGACGACTCCGACCCTGTCGCCCTCGTGGTTGACGAACTCGTACCGCAGCCCCACTCCGGGCAGCAGCACCTCGTTGACGTCCATTGGGATCACCCCGTCAGCCTCGAATCCGAATACCGGTGCGGCCGTACTCGCCGCCCGCCGTCAAGAGATATTCGGCAGGCCTCACCGGGTACTCGAGCAGCGGCGCGCCGCCGGTGCCCGGTCCGGTGCATACGGTCCGGCGGCCAGTGTCCTGACCTTCGGGACGGAGCCGGCAGGGCCGAGTGGCCCCTCGGACGGCCCGATGGCCCCTGTTCCCGGTGGAGGACTGCGCCGAAGCTGGAGCCGAAAGGCCGCACGTCGGCGGCGCCATGGACGGGAGAGACCAGTGATTGATCCGGTGATCGTAGGGGTGGACGGCTCTGCGTCCAGTCTTGACGCGGTCGATGTCGCCGCCCGTGAGGCGCGGCTGCGCGGGGCGCCGCTGCGTGTCGTGCACGCCTTCGGCCACCCCTCCGCGCACCTGCCGTCGGGCGCCCCACCGTGGAACCCGGCCGGACACAGTCTGGAGCCGATGGTGGAGGGCGCACTGGCCCGGGCGGAGCAACGGGCGCACGCCGTCGTGCCGGGCATCGAGGTGACCCGGTCCGTCGTGGCCGGTGAGGCGCTCGCGGTGCTGGAGATCGAGTCGCGCACCGCCGCACTGGCGGTGGTCGGCAGCCGGGGCCTGAGCGGCTTCACCGGGCTGCTGCTGGGCTCCACCGCGGTGCATCTGGCCGCCCACGGCCACTGCCCGCTCATGGTGGTGCGCGGGCGCCCGGACCCCGCCGGTCCCGTGCTGCTGGCGGTGGACGGCTCCAAAGCGGGGGAGGAGGCGGTCGGTTTCGCGTTCGCCGAGGCCGCACTGCGCGAGGCACCGCTGGTGGCGCTGCACGTGTGGAACACCTGGAGCGAACGGGCGTACGAGGGCCCCGGGGATCCGCTGACGGCCGTGGTGGCGGACGCCGAGCGGCTGCGCGAAGCCGAGCAGCACCTGCTGGACGATGCGGTGGCCCGCTGGCAGGAGGAATACCCCCAGGTCGCGGTGGAGCGGCGCCTGTTGCGCTCCCGAGTCCGTCCGGCCTTGATCGGCGCCAGCCACGACGCCCAACTGGTCGTGACAGGCGCCCGAGGTCGCGGCGGCTTCACGGGACTGCTCCTCGGCTCCGTCAGTCAGGCCCTGCTCCACCACGCCCATTGCCCGGTCACTGTTGTCCGCGGCGAGGAGTGATCATGCCTCAGCAGGCCCACACCACCGCCGCGCCAGAAGCCCCGCCGAGCCGGAAGCAGCCAGAGCCGATGGCGCACGCCTACCGGCGCGATGCCGCCGAGGTGGCGGGCCTCCTGAGCGTGGACCCGGCAGCGGGCCTGTCCACAGCGGACGCCGAGCAGCGGCAGACCACCTGGGGAGCCAACGAACTGGCCGAGCCGGCTCGCAGACCGCAGTGGCTGCGCCTGCTGGACCAGTTCCGCAGCTGGCTGATCGGCATCCTGCTCGTCGCCGCCGTCGTCGCCGGGATCATCGGTGAGATCAAGGACGCCCTCGTCATCACCGTCGTCCTCCTCATCAACGCCACTATCGGCTACCTGCAAGAACGCCGCGCCGAGCGCAGCCTGGAAGCGTTGCGTCAGATGCTGGTCCCCACCGCCCGGGTACGCCGCGACGGCCAGGTCCGTATGGTTCCGGCGCGCGACCTGGTGCCCGGCGACGTGGTTCTGCTCGAAGCCGGCGACCGCATTCCGGCCGACGGACGCCTGGTGGTCGCCGCATCCGTCGAAGCCGCCGAGAGCGCCCTGACCGGCGAGTCCCACCCCGTGGCCAAGACCACCGCACCCGCTGCGGCCGACGGAGACGAGCCTGTTCCGGTCGCCGAACGCACCGGCATGCTCTTCATGAGCACCGCCCTCACCCGCGGGCGCGCCGAGATGATCGTCACCGCCACCGGCATGCGCACCGAGGTGGGAGCGATCGCCGAGGCGCTGCGCACCGGCAGCGAACCGCCCAGCCCGCTCCAGGTCCAGATGGACAGCCTGGGCCGACGCCTGGCCGTGGTCAGCGGTGTCGCCGTGACCGCCTACGCACTCGTGGCCCTCATCAGGGGCGAGGACCTGGCGGACCTGGCGCTGCGGGCGGTGGCCCTCGCGGTCGCGGCGATCCCCGAGGGCCTGCCCGCTGTCCTTGCCCTCACTCTGGCCCTGGGCGTGTACCGCATGGCCCGCCGCGGTGCCATCGTCAAACGCCTGGCCTCCGTCGAGGCGCTCGGCTCCGCGACCGTGGTGTGCAGCGACAAGACCGGCACCCTGACCCTGAACGAGATGACCGCTCGCGCACTGTGGTCCGCCGGACGCCTGTACGACGTGACCGGCGACGGCTACGACACCGCCGGCACGGTGCGCACCGCCGACATCGGGGACGCAACCCCGCGGCTGCACGACGCGATCCTGCCGTTCGCGCTGTGCAACGACGCCCGCCTCACCCCCGACGGCAACGGCATCATCGGAGACCCCACCGAGGGCGCCCTGCTCGTGCTCGCCGCCAAGACGGGCCTCGACGCCGCGACCCTGCGGGAACGCAACCCGCGCACCGCCGAGGTTCCCTTCGACCCGGCCGCCAAGTACATGGCCACATTCCACACGGATACCGACGGCCGCACCCGCGTCCACGCAAAGGGCGCCGTGGACGTCCTGCTGGACCGCTGCACCCACGTCCTGACCGGCCGCGGACCCGCGCCCCTGACCACTGAGTGGCGCACCGAGATCACCACGGTCGCCCGCCGCATGGGCAGCCGGGGCCTGCGGGTCCTCGCCGCCGCCACCGCGGCCGACCAGGACCAGCCGCACCCGCAGCAGGTGACAGGACTGACCCTGACCGCGATCGCCGGGATCGCCGACCCGCCCCGCCCTCAGGCGCGCGACGCCGTCGCCCTCGCCCAGACCGCCGGCGTCACCGTCAAAATGATCACTGGGGACCACGCCGACACCGCCACCGCCATCGCCCGTGAAGTCGGCATCTCCGGCGACGTCGTCACCGGCACCGAACTGACCGGGATGAGCGAACAGGACCTCGAGGACCGCATCGAGGACATCGGCGTCTTCGCGCGTGTCGCCCCCGAACACAAGGTCACCATCGTGCGCGCCCTCGCCCGGCGCGGCCACATCGTGGCCATGACCGGTGACGGCGTCAACGACGCGGCCGCCCTGCGCGCAGCTCACATCGGCGTCGCCATGGGCGTCACCGGCACCGATGTCGCCAAGGAAGCCGCCGACATGGTGCTGACCGACGACGACTTCTCCACCATCGTCCGAGCGGTGCGCGAAGGCCGTTCCATCTACGACAACATCGTCACCTTCGTCCGCTTCCAACTTTCCACCAACATCGGCGCCATCCTCACCCTGCTCGCCGCCGTGCTGGCCGGGCTTCCGGCGCCCATGTCCGCGATCCAGCTGCTGTGGGTCAACATCATCATGGACGGGCCGCCCGCGATGGCCCTGGGCATCGATCCCCCACGGGACAACGTGATGAGACGCCCGCCCCGCCCGCCCGGCGACCGCATCCTCAATGTCCGCCGCCTGGCCGCCATCACCCGCTCGGGCACCGTCATGGCCACCGGCACCCTCGCCGTCTTCTCAGCCGGCCGTCACCTCACCGGCACAGCGACCGCCGCGACCATGGCTTTCACCACCTTCGTGCTCTTCCAACTGTTCAACGCCCTGGCCGCGCGAAGCGAGGACGGCCCGGTGCTCGGTCGCCACCAACTGCACAACCGCACCTTGTGGATCTGCCTTGGAGTCGTCCTCGCGCTGCAGGTCGTCGCGGTTCAAGTCCCCTACGCACACGGCGTCTTCGACACCGTTCCCCTCAGTCCCCTTCAGTGGGCCGTCTGCCTGGCCACCGCCTCCACCGTGCTGCTGGCCGAACACGCCTGGCGCACCGGACGCGCGCGGCTCGGCCGCAAGGGCTGACCGTTCTTTGACGTGGGGGCGGCTAGGGCGTGTCTCTTTGATGGGTTGATCAGTGGCGGAACTGCGAGCCGAGTGACAGGGACGAGTGCGCCGTCTCCTGATGAGCAGTAACAGTCGAGTCCTTCGACAAGGCCACCGGCAGCTACATGGGCAGCGTCACCGTGTGGGAAGCGGCCCCCTGACGGCTCCGAGCCTTCTCGATGGCCGCCGACCAGCCGCCGACACGTACGAGGCGAGTTGCACGGAGTGTCCTGCGGCGGGAAGCCGGATGCGGGTTGTGGAGCGGCGTCGAGCGGGCCGTCCTGACGGCTGCGGGGGCGTCTGAAAAGAAATCTTCCTGGGGATGTCTGTCCCGGGCTCCTCGGCTCGTCATCACTGTGCCGGGCCGCATGCCGTGGTCCGGGAGGCGATACGGAGGAGGCGATCGTCATGGGCACGATCAGCGTTTTCGAGAGTGTGGCCCTGGACGGAGTCATGCAGGGCGTAGGACGGGCGGACGAGGACACGCGTGCCGGCTTCCGCCACGGAGGGTGGGGCAACGGCTACGCCGACGGGGTGATCGGGCAGTTCGCCGGCTCGAGTATCGGCAGGACCGCAGCCATGCTGTTCGGGCGGCGGACGTACGAGGACCTGCTGGGCTACTGGACCTCGGTTCCGGAGCCCAATCCGTTCACCGAGGCTCTGGTGGGCCAGCGGAAGTACGTCGTCTCGCGCGACGCGGGCACTGAGCCCGCCTTCCCCCGTTCCACCCTCCTGCCCGGAGAGGCGAGCGAGACCGTGGCCGCGCTGAAGCGGGACGTCGACGGGGTGATCACCATCCTCGGCAGCGGAGAGCTGGTGCGTTCCCTGCACGCGGCGGGGCTGGTGGACGAGTACGTGCTGCTGATCCATCCGATCGTGCTCGGTTCGGGTACCCGGCTGTTTGGCGAGGGGGAACGCGCCGATCTGGAAATGGAGGAGTCGGTCACGTCCACGACCGGCGTCGTGGTCGCGCGGTACCGGGTCAAGCGACCCGACCGGTCCGGCTCGGCTGTGTAAGGGTGGCGGTATGCGGTACACACTGTTGTTCCACTACGGCGAGGAGACCGACGAGTCGATCGGCGAGGAGGCGATGGCCGCCGGGATGCGGGCCTTCGCGGCCTACGCCGGGACGCTGGAGCAGGCCGGCGTATTGGTGAGCGGCCAGGTGTTGCAGCCCTCGGCGATGTCGACGACCCTCACCCTGGTCGAGGGAGAGCCGCGCATTCAGGACGGGCCGTTCGCTGACACCAGGGAGCAGCTCGGCGGTGTGATCGTAATCGACGTGCCGGATCTCGACGCCGCCCTCGAGTGGGCACGGCAGGCACCTCCCGCTTCGTGGGGCACGGTCGAGATCCGGCCTGGTGCCGTGCATCTCGAGGAGGGGAGGTGGGTTCCGTCCTCATGACTGGCGAGACGACAGAGAGGGCCGGGACGGCCGCAGAGGTCGCATCCGTCGCGTCCGTCGCCGAGCGCACCGCGCGGACCTCGTTCGGCCGGCTGGTGGCGCTGCTGGCGGCCCCCACCGGCGATCTCGAACTCGCCCAGGACACCCTGGTGCAGGCGTTCGAGCAGGCCCTGACCGCCTGGCCACGGGAAGGCGTGCCGCGCAACCCGGAAGGCTGGCTGCTGACGGTCGCGCGGAACCGGCAGAGGGACGTCTGGAAATCCGCCGCGCACCGCCGTAACCAGCCGCTGGAGGCGGCCACCGACACCGGCGCGGACGCCGTCTCACCCCTGGAGGATCTCGACCCGGACGCGATCCCGGACCGGCGGCTGGCCCTCCTGTTCGTCTGCGCTCACCCGGCCGTCGCCGCCAACGTCCGCACGCCGCTGATGTTGCAGACCGTGCTCGGCTTCGACTCCGCCGAGATCGCCCGGGCTTTCGCGGTGCCCGCCGGTGCCATGTCGCAGCGGCTGGTGCGTGCCAAACGGCGCATCCGTGACGCGCGCATTCCGTTCGTCATCCCCGGACGGCAGGCCATGCCGGAGCGCCTTCCGGGGGTGCTGGAGGCGATCTACGGCTGCTTCGCGCTGGCCGCGCCGAGACGGGGCGAAGGAGAACCGCTCGCTGCTGAGGCCCTGCACCTCGCCGTCACGACGGCCACCCTGCTCGGCGAGGAGCCCGAGGCGTGGTCGCTGGCGGCGCTGCTGGCGCTGGCGGCCGCCCGGGCGATACCCGCCGAGACCTACGTACCGCTGGACCAGCAGGACACGGCTGGGTGGGACCGGGCGCTCATCGCGCGCGGGGAGGAGTACCTGCGGCGGGCCGAACGCCCCGGCCGGGCACCGGGCCGGTTCCAGATGGAGGCCGCCATCCAGGCCGTGCACTGCGACCGGGCCCGCACCGGTGAGACCGACTGGGCCGCGCTCCGCACCCTCTACGCGGCCCTGGTCGCGGTCGCGCTGAGTATGGGGAGCCGCGTCGCACAGGCGGCCGTCGTGGCACGCACGGACTCCGCGGAACGCGGGCTGTCGCTGCTGGACGGGTTGCCGGCCGAACGCCGGCGGTTCCAGCCCTACCACGCGACGCGCGGCGACCTGCTGGCACGCCTCGGCCGAAAGGCGGAGGCCGTCGCAGCATTCGCCGAGGCGGCGGTGCTCAGCGACGACCCGGCCGCCCGCGCCTTCCTCGAACAACGCGCCGCAACACTGACCCTAGCGCGTGTCCCTTTGATGGGTTGGTCGGTTGATCGGATGTGTCTGTCCGATTAGTGATCACCGATGCGATGTGGGACCGGATCGAGCCGCTGATGCCGCCCGATCCGGTACGCGGCCGGCGATGGGCCGACCACCGTCGCACTCTTGAGGCCATCGCATGGAAGTACCGCACCAACTCGCCCTGGCGGGACCTTCCCGACGAGCTCGGCTCGTTCAAGACCGCTCACAAGCGGCTGATCAGATGGGCCGTCGACGGCACCTGGGAGATGATCCTCGCCGCCGTCCTGGCGGCGGCGGACGCCGACGACGACCTCGACTGGATGTCGGTGGACTCCACGGTCGTTCGAGCTCACCAGCACGCTGCCGGGGCACTCAAAAGGGGGCGGCCCGCTCCGGTGAACCCGCCGATCACGCACTCGGACGCTCCCGCGGCGGACTGAGCACCAAGGTCCACCTGGCCGCAGACGGCCGCGCACGGCCCCTCGCCTTCACCGTCACCGCAGGCCAAGCAGGTGACGCACCCGCCTTCGAGACGGTGATGTCCCGCATCCGCGTCCCCCGCAATGGCCCGGGCAGACCTCGGACCCGGCCCCTGGCCGTCCTGGCAGACCGCGCGTACTCCTCACGCGCCATCCGCAGCCACCTGCGGCGCCGCGGCATCCGTGCGGTCATCCCGCAGCCCTCCGACCAAGTCGGCCACCGCCTGCGGCGAGGCCGGCTCGGTGGCCGGCCGCCCCGCTTCGACAGCGAGGTCCACAAACAGCGGAACTCCGTCGAGCGATGCATCAACCGCCTCAAGCAGTGGCGCGGCCTGGCCACACGGACCGACAAACTCGCGATCGCCTACCAGGCAGGCCGCACTTCACCTCGCGGGCATCCTCATCTGGACCCGAGGTTGACCAAAGAGACAGAACCTAGCTAGGGGGTGTCTGACACATGCCGCAGGTGCTCGACGAGCCACACCCTGCGCGACGACGGCGCGACCGTGTGTATACGCCGCGTGCAGCGGGGCGACCACGAGCGGTTGCACAGTTCTACGAGGAGATGTCCCCGGAAGAACTGCGGCTGCGGTTCTTCGCGGCGAGCCGCCGTTCCGCCGCGATGGCCGCCGGCCGGACCTGCGCCCCGGTGCACCCGGGCTACGGGGCCCTGCGCGCCGAGCCGCGGGGCCGGGTGATCGGTCTCGCCGAGTAGACACGGATGACGACGAGGACGCGGCCGAAACCTCCGTCGCGGTCGCGGACGAGCGCGTCGTACGTCATGGTGGCCTTGCGCATGATCTCTCGACACGTCGGACATCCGGCGGCTCGAAGGGCTGTTCGAGGTCGTCCCGGGGGGGGGCGATCGGCCGTGCGGGCCCGCTGTTCGTCCCCGGTGTGCCGGATACGCGCGGTGGTTGAGAGAGCCGACCGGCAGGCTGCCTCCTCACCGTCGTTCTCCGTCAGTCATGCGCGACGAGGACCGTCGGGTCGAGGGGCGTCGGGTCGAGGAGCCTGTGCGTGCCGCACTCCTTCGGAGAGGGGGGTTACAGGTGTCGTGGCTGCTCAGGCACCACGGCGACCGGACAGGCGGAATGGGTCAGCGCCGAGTGGGCGACCCGGCCGAGGCGCAGCCCGAAGTGCCCAGGGTGGCGCCGCGCACCCAAGACCAGCAGGTCGGCGTCGTGGGAGGCGTCCAGGAGCACCTGCCGGACCGGGCCCTCCACAGCACGCTTGTGCAGCGGTACACCCGCCGGGGCTTCACGGAGCGCGGCTTCGAGGACCTGCACCGCCCGCTGCTCACGTACGTCTGCCGGTTCCCCGACGAGCATCAGGTGGTCCGTGGTCTCGTGCGCCGGGCGCCGCCAAGCCCGCACGGCCTCCAGTACGGCGCCCCGCCGCTCCGCCTCCTCCAGGGCGAACCGGGCGGCGTTCGCGCCTGCTGCCTCTTCACCGACGCCCAGCACGACACGGCCATGCGTGCCGCACCTCTCCCTGCCACAGCGGTCGCCGCGGACCACGATCACCGGACAGCCGACGAGGCCGGCCACGGTCAGGCTGACCGAGCCCTGCAACAGCTCGGTGACGCCGCCGCGGTCCCGGCATCCCAGGATCAGCGCGGACGCATCATGTGCCTCGCGGACCAGAACGGGCACCGGCCCCTCGGGCACGACCTGTGTGGCGATCTGCATGTCCGGGACCCGCTGCCGGGCACGATCGGCCGCGGCCACCACGAGGACGTCGGTGAGTATCCGCTCCCACCCCTTCGACGCTGCGGGGAAGACGGCACGTTCGTAGCACTCCCAGAGCGAGGCGTGCACCACACGCAGCGGCACCCCCCGCAGAGCTGCCTCGTCGGCAGCCCAGTCCGTGGCCCGCAGGCTGGCCTCGGAGCCGTCCACGCCGACCACGATCGGCAGGTTCATCGTCCTCGTCCTTCCTTGGCGCACTGTTCGGCGCGGACCGCCGCCCGCCTTCCTTGACCGCCCTGTGTGCAGTGCGTCAGTCGTGCGCGACGACAGCGACGGGGGCAGTGGCGTGATGGAGGACAGCATGTGTGACACGGCCGATGTGCAGCCCGATCGGGTGGCGGCGGATCCGCCGGCCCACTACGACCAGCGAGGCCCCGTGGGAGGCGTCAATTAGATGGCCGGCCGGGTTGCCCGAACGGGACTCCTCGACCACCTCGACGGACGGGTACTTCTCCCGCCACAGGCCCAGGGCCTCGGCGAGCGCGGAGGCGTGCCGGCGGGCGATCTTGTCATACCGTTCCAGGTCGGCGGTCGCGCCGTAGACGTAGTAAGGGGGCAGATTCCATCCGTGTACGACGCGCAGGCCGGTATCGCGCAGGGCGGCCGCTGCAAAAGCGAACTCGATCACCGACGCGTCAAGGCTGTCGATGTCGAGGCCGAGCACGACCGGTCGATACCGGGTAGCGGCCGACGGAATTCCCGCCGGGCCCGACTCATGCTCGTCCGCCGTCTGCTCACCGGCCCTGACCAGGATGACAGGACGCTCGGCATGCGCCACAACGGCCATGCCGACCGAACCGATCAGGAACCCACTGATGCCATTCAGACTTCGCGAGCCGAGGACGAGCATTTCGGCGGCCTTCGCCGCCTCGCACAGCAGCTCGCTCGGGCGGCCGGCGACGTGCTCGGTCGTCACCTCGATGCCGGGGTGACGCAGCCGGAGACCCTTGGCCGTTTCCCGGGGGACCTTTTCAGTCCAGTGCTGATGCGTTTCGGAACCGAGCAGCGGCGCCTGTGCCATTGGTTCCGGTACCGGCTCCCATACGTGGAGGAGCTTCACCTGCAGGCCGTGCAGCTTTGCCTCGCGGGCCGCCCACTCCGCGGCGGCGCGGCTCTCGGGCGAGCCGTCGAGGCCCACGATGATCGTGCGGGTCATGTTCTCCACCTCCCGGACAAGGGCTGACAATGTCAGCGTCGCTATCGGAGTCGGGACTTTGAAGGGGCCGCAGGTCCCCTGGCCGGGCCGACCGGCCCCACGGCCATGCCGAAGAGCGGGCCTGACGAGAGGGCTTGCCGGTGCCCCTCGCAGCAGCACAGCGAGCGGTTCCCGGAGACGAGCGGAAGCACGGTCAGAGCCGACCCCACGGCTTGGACGGCGGCGAGGAACGAGCGGGCCCAGTCGAGGGCCCGGCGATCTCTTTGCCGCCCTCGAAGGCGGACGAAGCCGAGGTGGAGACGCCGTCCAGCGACCGCCGGCCAGCGCCCTCCCCAGCCGTGATCATGCCGCCGGCCCCACTTTCGAAGTGCCCGGTTCACCCAGGCCACTTACCGTAAAACGTAATCGCAGGCACCCCGCCCCGACAGAGTCGTGTGTGACCACCGGTGGCCGTGATCGGGTCGTAGGTCGGTGGCTTCGGTGGCGGGCGCTCGTAGCCGGTCGACGACGAAGTGGGGGTCCGATCGAGCGTCGGCGGCGGCGCCTCGTGCACGGCACGGTGGAGAGATCGCACGAGGATGCCCGGACACCGGCGGCTGAGGTTCTTCGCCGCGGCCCACGGCGGCCGGCAATGGCCGCGACCGGGCCTGTGTCCCGCCCTGCCTCCCGGCCGGTCACCGCGTGTCGCCCGCCCAGACGCGGGGCCGGCTGATCGGCCACGCCGAGCGAACTGTGGGGGGAGGAGAACACGGTCGAGAGCCATTGCTGTCACGGACAGGCCGCGCCACCGTGGGGTTGGCTCCCCGCTGTCGCTTGTCTTGCCACTGCGCCTCCAGTGGGGGCATCACGGCTCGCGCCGTGGGCGCCTTGTGGCAGTGGCGTCCGGTGCGAGCGCGGGTTCGTCACTCATGCGGCTCGCCGCCGGTAGACCAGGTACGGCCGGGCCGGCTATCCGATCGGGGCGCTCCACACATGTACCAGGCGGGTGAACGGCCAGGCCGCGAAGAGCAGGAAAGCGCTCAGCGCGTGCAGTGCGAACAGCAGCGGGGTGCCGGAGACGGCCTCGGGCTGGGGCTGGGGGACGAACAGGCCGCGGAACCATACGGAGACGGTGGAGCGGTAGTCGACTTCGGACAAGCACCTGGCGTGGGCAAGCCGCGTCTGAGGGCCCGTTACCCAGGGCGGGCAGGCCTGCCTGGAGTCGGGGCCAGCAGCCCTGAGCGCTGTCGCTCCCGGAAGCGTGACAGAACCAGCGCCGTCGTGGGCGGCCATGAAGTGGTGCGGCCGAGGTCGGGCAGTTGGGCACCCGTTTTCCGTAGCGGTGCCCGTTGCCGGTCCCGGTCGCGCGCCCCGCGGTCTCATACGGTCACTTTCTGCAGGTGGCAGGCGTGATGACGAGTGTCGGCCGACGTGCCGTGCTCGGTCGGTGACGCCCGTTACGCACCGGTATGGGGCCAGCCGGGGTGGCATGAGGGCGGGCGGGGAGGCAGGTTCGTTGCTTGACAGCAGCGGTTGCCCGCGAGGCCGGGATCTGGGCCCACACGGCGGTGCCGACCGCGCCGATACTCTGCAGTGGAGACACGAATGACGAAGAAGACCGCCTGTGCGCTTGCCGCACTGGCTGCTCTGGCGCCCGCGGTGGCGCTCGCCCCGGCGGCGGTGGCC
Source organism: Streptomyces sp. NPDC037054 (assembly GCF_055606745.1). NCBI lineage: Bacteria > Bacillati > Actinomycetota > Actinomycetes > Kitasatosporales > Streptomycetaceae > Streptomyces > Streptomyces sp. NPDC037054. The sequence goes on along the minus strand of NZ_JBVJSJ010000020.1, from coordinate 44,997 downwards.
GGTGATTCCTCCCGCGGTGGTCACGCAATCAAGCTGCACGCGACGCTGAACCCGTTCAAGGTCAACAAGGTGACCGGATCGGGCACGGCCGTGGTGCACCTGGAGGGCAACGAGGCCCACGTGACGGTCAGGCACAGCGGCCTGCTGGCCGGAGCCCCGCACGCCCAGCACTTCCACATCAACGCCAAGGGCGAGTGCCCGCCCGAAACCGTCGCCAAGACGCGCAACGGCAAGACGTTCCTCAACACCACCGACGGCGCCCCCTTCTACGGCGGCATCGGCACCTCGCTGACCACCACCGGAGACACCAGCCCCGCCTCCGGACTGGCCGTGGACCGCTTCCCGGTCGGCGACAAGGTCCACTACCAGCGCACCATCCACCTCAGCGACGAGGCCGCCAAGAGCCTGCGCGAGGGAACCGGCGTCGTCGTCGTCCACGGCATCGACTTCAACGGCAACGGGAAGTACGACGACAACCTCGGCCCCAGCGACCTCGACCCCAAGCTGCCCTCCGAGGCCACCAACCCCGCTCTGTGCGGGGTGCTGAAGACAGCCGCCAAGGGTGCCGTGCACGGCGGCCAGGGCGGAACACAGGCCTCCGTCAACACCACCGCAGCCGCCGGCGGTGCCGCGCTCCTCGTCGCAGCCATGGCCGCGTACGGCCTGCGCCGCCGCGGCGCAGGCCAGCGCTGACCCCGGCTGGTATGGGGTTTCGCTGCGTGAAAGGCCGCCGCGGCGTGTGCACCGCGGCGGCCACCACATGCGCCGCCGCGGGGCTCGGCCTGCTGGCCGCCGCGTTCCTGCCCTACCATCAGCCGCCACCTGGCCCGCCGCCGTCAGCCCGTGCACACCTCCAGCCGCCCACAGTCGCCCTCGGCCGCGGGAGTTCCGTCCTTCCCGCCTCCGAGCCGGTCAGGATCACGGCCGGGCGCGTCGGCCTGGACGCGCCCGTGGAGGCGGTCGGCACGGCGAAGGACGGCTCCGTAGCCCTGCCGGCCGACCCCGACCGTGCCGGTTGGCACACCGGCTCCGCCGCTCCCGGGGAACGAGGCAACGCCGTCCTGGCCGCACACCTGGACTCCACCAGCGGCCCCGCCGCCTTCTACGGCCTGGGTGCCCTCCGCGCAGGCGACCGCATCACGGTGGAGCGCGAAGACGGCCGCGACGCGCACTTCACCGTCACCACCATGCGTGTCTACGGCAAGAACTTTCTTCCCTCCGACTCGGTCTACGGTCCGACCGCCCACCCCCAGCTGACACTCCTCACCTGCGCCGACTGGGACGAAACAACCAAGGAGTACCGAGCCAACCTGGTCGTCACCGCCCACCCCGCGAGGACCTGAGCGACAACCGCTCCCCTCCTGAGGCTGTGCCAACGTCCTCGTCGACGCGCTGGCGGCGGTGGGCGACGACGAGGGCGACCAGGACCGCGGTGGTGAAGGCAAGGACCAGGGCGGTGCCGACGGGCACAGGCGCAGGACGCGCCGTTCGGCCTGACGCCGCGTCAGGCGGGGCTCATGACCGACAAGGCTGACCACGCCGCGCGGATGGTTGCAAGTGCCCGGCGCCTGCACACCGTTCCGCTGCCAACGCGGCTGGCCGCAGGGTGCCGAGGGTTCGGCAGGGTGAGGATGCGAGGCTTGGTCGTGCAGGGCCGGACAGCCCCGCTCAGCGCCGTCACAGCCGGCCAACCACCTGGTAAGCAGGGTCTACCTCTCGCAGGCCGCCTGGGCCTGGGCGACGGTGCCGTAGACACGTAGGACCTGGTCCGCCCCGGTCATCTCCAAGAGCCGCTGCACCCGCGGCGGCACGCACGCCAGAGCCAGAACCACCGCTCTCGCCTCGGCCTGCCGTCGCGTCCTGAGCAGGACATTCAGGCCGGCCGAGTCACAGAACGAGACATTCGACAGATCCAGCACGACGTAGCGCTCCCGGCTGATCAGCTCCACGAACCGCTCCCGGAAGACCGGGGCCGTCAGATAGTCCATCTCGCCGCTGACCCTGGCCACCAGACAACTGCCCGAAGCGGTGATCTCAACCGCGGGATCAGCCACGTCGCGTTCTCCCAACCGCCGCCGGTACTCGGCCCGACCTGCCGGAACCAGCCTTCCACAGAAGGTCACCGGCCGGGCTGGTGCCGCAGCACTCTTGGCGATTCGCTGACGCGGGCCACGACGAAAGCCCCTCCCGCCTTCGGGCGGGAGGGTGTGCAGGGCGCGTTGTGGCGTGGTGTTCGGCCTCTGGCCATGTGCGGCGGGGAGGAAGGCGGGGCGGGGGCGGCAGCCGGCAGCGGAGCGATGTCGCACAGGCCCGGAGCGGGCCTTTTCGAGCGCGGTCGCGCCTGGGAGAGCACGGGCTTGCGCGCGAGAGCTTGCAGTTAATGGTCCAGCTGAGAACTGACCGCTGACTATGGCTCGTGTCCTCGTGGGGGTGGTGGGTCAACCCGAGGCTCCGCTGCGCCGGGCCGGGGCCAGGCGCAGCCGTCCGGTCTCGGTCAGCGGTGCATTACGGTGGGGCACGAGGGCCTTTCGGTCAGGTGTAGACGTCGCGATCCACACCGAACCGGAAGGCCCTCACCTGTTCAAGATCCCTCAGCCGAGATGTGGCTCACCCGCCCACAACCTCCCGGGACAGAACATCTAGGCCGCTGCCTTCGTGTCGGTCGCGGTCGGAAGCGAACGCTCGTCGTCTGCTGCACTGGCCAGTCGGCTGGGCCACCAGACCGCGGGCCCGATGTCCCTGACCAGAGCGGGAACCAGTAGCGACCGCACGACAATGGTGTCGAGGAGGACGCCGAAGGCGACGATGAAGGCGATCTGGGCCAGGAAGGCGAGGGGGATGACGAGGAGCGCTGCGAAGGTGGCAGCCAGTACCACTCCGGCCGAGGTGATCACACCGCCGGTGGCGATGAGGCCCCGGAGCATCCCCTGCCGGGTGCCCAAGCGGAGCGTTTCCTCACGGACACGGGACATGAGGAAGATGTTGTAGTCGACTCCCAGCGCTACGAGGAAGACGAATCCGTAGAGAGGCACGGAAGCATCCGTGCCGGAGAATCCGAAGCCATGCTCGAAGACGAGTCCCGCGATGCCGAGGGTCGCCAGGTAGTTCAGGCCCACCGTGGCCACCAGAAGCACAGGCAGGAGCAGGGACCGCAGGAGGACGACCAAGATGGCGAGGATGATCGCGAGGACGACGGGAATGATGAGGTTCTTGTCGTGTTCTGCCGTGCGCTGGGTGTCGTACTGCTGAGCCGTGTAGCCGCCTACCACTGTTTCGGCGTCGGCGGCGTGGACCTGGTCACGGAGGTTCTGGACGGTTTCCTTGGCGGTGTCGCTGTCCGGAGCGGCGCTCAGAGTCGCGTCGATGCGGACCAGCCCGTCGACGACCAGCGGCTTTCCGCCGGGAGTGCTGGTGGCCACTTGGACGTCGGCCACTCCCGGCGTCTGGGCTGCGGCTTTCTGTACCGCGGTCTGGTTGTCGGCGTCGGCGATGATGACCGCCGGCTGGCCGGAGCCGCCGGGGAAGTGCTTGCCCAGGGTCTGCTGGGCAGCGACTGACGGGGCGTCGTTGACGAACAGCTCGTCGAGCGGTACGCCCTTGGACTGCAGGGCGGGGAAGAACGCCGCACCGATCAGCAGAAGACCCGTGGTGATGATCCACAGCTGTCGGGGACGGGCGTCCAGCCAGTGGGCGACGCGGCGCCAGATGCCGTGACCGCCCGTTTCCGCGTCCGCCGGCTTCGGCTTGGCAGGCCAGAAAGCGGCCTTGCCCATCAGGGCCAGGGCGGCGGGAAGGAAGGTGAGGGTCGTGACGACGGCGCAGACCACCCCGATCGCACCGACCGGTCCGAGCGCCCTGTTGTTGGTCAGGTCGCTCAGAAGCAAAGCGAGCAGGCCGAGCGCGACGGTCGCGGCGCTGGCGACGACGGCTCCGAACGAGCCTCGCGTGGCGGCCCAGGCGGCTGCGACGCGGTCGCTGGTCGTGGCCAGTTCCTCACGGAAGCGCGCGGTGAGCAGCAGGGCGTAGTCGGTGGCCGCGCCGATCACCAGGATGGACAAGATGCCCTGGACCTGGCCGTCGACGCGAACGATGTCATGGTCGGCGAGCACATAGACGATCGCGCCGGCGACTCCGAGAGCGAAGACGGAGCTGCTGATGATCAGGAACGGGAGCAGAACGCTTCGGTAGACCAGCAGCAGGATGAGCAGTACCGCGGCAAGTGCCACGCCGAGGAGAATCCCGTCAATACCGGCGAACGCCTCCCCCAGATCTCCCTGGGTCGCGGCCGGGCCGGCGAGCTGAGCTCGCGTGTCCGGTACCTCATCAGCTGCTGCCTGGATCTCGTCGAGGGTTTCGCCGAGTTCTTCACCAAGGTCCGGAGACAGCGGCACGACGCCCTGGAGAGCCTTGCCGTCCTCCGACGGGAACGCGGGAGAGGGGGTCCCCTCCACGCCTTGCGCACCGTTCAGCGACTGCAGGGCGGCGGTGGCCGCCTTCTGCTGGGCCTGCGAGACGTCGTCGCCATCGGAGGCGGTCCAGACGACGATCGTGGGCAGGGTCTCCTGCTGGTCGAAGGCCTTCTGCTGGTTGATCACCTTCGTGGACTCGGCGTTCTGGGGCAGGAAAGCGGTCTGGTCGTTGGTGGAGACCTCGCCGAGCTTGCCCGCGTAGGAGCCGAAGGCTCCGCCCAGGCCGAGCCAGACCACTACGAGGATGAGGGGGACCAGCCGGCGGACTGGTCGACGCGCGCTGTTCATCGACTCCCTATCGGGACGAGCGAGTAGAGGTATCTCAAAGCTAAACTATCTCAATGGTTGAGTAAGACTATGATCGGTGCATGCAGTCACGCCCATCGGACACCACCGGCCAGGCCAGCGACCTGTTCGCCTACGCCGTCCTGCTGCGCACGCTGAACCGTGAACTGAACAGAAGTACCCTGGACTTCGCCCATCAGCACGGATTGCACCCAACAGACGTTCACGCACTCGCTGTGATCATGGACCCTTCCGCTTCCGCCGACGGCCCCGTCACTCCCACGCGTCTGCGGGAGGAGCTCGGTCTCACCTCAGGAGCGATCACCGCCTGCCTCGACAGGCTCCAGCGCTCGGGGCACGTCAGCCGCGTGCGCGACACCGCGGACCGCCGAGTCGTTCACCTCGAGTACAACCCTGACGCCCGAGCGCTCGCCCGCGAGTACTTCAGCCCTCTCGCGCGGGCCACTGAGACCGCGCGCGGCCAGTTCACCCCGGAGCAGCTGGCGACGATCGCGGACTTCCTGCGCGCACTCAACGCCGAGCTGGTCGCAACAGAGACGCGGGCGTGAGGCCAAGGCCTCCCACGCAGGTTCGCCGGGGATGAACACTCACCGGCGAACCGGCCCCCGCTCCGCCCCGCCCGTCTTCTCCGTCGTCGGGCGGTGAGGTCCGACCTGGCCCATGAAGGCGGCGGCGGCCACATTGTGGCCCCTGGACGTCGCCGATCGGTGGGTCCGGCCAGGGTGCCGGACGAAGGGTCGGTACACGGAGTGCGGCGGCGCGACGTCCCGTCCCGCTCCACACCGGCGACAACCGAGCGACGCGTGGGGGCACATCAGCTTGAACGCAGCCGCGGCGCACTTCGTCGCCGTCCACGAGACGCTCGACCGTCACCTCGTGTACGAGCCCGCCGTCCGGGACACCGCGGCGACGCCGGCGACCGAGAGGTCCGACCTCGTCACGCAGGACGTCCTGATCGGGCAACCACGCGGGTCGGGCGTCCTCCAGTGGGTTCGACCGTGCCCGCCTTGAGGCAGGTGACGGCGTACTCAGTATGCGCGGCGCCATCACGAGGGCCGATGCCGCCGGTCGGGCGCCGTGCGACCGGCCCTTGCCCGCAACCACCGGAGAAGCAGGACGCCCGCCGCCAGAGCGAGTGCGAGGAAGCCCGCGCGTGCTCCGGCTGCCGGCACGCTACGCGGGCCATGTGCGCCACGTACCTCGCAAGTCCCCATGGCCGGCGACCGGCGGGTGTGGTTCTTTCCGGGGTGGGGGAGTGTGCCGTGTTCATGGAGAACCTCCTGGGCGATGCGCTGCCACATACGCTCGGGCGGAGTTGTCGGCAGGTCCGACGCCCGCGCACTCCGCGCCGCGGCCACCACGCGGGTCGTCTGCGCCAGTTCACGGCGACAGCGCGGACACGACGCGATGTGCCGCAGGGCGTCGGCGTCCTCGTCGCCGTTCGCGTGACCGAGTGCCAGTTCCGCCAGGTGAGACGGGTCCACGTGGCTCACTGCGCTCTCCCGTGTCTCGTAGTGCTCGTTCCCGCGGCATGCACGCACAAGGCCGTGACGTGTGAGACGACGCCGTCATCCACGCACCGGCTCGGCCGTGACGACGAGATTGGCCAGGTAGCCTCCGCGCTCCGGTTCGAACGGCGGTGCGCAGGTGATCAGTGTGAGGACCGGGCCGCCCGTTCGGCGGAACACGGAGGGCGGCAGTTCGTCCTTGGGCACGGTGGTGCGCGAGGCGACGCGGTACACCATCGGCGGGGCCTTCGCCCGCCGGACCTCGACGCGGTCGCCGCGCCGTACGTCGTACAGCGCGGCGAACTCGCCGAGGGCGCCCGACTCGCTGTCCACGTGTCCGACGAGCACGGCCGATCCCGCGGGGCTCCCGGGGACCGGGCCGTAGCGGTACCAGCCGGCCACGGCGGGGTCCTCGGGGACGGTCATGGCTCCCTCCTCGGTCAGGCCGACCGGCCGCACCCGCGCGTCCAGACCAACGTCGCGGACCCGGACACGCTCGGGCAGTGCGGCCGCGGCGGTGTCCTCCGGTGACTCCGCGCCGCTGGACGGCGGCGTCGATGCCGTCCGCTGCTGCGAAGGTGCGGATCCGAAGTCGGGCGGTGCGGGCGCCCGACCCGACGGCGCACCCGAAAAGGCGAGGGCGGCCGCCAGAGTGGCAGCCGTCGTCGCCGGTCCGGTCAGCCGTCGCACGGCGTCAGCCACGCCGGCCGGCGACCCGGGCCACGATGACACCCGACAGGGTGATCGCACCGGCCGCCGTGGCCCAGGCGAGCCACTGATCGGGGGAGTTCTGCGTGACGGCAGCACCGCTGCCACCCGCGTGCACCGCCTTCGGCATCGTCTCCATGCCGGTGAACGTCTGGGTCGCCAGGGCCAGGTTCTCGTCCTCGGCGCTGCCCCAGGCGTAGACGATGGTGCTCGTGCCCTCCTTGAGGCCGAGTTCGGCCGGTCCGACGGCCACGGTGTCCGTGCCCGCGAGGACGACGTCGGCGTTCACGGTGCCCGCGTCGACGGCTGCGGTGTCCTGGTCGGGGTTCGTCAGGCCGGTGAAGACGGGCTGTCCGCCGGCACGTACGTCCACCGCGGGCGCGGCGGCGACATGGCGGACGGTCAGGCGGGCCTTGCCGGCGTCCACCTTGGAGACGTCGTTGGTGAACGCCGTCAGCCGGGGCTTGCCGTCGGCGGAGAGGTGAGCGGCGACGGTGGCGTTGCCGCCTTCGGGAACCTTCACCTGCTTCTCAAGGGCGGGAGTGCCGTCGGGGCCCTGGCCCGCTTCGAAGATCTGGATGTCATAGGTTCCCGCGTCGAGGGACTGCGGGTCCGTCACGGTGCCGGGCTTGAAGTCGCTGAGCAGCTCGTCGCCGTTGGCGTAGACGTCGACCGTCATCCCGGGGATGCCGTGGAAGACGGACACCGTGGCTTCGTCCTGCGCCTGGCCCGGGGCCGCCAGAGCGGGTGCGCTCACGCCGAGAGCCAGGGCGCAGGCCCCGGCGGAGGCGGCGACGGCGATGGTGGTCCGGTTGGTCATGGGAATCATCCCCTCGTCGAGAGTCACCGCCTGCTGCGGCGTCTCACCGTTGTTTCGCGGGTGGGCGGCGACGTGGATGCGCCGAGGCACCGTTTCCTCGATGTGGTCACACGTCGGTGCCGTGGGCGTTGTCCTGGTCGACGCACGTGCGCAACCGATGCAGTCCGCGGCGGGCGTGGCTCTTGACCGTCCCCAGGGGCATGCCGGTGCGTTCCGAGATCTGGACATGCGTCAGGTCCTCGTAGAAGGCCATGCACAGCACCTGGCGCTGCGCGTGCGGCAACCAGGACATGGCCTCGACGAGCAGCACGCGGTCCAGCACCTCGTCCGGCGCCCGCTGCACGAGCCGGGCGGGCGCGGCGTCCTGAGTGGCCGACTCGACGACGGCCAGCCGCCGCCCCCTGGCCGCGAGCGCGTCGACGATCTTGCGGCGCGTGATGCCGACCAGCCAGGCGCCGAGCGCGCCCCGCTCGGGCCGGAAGCCGTGCCGCCCGCGCCAGGCACCGATGAACACCTGCTGGGTGACGTCCTCGGCCTCATGGGTGTCGCCGAGGGACCGGGTGGCCATGGTGTGCACCAGTGAGCCCCAGCGCCGGTAGATGGCTTCGAACGCTTCCTCGTCGGCCCCGACCAGGCCGCGGGCCAGCTCCTCCTCGTACCGCGTCTCTTCCACGGGCGGGACGAGGGTGGTGGTCGGTCGCGGGTGGTTGTTCATGGCCCTTCCTCCTGCCGTGCGTCCTACGGGGGCGGAGGGACGTCCGCCCCCGTAGGGGCGGAGGGACGTCCGCCGAACGGCGAGTGCGCCGATCCGGCTTGCGTTGCCACCGTGGGCGTGCTTCCAGTCTTGGACGCACAAACGACGCAGGCAACACGCGTCGTTTGTGCGTCGTACAGTGGAGGCACGGGTGTACGGAGGGAAGACGGTGCGAACCGAGCCGGTGACGGCGGTCCGCTGTCCGGTGGACTGACCACCGGCGAGGTGGCCCGGCGTCTGGGGGTGGCTCCCACCACGGTCCGCACATGGGACCGCCGGTACGGGCTGGGGCCGGACGCGCACACGGGTGGCCGGCACCGGCGCTGGACGGCGGCGGACGTGGCGAAGCTGGAGCGGATGTGCGCGTTGACGGCGACCGGGCTGCCGCCGGCCGAGGCGGCCCGCCTCGCGCGCAGCGGGGAACGGTCGGCGGTTCCTCCGTCTCGTTCCGGCGCCGGGCCGGATCGGGCTCAGGCCCGGCGCCGGAGCCGGGCGGGGAGCGGTCTGCAACTCGGCGACGTACGTCAGGAGTGCAGGGGAATCGCCAGGGCCGCCCTGCGTCTGGACGCCGCCGCCCTGGACGAACTGCTGCTCGCCGCGATCGCCGAACACGGACTGGTCGCCGCGTGGACCGAGGTGATCGTGCCGACGCTCCAGGCCGTCGGCCGCAAGTGGGAGACCTCGGGCGAGAAGTACGTCGAGGTCGAGCACTTCCTGTCCTGGCACGTCTCCGGCGCGCTGCGGCGCGCCACGCCCCGCACGGTCGCGGACCGTCCCGGGGCCACCACGGTGCTCGCGTGTGTGCCGGGGGAGAACCACACGCTGCCGTTGGAGGCGCTGTCCGCGGCGCTGACGGAGCGAGGCATGCCGGTGCGGATGTTCGGCGGTGCCCTGCCCGTCGAGTCGCTCGTCGCGACGGTGCGCAGGACCGGGCCTGCCGCGGTGGGCCTGTGGGCGCAGTCCCGCGCCACCGCCAGCCGCCCGCTGGCCCAGCACGTGGCGGCGATGGAGTGGGGAGTGCGCGGAGCCCGTCGCAGGCCGATCGTCCTCACCCTGGGACCCGGCTGGGCGGGGCAGGGGGTGGCCGGTCTCGCGCGTCCGTCGGGGCTTGCCGAGGCGGTCGCCGTCCTGGAGGAGTCGGTGTCGTAGGTGCGTCGTAGTCCGGTCACGTGTCGCAATCCGCCCCGCGCTGGGCCGTGGCGTCCGAGCCATGGCCGCGGGACGTGGTCCGCTGTAGCGGTGGCGACGGCCGTGTCGTGTTCGGCGGGTGCTCTCTCGCCGGGTTCCGGCATCGGGTCTGGCCCGGCCGGTCGCGGGTACTGGACGACACTCGGAGGTGGAGATGGAGGCGGAGCGTACGGGATCGGCTTTCGGCGGCCACGGGAACGGCATCGACCGAGGAGACGTATGAGCGACGAACACCGCGGAGCACCGGTGGTGAGCGACATGCACCGCCGGGCACCGGACGCCGTCGTCGTCGGTGCGGGCCGGGCCGACCTGGCGTGTGCCCTGGACCTGTGCCGGACCGGACGGCGGGTGGCCCTGCCGGAGGCGTCCGACGGCGTGGGCGGCCGGATGCGCGCGGACCGGCGGGACGGATCCCTGCTGGATCGCGGTTTCCAGGTGTTCAACACCTTGGATCCGCAGGTGAACCGGCGCCTGGGACTGCGAAGTCTGCGACTGTGTCCGTTCACGGCGAGCTTCGTCGCCCACACGACGCACGGGCCCGTACGCCTCGCCGCTCCGGCGGCACTCACCGCACGGGACGCCGTGCTGCCCGCGTCCACCGTCCGACGGCGCCGCGACCGCTCCACCTCGGCCGCCCTGTCCGCAGCGGGCATGTCGGACGACGCGATCGCCGACGTCCTGCGGCCGTTCCTGGCGGGCGCGTTCCTGGAGGACCGGCTGAAGACCTCCGCGCGGTTCTTCCACCTGGTCCGGCGCAGCACGGTCTCCGGGACCCTGTGCCTGCCGGCGGACGGATCCGGCGCCGTGCCCGCCCGACCCGCCGACGGCCTGCACGCCGGCGTCCTGCGCCTCGGTACGCCCGTCGCCGGGATCACGGACGCCGGGGCGCTGCTCGGAAACGGGGGCGAGGTGCCGGCCCGGGCCGTCGTGGTGGCGACGGCCCCGGCGACGGCGGCCCGCCTGCTGCCCGACCTGACCGTCCCGGACACCCGCACCGTGACCACCTGCTCCACGGGGGCGACCCCGCTGAGGACGCAGGTGCTGAGAACCGCTCCGGTCGAGCCGACCCTGGCCATGCGCCGGAGCACCGCCCCGGTCTGGCCGGGCGGTCCGTGCCCAGTACGGAGGTGGAGACCAGTGCGGTGCCGGGGGCCGATCCGTACGGCACCGACACGAGCGACTGGCATCAGGTCGCCGCCCGCACGGTCGAGAGCGCGTTGCCCGAGATGCTCCCGGCCTGGCCTCGCAGCCGCACCACCCGCCACGGACCGGGCAGCTACGTGTGCGGGGACCACCGGGCGACCGGTTCGCTGCAGGGCGCCCGGGCATCGGGCGCGCGAGCCGCGCGAGAGGTGGCAGCCGACCTGGCCGTGAGAGAGGGAGCCGCCGCCTCGGGCAGAAGTGGTGCCGCCGGGAGCGAGCGGCGAAAGGCGCATCCGCACACCGCTCCGTCGCCGAAGCAGTGCCGAGTGGACGAACTCGTCGTCCGTGTCCGGGAGTGAGCGTGGAACTGACCGATGCCCGCATCCTGGTGGCCGGTGCCACCGGAGCGCTGGGTGGCGCGATCACCGCCGAGCTGGCCGGCCGGGGCGTGCGGGTGGCCCTGGCCGGACGCGATCCGAGCCGCCTGGCCCGCGCCGCCCGAGCGCATCCTGGCGTCCCGGCCATCCCGTTCGACGCCTATGTGCCCGAGTCGTGTGCGCGTGCCGTCCGCGACGCGTCGGCCGCCCTCGGCGGTCTGGACGCCGTCGTTGTCGCGTTCGGAGCCGTGGCCTTCGGCACGGCGGACGAGGTCGGTGACGAGGTCGCGGAGCATCTGACGGCGGTCAACCACCTCGCGCCCGCCGCGTTCTTCCGCGCCGCGCTCGGCGTCCTGCGGCCCGGTTCGGCCATCGCCGCCGTCACCGGCGTGGTGGCCCAGCGCCCGCAGCCCGCGATGGCCGACTACAGCGCCTCCAAAGCCGCGTTGAGAGCCTGGCTGGACGCCGTACGCCGCGAGACGCGGAGCACTGGTGTCCGGGTCCTGGAGATCCGGCCGGGACATCTCGACACCGGCTTCGCCCGTCGTCCGGTGGTCGGCACCGCCCCACCGCTGCCGCAGGGCGGCGACCCGCGTCACGTGGCCGCCGCCGTCGCGGAGGCGCTGGAGACGGGGGCCGAACTGGTGGCCACGTCGCTGGACGGAACCCCCGTCGTCGAACGGCGGGCCCGGTGACACCGCACTCCACCGAGGGCACCGACGTGATCGTCGTCGGCGGCGGCGCGGCCGGTCTCGGCCTCGCCCACCGGCTGACGGAGACCGGCGACGCCACCGTCACCGTGATCGAGCCGCCGGACGGGCCGCCGCGCCCCCCTGAGCGGACTTGGTGCTACTGGGGGGCGGGCGTCGACGGCCTTGAGGAGGTCGTCTGCGCCACTTGGTCCGTTCTGCGCCTGCACGGCGCCGACGGTCGGCCGACCACCGTCGACCCGGCCCCGTTCACCTACCGCATGGTCCGCTCGACCGACTACGAGCGGCTGGTCCACGGCCACCTGGCACGGTCGGAGGGCGGGCGTCTCCTGCGCGCGACAGCGGAAGCGGTGCGCGACGTGCCCGGCGGCGCGGAGGTCCGCTGCACCCTGCCGAGCGGCCGGCCCCTGGCACTGCGCGCCCGGTGGGTCTTCGACTCACGGCCCCCGCGCTCGCTGCCGCCGGCCCGGACACGGCTGCTCCAGCACTTCCGCGGCTGGTTCGTCCGCACGGACACCGCACGGTTCGATCCGGCCGTCGCCGACCTGATGGACTTCAGGGTGCCCCAACCGGCACACGGGCTCGCCTTCGGGTACGTCCTGCCGCTCACCGCGCACCGCGCTCTCGTGGAGTACACCGAGTTCTCCGCGGGCCGGCTGACCACCGAGGCGTACGAGTCGGCACTCGGTCGCTACTGCCGCGACACCCTCGGGCTCGGTGCGTTCACCGTGGAGCGCACCGAGCAGGGGGCCATCCCCATGACCGACGCCCGCTTTCCGCGGCGGGCCGGTCCCGCCGTCTTCCGGGTCGGCACCGCGGGCGGCGCCACCCGTCCCGCCACCGGCTACACCTTCGCCGCGGTGCAGCGGCAGAGCAGGGCCGTCGCCGACTGGCTGCGCCGGCCGCGCGGGAACGCCCCCGCCCCCCACGGACGACGGGCCCTGGCCATGGACGCGATCCTGCTGCGGGCCCTGGACACCGGGCGGATCGACGGCCCCTCCTTCTTCACCGACCTGTTCCGCCACGTCCCGGCCGAGCGTGTCCTGCGCTTCCTCGACGGCGCCACCTCGCTCCGCGAGGAGTGGGGGATCGGCCTGCGCACCCCCGTCCTGCCGATGCTCCGCACCGCGGTCGGGCTGCCCTTCGTCCCCCGCCGCTCCGAGCACGCCACCAGAAACGGAGAAGACCGCCGATGAGCCTGCTGCGCGACCGCGACCTGACCCGCGCCTTCGACCACGCCTCCCACACCTACGACCGGCTCACCTCCCTCAACCCCGGCTACCGCACCGGCCTGCGGCGCTCGGCCCGCCGCATGCGCCTGCCCGACGAAGGGGCCGGGCTGCACCTGCTCGACCTCGGCTGCGGTACCGGCGCCTCGACGCGCGCCCTGCTCGAAGCCGCCCCCCGGGCCCGGATCACCGCGGTCGACGCGTCGGACGGCATGCTGCGCCGCGCCCTGGCCAAGCCGTGGCCCGCACACGTGAACTTCCTGCACCTGACCGCCGAGGAGGTCGCGCCGGCCGGCGAAGGCCCCTTCGACGCGGTCTTCGCCGCCTACCTGTTCCGCAACGTCACCGACCCGGACGCGGTCCTCGCCAGTGTCCGGACAGTGTTGCGGCCGGGCGGACGGCTCGCCGTCCACGAGTACAGCCTCAGCGGCTCGCGCGTGCACGCCGCGCTGTGGACGGCGGTGTGCCGCGGACTCGTCATCCCCATGGGCACGCTCACCGGCGACCGCGCGCTCTACCGCCACCTCCGGCACAGCGTCGCCGCCTTCGACACCGCCCCCGCCTTCGCGGCCCGCCTGGACCGCGCAGGCTTCACCGGCGTACGCGTCGCCCCCGTCGCCGGATGGCAGAAGGGCATCGTGCACACCTTCCTCGCCCGCAACGGCCCGTCCCCGGCAAGTGGTCCCACGACGACTCCTGCCCCTGCAGGGGAGCACGCCCAGTGACCGCACGCCGTACCGCAGCCGCCCGGCGCGGCCGCGACCGCAAGGCCGAAGTGCTGCTCCCCCCGCCCGGCCGGGACCGTTTCCCGCGCGGGGAGGAGCCGTCCGTCGCGGTGGTCGGCGGTGGAATCGCCGGCCTGGCCGCGGCCACCCTGCTCGCCGAACGCGGCGCCCGCGTGACCCTGTACGAGAAGGAGGCATCGCTCGGCGGACGGCTCTCCGGATGGCACACCCGGCTGACGGACGGCTCCCCGGTCACCATGACCCGCGGCTTCCACGCCTTCTTCCGCCAGTACTACAACCTCCGCGGCCTGCTGCGCCGCACCGACCCCTCCCTCGCGCGGCTCACCCCGCTGCCCGACTACCCCCTGCGGCACAGCGGTGGCCTGACGGACGGCTTCGCCCGCGTCCCGAGGACACCGCCGTTCAGCGCGCTCGGATTCGTCGCCCTCAGTCCCACCTTCGGATGGCGCGACCTCGCCGCCATGGACCCCCGGGCCGCCCTCCCGCTCCTCGACGTGCGCGTGCCCGAGGTCTACGAACGCTTCGACGAGATCACCGCCACCGCCTTCCTGGAGGGCATCCGCTTCCCGGAGGCCGCGCACCACCTGGCGTTCGAGGTGTTCTCCCGCAGCTTCTTCGCCGATCCGCGTGAGCTGTCCGCAGCCGAACTGCTGCTGATGTTCCACATCTACTTCCTCGGATCGGCCGAGGGCCTGCTCTTCGACGTGCCGGGCGAGCCCTTTCCCCAGGCGCTCTGGGACCCCCTCGGCGACTACCTCCAGCGCCTCGGCGCCGACATCCGCACGGGCACGCCCGTGCACGGCGTGCTCCCCGACGGCGACGCCCTCGACGCCCGCGACGAAGGAGCGCACGTGCTCACCGACGCCGGCACCGGGCACCACGACGCCGTGGTGCTGGCCCTCGATCCCGGGCGACTTCGCCGGATCGTCGGAGCGTCACCCGGCCTGGGCACCTCCGGCTGGCGCGAGAACGTCGCCGCCCTGCGCACCGCACCGCCCTTCCTCGTCTCCCGGCTCTGGCTCGACCGGCCGGTGCACGCCGACCGGCCGGGATTCCTCGGCACCAGCGGCTACGGCGGTCTGGACAACGTCAGCGTCCTGGAACGGTACGAGGGCGAGGCCGCCCGCTGGGCCGCGCGGACCGGCGGATCGGTGGTGGAACTGCACGCCTACGCCGTCGACCCCTCCGTGGCCTCCGCTGAACCGGAGAAGGTGCGGGACATGCTCGTCGACCGGCTGCACCGGGTGTACCCGGAGACCCGTGGGGCGCGTGTCGTCGACGCCCGGCACGAGTGGCGGTCGGACTGCCCGCTCTTCCCGGTCGGTTCCCACCACCGGCGTCCCACCGTACGGACGCCCCACTCGTGGCTGACGCTGGCCGGCGACGCCATCCGCTGCGACCTGCCCGTCGCCCTCATGGAACGGGCCGCCACCACCGGCTTCCTGGCGGCGAACGCGCTGCTCGCCGACCGGGGCGTGCGCGGCCAGGTGCTGTGGACCGTCCCCCGCGCGGGACGGTCCCCCCTCCTGCGGGCGCTCGGAGCCGTCGCGGGACGCCGCTCGTCTGCCTGACCGACGCCTGGCCGCCGTAGGGTCAGCCGGGGAACCGCCCGGTGCTGCGCAGCGCCCACCGGCGTTCGGCGTAGGCCAGGTCGTCGCGCCACAGGCGCCCGGCCGTACGGCGCATCAACGGGCGCAGCACGGGGGCGGCAGCCCGCGCGAGCGCGAAGCCGGGCCGGGCCGACGCGGCGACGACCGCCTCGACCACGGCGGTGCGCGGACGCGCGTGCCCCACTCCTGTCAGCGGGGTCGCGTGTGTCTCCACCACGGAGGTGGCCCCCTCCCCGTCGGTGATGCGCATGACGACCGTGCGCGGCTCCGGCGCCGTGAACTCGGCCCGCACCGGCACCACCAGGCGCCCGGCCACCCGGAAGGAGACGTCGACGACGAAGGCGTCGTCCTCCTCGCTCCGCGGCTCGCGAGCCACCGTCAGGTCGACGAACGAGTACGGGTGGAACCACGAGCCGTGCCACGGGTCGAGCCGGTTGGCCACCACGTCCTGCGGCTCGCACCGCCCCACAGCCGTGAACACCGCGTCGACCCCACGGCCCGCCGCGGGCCGCACGGGCACCGCGGGACGGTCGGTGGGCTCCTCGCCGCCCACCTCGTCCAGCCTGACCCAGACGAGTACGCCGTCGTCGTGCACGGGGAACGGTTCCCAGCCGGCGGTGGCGGAACCGTCCAGGGCGAGGCCGTGCCAGTGGCACACCAGCGTGCCGCACGCCGCCACCCGGCTCTCACGCAGGGGCGCGCCCAGGTGCGGGCAGACACCGGGACCCGCGCGCAGCTCACCGGTCTTCGAGCGCCACAGCACGACCTCCACGCCGGCCACGGTCCTGCCGTGGGGGCGGCCTTCCGCGCGCAGCCGACGGGAGGCACCGACGACGAACCAGTTGCCGGACGGACGGGCCGACGCCCGCTTGAGCGCCTCGGCGATCAGCGCTGGTCGCGCCTGGCGCCAGGTCGGTGGCTGCGCCGCCCAGTCCGGGTTGGCCCGCCTGAGCCGCAACGGCGGTGTCCAGCGCTTCCCGCCCATCCGCCCACTCACCGCACAGGCCCCTTCCGTCCGACTGCCGGACCGCCCGCCGTGTCCGTCCGAGGCGGGGCGTCCGTACGCCACCGGGCACCGGCCACGCGCACCACCCCGGCCGCCGCGACCGCCGCACGCCGCCGGCGCGACACCACGGCACGGCGGTGCAGCACGGTGTAGTCCTGCTCGGCGATCGCGTCGAGGATCCCGCCGTAGAGGGTGAACGCGGCGCGGATGCAGGGACGCACCCGCGGATCGAGCATGGCGATGCCCGGCTCCGCCGTCCGGTACACGCCTCTCGTCATGGCCTCCGCCGCGACGAGAGCGGCGCGGATCCGGCGGTCGTCGCGCCCGGTGCGCCTGCTCCACTCCAGGAGGGGCCTGTCCACACCGTGCGCGGCGAGCAGATCGCCGGGCAGGTAGACGCGGCCCCGGTCGAGGTCCTCGCCCACGTCCCGCAGGAAGTTGGTGAGCTGGAACGCCACCCCGAGCGCCGCCGCGTGCGGCGCCGCCTCCTCCCGGTCCGTGACCGTGCCGAGGACCGGCAGCATCTGCAGGCCGATCACCGCCGCCGAACCGTGCACGTAGCCCTGAAGATCGGCGTACGTGGCGTAGTGGGTCACGGTCAGGTCGGCGCGCATCGAGGACAGGAAGTCGGCGAACAGCACGGGGGCGATGTCGTACCGGGCGGCGGTGTCGGCGACGGCCCGGACCACCGGTTCGGCGCCGGCACCGGATCGCAGCCCGCTCGCGAGGTCGCTCTCCAGCCGGCGCAACTGCCGGTCGCGTTCCTCGGGCGTCCGGTGCCGGCCGAGGTCGTCCACGATGTCGTCGGCCCGGCGGGCGAAGCCGTACAGGGCGTGCACGGCGGAGCGGCGTTCGAGCGGTAGCAGGCGGGTGGCCAGGAAGTAGGTCTTGCCGTGCCGGGCGTTGAGCCGTCGGCACTCGGCGTAGGCGGCGCGCAGCGCGGGACCGGTGATCCCAGCGGCGTCCAGTTCACGACGGGTCATCGGCACCTGCCGGGGCCAGGGCGGAAGGCGTGGCGGGAGCGGCCAGGGGCCGGCGCGCCCTGGCGGGCCGGCGACCGGTGCCGCCGGTGACGCGGGCGGCGGCGAGTTTGCCGCTGATCAGGACGGTCGGAACGCCGACGCCCGGAGTGGTCCCGCAGCCCGCGAGCACCACGTTGTCCAGTCCTCGTACGAGGTTGCGCGGGCGGAACGGCCCGGTCTGGGCGAACGTGTGGGAGACCGAGAAGGGGCTGCCGGCCGCATGGCCCTGCCTCGCCCAGTCGAGCGGCGTCACCAGGAGTTCCTCCTCGACGCTGTCCGCGAAGCCGTCCAGGCCCCGGCGCTCCAGCTCGGCGACCAGGCGGTCGCGGTAGCGGGGGCCCAGGTCCCGCCAACCGGTGGCGGCGGGACCGACCGCGGTGTTGGGGCAGGGGGCGAGGACGTAGTGGAGGTGGCGCCCCGGGGGTGCGAGGGAGGGATCGTGCGCGGTGGGGCGGGTGATCAGGAGGGAGGGGTCGCTCATCGGCTCGCCCGTGCGGGTCAGCTCGTCGAAGGTGCGCTCCCACGCGGCGCCGAAGGAGAGGGTGTGGTGGGCGAGGTGAGGCCAGGTGCGGTCGGTGCCCGCGTGCAGGATGACGGCGGACGGTGAGTGGCGCAGTCGCACCGGCCGCCGGGGCGTCCGTTCCAGCAGCCCGTAGGCGGCGGGCAGCTCACACGTGAGCACCACCGCGTCGCAGGGGATGCGCTCGCCGCTGGCCAGGTGGACGGCCCGCACGCGGCCCGCCGAGCGCTCCAGGCCGCTCACCTCGGCGTCCCAGCGCAGGCCGGCACCGGCGTCCGCCGCCGCGTCGGCCATGGCGCGGGGGAGGGCGTGCATGCCGCCCTTCGGGAACCAGACGCCGGCCACGGTGTCCATGTACGCGATCACCGCGTAGGCCGCGAGCGCGCGGGCCGGGGCGACGCCGGCGTACAGCGCCTGGAAGGAGAAGACGCGGCGCAGGCGTTCGTCGGAGAGGAAGCGGCCGATGCGGCCGTCCAGCCGTCCGAATCCGCCCAGTGCCGCCAGCCGGGCCAGATCCGGGTGCAGCAGCTGGAACGGCGAGTCGAAGTTCGTGTCGATGAAACGGCGCATCTGCGCCCGGTACAGACGTTCCAGCCACCGTCGCAGATCCCGGTAACCGGCCGCCTCCGCCGGTCCGGCGAAGCGGCGCACCTCCGCCTCCATCGCCTCCCCGTCGGTGTGCACGTCGAGCGAGGAACCGTCCGCGAAGCAGGCGCGATAGGCCGGGTCCAGGGCCGTCAGAGTGACACGGCGGTGCAGGCTGTCGCCGACGGCGGCGAACGCCTCGTCGGCCAGGTGCGGCATGGTCAGCACCGTGGGCCCGGTGTCCAGCTCGTAGCCACCCAGCCGGACGCGACCGGCCCGGCCGCCGGG
Source organism: Streptomyces sp. NPDC037054 (assembly GCF_055606745.1). NCBI lineage: Bacteria > Bacillati > Actinomycetota > Actinomycetes > Kitasatosporales > Streptomycetaceae > Streptomyces > Streptomyces sp. NPDC037054. Next base: position 26,008 of record NZ_JBVJSJ010000020.1, on the reverse strand, counting down.
ACCCGCGTCCCGCTCGACGACGGTGACCCGGCGGCCCGCACCCAGCAGGTGCAGCGCGCAGGCCAGTCCGGACAGTCCGGCACCCACTACGACGACATGGTCGGTCCGACCCGGAATGCCTTTCACGCGACCTCCTCCGTCCGGTGCGCGGCCACGCCGGTGGCGCGTTCCACCAGTGCGGCGAACTCGCGGCGTACGGCAGGGTGGGCGCCGGCGCGCTCGAAGTGGCCGAGGCCCGTCTCGGCCAGTTCCTCGATCTTCGCCTCCACGAGGTCCCGGGCGCCGGTGCGTTCGAGTGCCGCCCGCACGCGCCGCACGGCGTGCTCGGACCGCGGGTCCGCGTCCGGCGCGAGCGTCGCGGCGGCCAGGTGGTCGTCGGTGGCGTCGGCCAGTCGCAGGGCGACGGCGAGGAGGTAGGTCAGCTTGCGGGAGCGCAAATCGTCGTCGGCCGGCTTGCCGGTCCGCGCCGGGTCGCCGAAGGCTCCGAGCAGGTCGTCCCGGAGCTGGAAGGCCAGCCCGGCGCACCGGCCGGCCGCCCGCAGGGCCTCCACCACGTACGCGTCGGCCCCGGCCAGCGAGGCACCGAGCGCGAGGGGCCGGGCGACGGTGTACAGGGCACTCTTGAGCGTGGCGATGGCCAGCGCCTCGTCGACACCCGAGGATCGAGCGGCCTCGGCGTGCAGGTCGCGGTACTGCCCGGCGACCATCTCGGTGCGCATCGCCCGCCACTCCTCGTGCAGGCGCCGGCCGTGCGGCGTGCCGAGCGCCGTCTCCGTCAGCAGATCGTCCGCCCAGGCCAGCGCCAAGTCGCCGGCGAGCACGGCGGCCGACGTCCCGAAGGCCTCCGCGGATCCGCGCATGCCCGCCGCCCAGTGCGCACGCGCGAGTTCGACGTGCAGGGCCGCGCCGCCCCTGCGCCGCACGGAGCCGTCCATCACGTCGTCGTGCACGAGGGCGCAGGCCTGGAGCAGTTCGAGGGCGGCTCCCGTGCGCAGCACCGCGGTGGCGTCCCCCGTGCCGCCGGCGGCGCGCCAGCCGCAGTGGGCGAACGCCGTACGGAGCCGTTTGCCGCCCCGCCCGACCAGGGCGGCCAGCCGGGTGGCCAGCTCCCGGGCGAAGACCGGGTCGACCGCGCGGCACTCACGCAGTCGCTCGTCGAGGATCTGCCGGAGCACGGCGCCGGCGGCCTCGGTAGCCTCGGACGCGGTCAGCAGCTCGTCGACGTGGTCGGCCGGTGGGGCCACCGCCGGCGGCAGTCCAGGCATGCGCAACCCCTTCTCACTCTCGGTCATCCGCACGGCAGTGCTTCCGCCGGGTGCCCCTGTACGGATGCACTGATTCCTGCCGGTCGCACGCCGGTGCCCGACGGACGTCACCTCACCGGGCCACCGCCGCCATGTCGCTGATGGCAGCGTGTCATTCGGCGCGTGCCCCTGTTGACGTACGTCCGCGTTGAGCAGGTCGTGCCCCCGCCGGACCCGGCGGGGGAAGTCCTCCTGCCGCCGCTTCGCGCAGTGGCCGTCCGTCCACTGCGCGAAGTCGGCCTTCGGGACGAGGAACCCGCGGGCGGGGCCCACCGCCACGCGCGGGAAGGACCGCACCAGGCGGAGAGCCACGTGCGAGGTGGGGCGGTGGACACCGACCGGGCGCCCGCCTGCCGCCCGGCCGAGGTCGTCGTCGCGGTAGGTGCCGGCACGCACGTGGGTGACGCGGTCTCCGGGTCCGGCTGCGCGGTGGCGCATCGCTGACAGCACGTGGTGGGCCTCGGCCCGGTGGAAGCGGCGCCGTCGGAACGCGGAGCGGGCCTCGGTCATGAGCCGGGGCGTGTCGCGGCCGGGCCCGTCCTCGCCCGGTTCGAGGAAGTCCGGGCCGGGCTGGTCGCCGAAGAGCCAGTGCACGAGAGGTCGTCTCCTCAGTCGCGGCCGCGGGCGTGCCTGAAGCGTGCGAGCCCGTCGGCGAGGTCGACGACCGGCTCCGGATAGTCGAGCGCGGAGCGTTCCTCCGTCGTCAGGCGCCAGGGCTCTTGCACCCTCCTGCCGTCCACGTCGCCGAGTTCCGGGACCCAGCGGCGCACGTAGGTACCGTCCGGGTCGAACCGCCTGGCCTGGACGAGGGGGTTGAGCACCCGGTGGGGGCGGGTGTCGGTGCCGGTACCGGCGACCCACTGCCAGTTCATCTGGTTGTTGACGACGTCGCCGTCCACGAGGAGGTCCAGGAAGTGCCGGGCGCCGATCCGCCAGTCGACGTACAGCGTCTTGGTCAGGAAGCTCGCCACCAGCAGGCGCGCCCGGTTGTGCATCCAGCCCTCGTGGCGCAGCTGACGCATCGCCGCGTCGACGACCGGATATCCCGTACGTCCCTCCCGCCACGCGGCGATGTCCTCGGCCGCCTCCTCCTCGTCCCGCCACCGGTCGTGGCGGGTACGGTAGTCCTCGGTCGACGCCCCGGGCCGCGCCGCCAGCACCTGGTGGTGGAAGTCCCGCCAGCACAGCTGACGCACGAACGCCTCCGCGCCCGGCCCGCCGTGCGTCCGGGACCGCTGGACGAGTTCCACGGGGGACAGCGCTCCGAAGTGCAGGTACGGCGAGAGCCGGGACGTGCCGTCACCCGCCAGGTTGTCGTGCCGGTCCTCGTAACGGGACAGCCCGGAACGCGACCACCGCGCGAACCGGTCGCGCCCGGCCGTCTCGCCCCCGGTCGGCAGACCGGGCGACGTACCGGACACGTCCGCGCGGTCGGGCAGCCGCTCGCCGCGCACTCCGCCTGGGACGCGCACGGTGCGCGGCGCGGCCAGGGGCTTCCTCAGCGCCTCCTGGGACCAGCGGCGGAAGAACGGGGTGAACACGGCGAAGTGGTCGGAGCCGGAGGGTGTCACCGCTCCCGCGGCGACAGCGGTGATCACCGCCTCGTGCACGCGCAGGGCCACACCGTCGCCGCCGAGTGCCTCGCGCAGCCGCTGCTCACGGCGGTGGGCGTACGCGGTGACGCCTGCGGCCATGTGCACCTCGCTGGCCCCGCACTCTGCGGCGACCGCGCGGACCTCCCGGACGACCGGCCCGTCGCGGATCACGAGCCGGCCACCGCGGCGGCGCAGCGAGGCGTCGAGGTCACCCAGGCAGTCGGCGAAAAAGGCTCTCCGATTGGGCGCGTCGAAGCCCGCCGCACGGATGCCGGGGTCGAGCACGAACAGCGGCACCACCTCGTCCGCCGCCTTCAGCGCGGCGTGCAGCGGAGGATGGTCGTGCAGACGAAGGTCCGAGGTGAACAGGACGACCGCGACGGTCATGGAGTCACTCCTGGTGCAGTGGTACGCCGTGATACCTGAACGGGTGCTATCGCTCCGCACTTCGTCGGGGACGCCCGCGCCGGATGCGCCGTGCGCGCCGGTCACTCCTCCGCGCGGTCAGCCCTTTCGCGGCGGCCTGGGCGATGTTGCGGGCCATGCCGCCGAAGACGACGGCATGGAACGGGGAGACGGCCCACCAGTAGACGTGGCCGAAGAGCCCTCGCGGGTGGAACAGCGCCCGCTGCCGGTAGGCGGTACCGCCGTTCGCATCCGTCTCGACGTACATCTCCAGCCAGGCCAGTCCCGGCAGCCGCATCTCCGCGCGCAGCCGCAGCAGCCGTACCGGCTCGATCTCCTCGACGCGCCAGAAGTCCAGCGAGTCGCCCACCCGCAGGCGCTCCGCGTCCCGGCGTCCGCGGCGAAGGCCGACACCGCCGACGAACCGGTCCAGCCAGCCGCGGACCGCCCAGGCCAGCGGGAAGGAGTACCAGCCGTTGTCACCGCCGATGCCCTCCACCACCTTCCACAGCGCCTCCGGGGAAGCGTCGACCGGCAGTCGCCGTTCGTCCTCGTAGAGGCTGCCGCCGGCCCAGTCGGGGTCGGTGGGGAGGGGGTCACTGGGGGCTCCCGGCACGGAGGCGGACGACCAGCGCGTGGCGACCTGCGCCTCCCGGACCCGCCGCAGGGCCAGCGCCAGCGCCTCGTCGAACGGCAGGGGGCGGTCCGGGGCGTCGGGGACGTACCGGGCGATGTCGTGCTCCTGGCAGACCACCTCATGGCGCAGCGACTCCGTCAGGGGCCGTGCGATGGACGCCGGGACCGGTGTCACCAGGCCGACCCAGTGGCTGGACAGCCGCGGGGTGAGGACCGGTACCGGCACGATGACCCGCCGTCGGAGCCCGGCGACGGCCGCGTAGCGGCGCATCATCTCGCGGTAGGTGAGCACGTCCGGTCCGCCGACGTCGAAGGCCCGGTTCACGTCGTCCGGCATGGTGGCCGAGCCGACCAGGTAGCGCAGCACGTCGCCCACGCCGATGGGCTGGGTGCGGGTGTGCACCCAACTGGGTGTCACCATGACGGGCAGCCGCTCGGTCAGGTAGCGCAGCATCTCGAACGACGCCGACCCCGAGCCGATCACGACCGCGGCCCTCAGAACGGTGGCGGGGACCTGGGAGTCGAGGAAGATCCGCCCCACCTCCGCGCGTGAACGCAGGTGCGGGGAGAGCGACTGCTCGGGGACGTCCCGCGGCGTGAGACCGCCCAGGTAGACGATCCGGCGGACGCCCGCCTCACGCGCCTCCCGCGCGAAGACGCGTGCCGCCCTGCGGTCGGTGTCCTCGAAGTCCGCACCCGTTCCGAGGGCGTGCACCAGGTAGAAGGCGACATCGACACCGCGCATCGCCTCGGCGAGCGAACGCGGGTCGGTGACGTCCCCCCGCGCAGTCTCCACATCCGCCGCCCAGGGCTGGTCACGCAGCTTGGCGGGGGAGCGGGCCAGGCAGCGCACCCGGTGACCGGCCTCCAGCAACTCGGGCACCAGGCGCCCGCCGATGTACCCGGACGCGCCGGTCACCAGACAGTGCAGCCGCTCCGCACCCCGCACTCCGTTCGGCACCACGATCCTGCCCCTTCTTCCTGCTCACCGTCCTACCGACCGATCATGGGTGCCACGGCGTCACCACGCCCGTCGAGGCCGGGCCGCCATCGGCCACCGGCCGCCGCCAACGAGGCCGGACCGTCACTGGCCACCGGCCGCCGCCACCTGGAACCAGGAGGCGGGTGCCCGGGAGCCGGCCGGTTCCACCGAGGTGTCGGCCGGAGCACCGCGCAAAGCACCGGTGCACGCCGCCACGCCTCCCGCGAGCCGGATCATCGCGGCAGCCGCCGTCTCCGGGCGCGGGCCGCGCCGGGTGAACGGCGCCGCCCGGGTCACCTGCCGCGGTTCTCTCCCGCACCGATGGCGTCGTCGCACCACCGATCGCGTGTGTCAGACGCGTCAATCGGGTCCGCTGTGCCGGACGCCGGGTCCGCGGCCACGGCGCGCGCATGAGCGTCCCACCATTCCGGATACGGGTCCGGTGCGCCGGCACGGGCCGCGCTCGCCTCGTCCTCACGGCACACTTCGGTCGCGGCGCCGGTGGCGGATGCACGAGTGACGTTCAGCGGTGGTGGCGGATGCACCACTGACGTTGAGTGGTGGTGGCGGTGGCGAGGTCACGTCAGATGTTGGTGGCGCATGCTGGGGGCACATCCGGTGGGGGCGGCACCGGCGGCGCTCGCACGTCCGGTGGTGGTGGCGGACGCGGGGCGTGCGCCCGGTGGCGGGGGGCACGTCTGGCGGCGGTCGCGCGACCGGCGCGTGGCCGCGGACTCAGGCGGCGGACCACCGTCCGTGGCCGCCTCGTCGGCCCGGCCACCGGCGGCGAGCAGTCCCGTCGCCGAGAACGGCTCCGCCGCCGCGAGCCGACGAGGGCCCCGCGCTGCGGCTGTCCGCCCCACCGGCTGGTACGCCGACCGAATCCCGCGCCTTCCCAAGGTGTTGTACGAGGTGGTGGTCGAGCAGCACCTGGACGAGCTGGCCGCCGGGCTCCGCGTCAAGATCTCCCCTCGCCGCCTGAACGGAAATGCCGCCTCCGCACTGGCCGGGACAGCCCGGGTGCTCCTGGCGGCACGCCCGGACCTGCGCCGCCCGCTCACCGAACTCACCACCAACTTTCCGGCCACCGGATCCCTGGATGGCACCGGCCACTTCACCGCGCCCGACCTCAGCTGTCCCCGAGGCGCGGTTGCGTTTCGGCACCGACGGCCGTCACAAAATGGAGGCGGCGGCCTCGGCCGGGCGGCCGTTGCGTCTGCTGTCCCTCCGCACCCCGGGTGACAGCCTGGCCGGCGCGGAGGACTGTGCCCGGCTGCCTGCCCTGCGCTCCTGACCCCGTGCGGCCCGGGTGAGCAGGACATGAACCAGCGCCAACGATCGCACCCGCCCGGGAATCAGCGAAGTTCTTGCCGCACCGCACCGCCCTGGCACCCTGCCGTCCCGGCACCGCGACGCTGCGCGCCGCTGGTCCTCTCGGTGGCTGCGGCGCGCTCCGAGTTCCGGCAGGTGGCCCGAGCCAGGCGGGCCGTCCGGGCTGCGTGACTGGCGTCCTCGCGTCCGTGCAGCCTGACCACGTAGGAGCTGTGGTCGGCCTGCTGACGTCCTCGTTGCGGCCCTTTCGCCCACTGCGTCTGCACGCACGGTGGCGCCACCGGCTGGAGGCCCGCGGGCGACGTCGACGCCGACTCCGGAAACCTGCCACGGGCACTGCGAGTGGGCGGCTCGATCAGCGACTTCGGCGCGGACAGCGGACCGACGTCAAAGTCGTTGTCCAGCTCGGGAGTTGTGATGCGGTGGGCATCTTGACGGCGGGTTGTCGCGTTCCTGACAATCACAGTAACCCCACTGTCACCTGGAGGTCCGTTGAGTAACGGCCCGTCACGCCGCGCCGCTCTGTTGGCCGCGGCCGGCAGCGCACTCGCGCTGCCGGTCATCTGTTCCGGCACCGCTCGTGCCACCACCACGGCCACAGCCACCGGCACCGTCCCGGCGGCGACCCGTGAACTGCCCCTGGTCACGCATCCCCGTCACCCCGCCGCCCGTTACGCGCCCGAAGCGGCCCGCAGCGCGTACGCGGAGCCCCTCAACGCCACGGTGGACTGCGCCGTGGGTCACGGAGGACGCGACTGATGGCCACCTTCGTCTCCCGCTCCCAGTGGGGCGCCCGAGCACCCCGCAGCGTGAGCAGCAACATCACCCCCGCGCAGGGCGGCGTCGTCGTGCACCACGTCGACGCGGTCAAGGTCGCCAGAACGAACCACGCGGACTGCGCCGCCCAGGTGCGCGGTATCCAGAACCACCACATGGACACCAACGGCTGGTCGGACATCGCCTACAGCCACCTCGCCTGCGTGCACGGCTACGTCTTCCAGGGCCGCGGCGAGCACGTACGCACCGCCGCGCAGGGCACCACTCAGGGCAATGACGACTGGTACGCGGTCTGCGCCCTCACCGGCGGCACCGCGAGCAACTACGACACGATCACCCCGCAGCTGATCGACGCGATCCGGTACGGCATCAACCGGCTGCGGGTGTCGGGCGGCGCGGCCCGCGCCATCACCGGACACCGCGATCACCATGGCACGGAGTGCCCGGGCGCCCTCTACGCGAGGGTCGTCAGCGGTGAGGTGAACCCCGGCGGCGGACCGCTGCCGTATCCCGGGGTCAGTTTCCGGCAGCCTCCGACGTTCGTGCACGCGAGCGTGGCGACCTGGCAGTACCGGATGAACACCCGGTTCGGCTACTCGCTGTCCGTGGACGGCCAGTACGGTGCCGGCTCCGACGCCGCGTGCCGCGACTTCCAGGCCAAGCGCGGACTGACAGCGGACGGCATCGTCGGCCCCAACACCTGGGCCGCCGCCTTCTCCTGACCGACGCACCACCGGCCGAGCCGAGCGGCTGCCGAACGGCTCGGCCGGTGGTCACGGAGTACTGCGGATCCGACGAATCGGCGATCCCGCGGACGACGGCCCGCGCCTCGGTGTCAGCGCTGCTCACGACGACCAGCAGCCGCTCGCCTCCTCGGTCAACTTGGTGTGTGGCTTATGTCTGGCACTGCTTGGTTGCGGCGGTGCTCCAGTTGCTCCATGCCCCGCCGGCCGGCCTCACGTGTACCCGGATTTCTGCGGTGGCGTTGACGGGGCCGCAGACGCGGTCGCTGTTGCCGAGCTCGAGCGGGCCGATGGTGGACCTGCGGGGGACGAGTGTGCGGCCGTTGCCGAGTTTGACCCAGTGGCCGCCTTCGCGGATGCGGAAAAACGCTTCGTAGTCGACGTAGGAGGCGCGGGCGCGGGAATTGGTGATGACGGCGTGGGCGGTGATGTTCCGCATGAAGATGCGGCCGTCTGCCCACCGTTCGGCGGAGATGCAGCCCTGTGCGCGGATGTTCTGGGTCGAGACGGCGCCTGCGCAGGCGATGGCGGCGGCGCGGGCGTCTGCCGGCAGTGCCAGCGCGGTCAGCAGGACCGCGCCTGCTGTGGCGGCGAGTCGTTGGGGTGTCATGGGATTCCTTTCGGTTGGGGTGTGCGAAGACTGGACTGTCGTCAGGCCATGGGCCGGCACTGGCCGTTGGTACGGGCCGGGATGCCCTGGCACCCACTCGCCCGACGGTGTCTGTGCGGGGTGGTCTTCGGGCGTCATGCGGCGGGTTGGTGCTGGACGATGGTGTCTTCGCAGGGGCCTTCGGCGAACACTTTGAGGGCGTCCATTTCGGCGGTGTCCGCGGTGAGCTTCCACCGGAGTTTGGTGGCGACCCATTCGCCGATGTACCGGCAGTGCGCGTCGGGGGCGGGCGGCAGCCACTGGGACGGGTCCTGGTCGGCCTTCTGCCGCTTCGCGCGGGCGGTGACCGCGACCAGGGAGGCGGCTTGGCCCTGGTCGTTGACGTAGGCCTCGCGGCGGGCGTCGGTCCAGGCCGAGGCGCCGGAACCCCATGCTTCGGCGAGGGGGACGACGTGGTCGATGTCGAGGGCGCGGGGGTCGGTGACGTCCTGGGTGTCGTAGTAGGAGTGCCAGGTGCCGCCGGACAGTTTGCAACCTGCTGTGATGGCCGGGGCGGTGGTGGCTTCGGCGATGAGGACTTCCTTGCGGGTGTTGCACCCGTCGGCGAGGTCGCCGGAGTTCCAGTGCCGGAAGGAGGTGCGGGTGTAGCCGGTGCGGTCCTCGTTGTCGACCGGGACCAGGCCGACGGCGTCGGCGAGGGTGGTGACCTCGGCGGCCCGGAGTCCGGGGGAGGCCACAGCGGTGTGGGCGGGTGTGGATGCCATGAGCGGGACGAGGGCGAGGGAGAAGGTGCCGACGCCGCGTAGCAGGTGTGTCATCACTCCCCGCGTTCTACCGGCCGTGGCGTCCCCGTGGTTGCCCGGAGTGGCCGTGGTTCACCCTCACGGGTTCGGACATTCACCGCGGGAACGATTCACCCTGCGGCCACAGCTTCTTGGGGCGGCATGAGAGGTCCTGCGGTCGACGCAGGGGGCGAGCGAACGGTCCCCGTAGCGCAGGGGTGGCCCGAGGACTGAGTGGTGTCGCCTCCGGCAGGGGCAGGGGAAGGTGTGCCCCTCGCGCGCTGGGAGAACCGCTGCGTGCCGGGATACGAGGTGCCGACGTCTTGCGCCACTCCGGACGCCGTCGCGGTGCACATAGGCTGGTGCGCATGACCGAAGTGGAGGGGGAACGCCCGCGCGCACTGCTCGCGGGGGCTTCGCGGCGATGGGTGCGGCTGCTGCCGTGGGCCGTGGCGTTCGTGCTGTGCACCGCCCTGCTGCCCACGACCATCGTGGTCCTCACCGCCGACTACGGCCTGACCGGAGGTGTCGCCGGCGGGTTGGCCGTCGCGCAGGCCGCGCCCCTACTGCTCGCCGTTGTACGGCCGTTGCAGGCCTGGTACGTGGTCTTCGTCGCGGACGTCGCCGGGGCGCTCGCCCTGCTCACCGTCGACTTCCAGGAGCGGCTGCTGTGGCCGTTCCCGCCCATGGAGATCGTCGGGTACGTCGGCCTCTGCCTCGCCCTGGGACTGCGCGAGCCGCGCCGGACACTGCTGCTCGTGTGGGTGGTCACGGCCGCCGCGAACGTGGCCCTGGGGTTTGTCGCGCCCCATGACTTCGGCGCCGTGGGCCTGCTGTTCACCATCCTCGGGGGCGTCGCGCTCCTGCTGGGCGGTGCGCTGCGCGAGCGGTCCGAGGCGCAACGCAGGCTGGTCGAGCAGGAGACGATCAGCGAGGCCGAACGTGGCCGGCGGACGCTGCTGGAGGAACGCGCCCGGATCGCCCGCGAGCTGCACGACGTGGTGGCGCACCACATGTCCGTCATCACGGTGCAGGCGGACACCGCGGAGTACCGCCTCGACGGGCTGCCGCCGGACGTGCGGGAGGAGTTCACGTCCATCGCGGCGACCGCGCGCGAGTCGCTCGGAGAAATGCGACGGCTCCTCGGCGTGCTGCGCAACGAGGAGGCGCACGGCGAGCTCGGGCCCCAGCCGGGCCTGGCGCAGATCGGGCAGCTGGTGGAAGTGACGGCGAAAGCCCGCGGGCCGGTGGAGTTCACCCCCTGCGACGTCGAGGTGCCCGAGGCGGTCGGCCTGTCCGCGTACCGGATCGTCCAGGAGGCTCTTTCGAACGTCGTGCGGCACGCGCCGGGTGCCCGCACGCAGGTGTCGCTGTCGGTGACGCGGCCCGGTCCGCAGGACGGTGCGCGGCTCACCGTCCTGGTCGTCAACGGACCGCCGCCCCAGCCGCCCGACGGGCCGCTCGAAGCGGGCGGCACCGGGCACGGCCTCGTCGGCATGCGCGAGCGGGTGCGGCTCGTCGGCGGCAGCCTCGACACGGGGCCGCTGCCGGACGGCGGCTTCCGGGTCGCCGCCCGACTTCCCCTGAACATCCGCGACTGAAAAGGACTTCACGTGACGACGCGCGTCATCATCGTCGACGACCAGGCCATGGTGCGGGCCGGCTTCGCCGCCCTGCTGGCCGCCCAGAGCGACATCGACGTGGTGGGCGAGGCCCCCAACGGCGCGCAGGGCGTCGAGCTGAGCCGGCGTACCCACCCGGACGTCGTGCTGATGGACGTACGGATGCCCGAAATGGACGGGCTGGAGGCCGCACGCCGCCTCCTGGAGCCGGCACCCGGTGGTGGGGGCACCTCCCACGCCCTTCAGGCAGTGGGGGAACACCGGCCGCGCGTCCTGATGCTCACCACCTTCGACGTCGACGACTACGTCTACGAGGCGCTCCGGGCGGGCGCGAGCGGCTTCCTCCTCAAGGACGCGCCGCCGGCCGACCTCATCGCGGCGGTCCGCATCGTGGCCGCGGGCGACGCGCTGCTCGCCCCATCCGTGACGCGCCGCCTCATCGCGGACTTCGCCCAGCAGCGTCCCGCCACGCGGGGCAAGTCCGCGCGGCGACTCAAAGGCCTGACGGAGCGCGAGACCGAGGTCCTCACGCTGGTGGCCCGCGGGCAGTCGAACGGCGAGATCGCGCAGACGCTGGTGCTGGCTGAGCAGACGGTGAAGACGCACGTCAGCCGCGTCCTGACCAAGCTCGACCTGCGTGACCGCGCCCAGGCGGTGGTCTTCGCCTACGAGTCGGGGCTGGTCGTTCCGGGCGAGTAGCACCACCCCCGCCCCTCCTCCACCCCCTACCGCGGTAGCACCCCCACGTTGGCTCCCCGGTATGACGCCCGGCGCCCAGTCGTCCCCGCACTCTTCACCCGTCACGGAAAGTGCACGGAGAGGAAGACGGGACATGAGGCGACGACGACGCAGGGCAAGCGGCAGAAGGCGGACCACCGGCCCGAGGTCCCGGCCGCCACGCCCGGCCCCGCCGTCGAACGGCGCGACGTCCGGCGGCAGTACGACCGCGGGGCGGGCACGGCGCACGCCCTCGCGGACATCGCGGGCACGGTGCACGCCCTGGCGGGCATCGACCTCGCCCTGCCGCGCCGCGCGCTCACCGCGGTCATGGGCCCGTCCGGGTCCGGCAGGTCCACCTTCCCGCAGTGCGCCGCCGGACTCGACCGGCCGACGGTGCGGTCCTTGCTCCTCGGCGCCACGGAGAGCACCGGCATGAGCGAGAACGAGCTCGCCGACGGCGCCTTCGCCGACCACGTCGAGCGTGGCTGGTCCTGACCCATCCAGTGCGGCAGCCGGCATCGCATCGGCCCCGCGCCGGCTCCCACCCGCACCCGGCTCCCACCCGTATCGGCTCCCGTCTCTCGGGCCGCGGACAGCGCACACCGTGCCGCGGCGGTCCTTGCCCGCGTCCGGCACAAGCCGCGGGGCGGCAGCGCCACATGCCGAGCGCGCCCCCGCCCCCTTCCTCACCCGGCAATGACGGAAAGGACACTCATGACCACAACCCTGGCTCCCCCGGTCCCCATCAGGAAGGCCGCTGTCGGGGCCCTCGGCTTACTGGCACTGTCCACCGGCGCTCTGGAGTCGGTCGTGTCACCGACCATCCCGCTCCTGGAACGCGAACTGGACATGAGCCAGTCCGAAGGGGCGCTGCTCAGCATCGTGCTCCTCATCACCGGGGCACTCATCACGCCGTTGGCAGGCAAGTTCGGCGACCGCTACGGCGGGAAACGGGTGCTGGTCCGGCTGATGGCGCTCGTCGCGGTCGGCGGCTCGGTGTCCGCGCTGGCCCCGAACCTGCCCGTGCTGCTGCTCGGGCAGGTGCTCCAAGGGGCGATGGTGGGCGCGCTTCCCCTGTCGTTCATCGTCGTGCGCAGAAACCTGCCCCCGGGAGAGTCGAAGGTCGCCATCGGGGTGGTCAGCGGACTCTTCGTCGGGGGAGGGATGGTCGGCATGCTGTCGGCCGGGCCGGTGGCGGAAGAGCTCTCCCGGCACTGGATGTTCGCGCTGCCCACGATCGCGGTCATCGGGGCCACCCTGCTCGTGAACAGGCTCATGCCGGCCGACGAGCCGGGCGGGTCGGACGACGCCGGCATCGACTGGCCCGGCCTGCTGCTCCTGAGCGGGACGCTGGTCACGCTCGTGCTCGTGCTCGCGCTGGCGCCCGAAGCGGCCTCGCAACCATTCGTGCTCGGCGCCCTCGTCGTGCTTCTGGCCGTCTTCGTCACCGGCTGGGTGTCCGTCGAACGGCGTGCGGCCTCTCCGATGATCGACCTGCGCATGCTGGCACGGCCCGCGATCTGGAAGGCGTGTGCGCTGACCTTCGTGATCTGCCTCGGCACCTCGATGGCCGTCTATCTCGTTCCGCAACTGCTCGACGAGCGCGGCGACGGGTACGGATTCGGTGCCGGCGCCACCGAGATCGGCTTCTTCCTGCTGCCCGGCGCCGTCGCCGCGACGCTGGCCGGGCCGCTCGGCGGTCTCGGGGACCGGCGTTTCGGCTCGCGTGCCGTGGTCAACACCGGGGTCGTCATGATGGCCGTCTCCCTGGTCGTCCTGGCGTCCGTGCACACCGAGGTCTGGCACGTCGTCGTCGGCAAGGCTCTGATCGCGCTGGCCAACGGCCTGTGCGTCACGGCGATGATGACCAGCACCGCCACGGCCGTCGATGCCAAGGACACCGGCATCGCCACCAGCCTGGTCCTGGTGAGCCGCGTACTCGGCTACGCCGTGGGCGGGCAGCTCGGTGGTGCGCTCCTCACCGCCGCCACCCCTGCCGGGTCGGAGGTCGCGGCCGAATCGGCCTACGTCACCGGCTTCGTCATAGCCGGCGTCGTCACGTCGCTGGCCCTGCTCGTCACTCGCACCATGCCCAAAGGAGTAAAGGAATGACCCGCACCGATCAACTGACGGATGTCCGTGGCACGCCGGGGCGCAGGGTCCTGATCTCCGGGGCCAGCATCGCGGGGCCCGCCCTCGCGTTCTGGCTGAACCGCTACGGATACGCGGTCACGGTCGTGGAGAAGTCGCCCACCCTGCGTGGGGGTGGCTATCCCGTCGACGTGCGCGGCACCGCACTGGAAGTCGTCCGGAGGATGGGGATCCTCCCGCGGCTGCGGGACGCGCACATCGACCTGCGGCGGATGACCTTCCTCGACCCGGACGGCAGCGAGGTGACCTCCCTGCACCCGCATGCCGTCACCGGCGGCGTCGCGGGACGGGACCTGGAGGTGCGGCGCGGGGATCTGACGGAAGCGCTGTACACGGCGGTCCGTGACGACGTGGAGTTCCTGTTCAACGACTCCGTCGACACCCTCGACCAGAGCGACCGCGGGGTCGACGTCACCTTCCGCGGGGGCGGCAGCCGTACGTTCGACATGGTGTTCGGAGCGGACGGCATGCACTCGCGTACCCGGGAAATGCTGTTCGGCCCCGAAGCGCAGTTCCACCGCTACCTCGGCTACTGCTTCGCTGTGTTCACCATGCCCAACACCTTCGGGCTCTCCCACGAGACCGTGATGTGGAACGCCCCGGGCCGCGCCGCGGCACTCTACGCCGCGGGCGACGACGACGAGGTGCACGCCTTCCTGAACTTCGCCCGGCCGGAGCCGCCCACGGAGGCGTTCCGGGACCCGCAGGCCCAACGCGACCTGGTCGCCGAGGTCTTCGCCGACGCGAGATGGGAGGTCCCGGGCATGCTGGCCGCCCTCCGCGAGGCGGAGGACCCGTTCTTCGACGGGGTCAGCCAGATCCGCATGCCCCGCTGGTCCAGCGGCAGGGTCGCGCTGGTCGGCGACGCCGCGTACGCGCCCTCGTTCCTCACCGGACAGGGCACCAGCCTCGCGCTCGTAGGCGCGTACATGCTCGCTGGCTGCCTCGCGGACGGGGATCACGGCGCGGGCCTCACCGCCTACGAACGCGACACCCGGCAGTTCGTGACCGCGAACCAGGACCTGGTCGGCCAGGGCGGCGCCACCCTCTTCCCCACCACCGCCCAGGCCCTGGAGCAGCGCAACGAACGGCTGCGCAGCCTCAGCGCCATGCCCCCGGCAGCGGGAAACCCGGCTCACTCGGCGCTCACTCTGCCCGAGCCCCGGCGCCCGGCCTGACCGCCGAGCCGGGTCGGGCGCTGCCGGCTGATGGAACGCCGTCCGGAACAAGTCGAGCCGTTCCTCCGACATTGTCAGGGAGAACGGACACCTCCCCGTCAGGCCTGGTTCAGGTCAAGTCCAGGCCCCGTTCAGGTCCCTTCGGCGCACCGCACAACCTTCGGCCGCCTCCGCGGGTCTCGCATGGCGAGTCACATTCGCGCGCACGCGCTGCCGGTGTCCCACGCCGCCGGTACCGCGTGTTCTGAGGAGGAACCGTGGGCATTCGCCGACCCGCCCTGTCGACCGCCGTAGCCGCCGCCCTGATCGGGTCGTTCGCCGTGCCGATCGCCGCGGGCACCGCATCCGCGCAGGACGGCGCCACCACCGTGCGCGAGGACTTCAACGGTGACGGCTACCAGGACATCGCGGTCGCCGCCCCCGGCGCGACGGTCTCCGGCCACAGCCGGGCCGGCTACATCACGGTCGGCTACGGTTCGGCGACCGGCATCGACCCGGCGCGCACCACGTTCATCAGCCAGGACACGCCGGGCGTGCCCGGTGCCGCCGGTGACAACCAGGGCTTCGGCTACGCCATGATCGCCCGCGACCTGGACGGCGACGGCCTGACCGACCTGGCCGCGGTCGCCCGCGGCTACCGGGCCGAGGAGAACGTCAGCGGCACGGTGATCGCCCTGTGGGGCAGGCCGACCGGCCTGTCCGGCGAGGGCGCCGTCCGTATCGGCGCGACGGCGAACGCCGAGGTCGGGAATCAGATCACCGCGGGCGACGTCAACGGCGACGGCCACACGGACCTGTTCATGCGCAACGGGTCCGAGTACGACTACCACGACGTGCTCTACGGCCCCTTCGGCCGCGACGGCGCCCCCGCCCGCGAGCAGCAGGTGCTGGTGTACAGCACGGACAACGCCATCAACACCACCGCCTCGGGCGACTTCAACGGCGACGGCATCGGAGACTTCGCGACGTTCTACGTCTACGAGAACCACGCCGAGGGCGGCAAGCTGTGGCTCGGCTCCGCGTCCGGCCTGTCCACCACCCCGGTGCGGCTGAGTTCGGCGGCCGCGACCGCCGTCGCCGACTTCGACCGGGACGGCTACGACGACCTGGCCACCCGGATCTTCGCGAACGGCGACACCGAGGGCACCGAGGCCGACCCGGGCACGGTCAAGATCTACTACGGTTCGCCCTCCGGCCCGAGCCAGACCCGTACGCAGACGATCACGCAGAACACGGCGGGCGTGCCCGGGACGAGCGAGACCGGCGACCAGTTCGGCGCGCAGCTCAGCGCGGCGGACGTGACGGGCGACGGCTACCCGGACCTGGCCGTCGGCGTTCCCGGCGAGGCGATCGGGACGAAGACGAAGGCCGGGGCGGTGGTACTGCTCAAGGGCACCGGGAGCGGACTGACCGGCACGGGCGCGCAGGCCTTCCACCAGGACACGACGGGCGTGGCGGGCACCGCGGAGCCCGGCGACGTGTTCGGCGGGTCGGTGCGGCTGCTCGACCTGACCGGCGACGGCAAGGCCGACCTGGTCGCGGGCGCGCCGGGCGAGAACCTGGGCATCGTCGTGAACGGCGGCGCGGTGTGGATGCTGCGCGGCACGTCCTTTGGCCTGACGGCCACGAACTCGGTGGACATGAACCCGAACGACCTCGGCACCACCGTGACGAAGGCCCTGTACGGCGAGAACCTCAGCAACGGCAACGGCACCAACATCGTGATCCCGTAGCCCACGCGGCACACCATGGAGCACACCGTCGGCAGCGCCGACGAACACGGTGCAGTGTCGGGGTGCAGGCCTTGGTGACGTGCGCGAGGGTCGACTGGCCATACGTGGGGGAATGGGACCGGCCGCCCGTCAGCGTGGCTGACGGGCGGCTCTCCGCCTCGCGTTCAAAGCCACGACAGTGCCGTCATTTCGCATCGAGACGGATTCGAGACTCAGCGGCCCGAGCGTGCTACCGGCAACGGACCGGACGTCTTGTGGGCGATCGGTGGTCCGAAGCACCTCGGGCTTGAAGCCAAGTCGGGGACGAGCTCGGACAAGAGCCGGCGGAGCGACGGTGCCCCCTGGAACGCGCATCATCACCAGTGGCACCGTGGCCCAGCTGGGCGACGCGGTGCGCAAGGCGATGGTGGCACTTGTGGATGCGGGCAGTTGGATCGACCCGGAGGCGGTGGCGCGCAGTACCTCGCTCACCGCCTCCTGGCAGAGGGCATTGCCCAGCGATTCAGCGTTTCTCCTCGCTGACCTGGCGTAGACAACGTCGGCCCTGACCGCTGTCCGGGCCGACGTCAACTCGGGCTCCAGCGGCTTACCGCCGCCGGCGGAGGTGTCACGCCCCCTCCACGCCCAGCTCCCGCAGGGCGGCCAACTGGTCCTCTCGGAGGCCGCGACGTGGTCCAGGCCGTGGCAGGGCCCGCGGGGGCGGTGGGCCTGGGCGGCACGCTCGCCGACCGCGGGTTCGCGGAGCGGGACATCGACGCCTGCCTCGCGGGCCTGAGCGGCAACCTCGACAACGCCCCACCGGCAGGTGGACGCCGAGCTGCTGCGGAGCCTCTACCGGGACTCCGTCGGCTGATGCGCGGTGCGGAGACGGGCCGGACCGGCAGCGGCAGCGATCCGGCCACATGTGACGCAGCGCACAATTAGGGAACGTCCTCCCGCGCGACCCTCTCGTGAGGCATGATTCGAGCAGGCGGCTACTTACCGGTAGGTAGTGAGCGCCCATCTTTCGCCACATCAGTCTTCCGTACTGGAGGGGATGTTGTCGTCAACCACCATCAAGAACGCCGTCCACGGAGAGATCTCCGTCGGCACCGTGCTGACATGGTCCAAGCGGTACACCGATGAAGAGGTGTACGACTACTACGAGTTGACGGGCGAGCCGACCGCGTCGCTGCCCGAACACCTGCCGTACGTACTGGCCGTCGCCCCGCTGACCAAGCTGGGCGGAGACCTCAACTACCTGTCGCAGCGCATGGACTGGCGCGCGACCCGGCCGCTGGGGCGCAACGAGGAGATCGTCGCCGAGCTGGAGGTCACCCGCCTGGAGCCGACCGCCGGGATGACCAAGATCGCCTTCGACGCACGCATCCGTTGCGGGGACGAGGTCGTCATCACCGGCCGCAGCAAGGGCCTCATCGTCAGCGAGTGACCCGCACCGCCTCCCACACAAGGGCTTCGAGAGAACGGATGGTTCTGCCGTGAGCACCACCACCCGCACCACCACGCGCACGTTATGCGCCGAAGACATCGACGTCTGCGCTCGCCTCACTGGCGACCTGGGCGCGCACCACATGGGCGGACACGGCGACCGCCGGATGGCCCAGGGGGCGCTCACTCTCTCCGTGGTCCCCCTGCTCGGCGAGCCCGGGGTGCACCTGCGCGACATCTCTCTCACCTTCCTCGCCCCGGTCTACGAGGGCGACACCGTCACCGCGACCGTCCGCGCCACCGAGCCCAACGCCGGGGACGGATCCGCCGTGGCCCCGCGGCCGCCCGCCGGCCAGACGCTGCTCAGCTGCGAGATCAGCGTGGTCAACGGCGCCGGCACCCCCGTGCTCACCGGCACCGGCCTCGCCCAGCTGCCCCACACCATGGCTGACGACATGGCGAACACCCCGGCTCCCGAGGGGAGCTGACGCATGTCCGCCGACAACCCCACCAGTGGCCTCAAGCTGCTCACGCCGGAAGTCTTCGCCGACCCCTACCCCACGTACGCGCTGCTGCGCGAGCACGATCCGGTGCACTGGGACGACCAGCTCAACGGCTTCCTGCTGACACGCTACGACGACGTGAACGCGGCGATCCGCGACCACGAGACCTTCTCGTCCCGGCGCATCCACCTGCTCGCCGCGCGTGGCGGAGCCAACCCCTCCGCCGCGATGCAGCGCTTCCTCGCGCTCGCCGAGCAGTGGATGTGGATGCTCGACCCGCCCCAGCACACCCGGGTGCGCAAGCTGATGAACCAGGGCTTCAGCCCGCGCGACGTGCGGCTCCTCGAACCCCGGGTGTCCGGGATCGTGACCCGGCTCGTCGACGCCATGCTGGCGAAGACGGACGGCTTCGACCTGATCCCCGACCTCAGCTACGCGGTGCCGGCCGGTGTGCTCCTCGCCCTCTACGACCTTCCCGAAGAGGACGGCTCGCTCATCACCCAGTGGTGCGACACCATCAAGGTCTTCCTCGGCGGCGCCCCCGACCTGCTCGGCACCCAGGCCCCGGCGGTCCGGTCGCTGCAGCAGATGATGGACTACCTGGGCGCGGTGATCGCCGAGCGCCGGAAGAACCCCAAGGACGACCTGATCTCCCGCCTGGTGCAGGCGGAGGAGGACGGCGAGCGGCTCGGCGACGAGGAGCTCTGCTCCAACCTGCTGCTGCTGTTGGTGGCCACGTACGAGACCTCCGTCGACATGATGGGCAACGGGCTGCGCGGGCTGCTCACCCAGCGGGACCAGTGGGAGCTGATCAAGGCCCGGCCGGAGCTTGTCCCGGCCGCCGTGGAGGAGATCCTGCGCTGGGACGGCCCGGTCCAGCTCACCCACCGGGTGGTCACCCGCGACGTGGAGTTGCACGGCACGGCCATCAAGCAGGGCCAACTCGTCTACCTGGTACGGGGATCGGCCAACCGCGACCCGGCGCACTTCAGCGACCCGGACCGGTTCGACGTGACCCGCACCGAGACCGGACACGTGGCGCTCGGCACCGGCGTGCACTTCTGCATCGGGGCCGGCCTGGCCCGACTGGAAGGCGCCTGCGTCCTGCGGGAGTTGATCGACCGGGCACCCGAACTCGCCCTGGACGCCTCCCGCCCGTACCGCTGGCGCGCCGACAACCTGCAGTTCCGCGGACTCGCCACCCTGCCCGCGACGGCAGGCGGTCCGACACCGGCCTAGGCCCTGCCTTTCGGATCAGGCCGGACCAGGGCCGACCCACGGGGACTCTTGTGGCAACGCCGACGAACTCCGCACCGCGCCACGTTCCATTCCTTCACGTCCACCTCGCGGATCTGTCCGCCGTGTACCCGGCGGCGGAACAAGGCCCGCCTGGCCTGCCCCAGCCGGAGCGCGCGGCGCTGCGCGACCGGTACGCCCCGGGCCGCAGGCGCACCCAGGCCCAGGCGTCCCGGCTGCTCGTCCGGGCCGTCCTGAGCCGGGCCACCGGCCGGCCCGCGCACCGGGTGTCCGTCGTCACCGACGCCGACGGCCGCCCACGCCTGGCCGGTCCGCCGACCCGGTGGCCGCGCTTCGGAGTCAGCCACGACAGCGGGCTGCTCGCGCTGGTGCTCGGCACCGGCCCGTGCGGCATCGACGTCGAGGACACCCACGAGGACGCGCTGCGCGAGGTCGCCGACCGCTTCTGCGGCGTCGCCGATCACGCGCTCCTCGCCGAACCGGACGGGGCCCGGCGCCTGTGGGCGGCCAAGGAGAGCGTGGCCAAGACGCTCGGACCCGGGCTGCGCGCTGGACTGGGCACCATCCACTTCACCGGCCACCCCGGCCGGCAGTGGGCCGAGGCCGGCTGGCGCGGCCGGCCGGCCGGACTGCGCACCCGCGTGGTCGACCTCGGCAACCGTCACCTGGCGGTCACCGCGGCGACGGTGCCCGCCGCCGTACGCCTCACCTGGTGGCAGCCGCACCGGGCCGGCACCGACGGCCGCTGGGGGCTGCGCCCCGGCGCCGCGACACACGCAGGACCACGGGTCGTCGACGACATCCGTGGCATCGACATCAACGCCGTACAGGCGGCCTGGACGTCCTGGTGACGCCTGCCGTCCTACGCCGTCGTACGAAAGGGGGAAACCGATGGACGAACCGACGCTGCACACCGCACTCGACGCGATCGCCATCGAACACGGGGAGGTCGTCGTCGACTTCCCCGCCGACAAGGTGGCGCTGAGCCTGACCGAGCTGAGCGCCCGGTCCCGGCGGATCGCGGCGCACCTGCAAGACCTGGGCATACAGAAGGGCGACCGCGTCGGCGCGCTGTCCACCAACGAGCCCGACTTCCTGCTGATCCTGTTCGCGCTCAGCCGCCTCGGCGCGTGCGTCTGCCCGCTGCCGATGCACTCGCGGGACGGCGCGGGCCGGCTGGTCGGCGTACTCGACGACGCCGGGATCAAGGACGTGGTGGTCTCGAGCCGCCTGGCCAAAATGGTGCCCTTCATCGAGGAGGCGCTCCCGGGCCGCCGGGTGCTCGGCGCGGCCGAGATCCTGGCCCGGGGCGGACCGGGTGAGGCGGACGAGGCGGGTGCGCCGGACGAGGTGGACGGCGCGGACGTGTCGGCCGACCGCGAGATCGTCCTCCAGTACACCTCGGGCAGCACCTCGCACCCCAAGGGCGTGCGCCTGACCCACGCCAACGTCCTCGCGACCCTGCGCGCGATCCGCGACGGCATCCGGCTCACGCCCGCCGACAAGAACGCCAACTGGCTGCCGCTCTTCCACGACATGGGCCTGTTCGGCACGCTCACCGGCATCCTGACCGGCGTGGCCTGCACCATCTGGCGCCCTTCGGCCTTCGTCAAGGACCCGGCGGGCTGGCTGCGGCAGTTCGCCGACGGCGGCTACACCATCAGCCCGATGCCCAATTTCGCGTACGACTACCTGGTGGAGGCCGTACCGGCCGACGAGGCCGCGTCGTACGACCTGTCCCGCTGGCGGGTGGCCTTCAACGGCGCCGAACCGATCGCCGTGGACTCGCTGGAGACCTTCTTCGGGCACTTCACCGCGGCGGGCTTCGACCCGCGCGTGATGCTGACGGTGTACGGCCTGGCGGAGGCGACGCTCGCGGTGACCTTCCCGCCGCTCGGGCGCGGACCGCGCTACGACTGGGTGGACCGCGCGGCGCTCGCCGAGCGGGGCGTCGCCGTACCGGTGGAGCGGACCGCGCCGGGTGCGCGCGGCCTGGTCGGCGTCGGCCGCCCGGTGCTCGGGATGGAGCTCCGGATCGCCGACCCGGACGGCGACGGCGGCGGTGCGCTCGACGACCGGTCGGTCGGCGAGGTACAGCTGCGCGGCGCGTCCGTCACAGCGGGGTACGTCGACGACGCCGGCACCCTGACCCAGCCGTTCACCGCCGACGGCTGGCTGCGCACCGGCGATCTCGGCTATCTCGCCGACGGCGAACTGCACATCACCGGACGCCGCAAGGAGATGCTCATCCTGCGCGGCGACAACTACTACCCGGACGACGTGGAGAGCGCCGTACGGACCGACGAGGCCGTGCACCGCCGCCGCTGTGTGGCCTTCGTCCACCAGGAGCTGGAACGCGGCCAGGGGTTCGGCAGCGGCCAGGAGGGCCACGGCGAGCGGGAGTTCATGGTCCTGGTCGCGGAGACCGACCGCCCCGAGGCGGAGCACACCGCCCTGGCCGACCACCTGCGCACCCTGGTCCGCAAAGCCCTCGGCCTGGACGACCTGCACGTCGTGCTGGCCGCCCCGGACACCTTGCCGCGCACCACCAGCGGAAAGCTCCAGCGGCTCGCCGCCAAGCGTGACTTCGTGGACGGCCGCTGAAGCCGGCCCCCTCCCGCAGCTCACCCCACCGACCAAGGGATGAACCGATGCACAGTTACGACGTCTTCACCCAGTACGAGCGCAACCACTGGAAGCTGACCGACATCGACTTCTCCGCCGTCGACAAGGACAAGGTCAAGCCCGAGTACGTGACGATCGCCAAGAGCGCCGTGATGGGCGAGTCGAACGTGATCGCCGCCGTGCACGGCTTCCTCAACGAGTTCGTCGACGACTACGACTTCTCGACCTTCGCCGTGGTCTGGGGCAACCAGGAGGTCCAGCACCACTACATGTTCAAGGCCTGGCTCGACGCCATCGGAGAGAAGGTGGACGACGCGGCGGTCGCGGCCATGCGCGCCCCGTACGCCCCGGGCCTTACCCCGTCCGCGACGCTGGCCACCAACATCATCTCCGAGCTGACGGTGAACCACATCTACCGCCGGGTCGCGAGCGCGGTGGACGAGCCGATCCTCAACACCCTGCTCCTGAACGCCAGTCGGGACGAGGCCGGGCACGCCCGGGAGTTCATCCACTACTGCAGGGAGCGGCTGCTCCGGCACCCCGAGGAGACGGCCTCCGTCCTCGAGACGCTCTACGTCTACACCTCGGACAAGCGCATCAAGCACCCCGTGGGCATCTTCAAGAGCGAATTGACCGAGCTGGAGGACCACGAGACCATCGACACGGCCTTCGAGCTGTTCCTGGAGCGCATCGCCGACGCCGACGAACTGCTCGAACTTCAGAAGAAGATCCGCAAGGTGTTCGGCACCATCGTGGACATGGATCTGTCGACGAACGGCAAGGTGCGCCGCGCGCTGGCCGAGGTGATCGCCGCGTGACCGCCCTCAGCGTGGAGCCGGGCTCGCGCGACGGCGAGCCGGTCGAGCTGCCCTGGCGGGTCCTGCCGGACTACCAGTGCTTCGGCTGCTCTCCCTCAAACGAGCACGGTCTGCGGCTCCAGTTCCGGCACACGCCGGACGGCGGAATCGCCTGCGATCTGACGTTCGACCGCACCTTCGAGTCCTACCCGGGCGTCGTGCACGGGGGGATGTCCGCCACGGTCTGCGACGAGATCATGGGCAATCTGCTGGTGCTCCGCCTGGGCGTCTCGGTCTTCACGACCAGCATGCGCACCCGCTATGTCGAACCCCTGAAGATCGGCGCCACGTACCGCTGCACGGCGAGCACCGACGCGGTGGCGGGCGACCAGGGCCCGTTCACGGCACACGCCCAGATCACCGACGCCGCCGGACAGCCCGTCGTCTTCGTCTCCGGCTCCTACCAGCCGGTGACGCCGGAGCAGACCAAGGCCCGGATGGCGATGTCCGACGACGAGGCCCGGCTGGTGGACGAGGCGCTGTCCGCGCTGCGCACCGACTGACCGCCGAGCACCGCCTTTCCGCTGAGGCACCAGAGGCACCAGAGGCACCAGAGACGTCAGAGACACGCGAGACACCCGAGACACCCGAGAACCGTATGAGGAGAGCACGCACATGTCCCAGATCCACACCAAGGACGAGATCATCAGCACCGTGACCGAGCTGGTCGCCACCGAATTCGGCCGCCCTGCCGCCGAGTTGGCCCCCGACCGCGACCTCTCCTCGGTGGAGGGCGCCGACTCGGTCAAGGTGCTGCGGTCCGTCGCCCGGATCGAGCGCACGTACGACATCGAACTGGAGGACGACCAGGTCTTCGGCTTCAAGACCATCGAGGACGTGGCCGAGGCCGTCGCCGTCCTCGTCGCCGAGCGGGGCTGACCGCCCCATGACCGTCGACCACATCGAGCAGGCCGAACCGAAGACCAACCAGCACTACGACCAGGACCCCCGGGTGTTCGAGCTGTATCTCGACCGCACCCGCAAGTACAGCGCCGGGATCTACCGCACCGACGAGGACACCCTCGACCAGGCCCAGCAGAACAAGCTGCACTACGTCGCCGACCGGCTCGGCATCCGGCAGGGCGACCGGCTGCTCGACATCGGCTGCGGCTGGGGCTCGCTGATCCTCTTCATGGCGGCCGAGTACGGCGCGACCACGACGGGCATCAGCCCCGCGCCCAACCAGCACGCCTACATCGCCGAGCGGGCCGCCGAGATGGGCCTGACCGGCCAGGTGGCCACGCGCGTCGGGCAGATCGAGAACCTGGAGCTCGAACCGCGCTCGTACGACGCGATCACCATGCTCGGGTCGATCGTCCACATGCCCGACCTGGACGCGGTCTACCGCAAGGCCTGGGACGCGCTCAAGCGGGGCGGCCGGATGTACGTGTCCGAGAGCTGCTACCGCAACGACGCCAAGCGTGCCGAGTTCGCCGAGCGCGAGAACTCCGTCTTCGTACGGGACTCGATCTTCGGCTGGGGCGACATGCGTCCGCTCTCCGACCTGGTGCGCGGCGCGGAGAACGCCGGGTTCTCGGTCCTCGCCGTCGACGACCTGACCGCGGGCTACTGGCGCACGATCGAGGACTGGCTCGCCAACGTGGAGCGCAACGCGGCACGCCTGGACGAGATCGAGCCCGGTCTGTCCGAGCAACTGGTCCGCTATCTCAAGACGGCCAACGCAGGGTGGGGCTACACCACCAAGCACTACGCGCTGACCCTCGGCAAATCCCGTTAGGGGAGGACACGTTGACGCAGACCGAGGACACACCCGCCAGGTGGAGGGGCGCCCAGACCGGCGGACCGCTGCTGCCCGCCACCGATGTGGACGCGGCGGTCGGCGCCTTCCTGCGCGCCTCGCCCCCGACGAAGCGCTGGGACGCCGACTTCAGCTTCGACTGGTCGCAGGCCGCCGCCGGCCGGCTGACCGAGGGCGAGCGTTCGGCGGTGCAGTTCGTCACCATCATCGAGGACCATCTGCCCGGCTACTTCGCGCTGTACGAGCAGAACTTCCCGGTGGACGACAGCGTCGACCGCGAGACGTACATCCACAACCGGGAGCTGTACCACTTCACCGTCCGGTGGGCGCAGGAGGAGGACACCCACGCACAGGTACTGGCCCGCTATCAGCTGGCCACCGGCATCGCCGAGCAGCAGGAGCTGTGGACCTCGCTGGCCGACGAGGGGCGGAAGCCCTTCGAGCTGCCCTACTCGGAGGCGGTGCAGTTCTTCGTCTATCCCCTGGTGCAGGAGAAGGCCACCCAGATCTACTACCAGCATCTGCGCCAGGTGGTCGGCGATCCGCTCCTGAAGGAGATCCTGATCCGGCTCAGCAGGGACGAGGCCCGGCACTTCTCGTTCTTCGCGGACATGGTCGGACGCTACCTGGAACGCTACGGAGACGCGGTGGTGGACCCGATCCGCGAGGTGATCGCCGAGTTCCGGATGCCGCTCGCGGACACCATCCGCGGGTACTGGCGCTGGGCCCTGAAGATCGCCGACACGGCTCGGTACGACCACACCGAGGCGTATGACCACCTGGTGAAGGTGGTCAACCGCGCGGTGGACGCCAAGTCCGACAAGGTGAACGAACTGATCTCGTTCGTCACGGCGTGCGGTCAGCTGGGGCCTCGGCTCTGAGCTCGCGGGGCCGTTTCAGAGGGATCTGAAGCGGCCCCCGTTATGTTCTTCGCGGTCCTGCAATGGGGCTGCTGGCCTCCGGGCCCGGTATGACTGTGTCCCCTCTGTCGAAGGCATGACCTGGGGGG
>NZ_JBVJSJ010000019.1:0-85803 GCF_055606745.1 Streptomyces sp. NPDC037054 | reverse complement strand
CCAGAACACCCGCCATCACTCTCGCCGCATGACCACCCCCAACACCCGCACACCAGGCACCACGTCCTTGACGAAGGACATAGAGACACCCCCCCATCGCGTTTTCGGGCCCGCGCACCGCTCGACGCACTGACCTGGGGCACCCGTGACCGGCTCCGGCACCGAGGCAGGGGGCCGCGCCGAAGACCAGTGGGACGTCTTCGTCAGCTACAGCCGCTCCGACGCCGACAGGATCGGTGCACTGGCTTCCGCGCTGCGTGAGCAGGGCCTTCGTGTCTTCGTCGACGACACGGCCGTGGACGATTTCGCCTCGATCACCGCGACCATCACCGAGGCCCTGGCGCACTCACGGGTCCTGCTCGCCCTGTACTCGGCGGACTATCCCCAGCGCCGCGCCTGTCAGTGGGAACTCACCCACGCCTACCTCGCCGGGCAGCGCGAAGGCGATCCGCGCCGCCGGGTGCTGGTCCTCAACCCCGAGCCCACCGCCGACCACGTCCACCCCGTGGAACTGCGCGACGCCCGGCACTGGCCCTGGCCCACCACCCCGGAGCGCCTCGGCCGGCTCGCCGCACGGGTCGCCGAGCACGTGCGCGTCACGGCCACCTCGCCCATGGGCGCCCCCGCCTCCGCCTCCGCGGGCGACGCGCCTTCCGTGCCGTGGCTGCCCGCCCCCGCCCGCACCGGAGCGGTGCGTTTCACGGGGCGTCTGGCCGAGCAGTGGCGGGTCCACACCGCGCTGCACCGGCACCGTGCGCCTCTCGTCGCCACCGCCGGGGGCGGACGTGGCGCCCAGTTGCGCGGCATGCCCGGCATCGGCAAGTCCCTGCTCGCGCAGGAGTACGCGCTCCACTTCAGCTCGGCGTTCCCCGGCGGCATTTTCTGGTTCGACCTCCACGCGGCGCAGGACGCCGCCCCCGCCGAGGTCATGGACGCGTACGCCGGTCAGGTCGCGACCGTGCTGGCGGCCCTCGGCATCGACGCGGCCGTACCCACGCTGCCCAAGACCGCCGCGTCCTCCCTGGCCGAGACGGCCCCGTCCTCCCTGCCCGAGACGGCCGCACCCTTGCTGCCGGGGCTCCTCAGCCATCTCGCCGTCGCGCTGGGCGAGCGCAACCTGCCCTGCCTGTGGGTCGTGGACGGTGTCCCCGACGGGCTGTCCGCCGACCAGCTCCACCTCCTGCGCGGGCCCCACCTCCTCACGGCGACCCTCATCACCACGCGGTCGCTGCGGTACGGCGCGTTCGCCGAGTGCATCGACATCACGCCGTTGTCCGACGCGGACGGTTTCCACCTCCTCACCTCCCGTCGCACCCCGCACGACGAGGCGGACCGCGCCGCCGCGTACGCGCTCGTGCGCGACGTCGGCGGTCATCCCGAGGCACTGGACCTGCTCGCCGACGTCGCGACGTCCGCCGGTTTCGGCGACGTACGCAACCGCCTGCACGCGCACACGGCGCCCGACGTGCTGGCCACCGGCAGCCGGCACGCGCACCGCCGGCCACCGGCGACCTCCCTCCTGCCGTTGCCGCTGACCGGCGCGAACCCGCCCGACGACGTCCTGCGGCTGCTGGCCCTCGCCTGCCCGGCGGCGCTGTCCCGGTCCACGCTGGAAGAGGTGCTGTCCTCCGTCGGTCCCTACGGTCCGTGGGAGGTCGGGGGGCTGGTCCAGCAGGCCGTGGACGTCCTCCGCGGCTCCGGGGCGCTGCACCGCGACCCTGGCCCCGACCCCGCGCACGACCAGGAGAAGTCCTGGACCGTGCATCCTCTGCTGGCCCGTGCCGTGCAGCGCCACGACCGGGACATGGCGCGGCAGGAGGATCTCCGCCGCGCCCTCCTGCGCGCATGGGGACCGGCCGCGGCGGCGGCCACGGGCCCCTCACCGGCCCTCGCCCCGATCGGCCCCGTGACCGGGACCAGTCCTGTCACCGGGACGAGTCCTGTGACCGGGACCGGCGAGGCGCCGTTCCTGACCCGCCCGGTCGCCCTCGCCCTCGCCCCCGCCCCCGTGGCCGCGGCCCCCGGGCCCCTCGAACGCTCCGCCGCCTACGACCTCCAGGTCGAGCTGATCACCCGTGTGGGGGTCCAGCCGCTCGCTCCGGACCACGGCTGTCTGCGGGAGGCGCTGACGTCCCTGCACTCGCTGTTCGCCACCACCCGTGACCTGCTGCACCGGGTGGCGGCCGAGACGGCGACGCCGCTCACCTTCCCCGGAATCGCCGCCGAGTTGGCCAACGGCCTCTTGCGCCCCTTCCTCACGACCTGGCACCCGGCCCTCCAGGAGCACGAGGCGACCCGGCCGCCGGGCACCAGCCAGGTCGCGCACGAGAAACAGTGGGACCGAGCCACCGACATGCGCGCCGACCTGGCCGCCCTGCGCGGTCCCCTCACCGGGACCGCCAAGGCCCTCGCCGCCCTCTGCGGCATCGATCTGCTGAAGACGCCGTCACCGCCCGGCTGACGTGTGTCCGGGGCCGGCCGGCCCGCCGAGCGGCAGCTCCGCCCACACCGTTTTGCCCAGCGGCTTGCGAGGTTCCGAGCCCCAGCGTTCGGCCAGGGCGTCCACCAGGAGCAGGCCCCGGCCGGACTCCCCCTCGGGGTGCGACGTCGGCGCGGCCCCGGGCAGGCGTTTCGCGGCGGCGGCGTCCGACACCTCGATCCGCAGGACGCCCGCGGCCCGTTCGAGCGTGAGCCGCAGGCCGAACTGCCGGCCGGGGACCCGGCCGTGCCGCACCGCGTTCGCCGCGAGTTCGCCCACGACGAGCGCCGTCGCGCAGGACACGTCCGACGCCGCCGGGTAGCCCTGTTCCTCCAGCCACCCGACCGCCCGGCGCCGGGCCTGCCGCGCTGCCCTCGGCGAGGAGGGGAACTGCGCGATCAAGGTGACTGCTTCTGTTACGTCTGTCCGCACGGTCTTGGTGTTCCTCTTCCGCGTACGAGTCGTCACGTTCCGTGCTCAAGCGTCGGCCCGTCGCCCTACGCTCAACAGGGGGTGCAGCCTTACCTTTCAGGCCGTAAGGAACGGAAGTGACGCCTTGGCCAACGGAATTGATCCCAGTACGTCGATGGCGGCGCTGTTCGGAGCGCGCGTGCGGCGACTCCGCACGGCCGCGGGGCTCACCCAGGCCGAACTCGGCGAGCTGACCCACGTGGTGAGCACGCGGATCACCCAGATCGAGCGCGCGTCCGGCGCGAAGCCGACGCTGCAACTCGCGCGGGCGCTGGACGCGGCGCTGGGTGCGGACAACTTGCTCGTGGAGCTGTGGCCGTACGTGTACCGGGAGGCGTTTCCGGACTGGTCGCGGAAGTTCATGGAGTACTCGGAGCGAGCCGTCCTCATTCGGCAGTACGCGGCCCATGTGGTGCCGGGTCTGCTGCAGACCGAGGACTACGCGCGGGCGGTGCTCAGCCTGGATGCCCTGCTGGACAGCGAGGAGCAGTTGGAGGAGCGTGTTGCCGCTCGTATCGGGCGGCAGGAACGGCTGAGTTCGCCCGACCGGCCAGAGCTGTGGGTGGTCCTGGACGAGGCCGTGCTGCGGCGTCCGATCGGCGGTCATGTCGTCATGCGGAGGCAGTTGCTGCGCCTGCTCGACGCGGCGGCGGAGCGCCACATCACCGTGCAGGTACTGCCGTTCGACCAGGGCGGGCACGAGGCGATGGGTGGCTCGCTCACCGTCCTGACGCTGCCGGACGGCTCGGAAGTGGCCTACACAGAGGGTGCCGACTATGGCCAACTCATCGAAGAACCGACCAAAGTCGGTCGCTACAAGGTGATTTACGATCGACTGCGGGCGGACGCCCTGCCCCCGCTCATGTCACTCGACATGATCCGGTCCGCGATGGAGGGCAACTACCGTGGCTCGAATGTTCCGTCCCGATCTGACCGACGCCGCCTGGCGCAAGAGCAGTTACAGCAATCAGGCGGGGGGCGACTGCGTGGAGGTGGCCGACGGAGTCCCCGGCGTCGTCCCCGTTCGTGACAGCAAAGTCCCGGCCGGGCCGGTGTTGTGCTTCGGCGCGGACTGCTGGGCGGCGTTCATAGGTGAGTTGTAGGTCGGCCCACGGGTCCGCCGGGCCCTTGTCCGCGAGGGTTCGGTGGGCCGCTGACCTCCCTAAAGAACCCGGTACAGAACTACCCGCCCACCCACCCTCCCCGTGCCGGAAGGCACGCGTCACTCGTCCGAGTGACCAGCTTGCCGGGGCGGGAGGCGGGCCGTTACGTTCGCCGCGACAACCGCAAACAGATTCGGCCCCCGGCCGGGACTGGCATCCCGATCGAGGGCCTGACCAAGCAGGAAGCACAACCTTCCCGATGGCTGACCCGCAGTCTAACGCGCCCCTGCGCGCCGACGCCGGAGCTCCGACCTCCGGCGTGATCCACGTACGAACCCGGCTGACGGCCGACTTCACCGTGATCTCCAACGCCCTCGCCCAGCGACGCGGCAGCGCCGTCACGATCGGCGTCGCGGCGTACATCGCCTCCCTGCCCGACGGCTCCCCCGTCACCATCACCGCCCTGTGCGAGCACTTCAGCGAGGGCGAGATCCTCATCTCCCGCGCGCTCAGGGAGCTGGAGGCGGCCGGGTACCTGGAGCGCCGCCGCGAGCGGATGCCCAACGGGCAGGTGCGGACGCGGACTTACTTCTACGACGTGCCCGGCGGCGGCAGCTCCGATGGCCCCGATGGTCCCGATGGTCCCGGTGATCCGGACGGTCCGCCCGGGCCTCCGGAACCGCCTCGGCCCCGCAGGCGCTCCGCGCCCACCCGTCCAGCCCTCGCGGCACACCAGGACACGGAGCCCGGGCCCGTCCCCGCACTCGCCGACGCCGACCCCGCCGCCGTCGCCGTACTGAGCACCTTGCGTCGCGTCGATCCCCGCCTCGTGCTGTCCGCGCGGGAGGCTGCCGAACTGGCGCCCGCCGTCGCCGAGTGGCTGGCGGCCGGGGTCGGGCCGCGGGAGATCACCGAGGTGCTGACCACGCGGCTCCCCGACCGCTTCCGGGCGCGTCCGGCGGGCGTACTCGCCTTCCGCCTCCGGGAGACACCGCTGCCCGTGCCGCCACCGCCCCCGGCGCCCGAGGCGGTCGAGCGTCCAGCCGTACTGCCGTTCCAGACCTGCGACGGGTGCGAGCGCGCGTT
Organism: Streptomyces sp. NPDC037054; assembly: GCF_055606745.1. Lineage (NCBI taxonomy): Bacteria > Bacillati > Actinomycetota > Actinomycetes > Kitasatosporales > Streptomycetaceae > Streptomyces > Streptomyces sp. NPDC037054. The sequence continues at coordinate 80,664 of NZ_JBVJSJ010000019.1, read as the reverse complement.
CCGCGCACCTGGACCCGGGCGCTGCCGGAGCTGCCGCGACCAGCTTGGCCGGGAGCACCTGCGTGCCGCCGGCTGAGCGGGTGGGCGGGTGTCCGGTTCGCTCCTCGGTGGCAGGCTTGATGTGCGACGATGCGAAATCTGGCGCCGAGCGGGACCGCAGGAGGAGGTGGGGCATGGTGGACAGGTTCAGCGACGGACTTCTCACTCCCACGGAAACCGCCTCTTACCTGGAGATTCCGCAGTCGACGCTCCAGTCGTGGCTGAAGGGCAGGGCCGCCGGGGCGCCCTTGGTCCACCAGGTCGAGCCGCTGCGCAAGGGGCAGCCCTCAGTGCCGTTCATTGCCGTGGCCGAGGCCCACGTCCTACATTCCCTGCGCTCCCTGGGGCTCCGGATGAGCGAGATCAGGGAAGCCGCCGCCGCCGTGCGAGACGCCTTCGCCACCCCGTACGGCCTCGTGTCGAAGCGGATCGCGACGGACGGCGTCGACATCTTCGTCGAGCACGGCCTGGGCGATCTCCGCCGGGCACGAGATGGTCAGGCTCCCATCCACGAAGTGGTCTCCGGCTACCTCCGGTACCTGAATTGGGAATCCGACGACGATTTCCCCTCCAGCCTGCGGCTCAGGCAGTACCCGGACTCCGTACCCGTCGTGATCGACCCGAGGTTCGGGCACGGGACGCCCGTCGTGGCGGCCAATCGCGTCGCGGTCAAGGCGATCACCGACCTCTGGGAGGCCGGCGAGAGCGTCGAGGACATCGCGTACGACTTCGACATGACGCCCGAGCAGGTCGACGAGCTGTGCCGGGCCGTGGTGCGCCTTGCCGCCTGAGTTCTTCCTCGACCGCAATCTCGGGCGTCGTGTGGCGGAAGGGCTGAGGCTGTGCGGCTGGACTGTCCATCGCATCGGTGACGTCTTCTCCGACGACGGGCAGGATGTCGCCGACGAGGAGTGGATCGCTTACGGCCTCGATCAGTCGTGGGTTCCGCTGTCGAAGGACGGCCGGATCAAGAGCAGGGACCTGGAGATCCGACCGGTCCTGGAGCGTGAAGCCGTGCTGTTCTACCTCGACAACCAACAACTGCGCAGCGTCGAGATGGTCGAACGCCTCGCCGCACACCGCGATGCGATCCATCGGGCAGTCGGCCGAGGTGGTCCTGCCGCCTACGCAGTACGACGCGACCGCATCGAACGCACTTGGCCGACGTGACGATGCGATCGGACGGCCGGTCGTCCGTGTTCCGCCCGGCTTGTCACGCCCTCGTCGACCAGACCGAAGGTCCTCCGCCCCGCCAGTCGATGAGGTCCGTCGTTTCGAGGTCCAGGGCGTCGACGTCCAGGCCTGCTCGGCGGAGGAACTCGGCCACGTCGTCGAGGTTGCGGGCGAGGCCGAGGATCTCGCCGTCGACGCGGACGCGGCGGCCGCCCGTCGGGGACGGTGGCTGGACGACGACGGGGCGGTGGTCGGACATGCCTCCAGCATTGTCCCCGCCGGGCTCGGGCGCATCCGTGCGGGTCGGGCCGCCATCCGTGGGGCGGCCTCGCCCGCTCTCGTGACGTCAGTCCAGCAGGCCCAGTGCCGTGTCCGGGCGGCAGTGCGGGCACGGGCTGACCCGGTCCGCCAGGGAGCGGATCGCCTGGTCCCGGGTGACGCCCCTCGCGCGCTTACCCGCCATGTGGCAGCCGCCGACGTGGACGTAGACCGGGGCCCGGCCTCCGAGGCCCTGTTCCAGGAGCCAGTCCGGTGTCGGCGGGCGGGCCTCGATGCCGCGTCGGTGTTCGGCGGCTCGGCGCTCCTCGTCCGCTATCCAGCGGCGGGTCCGGGCCAGGTCGCGTTCCTGCACGCGCTCCAGGAAGCGGAGCAGTGCGAGTCTCGTCGGGCCCGGATCGTTCACGCGTTCGATTCTATGCGGGCCGACACCCGCCGGGCACGGCCGGGCACCGGTCGACAGCGACGGGCACCGGCCGACATCGGCGGGCACCGGGCGGGCTCAGCAGGCGTCCGCACATGGAGTCTGCGTCGAGCAGAGCCCACCCTCGGCGCCGGCGCCACTCCAACACCATGGCGCCAGGTGGCACCCCATGACGCCAAGCAGTGCCAAGCGGTGCCAAGCGGCGCCACCGTGACACCACTCCGCGTTTTCGCAGGTCAGCGACCCTTCCCCGCGACCCTCGCCCACAGAGGCGCCATTCGGGGTTGCGCGTGGCGCCAATGTGGTGCCATGATGGCGTCATGGACCTCACCCCGTATGTCGACACCCTCCGCCGCGAACTCGCGGTGGCCGCCGAGGCCGGCGGCGACGAAGCGCGCGAGTTGGCCGAGAGGCTCACCGCTCCGTTGGAGTCGGCGGCCCGGCTGACGATGCTCAACGTGCTCTCCGCCGCGGCGGACGAGATCACCCGTGAACTCGCCCCCGGCTCGGTCGACGTACGACTGCGAGGGCTCGACCCCGACTTCGTGGTGACCCCTCCGCCCACCGAGGGCGGCACCCCCGCCCAGCCGGCCGCGCCCGTCGAGGCGTCCAGGGTTCCGGCCGACGCCGACGAGGGCGGCACCGCCCGCGTCAACCTGCGTCTGCCGGCCCACCTCAAGGCGCGCGCCGAGGAGGCCGCGAGCCGCGAAGGGCTGTCGGTCAACGCGTGGCTGGTGCGCGCCGTGTCGGCCGCGGTCGACGGCGGGGCCCGGCCGCGTACGCCGGACAGGATCACGTCGACCGGACAGAGCTTCACCGGCTGGGTTCGCTGACCCGCGCCACAACCCTCGGCCCGCACCCGCACCACCTCACCCACTCACACCACGTCCCACCAGCAGGGACGCCCTGAAGACCCAAGAGGACGGGACAGCCATGCCTTCTTTCGACACCCCCGAGCCCATCGCCGTGAACGCCCACGTGGGCGCCGGCTCCATCCGGTTCACCGCGAGCGACCGCCTCGACACCGTCGTCGAGGTGCGGCCCGGCGACCCCAAGCGGGACAAGGACGTCAAGGCCGCCCAGCGGACCGAGGTCTCGTACGTGAGCGGCGTCCTGACGATCAGCACGAAGGAGCGGCTCCTCATCGGACCGACCGGCGTCGTCGACGTGGAGGTGGAACTGCCCACCGGCTCGCGCGTCGACACGACCGGCTCCTGGACCCAGGTGCTCGGCGAAGGCCGGCTCGGTGAGGTCCACGTGAAGACGTCGGGCGGGGACGTCCGGCTGGACACCACCGGCCCGCTGCGGCTGACCGCCGCCCACGGCTCGGTGACCGTGGAGCACGTGGAGGGCGCGGCCGAGATCAGCACCAGTTCCGGCAGCGTGCGCGTCGGCGTCCTCGCCGGCCCCGCCGTACTGAAGAACTCGCACGGTTCCACGACCGTCGGCGCCGCGCTCGGCGACCTGCGGGTGAGCCACGCCAACGGTGACATCAACGTCACCCGCGCCGAGGGCTCGCTCGCCGCCACCACCGCGCACGGCACCCTGCGCGTGGGCGAAGTGGCCCACGGCGAGGTGCAGTTGGAGACCTCCTACGGCGCCATCGAGGTCGGCATCCGCGAGGGCACCGCCGCCTGGCTCGACGCCCACTCCGAGGCCGGGCGGGTCCACAACACCCTCACCGCCTCCGACAGTCCCGCGGAGACCGAGGACACCGTCAAGGTCCGCGCCCGCACCCGCTACGGCAACATCGACGTCCGCCGCGCCCGGGGCTGACGCCCACCGGGAACCGCCTCCCGTCGTCCACCCCGCCCCCCATCCCCCGTACTTCACCCCTCGGACCGGAGGGTCCCATGCCTTCTTCTGTCATGCCCACATCAGCTGCACCGGGTGGCGGTTCGCCGTCCTCCCTCGCCGTCTCCGCCACCGGCCTGCGCAAGTCGTACGGCGACAAGACCGTCCTCGACGGCATCGATCTCCGTATCCCGGCCGGGTCCGTCTTCGCGCTGCTCGGGCCCAACGGCGCCGGCAAGACCACCGCCGTCAAGATCCTCTCGACCCTCGTCACCGCCGACGCCGGTGAGCTGCGCGTCGGCGGCCACGACCTCGCGACCGAGCCGCAGGCCGTGCGCGCCTCGATCGGCGTGACCGGGCAGTTCTCCGCCGTCGACGGGCTGATCACCGGCGAGGAGAACATGCTGCTCATGGCGGACCTGCACCACCTGCCCAAGAGCGAGGGGCGGCGGGTCGCCGCCGAGCTGCTCGCACGGTTCGACCTCACCGACGCCGCCAAGCGGCCCGCCTCCACCTACTCCGGCGGCATGAAGCGCCGCCTCGACATCGCCATGACCCTCGTCGGCGATCCGCGCATCATCTTCCTCGACGAGCCCACCACCGGCCTCGACCCCCGCTCCCGCCACACCATGTGGCAGATCATCCGCGCACTCGTCGCCGACGGCGTCACCGTCTTCCTCACCACCCAGTACCTGGAGGAGGCCGACGAACTCGCCGACCGCATCGCCGTGCTCAACGACGGCAGGCTCGTCGCCGAGGGCACCGCCGACGAGTTGAAGCGGCTCATCCCCGGCGGTCACGTCCGGCTCCGCTTCTCCGACCCGGCCGCCTACCAGTCCGCCGCCGCCACCCTCGGCGAGGCCGCCCGCGACGACGAGGCACTCGCGCTCCAGATCCCCAGCGACGGCACGCAGTGCGAACTGCGCTCGATCCTCGACTGGTTGGACGCCGCCGGCGTCGAGGCGGACGAACTGACCGTGCACAGCCCCGACCTCGACGACGTGTTCTTCGCCCTCACCGACAGCGCCACCCCCGCTGTGCCCCACCAGGACAACCAGTCCAAGGAGAACGTCCGATGAGCTCCCTGTCCCTCGCCGTGCGCGACTCCTCCACCATGCTGCGCCGCAATCTCCTGCACGCCCGGCGCTACCCGTCCCTCACCCTCAACCTGCTGCTCACGCCGATCGTCCTGTTGCTGCTGTTCGTCTACATCTTCGGCGACGTGATGAGCGCCGGGATCGGCGGCGGCGGGGCGGACCGCGCCGAGTACATCGCGTACATCGTGCCCGGCATCGTGCTCATGACCATCGGCGGCACCGTCGTCGGGACCGCGGTGTCCGTCTCCAACGACATGACCGAGGGCATCATCGCCCGCTTCCGCACCATGGCGATCCACCGCGGGTCCGTGCTCGTCGGACACGTCGTCGGCAGCGTGCTGCAGTCCGTCGCGAGCGTGGTCCTCGTCGGCGCCGTCGCGGTGGCCATCGGCTTCCGGTCGACGGACGCCACGCCCCTGGAGTGGCTGGCGGCGTTCGGGCTGCTCGCGCTCGTCGCCCTGGCGCTCACCTGGATCGCCGTCGGAATGGGCATGGTCAGCCCGAACGCCGAGGCGGCCAGCAACAACGCCCTGCCCCTCATCGTCCTGCCGCTCATCTCCAGCGCCTTCGTGCCGGTCGACGCGATGCCGGGCTGGTTCCAGCCGGTCGCCGAGTACCAGCCCTTCACGCCCGCCATCGAGACCCTGCGCGGCCTGCTGCTCGGCAGCGAGATCGGCCACAACGGGTGGCTCGCCGTCGCCTGGTGCCTGGGCCTCACCGTGCTCGGCTACTCCTGGTCGAAGGCGGTCTTCGACCGCGATCCCAAGTAAGGGCGCCGGCCGACCGGTCGGCCGACCGGCGGACCGGCCCGCCGGTCAGCCAGGCAGCCGGGCAGCCAGGCGTGGGCGGCGTACTCCGAGACCGTCGGAGTACGCCGCCCGCAACTGCCGTACCGCCCATGTCACATATCGCGGGGCCGTCGCGTCCAGAGGGTGCAGCCACCGACCACAGCACAGGAGCGCATCCATGGAAGCACGGCTGAACCTCTTCGCCAGCACGGTCGCCACCCAGTTCGGCAAACACCTGGTCGCGGCGGCCAAGGTGCTCGCCGACTCGACGCTGCCGGCCTCCACGCAGGAACTCGTGAACATCCGCGCCAGCCAGATCAACGGCTGCGGCTTCTGCGTCGACATGCACACGAAGGAGGCCGCGCACGCCGGGGAGACCTCGACCCGCATCAACATGGTCGCCGCCTGGCGCGAGGCCACGGTCTTCACCGAGGCCGAGCGCGCCGCCCTGGAGCTGACGGAGCACGGCACCCGCCTCGCGGACGCGAGCGACGGTGTGCCGGACGAGGTCTGGGAGAACGCCGCCAAGCACTTCGACGAGGAGCAGCTGGCCGCCCTGGTGTGCGCCATCGCCCTCATCAACGCCTTCAACCGCGGCAACGTCATCGTGCGGCAGCCCGCCGGCGACTACCGGCCCGGCCAGTTCGCCTGACGCACGGCGCCCGGCCGGCCGGCGGCGAGGGCGGCAGGGGTGGCAGGGGCGGCAGGCCGACCGGGCCCACGCGGTCGGCGTTACCCTCGCCCCATGGCACAGGACACGCCCATCGACGTCCGGCCGGCGTCGGCCTTCGAGGACGTACGCACGCTGGTCGGCCCGAAGTCCCCCGGCGCCAACGTGTGTTGGTGCCTGAGCTACCGGATCCCCTCCAAGCTCAACAACGAGCTGCGCGGTCCGGCCCGCGGCGAGTACGTCGCCGAGCTGTGCCGCGGGGATCCCGCGCCGGGCGTGCTCGCGTACGACGGCGACGAGCCCGTGGGATGGGCGGCCGTGGCGCCGCGCGCGGACACCTCCTTCGCGCGCAACCGCAAGATCCCGCACGTCGACGACCTGCCGGTCTGGTCCCTGTGGTGCATCCGCGTGCGCCCCGGACACCGCAAGAAGGGCATCTCGCACGCCCTCATCGCCGGCGCCGTCGAGTTCGCCCGCTCGCACGGCGCGCCCGCCGTCGAGGCCTACCCCCTCGACAACGGCGACGCCCGGGTCGACCTGACCATGGCCTACGCCGGCCTGCGCAAGAACTTCGAGCGCGCCGGCTTCGTCCACGCCGCCGACACCACCTCGGTCCTGGCCGGTCATCCCCGCGTCCTGATGCGGCTCGACCTGCGGAACTGACGGCGCCGCCGGAGCCCCCCGGGGGGGGCGGCGCCGAGAGCCCCCGTGCGGCCGCCGGCAGGTCCCGGGGTGGCGCCGCGGCCCGTCGGCGTGGAACCGTGACGCCCGTGACGACCAACGACTACGACCGCGTGCGGCTCGGTATCGAGGCCATGACCGCCTACGTGTCCGGAAACGACCTCATGACGCAGTACATGGCCGAACGCCGCGCCTCCGACGGCAACCTCGACCAGGTCGCCGACGGCGCCACCGCGCTGTGCGCGCTGCTGTTGCAGCAGATGGGGCGGATGACCGGGCGCTCCGAGCCGGAGATCCTCCAGGAGATCGCCCGGGGCCTCAACCGCGCCGAGCGGCGCGAGGAGTAGGGCGGGCGGCCCGTCGCGGGATGCGAGATGGGTCGACCGGGTGAAGAGTGGATGTTGTAGCGAACCTCCTCATGGTCGTAGAAGAACCAAGCCCCTCTGGACCCGTGATGGGCAGAATCAAGCGGCGACGCGTCTCTCACCTGGCCGGCACGTCCGCCCTGGCCGCGGCTCTCGCACTGCCGGCGGGCCTCGCCAGTGCCCAGCCGACGCCGCCCCCCACCCCGACGGCGCCCGCGTCGACGCCGAGCGCCCCACCCGCCACGACGGCGCCGCCGTCCGCGCCGAGCGGCCCCGCGACGCCGGGCGGGACGTCGCCGGGTGAGCCGGGTGCCACGACGCCCAGTCAGGAGCCGGTGCCGTCCGGTCCGGCCACCGACGACGGCCCCGAGGCGCCCGGTGCCGCGGCGGAGCAGACGCAAGAACTTGAACAGGTAACGGCCGACTTGGACGCGCAGGTCGCGAACGCTCCCGAGGCCCTGATGCCGAGCGTGGAGCAACTGACCGCCGCCCTGCGCGCGGTGGAGCAGCCGCAGGTCTCGCCACAGGTGCGGGACGGGGTCACCACGACCGCGCGGCAGGTGTCCTCGGCGCTCGACGTGATCGAGGACCCCGGGACGCCGCGCTCGGTGCGGGGACGGCTGACGAAGGTCGTGCGCCCGGTGTCCGCCGCGCTGGAGGCGGCGAACCGGCCCGGCGTGGCGCCGGAGCAGCGGAGCGCGCTCACCCTCGTCATGGAGAGGTCGGCCTCCGTCCTGCCCATGCTCGGCGACCCGGGGACACCGCGGGACCTGGCGAAACATACGATCCGCAGCGTGCGGAACCTGGCCTCGGCCACACAGCACACCCTGGTCACCGGCACCGTGACCGAGCAGGCGGTCGAGGGGACGCACCGGGTGAGTATGTCGCTGACCGCCGTGAGCGACGAGACGGGACCGAAGAAGAAGCGGAAGGGCCTCGCCAAGACCACCGACGAGGCCAGTTCTTCCTTGAACAAGTCCACCGACCCCGACGCGTCCGACGAGGAACGCGACGAAGCGAGGAAGAAGTTCGAGAAGCAGTCCCAGCGGATGAAGAAGCAGCAGGAGGACGCCGCCTCCGCCGGAGGGCTGCCGGACATACCGCTCGGCGAGGCGGCCGAGGGCTGCACCGATTCCGTCTTCGACTCCGTGCCCGACAGCACTCTCGCCGTGGAACTGGGCGGCCTCATTCCGGCGGCGTGGGCCGGCGAAGGCGTCAAGGACTTCTGGAAATCGAGGGAAAGGGGAGACGACCTCCTCGACGTCCTCGCCCAGTTGCGGAACGACGCCTTCTCCGACGCCCCGCTGGAAATCACCCGCCTCATCCCCGAGCTGGCGGATTCCGTACCGGCGAAGGACCTCTTCGGGACGCTCGGCAAACCGGCGCTCGAATGCCTCAAGGCCGCTCAACTGCTCGACGAGGAGGCGGGGGTCAGTTCGGGGACGTGGGTCGCGCTGGCCGAGGAGAAGGCATAGGGCTCAGCAGGTCCGCGACCGACACCCGCGCATACACGGCCGCGTCCGAAACGCCGAATCTCGCCACATCCCTCTCCTCCTCGGCCGGGTCGACCTTCTTTTCGTAGTGGCAGGACGAAATCGAGTACACGGGCGCTTCGGTGGGAGACCAGATGGCCGTCACGTAGCGCGGCTCACGGGTCACGTTGATCAGGTTGTTGTTGTGGCGCACCCTGCCGTGGAACACCAGGCTGTCCCCGAGCTGCCGCGGACCGCAGTAGTACTGGTTCTCCCAGCCGCCCCACGACCGGTGCCCCACCTCGAACTCCCGCACGTCGAGCTTCCCCCGGTCCCTCCTCATGTACGTGATCTGGAAATCGACGTACAGCAGGTCGTACCCGACGTCTTCCGGGAGCTGGAACACGTGCTCCCGCGTGTTCTCCTGGCCGCTCTCGAGCACCTGGCCCTGTTCGTAGAACCGTGCGCTGCTGATCGTTTCGAACCCGAGTCGGTCGACGTGGCGCTCCGCCTCCTCCTCCCCTTCCTCGTCGAGGCTCCTCCCCCAATCCTTCCCCAGCTCCTCGTCACTGCCCTCCGCGGAATACCTGGCCGTCCTGCCGTAGACCGTGAAGTCACTGATCACGACGTAGACGGAGACCCCGCCCGTGTTCTTCACGGACAGCTTCAGCGGGACGTGGAGGAAATCGCGTTGCCGGTCCTCCCGGGCCGTTCCGAATTCCGCCGTCAGCGCGAAGCGCATCGGCGCCACCGAGGGCTGGTACATGGTCGAGTAGGCCAGGCTGACGGCGGTCAGCAGGGCGGAGACGAACACGCCGGCCGCGAACTGCCGGGGTCTCGGCAGTCCCTTCCAGGCCTTTTCGTGGACCAGCAGGCGCAGTGCCCACAGGGACCAGCACCACAGCGGCACGAACGCGAGCAGATACGGGGTGTACTCCCGTTCCTCCAGCCACATCAGCAGCAGAAGGCTGTCCGTGGCCAGCGCGATGACCACACCCAGCAGTACGACCGCGCCGGAAGCGGTGAGCTGCCGTCGGCCCCAGTAGTCCACCGCCAGGGCCGCCGCCGCGCCCTGCGCGAGGCCGGACAGGACGAAGAGGGCCCCGGTCAGCCGCTGCGAGAAGGTCAGGGCGCCCAAGGCGTCCGGCCAGCCGATCTGGACGTTGAGGACCATGGAGGCGAGCAGTCCCACCACCATCAAGGCGACGATCGCGTGCCGTCGCCGGGGCCGGTCGGGCCAGGTCCCGCTGTCCCCGCCGCGCCAGCAGACGGACGCCGGGTCCTGGAAATCCACGTCCGGGTGGCCGTGCCGGTCGAGCATCCTGCGCAGCTCGCGCGGCGACCACGCGCTGCCGATGGCCTCGCTGCCCAGGCAGACCCGTCGCAGGCCGCGGCTGTCCGGCGCCTCGACCACGACCCACGGGCGGATACTCATGCGGCCAGCCTCGAATCCGCCCCGGAGCGGCGCATGCGGTGCTACTCCGTGTGCCCGCCGGGCTCCCGTTCCCGGCGGGCCCAGGGCTTGTCGTGCCCTCTCTAGCCGACCGGCTCGTCGTACGGGTTCCTCGGCCGCGGCACCGGCTTCGCCTCCGTCACCTCGACGTACGGGATCGGGCCCCCGTTGACCGGGTCCCGCAGCCGGCCCGGCGCGTACCTGCCCGTGATCTCCAGCCAGGCGTCCGGGCGCAGGACCGCCGGGACGCCGCCCTTGAGCGCCACCTTGACCGGCTGGGCGTCCGCCGCGCAGCAGTTCAGGGTCATGCGGACCAGGTAGGGGACCCCCGCCGCGTCCACCGCGACGAACCCGGTCAGCCGGACGGTACGGCCCCGCAGGTCCGCCAGCTCCGCCGCGTCGCCGTACGCCGCCCGGGACGCGTAGTCCCCGAGTCCCAGCGCGACGGGCTCGCCGGGCGGCAGCGGCCGATGGCCGTACGGCTCGCGCAGCGCCGTGCCCGCGTGCAGCGCGCTGTAGGCGCCCAGCGGCGGCGGGGCCACCAGGATCAGGGCCAGCACCGGGAGCGTCAGCAGCCAGGCCACCCGAGGTCCCGGATGGTCGGCCGGGGGTCCCGACGCGCGTTCCTGTCGCGCCACCGCCCCCGACCCGCGTTCCTGCCACGCCGTCGCCAGGGCCGTCGTGAGCAGGACCGCGCCCGCCAGCAGGATCAGCGGGCGCAGGCCCGCCTTGACGTACCGCAGGTGCAGGTCGGTCAGGCCCGCGTGCAGCAGCGTCGCGCCCAGCAGGAACAGCAGCGCGGACTGCGCCTGCCGGTTCACAGCAGGACCGCCCCGGTGAGCACCGACCCGGCGACCGCCACGGCGAACGTCGCCGGTGCGAACCGCAGCGCGAAGCCCCTGCCGAAGGTGCCCGCCTGCATCGCGATCAGCTTCAGGTCCACCGTCGGGCCCACGACCAGGAAGGTCAGCCGCGCCGTGAGCGAGAACTGCGTCAGGGACGCCGCCACGAACGCGTCCGCCTCCGAACAGATCGACAGCAGGACGGCCAGCACGGCGAGCGCGAGCACCGCGAGCACCGGGTCGTCCGCCGCCGCGCGCAGCCACCGCGCGGGCACCACCGCCTTGAGCGTCGCCGCCGCGATCGCGCCCACGACCAGGAAACCGCCCGCGTGCGTCACGTCGTGCCGCACCGACGACCAGAACGCCGCCGCCCGGCCCCGGCCGTCGTCGCCGTAGTGGCCGGCGCGGGTCGGCGGGCGCAGCCAGTCCGCGCGGCCGACGCGGTGCCACAGCCAGCCCATGACGCACGCCACCAGCAGGCTCGCCACGAACCGCGCCGCCACCATCTCCGGGTCGCCCGGGAAGGCCACCGCCGTCGCCGTCAGCACCACCGGGTTGATCGCCGGCGCCGACAGCAGGAACGCCAGGGCCGCCGCCGGGGTCACACCCCTGCGCACCAGCGCCCCGGCCACCGGCACCGACGCGCACTCGCAGCCCGGCAGCACCGCGCCCGCCGCGCCCGCCACCGGCACCGCGAGGGCGGGGCGGCCGGGCAGCGCGCGGGCGAAGAAGGACGGCGGCACGAACACCGCGAGCGCCGCCGACAGCAGCACCCCGAGCACCAGGAACGGCAGCGCCTGCACGACCACCGCCACGAACACCGCCATCCAGCTCTGCGTCACCGGCGCGCCGAGCGCCCCGCGCAGCGGCCCCTGGAGCATCACCGCCGACAACAGCACCAGGACGAGGAGGAGCGGGGAGTCGAGGTGGTGTCCCGCCACGCGCCGCGGGCCCGCGGGGGGCGCGGCGCGTTCGCCGGGCGGGCGCGGGGGTGTTCCGGTCGTGGCCACGGGCTGCGTACCTCCGGTGGTGCGGGCGCTGCTGCCTCCCCTTCCGTACGGGCCGCCCCGCGCCGCCGTTCAGCGCGACAACCCTGCCGCCCCTGCTCGAACGGCCCTTTTCGAACGGCCTTTTGGAACCACCGCCGCACCTGAGGCAGTCTTCTCTGCCGTGGCCAGCGTTCCGAATCAGGGATTACCGGGTGATCCGCCGACGCACATGATCGTGTGCGGCGACGACGGGCTGGCGCACCGGCTCGCCGCCGAGTTGCGCATCGTCTACGGCGAACAGGTCACCCTCGTCGTACCACCCACCGGACGCCGCGTCCGGCAACCGGTCGTCGGACGCGCCCGTGCCGCCTCCGCGGCCCTGCTCGACCGGGTGAACGCCGCCGTCGGCCGCGTGAGCGGCGGCCCCCAGCCCGCCGGCCAGGAACACGTCCTGGAGGCCGCCGAGTTGTCGGAGGACGTCCTCACCGAGGCCGGCGTCGAGCGGGCCGCCGCGCTCGCCCTCGTGCACGACGACGACGAAACCAACATCCGTGCCGCGCTGACCGCGCGCCGGCTCAACCCCCGGCTGCGCCTCGTGCTGCGCCTCTACAACCGCCGCCTCGGCCAGCACATCGAGGCGCTCCTCGACCAGGCCGCCGCGCTGGCCCGCGACGACGGGCCGGAGGCCGACGCGTCGACCACCGTGCTGTCCGACGCCGACACCGCCGCGCCCGCCCTCGCGGCCACCGCCGTCGCCGGCACCAGCAAGGTCGTCCAGACGGACGGGCTGCTGCTGCGCGCGGTGGAACGCCGGCCGCCGCGGCCCGGCCAGGTCGCCGATCCGGGCCTGTGCACGCTGGCGCTGCTGTCCGCGACCAGCAACGACCCGGCGGGCGCGGACGGTTCGGAGAGCAGCGGCGAACAGGGACCCCAACTGCTGCCCGACGCCGAGGCGGTGGCGGCGGCGACCGGACGCGCGACCGTCGTGCTGGAGCACGTGGCGTACTCCGGTCCTCCCCTGCCGCCCGCGCGCGCCGGCGTGCCGCCGTTCGCCTCGCTGTTCTCGCGGCGCCTGCGGTGGTCGCTGGCCGGGCTCGTCGGGTGCGTGGTCGCGCTCGCCGTCGCGCTGACCCTGGTCACCGGGGACCACCCGCTGCACGCCACCTACGAGACGCTGCTCGACCTCTTCGCCATCAACGAACCGGCCCTGAACGAGGACACCGGACGCCAGATCCTCCAACTCCTGTCCGGGCTGCTGGGGTTGCTGCTGCTGCCGGTGCTGCTGGCGGCCGTGCTGGAGGCGCTGGGCACCTTCCGGAACGCGTCGGCGCTGCGGAAACCGCCGCGCGGCCTCGGCGGGCACGTCGTACTGCTCGGACTCGGGAAGATCGGCACGCGCGTGCTGGCCCGGCTGCGGGAGCTGCACATCCCCGTGGTGTGCGTGGAGGCGGACCCGGAGGCGCGCGGCATGGCGACCGCGCGGCGGCTGCGGGTGCCGGTGGTGCTCGGCGACGTCACGCAGGAAGGCGTCCTGGAGGCCGCCAAGATCCACCGGGCGCACGCGCTGCTCGCCCTGACCAGTGCGGACACCACGAACCTGGAGGCCGTGCTGTACGCGCGGTCCCTGCGGTCCGACCTGCGGGTCGTGCTGCGGCTGTACGACGACGACTTCGCGACCGCCGTGTACCGCACGCTGCGGGCCGCGCACCCGCACGCGCTCACCCGCAGCCGGAGCGTGTCGCACCTGGCGGCGCCCGCGTTCGCCGGGGCGATGATGGGCCGGCAGATCCTGGGCGCGATCCCGGTCGAGCGGCGGGTGCTGGTGTTCGCCGCCCTGGAGGTGCGCGGCCTGCCGCAGCTGGAGGGACGGACCGTGGCCGAGGCGTTCCGCGCGGGCGCCTGGCGGGTGCTGGCCCTCGACACGGACGCCCCCGAGGAGCGGCGGGAGGACCTGGCGGAGGTCCCGGCCGGGGACGACGGCGGAAGGCCGCCGGCGTCCGGCCTGGTGTGGGACCTGCCCGACACCTACGTCCTGCGGGGCGAGGACCGGGTGGTGCTGGCGGCCACCCGGCGCGGGCTCGCGGAACTGCTGGGGCGGCGGGGCGCGCGGACGCCCGCCGGCCGGCCCGGCGGTGACTGACCGGCCCGGCACCCCGGCGCCCCCCGTCGGACTACGTCAAGTGGCGGGCGGCGAAGTCCAGTTCCAGCTGGACCTGCTTGATGCGCTCCTCCACGACCAGCGAGCCGTGGCCCGCGTCGTAGCGGTACACCTCGTGCTGGGCGCCCCTCGACTCCAGGCGCTTGACGTAGTTCTCGATCTGGCGGATCGGGCAGCGCGGGTCGTTGACCCCGGCCGAGATGTACACCGGGGCCTTGACCCGGTCGACGTACGTGATCGGCGACGACGCCTCGAAGCGGTCCGGGACCTCCTCCGGGGTGCCGCCCAGCAGGGTGCGGTCCATCGCCTTCAGCGCCTCCATCTCGTCGTGGTACGCCGTGACGTAGTCCGCGACCGGCACCGCCGCGATGCCCAGCGTCCAGTCGTCCGGCTGCACGCCGAGGCCGAGGAGGGTGAGGTAGCCGCCCCAGGAGCCGCCGGTCAGGACCAGCCGGCCGGGGTCCGCGAGGCCGGAGGCGATCGCCCATTCACGGACCGCCGCGATGTCCTCCAGCTCGATCAGTCCGACGCGGTGCTTCAGCGCGTCCGTCCAGGCGCGGCCGTAGCCCGTGGAGCCCCGGTAGTTGACGCGGACCACCGCGTACCCGTGGTCCACCCAGGCCGCCGGGCCCGCGGCGAAGGAGTCGCTGTCGTGCCACGTCGGGCCGCCGTGGATGTCGAAGACCGTCGGGAGCGGTCCCGTCGCGCCCGCCGGCTTCTGCACCAGGGCGTGGATGCGGCCGCCCGGCCCCTCCACCCACACGTCCTCGACGGGCACCGAGCCCGGCGACTTCATGCCGGGTGGGTCGAGGACGACCCGGCCGCTCGTGGAGCGCACCGCCGGCGGCTCGGCGGCCGACGACCACAGGTACTCCACGCTGCCGTCCGGGCGGGCCGTCGCCCCCGAGACCGTGCCCGCCGGGGTGGCGATCTCGGTCAGCTCGCGGCGCGCGAAGTCGTAACGGAACAGCTCGCTGCGGGCCTCGAAGCTGTGCGCGATGAGCAGGCCCGAGCCGTCCGGGTACCACTCGGCGCTCACGTCGCCCGGCAGCTCCAGCGCGAGGTCCGTCTGCTCGCCCGAGGCGACGTCCCACACCATCGGCTCCCAGCGGCCCCGGCGCTGGTGCCCGATCAGCAGCCGCGGGTCCCCGTCGACGGGGGCGAAGCCCAGCACCTCCAGGCCCAGCTCGTGCCTGCCGCCCTCGGTGTCGTCCAGCTCGGCGACGGTCGTGCCGTCCGGGCGCAGGACGCGCAGCGCCGAGTGCATCGCGTCGCCGTGCTCCGTGTGCTCGATCGCGATGAGCGTGCCGTCGTGCGAGAGGTCGCCGACGCCCGCCGACTCCCGGTGCCGGTAGATCTCCACCGTGTCCTCGCCCACGCGCGCGAGGTGGATCGTCGTGCCGTCCTCGTCCGTGGAGCGGCCCACCACCGCCGTACGGCCGTCCCTGCCCAGGGCCAGGCCCGCCGGGTACGACGGGTCCAGGCCCGGCACCGCCGGCTCGTCCTCGCCGCCCGTGAACGGCTGGCGGCGCCACACGCCGAACTCGTCGCCGTCCTTGTCGTCGAACCACCAGATCCACGCGCCGTCCGGGGAGAGCACGCCGTCCGTCGTGCCGTTCGGCCGGTCGGTCACCTGGCGCTGCTCACCCGTCGACCGGTCCCACGCGTACAGCTCGTACGTCCCCGTCGCGTTGGACACGAACAAGGAACGGTCCGGGGCGTCCTCCGCCCAGTCGGGAAGCGACACCCGGGGTGCCCGGAAGCGCTTCTCCCAGTCCGGCATGTCCTCGTTGCGCTGCTGATCCCGTGCCGCGGACCCGTTGCTCTCAGTCATGGCCCCATACTGCCCGTCCCCGGTGACAATCCGCTCCCGGGTCCGCAGCCCTGTGAACAACTTCCACGGGTCCCCCACCGGGCCCCGACCGGGCCGCCCCGACCCCGCGACCGGGGAACCCCGCGGTGCCCCGTACCGTTGAAGGCGTGTACCGGTTTCTGCTGACGCCCCGCTGGTGGGGGATCAACGTCTTCGTGCTGCTCGCCGTCCCGTTCTGCGTGTTCATGGGTTCCTGGCAGCTGGGCCGCTTCGAGGACCGCGTCCAGGAGGACCGGACGGTCACCGAGCAGGCCGAGGAGAACCGCGCGGAGGCACCCGCCGCGCTGGACGAGCTGCTGCCGGTGGACAAGGCGACCTCCGGCCGGCCGGCCACCGCCACCGGGCGGTACGCGGAGCAGTTGCTGATCCCCGACCGCGAGCTGGACGGCAAGCGCGGCTTCTACGTCCTGACGCTGCTGCGCACCGACACCGGCAAGGCCCTGCCCGTCGTCCGCGGCTGGCTGCCCGGCGCCGCCGACGCCGCGAAGGCCCCCGCCCCGCCGCGCGGCGAGGTCACCGTCACCGGGGCGCTCCAGGTGTCCGAGACGCCGGGCGACAACGGCGTGAGCGCCCGCAGCGGGTTCCCGGCCGGCCAGACCGGGGCGATCAGCGCGGCGTCCCTCGTGAACCTCGTGCCCTACGACGTGTACGACGCGTGGATCACGCTGGCCGACGCGGACTCCGGGATGACCGCGGTGCCGGCCGCCGCGCCGCAGGGCACGGGCCTGGACCTGAAGGCGTTCCAGAACCTCGGGTACACCGCGGAGTGGTTCGCCTTCGCCGGGTTCGTGGTCTTCATGTGGTTCCGGCTGCTGCGGCGCGAGGTGGAGTTCCTGCGGGACGCGGAGCTCGGACTGGTCGGGGCCGAGGGCCCGGACGCCGAGCGCGTCACCGCCTGAGCCGGTCCTACTGCGCCGCCAGGACTCCCGTCCAGTACACCGTTCCCGCGCAGGCGTTGGAGACCGTCACCGACGTCGAGGCGCCCGTGGCCGACGTGTACGTGACCGTGACGCTGCCGTCGGCCATGCCGTCCTCGGTGACCAGCTGGGCCTCCATGCCGGTGTCGCCCCCGGTGGAGGTGCCCGTGTTCGCCGTCGACGCCTCGCTGGGCGTCGGGTCGGGGGACGGGCCCGGGTCGCCGCCCGTCGTGCCGCCGCTGCCGTTGGTGGGGCACGTCTCCGACGGCACCCACGCGAACTTCACCTCGTACGCGGCGCCCGGCTCCAGCAGCAGGGCCGCGGACTCCGTCGACGGGTCGGGCAGGCCCGCCGCCGCGTCCCCGGCCACGTGCCGCTGGATGCCCACCTTCGCCGGGTCGGCCGCGCCGCCCGCCAGGGAGCCGACGCTGCCGGGACCGCCGACGGTGCAGGCGGCGGAGGAGACGTTGACGACGCGGAAGGAGCCGTAGACCGCGCCCGTGGAGTCCGGGGCGGCGCTGCTGCCGGCGGGCGCGCCCAGCTCGGCGGTCGTGCACATCGCGGCGCCGCCGACGGCGGTGCTGGACGACGGGTCGGCGCCCTCGGTGACGCCGGTGCTCGCACCGGGGCCGCCGTTGTCCTTCTCGTTCTCCTTCTTGCCGTCCGGGTCCTTCTCCTCGGCCGTTCCGGCGTTGCCGTCGGAGGCGCCCCCGCCGGTGTCCGGGCCCTTGCCCTCGCTGGAGCCGCCCTGCGCCTGGGAGGTGTGGCCCACGGTGGAGGGGTTGGCGTCGGAGCCGGTGGAGTTGGAGACGTGGACGAGGGCCGGGACGGCGGTGCAGACGAACAGCGCCGCCGCCGCCATGCCCACGGCCGCCTGCCGCTTGCGGGCCCGCCGCGCGGGGACCGCCCGGCGCAGGTGTTCGAGGGTGCCGTCGCGGGGCTCGACGTCCTGCACCGCCTGGTGCAGCATCCTGCGCAGGGCCAGCTCGTCCGAGCCGAACCCGTCGAGGTCGTCGCGACCGTTCGTGTCGTGCCCGTTCGCGTCGCGACCGTTCACCGTGTCCCGTGCGCCGGACGCGACGAGCGCCGCGAGTGCGCCGAGCCCTTCGAGGGCCGGGTCAGCGGCCGTACGGGCGGCGGGTTCCGGCGTCGCCGGTTCCTCAGCCGGTTCCTTCGCCGGTTCCCGCCCGGTGTCGGGTTCGCGCTCCTCGGAGGCCTGCTCGGCGGCAGTCTCCCGCTCCTCGGAGCCCGGTTCGGCAGGCCCCCGCTTGTCGGGGCCCTGGTCGTCGGGGCCGTGGTTCACAGTTCCGTTCCCAGCGTGCGATTGCTTCGGATCTTGCCCGTTCAGCCGCGTCGGCTCGTGCCGCTCCCGCGGCTCTCCCCGCGCGTCGTGGCCGTCGCTCATGCCGGTGCCTCCATGGCCACCCGGAGCGCCGCGATGCCGCGTGAACCGTACGCCTTCACCGAGCCCAGCGAAATTCCGAGGGTCTCGGCGACCTGCGCCTCCGTCATGTCCGCGAAGTAGCGCAGGACGAGCACCTCGCGCTGGCGGCGCTGGAGGCCCTTCATCGCCTTGATCAGCGAGTCGCGCTCCAGCTGGTCGTAGGCACCCTCCTCCGCGCTGGCCATGTCGGGCATCGGCTTCGACAGCAGCTTCAGACCGAGGATGCGCCGGCGCAGCGCCGAGCGGGAGAGGTTCACGACCGTCTGGCGCAGGTACGCGAGCGTCTTCTCGGGGTCGCGGACGCGCTTGCGCGCGGAGTGGACCCGGATGAAGGCCTCCTGGACGACGTCCTCGCACGAGGCCGTGTCGTCGAGGAGGAGCGCGGCGAGACCGAGCAGCGAACGATAGTGCGTGCGGTACGTCTCGGTGAGGTGATCGACGGTCGTGCCGGCGGCCGCGACGTCCTCGGCCCCGTCACGCTGGCTCGGAATGCGGGCGGGCCGCGCTGCGGGCATCGGCGCGATCACCGGCATGCCACCGGGCGCACCGGTGACGCGGGATCGCCGGGGCGGCCGGAGAGCCGTGCCGCGGGACGCCGCCACTGAGAAGTCGAGTACCTCTGCCACGCCTGTTGGACACGCCGACCCCCAAGAGGGTTGTACGTGCCGGCCGTCACGTTCCCGCCGATCGGCACGGCAGACCGCGCTCTGCCGGCAGGCTGCACAACCGACGCTGCATCGAATGCCCTCATGCGTCCCGCTCTTCCCCTGTGTCCCATAAGAATCGGACGTCCCCACGTCCGCCGCGCGGCGTCCCCACGCCGCGCCGAACGCGCCCCTCGCCCCGCCCAGGACGACCGCAAAGACGCTCCCCGCCCTCCGCGTGGTTGCGGAGGGCGGGGAGGAAATCCTCGGATGCCGAAGGTGCCGCGTACAAGGGGTCCGGATCATCGACCGGCTCACATCTTGTGCACAGATCCTACAAACGTTTTCCGCCGGTGCTTCTGGTTTTCCTGCCGACCCCCGTGCGGGGCGGAAGAAACGGCCGGGTACTCAGGAGAATACGGCCGGGTGCTCAGGAGAATTCGGCCGCCACCAGCTCCGCGATCTGCGCGGTGTTGAGCGCGGCGCCCTTGCGGAGGTTGTCGCCGCAGACGAAGAGTTCGAGCGCGGTGGGGTCGTCGAGGGCCCGCCGGACCCGGCCCACCCACGTCGGATCGGTGCCGACCACGTCGGCGGGCGTGGGGAACTCGCCCGCGGCAGGGTTGTCGAAAAGCACGACGCCGGGAGCCGTCGCGATGATCTCGCGGGCCCGGTCCACGGTGACCTCGCCCTCGAAGCGGGCGTGCACGGTCAACGAGTGCGTGGTGATCACCGGAACCCGTACGCAGGTGACGGCGACAGGGAGCCGGGGCAGGCCGAGGATCTTGCGGGACTCGTTGCGGATCTTCATCTCCTCCGAGGACCAGCCGTCCTCGACCGGGGACCCGACCCACGGCACGACGTTCAGCGCGACGGGCTCCGGAAAGGGCCCGGTGTTGTCCCCGACGGCCCGCCGCACGTCGCCCGGACTGGTCCCCAGTTCCGTGCCGGCGACCAGGGAGAGCTGCTGCCGCAGCGTATCCACGCCGGCCCGCCCGGCCCCGCTCACCGCCTGGTACGAGGAGACCACCAGCTCGCGCAGCCCGAACTCGGCGTGCAGCGCGCCCAGCGCGACGATCATGGACAGCGTCGTGCAGTTGGGGTTGGCGACGATCCCGCGCGGCCTGTTGCGCACGGCGTGCGGATTGACCTCGGGCACGACGAGGGGCACGTCCGGGTCCATCCGGAACGCGCCGGAGTTGTCGACCACCACCACGCCCTTGGCGGCGGCGATCGGCGCCCAGTGCGCGGCGACCTCGTCGGGCACGTCGAACATGGCGACGTCGACCCCGTCGAAGGCGTCCTCGGTGAGCGCGACGACCTCGGTCTCCTCGCCCCGCACGGCCAGCTTGCGGCCGGCCGAGCGCGGCGAGGCGACCAGGCGGATCTCGCCCCAGATGTCGGCGTGCTGGGACAGGATCTGGAGCATGACGGCGCCGACGGCCCCGGTCGCGCCCACGACCGCGAGCGTCGGTCGCCGTCCGGACCGCTCCATCAGCGGCCGGTGCCTCCGTAGACGACGGCCTCGTCGCTGTCGGAGTCCAGACCGAAAGCGGTGTGGACGGCGCGGACGGCCTCGGCGACGTCGTCCTTGCGCGTGACGACCGAGATGCGGATCTCGGAGGTCGAGATCAGCTCGATGTTCACACCGGCGTCGGACAGCGCGGTGAAGAAGTCGGCGGTGACGCCGGGGTTCGTCTTCATGCCGGCGCCGACGAGGGAGATCTTGCCGATCTGGTCGTCGTAGCGCAGCGACTCGAAGCCGATGCCCGCGCGGTTCTTCTCCAGCGCGTCGATGGCCTTGCGGCCCTCGGTCTTGGGCAGCGTGAAGGAGATGTCCGTGAGGCCCGTGGAGGCGGCGGACACGTTCTGCACGACCATGTCGATGTTGATCTCGGCGTCGGCGATCGTGCGGAAGATCGCGGCCGCCTCGCCCGGCTTGTCCGGCACGCCGACGACCGTGACCTTGGCCTCGGAGGTGTCGTGCGCGACACCGGAGATGATGGCCTGCTCCACGTGCTTGTCCCCTTGGTTGATCGGCTCGCTGCTGACCCACGTGCCCTGCAGCCCGCTGAAGGAGGAGCGGACGTGGATCGGGATGTTGTACCGGCGGGCGTACTCCACGCAGCGGTGGAGCAGCACCTTGGACCCGGAGGCCGCCAGTTCGAGCATGTCCTCGAACGAGATCCAGTCGATCTTGCGGGCCTTCTTCACCACGCGCGGGTCGGCGGTGAACACGCCGTCGACGTCCGTGTAGATCTCGCAGACCTCGGCGTCGAGGGCGGCGGCCAGCGCGACCGCCGTGGTGTCGGAGCCGCCGCGGCCCAGCGTGGTGATGTCCTTGCTGTCCTGGCTGACGCCCTGGAAGCCGGCGACGATGGCGATGTTGCCCTCGTCCACCGAGGCCCGGATGCGGCCCGGCGTCACATCGATGATCCGCGCTTTGTTGTGGACCGAGTCGGTGATGACACCTGCCTGGCTGCCCGTGAACGACTGGGCCTCGTGGCCCAGGTTTTTGATCGCCATGGCCAGCAGCGCCATGGAGATACGCTCTCCGGCGGTCAGCAGCATGTCGAGCTCGCGCCCGGCAGGGATCGGGGAAACCTGCTCGGCGAGATCGATCAGCTCGTCCGTCGTGTCGCCCATCGCGGAGACCACGGCAACCACCTGGTTGCCGTTCTTCTTGGCTTCCACGATCCGCTTGGCGACGCGCTTGATGCCTTCGGCATCGGCTACGGAGGAGCCTCCGTACTTCTGCACGACAAGGCCCACGTGCGCTCCTCGCTCAGTCCGTCTCTGTCCGCACGTACGCATTCGCACTGCGGTCGGCTCAGTTTAACGAGCGCCCGGGAACACCCCGGGTGATACCACATCGTGAGATGTCCCGCTCACGACATGATCACCCGGCTGTTCCCGGGCCGCTCCGGAAGGGCACATGCCCCACCCGACGCCGCGCACTCCGGAAAGTGGGCCAGGTCACGCCGCCACGCGAAGGATCCCGCCGCCACGCGAGGGGTCACGCCGCCACGCGAGGGGTCACGCCGCTACTTGACGGTGCGCAGGCCCAGCGGTCCCGCGATCTCCTCCGCCATCACGCGGCCCGCCTCGCGCTCCAGGGCCTCGTCGCCGAGGTCCTGGTCGGTGTCCAGGCCGTCCAGCTCCTCCAGGGGCTGGTTGAGACGGACGTGGGCGACCACGGACTGCAGGGCCCGCAGGGTCGCCGAGGCCGTCGAGCCCCAGTTGGAGAAGTACGAGAACTGCCACCACCACAGCGCCTCCGTGGTGCGGCCGGCCTTGTAGTGGGCCATGCCGTGGCGCAGGTCGGTGATGACGTCGGTCAGGTCGTCGGAGATCCGGGCCGGCACCGGTGCCTTGCGCGGCTCGTAGGGGTCGAAGACCTCCGAGTAGATGTCGATGGGCTCCAGCAGACGGGCGAGGTTCTCGCGCAGCTCGTCCACGTCCGGCTCCGGGCCCAGGTCGGGCTCGTAGCGCTCGTCCGGCACGATGTCCTCGTGCGCGCCGAGACGGCCGCCCGCCAGGAGCAGCTGGGAGACCTCCAGGAGGAGGAAGGGGATGGCCGATTCCGGCTCGTCGCCCTTGGCCACCTCGGTGACCGCTACGAGGAAGCTCTCCACTTGATCCGCGATCTGGACCGCGAAGTCGTCCGGGTCGTGGCTGGTCGCGTGCAGCGTGGCGTCAGACATCTAGGAGTCGTCTCCCCTCGAAGGCGCGGCCGAGCGTGACCTCGTCCGCGTATTCCAGGTCGCCGCCCACCGGGAGGCCGCTGGCCAGGCGGGTGACCTTGAGGCCCATGGGCTTGATCATGCGGGCGAGGTACGTGGCCGTGGCCTCGCCCTCCAGATTCGGGTCCGTGGCCAGGATCAGCTCGGTGACCGTGCCGTCCGCCAGGCGGGCCAGCAGTTCCCGGATGCGCAGGTCGTCGGGGCCGACGCCGTCGATGGGGCTGATCGCGCCGCCCAGGACGTGGTAGTGGCCCCGGAACTCCCGGGTGCGCTCGATCGCCACGACGTCCTTGGGTTCCTCGACGATGCAGATGACGGAGGGGTCGCGGCGGCTGTCGCGGCAGATGCCGCACAGCTCCTCCTGCGCGACGTTGCCGCAGGTCGCGCAGAAGCGGACCTTCGCCTTGACCTCCATCAGGGCGTGCGCGAGGCGCCGTACGTCCGTCGGTTCCGCCTGGAGGACGTGGAAGGCGATCCGCTGCGCGCTCTTGGGACCGACGCCGGGCAGCCGCCCGAGCTCGTCGATGAGGTCCTGGACCACGCCTTCGTACAACGGACTGCCGCCCTTCCTGGGGTTCCTTCAGTACATACGCTAGTTGGCCGGGGCTGTCCGAGAAAGGCGGCGGGACCGCTCTCAGAAGGGCAGGCCCGGGATGCCGCCGCCGCCCAGGCCCTGGGCCAGCGGGCCGAGCTTCTGCTGCTGGAGCGCCTGCGCGTTCTCGTTGGCCGCGTGGACGGCCGCGACGACCAGGTCGGCGAGGGTCTCGGTGTCGTCCGGGTCCACCGCCTTCGGGTCGATCCTCAGCGCCCGCAGTTCGCCGGAGCCGGTGACGGTCGCCTGCACCAGGCCGCCGCCCGCCTGCCCGTCGACCTCCGTCTGCGCCAGTTCCTCCTGCGCCCGCTGCAGGTCCTGCTGCATCTTCTGGGCCTGCTGGAGCAGTTGCTGCATGTTGGGCTGGCCACCACCGGGGATCACGATCAGCTCCTCTTCGGGGCACGTACGACACGGGATTTCCGCGCTTTTCCGTTCGGCACGAGCCTACGTGGTCACCACGGGCGATGCCCCGCCACTCTTTCGAGTGATGCGCATCCGACTCCCATACCTGATCAAGCGCCACTTCCGGGCGGAAAGGCAGCGAAACCCGCCTCATCGCCACCCATTGGGCGGTAGGAAGGGGGCCGTCGCAACGGCATCAGGTGTCACAGCAGCTCCACAGAGCGTCACGCACCGTGATCAGTAGGGAGTGCCGGGTGGGTCAGCCGGAGATGCAGCCCGAGGGTCCGCCACAGGACGGCCGGGGCGAGGGCGCCGCCCGCGTGCGGCCGGGCGACCTCACGGGCCGGCCCTTTCCGCTCGGCGACTGGGAGGAACCCGCCCAGCGACTGGACGAGCTGTACCGGTGGGTGGAACGCGGCGCGCTGGACACGGCGGCCTGGTACCTCGCCGACCGGGTGTGGAAGCGGCGCGGGGCGCGGACCCTGCGCTGCGGTGCCGCCGCCGGCGCGGTCACCGGGGCCGCGCTGCCCCTGCTGGACCTGACCGGAGTCCTGGGCGGCGCCGCCCCCTGGGGATACCTGGCGCTGCTGCTGGCGGCGGCGTGCGTGGCCACCGACCGGTTCTTCGGGGTGACGTCCGGCTGGATAAGGGACGTCGCGACCGCCCAGGCGGTACAGCGGCGGCTCCAGGCGCTCCAGTTCGACTGGGCCTCCGAGTGCGTGCGGGAGGTCCTCGGGCCGACGGAGGGCACCGCCGGGGAGGCCGCCGAGCGGTGCCTGGGCGTGCTGCGGCGCTTCTCGGAGGACGTGACGGAGCTGGTGCGCGCCGAGACCGCCGACTGGATGGTGGAGTTCCGCACCGGCGCCGCGCCGCTCGGCATCCAGGCGGTCGCGCCCGGCGGCTCCCGGCCCGAGCCGGGCGCGCCGAACGGCCGCTTCCCGCTGCCGCCGGGGGCCGCCGCCCGCCCGAACATGCCCCGGCAGCGCCCGCCCGAGCCGCGCTGACCCCGTCGGCGCGAGGGCACGGGCCCCGGGCCGTCGTCACGCTTCGAGGAACGCGCACATACCCGTTGTGACCGGGCCACCCGACGCGTACCCTCTCCAATTCCCAACACGGCGACGGCAGTTGGCAACGGGGGCCTTGCGCATGACGCCATTTCGGAGCGATTCCGACGAGCTCTTTCCCGACCCGGAGAACGCCAGGGCGGACCTCTTCGTCGGCGAGTACCCGACCGCGGTCGCACCCTCCGACCCCGCCCGGCTGGCCACCCGGCCACCCCTGATCCTCTTCCGCATCGACGCCGAGGGCAGCACGTACGCGAGCGGCACCGCCCGCGTCCTGGCGGCGCTGCACCGGCCCCTGGACGACCGCGGCAAGCTCGTCCCGTACGCCCTCGTGCACGCCGACACCGAGCCCGTGCTGCTCACCGAGGCGGCCGGCGTGGCGCTCGCGGACGGCACGCCGCGCCGCATGACACCCGACCGGTACCCGCACTTCAACGCGGTCCTGTCGCTCGTCACCCACATCCGGACCAACCCCGGACAGCCGGCCGGCGGACGCGCCGAGGAACTGCGCCGGCACGCCTACGACAGCCGGCAGCGGGAACGGCGCGGCCTGATCGGGCACCTGCCGCGCCCCGCCTCGACCGATCTGACACCCGACGGCGGCGGTGTGCGGGACTGGCTGTTCAAGGTCTTCTGGCTCTCCTTCACCTACTACCTGCCGCGCCGGATCTGGACCGCGTGGACCTCGCGGAAGGTGATGCGGCGCTGGCTCGGCGCCATGCGGGAGGCCGGCGGCCGCCGGGACCTGTACGAGGTGATGGCGCACGTCGCCGCCACCCAGGCGCCCCGGCTGCGCGGCGCACCCGGCGGGCAGCGCCACGAGGAGGCCCTCCACTCCCTGGAGAAGCTGCTGCTGCGCGCGCTGCTGGAGGACCTCGCCACCCCGAAGGCCGGCCGGCGCCTGCCCAAGCGGCGCCGCCGCACCGCCCGGCCCGTGCTGCTCGTCGAGGTGCCGCCGGACGGCGCCGACGGCGCCCCGCGCGCCGAGCGCTTCCTGCGCGTCCTGCACGAGCTGCGCGACACCGCCCCGCGCCCGGGGCCGCTCGTCGTCGCCGTCGGCAGCCCGTCCGCCGCGCTGATCGCCGAACTCCAGCCGCGCGAGTGCACCTTCCCGCAGGCCGCCTCCGCGCTCGGCGCGCAGGACGGCACGCCCGTCATGGCGACCTTCCCCGCGGCGTCCCTGACCCGGCCGGGTCTGCCCGTCGAACGGGTCAGGCCGCGCAAGACGTTCCGCACCGGCTGGCGCACCACGACGTCGCTCCTCGCCGCCACCGCCGCGCTCGCCCTCACGGCGACGGCCGTCTTCGTCGTCGACCGCCGGGGCGGCGACGACCGCGCCTGCCTCGGCGGCAGCGTGTCCGTCGCCCCCGAGGCCCGCACCGAGCCCGTGCCCCTGGACTCCAAGGGCTGGTACGACGCCGCGCTGCGGGCCATCGGCGAGCAGAACCGGCGTGCCGAGGACTACGCCCGTCAGGGCCGCGCCGTGCGCACCGTCGTCGTCTTCGTCTCCAGCCGGCCGCGCACCGAGGACGAGGCACGCTTCGACGGGACGATCCCGGAGCTGCGCGGCATCGCCATGTGGCAGCAGAAGCTGAACGGCGACGCCTCCTCCGACGAGAACCTCGTACCGCTGCGCGTCGACGTGCGGCCCACCGGGGAGGCGTACCGCGACGCGGTGCCCGAGGCCCGGAAGCTGGTCGCCGAGGTCCGCGCCGAGGACTCCGGGCCCGACCACGAGAAGGTCGTCGGCGTCCTCGCGTACGCGCAGAGCCGCGAGGAGACGCGGGCCGCGCTGGAGGTGCTCGGCGCGGCCCGCATCCCCACCGTCGGCACCACCGCCACGGCCAACGAGATGCTCGCCGGGGACGCCAGCCTCAGCTACTGGCCGTTCACCCCGGACAACGGGCGAGAGGCGCGCATCGAGGCGGACTTCGCGAGCAGTTCGCCCATCATCGCCCGGCGCGACGACGGCGACCGCTGCACCTCCGCCGGGCACGCCGTCGTGATCGAGTCCTCCGCCGACCTCTACAGCCGCAGCCTCGCCGGACGGTTCGTGGCGGCCTTCCCCGGCACCACGCAGATCTTCAACTTCAACCAGGACGGCGACTTCGACCCGGAACCGCCGGGCGGCGCGCCCAACCTGTCCAGCGCCAACGTGCTCGCCGAGCAGCTCTGCCTGGCGCTCGCCGAGAAGCCGGACTCCGTCGTGTACTGGTCGGCGCGGGCCAAGGACTTCACCGCGTTCGTCACGGCCATGGACACCAACGGGACCTGTCTCGATCACCCGATCACGGTGCTCGGCGGGAACGAGCTGACCAACGTGGCGCAGACCGGCGTCTTCGCCAACAAGAACTGGCTCAGGCTGTACTACTCGGCGCACCGGCTGCCCGTCACCAGCGAGTTCGCCACCGTCAAGACCAAGCAGTTCGTGGCCGCGTACGACGAGTTCGTGGAGAACACGACGCGCGGCACCGACCCGTGGCGGCAGGACGGCCACTCGGCGGTGTCCTACGACGCCTTCCACGTCCTGTCGCAGGCGGTGGCCCGGGCGTGGCTGCTCGACGAGGAGGTCGACCGGCGTTCGGTGCTGATCGCGCTCAGCGGCGGACTCGCCTTCAACGGCGCCACCGGGCACATCGCCTACGGCAAGGGCGGCAACGCCCCGCCCGTCGACAAGACGCTGGTGATCCTGCGCCAACTCGGCGACCGGCCGCAGGCCGTGCTGGTGTGCGGCGCCTACGACGAGGGCGTGTCGAGCGACGAGCAGGGGCCCCCGTGCGCCCCGTGACCGGACGACGGCCCGGGCGTCGTCAGGGCCCGGCGCACAGCCGCAGGCCCTCCGAGGTCCAGCACGGCAGATGGCCGTGGGTGCGGATGATGTCCTGGCCGTTGCCCCGGCCGAGGTAGGTCAGGAAGCTGGAGACGAGGGAGTCGGCGGGCGGCCGTCCGTACGTGTAGGCGTACTCCAGCTCGCGGTACGGGTAGTCGCTGGTGCCGTCCTCGATGGCGTCCACGGACGGATCCTGGCCGTCGAGCCGCACGAGGTGCAGGCCGCGGGCGTCCTGGGCGGCGTTGAACTCGCTGTAGCCGACGGCCCCGGGGATGTCGGCGACGGTGTTCAGCACCTGCTGGGTGGAGTCGAGTTCGCAGCGGACGACCGGTGAGGCAGGGTAGTCCTTGTGGCGGCAGTCGACGGAGGTGTTGGCGATCTCGCTGCCGCCGAGCACGCGACGCTGGAAGACCTGACGCGTACCGGAGTTGGCGTCCCGGCCGAGCCGACGCGTTTGCGGCGCGGGACCCGGCGCTCGTACCAGACCATGACGCCCGAGGCGACGATGCCGAGCAACGCCGTCGCCACGGCCACGAGGTTCTCCGCGCTCAGCCACTCCATCGTGGGTGCCCCCGCCACTTCCCGGAGTCCGACAGGGCGATCACCGTACGGCCGCGGGGGCACGCGATCAGGACACGTCGCCGGAAGTTCTTCCGGCGTTCAACGGCCTTGTGTCCACGGCCACTTGGTCACTCCCGGCGGTAGACGAGCCGCTCCCCGCTGCTGGAGTTGAAGCGCTCCAGCGCGCCGTCCTGCCGCAGCGTGACCTCGGTGGCGGCGCCCGGGGAGCACGCGGTGGCGGGCTGTCCGCTGCGCACGGTGGACGGGCCGATGGCCAGGGCCCCGTCGGCGCCGGGCTTCTCGCTCAACTCGGCGACGAACACGCACCGGTAGTCGCCGCCGCCGTCGACGGGCCCCTCGGCGACAAGGGTCAGGACGGTGTCGCCCACCTCGCCCTGCTGGATGGTCAGCCGCCGGGGGTGCCGCCCGGACGCGTTGTCGATGGCGGTGGTCCAGGTGCCGAGGTATCCGGTGGGAATCGCGCCGTCGGCCGACGGGGAGGGGGAGCCGGTGGCGGGGTCGGAACCCGGCCCGGACGAGCCGGGGTCGGCGGACTCGCGCTCGTCACCGACGGTCGGGCCGGGTCCGGGGCCGGCGCCGGTCCGGTCGTCCCCGCGGTTCATCAGCGCGTACACGGACCCGCCGGCGGCGAGCGCGACGACCAGCGCGATGACGACGAGCAGCACGGTGGAACGCCCGCCGCCGTGCGGTGGGTTCTGCGGGGGGTGCGGGTCGTGGAGGTGGGTCGGGATGCCTGCGGCCGGGTGGCCGTAGGGGTGGTGGGGCGGGCTGCCTTGCGGGGGCGTGGCGTAGGGCGGGGGCTGGGTGGCGTACGGCGCGCCGTACGGCTGGGGCACTGTGCCGTACGCCGGGGACGGCGTGCCGTACGGCTGGGGCTGCGCGGCGTACGGCGGAGGTGGGGTGGCGGGGCCGCCGGGGGCGGCCGGCCGGGTGCCCGGGCTCGGTATCGGCGTGGAGGTCGGGGTCGGCGGCCCGGCGGCCGGGGCGGGTGCGGGTGTGGGTGTGGGCCGGGGGGTGCCCGGCGTCGGCGGAGGCGTGTGGGCCTGCCGGCCGGCGACGAGCGTGGGCAGGTTGTTCAGCGAATCCGGACCGCCCGCCACACCACCGGGGCCCGAGGCGAGCGAATCCCGACCGTCCGCCACGCCACCGGGGCCCGAGGCGAGCGAATCCCGACCGCCCGGCGCACCACCGGGGCCCGAGGCAGCCGAAGCCGCCGAAGCGCCCGCGGCTCCCGGAGGGCCCTCAGCCCCCGAAGGGCCCGAAGCCCCCGCACGGGCGTCGTCCCCGCGAGCGGCCGGCTGCGCGGGCACCGTGGGCGCGGCGGAGCCGTCCGGGTCGGCGGTCCCGCCCGGCGCGACGGCGGCCGCCCCCGCCACGGCACCCGCACCCGCACCCGCCGGCATGGCAGCCCTCGGCGTCGCGGCCCCCGGCGTCGCAGCCCGTGCCGGGGCCGGAGCGGAGACCGGGGCCGGAGCGGAGGCCGGGGTCGGTGCGGAGGCGGGGGTCGGTGCGGAGGCCGGGGCCGTCGGGTCCTCCGTGTCCAGCAGGCTCACCGCGTGCCGCCCCAGTTGGGCGACCAGGGAGGCCGGGAGCCACGGGTCGCGGGAGCGGCCGCCGGACACCGTGTCCTCCGCTCCCGTGCGCTCCAGGACACGGGCCGGCGTCGGCCGGGCGCCCGGGTCCTTCTTGAGGCAGTCGCGGACCAGGTCGGCGATGCCCTCGGGCACGCCCTCCAGGTCGGGCTCCTCCTGGGCGATGCGGAACATCAGCGCGTGCACACCGCTGTCGGCCGAGCCGAAGGGCAGCCTGCCGGTGGCGGCGTAGGCGAGCACCGAGCCGAGACAGAAGACGTCGCACGCCGGTGTGATCCGGTCGCCGCGCACCTGCTCGGGCGCCATGAAGCCCGGCGAGCCGACGACCGCGCCGGCCCGGGTCAGTCCCCCGTCGGTGACGGTCTCCAGCGCCCGCGCTATCCCGAAGTCGATGACGCGCGGCCCGTCGATGGTCACGAGCACGTTGGAGGGCTTGAGGTCGCGGTGGACGATCCCGGCGGCGTGGATGTCCTTCAGCGCGTGCGCGAGCCCGGCGGCGAGGGTGCGCACCGAGCGTTCCGGCAGCGCCCCGTGGTCGTGGCCGACGATCTGCTGGAGGCTCGGCCCGGCGACGTACCCGGTGGCCACCCACGGCACCGTCGCCTCCGTGTCCGCGTCGAGCACCGGCGCGGTCCAGAACCCGCCGACCTGCCGGGCGGCCCGTACCTCCTGCCGGAACCGCGCGCGGAACTCCTCCTGCCGGGACAGTTCCGCGCGCACGAGCTTCACGGCCACGGTGCGCCCGCGGTCCGACCGGGCGAGGTAGACGTGCCCCATGCCCCCTGCGCCGAGCCGCCCCAGCAACCGGTAGGCACCGATCACCTGCGGATCCCCCGGCCCGAGCTTCTCCATCAACCCGCCGCCTTCCCCCACACGAGCAACAGGCCGAGGATAGTGCCGGTCCGGGGCGGTGTGAGGCGGACGCCGTCTACGGTTCGGCAACAGGGGGTCCGAGGTCGTCCAGCACCTCGGACAGCCGTTCCAACACCTCGACCGTCCTTGCCAGTTCCGCCTCGCCGAGGGCATCCGCGAGACGGGCGGCGTACGCGGCGTGCCCGGGGTCGATGCGGCCGACCGCGGCGCGCCCGGCGTCGGTCGGCACGAGGAGCTTGGCGCGGCGGTGGGCGGGGTTGGGCCGGTACTCGGCGAGGCCCTTGTCGACCAGCAGGTCGGCGACGCGCTGCACGCTCTGCCGGGTGATGCCCATGGCGCGCGCGATCCCGGACACCGACAGCGGCTCCCGGAGGACCGCGCCCAGCACCTGCCACCAGGCGGCGGTCAGCCCGGCGGGCCGGGCCAACTCCTCGGCGACCGCGAGGACCTGCCCGTTCAGCCGGAACACCCCGAGGGCGCTGCGACTGAACAGGTCCTGGAGTTCCCGGCGTTCGGGGCTCACGCCGCACCCGCCTCGGCCAGCACCGCGTAGGCCTCCGGGTCGGAGTCGTGGAACAGCCGGTACCAGGCGTCGAGCAGTTCGCCGTCGTACACGCCGAGAAGGCGGAGGATCTCGCGGGCGAAGGCGACCGGCTCGGTGGGTCCGGCGGTGATCAGCGTGCCGTCGGTGACGGCGTCTGCCTCCACGTAGTGCGCGCCGCCCGCGTAGCCGGTGGCGGCGAGGTAGAACGAGACCGCGCCGGTGTGCCGGCGGTCGTCGAGCAGGCCCTCGCGGGCGAGTCCGGCGGTGGCGCCGCAGATCGCGGCGACGGGGACGCCGGCGTCGAGGAAGGCGCGGGCCTTGCGGGCGAAGGGCGCCAGGTCGTCGCCCGTGTCCCAGAGGTCGGCGCCCGGCAGGATCAGCAGGGAGCTGTCCTCGGGGCGCACGTCGTCCAGGGCGAGGTCGGGCAGGACGCGCAGCCCGCCGATGCTGGTGACGGGGTCGGTGCTCGGGCCGACGGTCCGGACCGGGTGGCCGGCGCGGGCCAGGTGCGCGGTGGCGTGGCCGGTCTCCCAGTCGGCGAGGGTGTCGTAGACCGCGAGGTGGACGGGCTTGCGGGCGGTGCCGGGAGTGCTGCTGTTCATGGCTTCTCCTCACGCCGTTGCGTATGACAGAAAGCTGTCATTTATGCAGCACACTGTCAAGGCCTTACGCGGCACGCTGTCCGTGCCCCCGGGCCCTCCCCGGCCGCACCCGGCCGCCCGTGTCGACAACCTGTCGCGGAAACCCCCGCACCGCAGACAGGACGCCCATACCGTCCGCGTCCGGCGGACATCTACGCTCGGCCGCATGACCCCTCAGCCCCGCCCCGAGGCCGGCGCCGCCGTGAAGGCCGCGGACCGCGCGCACGTGTTCCACTCCTGGTCCGCCCAGGAACTCATCGACCCGCTCGCCGTCGCCGGCGCGGAGGGCTCGTACTTCTGGGACTACGACGGCAAGCGGTACCTCGACTTCACCAGCGGCCTCGTCTTCACGAACATCGGCTACCAGCACCCCAAGGTCGTCGCCGCGATCCAGGAGCAGGCCGCGCGGATGACGACGTTCGCGCCCGCGTTCGCCGTCGAGGCCCGCTCCGAGGCGGCCCGGCTGATCGCCGAGCGCACGCCCGGCGACCTGGACAAGATCTTCTTCACCAACGGCGGCGCGGACGCCGTCGAGCACGCGGTGCGCATGGCCCGGCTGCACACGGGCCGCCCGAAGGTGCTCTCGGCGTACCGCAGCTACCACGGCGGCACCCAGCAGGCCGTGAACCTCACCGGCGACCCCCGCCGCTGGGCCTCCGACAGCGGCTCGGCCGGTGTCGTGCACTTCTGGGCGCCGTTCCTGTACCGCTCGCGCTTCTACGCCGAGACCGAGGAGCAGGAGTGCGCGCGGGCCCTGGAGCACCTGGAGACGACGATCGCCTTCGAGGGCCCGTCGACCGTCGCCGCGATCGTGCTGGAGACCATCCCGGGCACCGCCGGGATCATGGTGCCGCCGCCGGGCTATCTGGCCGGGGTCCGCGAGATCTGCGACAAGTACGGCATCGTCTTCGTACTCGACGAGGTGATGGCCGGGTTCGGGCGGACCGGCACGTGGTTCGCGGCCGACCTGTTCGGTGTCGTGCCGGACCTGATGACCTTCGCCAAGGGCGTCAACTCCGGCTACGTGCCGCTCGGCGGCGTGGCCATCTCCGGGGAGATCGCCGAGACGTTCGCGAAGCGGCCCTACCCGGGCGGCCTGACGTACTCCGGGCACCCGCTGGCCTGCGCGGCGGCCGTCGCGACGATCAACGTGATGGCCGAGGAGGGCGTGGTCGAGAACGCGGCCCGGCTGGGCACCGACGTGGTCGGCCCCGCGCTGCGCGCGCTGGCGGAGCGGCACCCGAGCGTGGGCGAGGTGCGCGGCGCCGGCATGTTCTGGGCGCTGGACCTGGTGCGCGACCGCGAGACGCGCGAGCCGCTGGTGCCGTACAACGCGACGGGGGAGGCGAACGCGGCGATGGCGGCGTTCGGCGCCGCCGCGAAGGCCGAGGGCCTGTGGCCGTTCGTCAACATGAACCGCACGCACGTGGTCCCGCCGTGCAACGTCACGGAGGCCGAGCTGAAGGAGGGCTTCGCGGCGCTGGACGCGGCCCTGACGGTGGCCGACACGTACACACGGTGACCAGGGCGTGACCGTCCGGCTCCGCCCGGGTGTCGGGCGTCACGCGGCCGGCCGCAAGGGGGAGCCGAACGCGTAAGGTGGCGTGCTCGAAGGCATGCGCGAACCTGCACGAGGCGGGCGCGGGCCGCACGCGGGGCGACACGATGTGAGCATCATCGCGGACAGGCGTGTCCCACCCATGGCGTCGCCCGCCCGGCCGTGGAACACGCCCCGGATCCGCGCACGCCACCGAACGCGACGAGGAGATCCCCGACCATGTCCGGCAGCAGCGGCCCCGGCGGCGTCACGCGCAGCACTCTGCGGCAGCAGATCGCCGACGCGCTCCGCGACGAGGTGCTGGCGGGACGGCTGAAACCCGGGCAGGAGTTCACGGTCAAGGAGATCGCCGAGCAGTACGGCGTCTCCGCCACGCCGGTCCGCGAAGCGCTCGTCGACCTGTCGGCGCAGGGCCTGCTGGAGGCCGACCAGCACCGCGGGTTCCGGGTGCCGCAGCACTCGCCCCAGGACCTGCGCGCCATGCTGGAGGCCCGCAGCCTCGTCACCGAGGGCATCTTCCGCGCCATGGCCGCGCGCACCGACCTGGACGCCGCGGCGGTGCCCGCCATGGTCGAGGCGATCAGCGTCGTCAAGCGCCGCGGCGAGGAGGCGCAGCGGGCCGCCCTCGCCGGTGACCTGACCGTGCTCGTCGGCTACGACCTGCGGTTCTGGCGCGAGCTCGGCATCCTGTTCGGCAACCCCTACCTCGGGGACTTCCTGCACCGGCTGCGCGTGCAGACCTGGGTGTGCACCGTGCAGCACCTGCGCCGGGTGACCGACCTGCGCGGCCGGCTGTGGTCCGGTCACGCCGACCTGGTGGACGCGCTGGCCCGCCTCGACACCAAGGAGGCGTACGCCATCGTCGAGTCGTACAACCGGCACGCCTTCGGCATGATCGAGCTGCTCCAGCAGCAGGACGCGGACGCCGCGTCGGAGGCGCCGGACGGCCCCGGGCAGTGACCGCCCGACCCCGCGCACCGCGCTTCCTGCCGCCCGGCGGCGTCAGCGACGGCCGGGCGGGTAAGGAACGGGCACGGGGGAACCCGCCCCGCGCGAGGAAGCCGAGCGCGCGGGTGACCGACGTCGGCCCGCACCGATTACGCTGCCATGACCACGCGTCCGCCCGACCCGTGGTCCGACCGCCCGCCCACGTGCTGTGCGCTAGCGAGGAGCCCTCTTTGGCCTGTGACCTGTGGCTGGTACCGCTCGTCGACGTGTTGTGCCACACGCCGGACAACCCCTTCGCCGAGGAACTCGCGCAATACAACAAGGTGCTGGCCGAGGCCGGACTCCCGCCGGTGCCGGTGTACCAGTACATGCCGGGCCTGTCCGGCGACGTCGCCCCGGTGGCCGGCTTCGACTACGACGCGCTGCACTTCCTGCGCCGCGCCTACCTGCTCCAGGTGTGCGGGCTGCCGGTCACCCCCGTGGACGAACTGGGCGGCGACTACGAGCAGTTGCTGGAGATGTTCGAGTCCACGGCCCAGCAGTCCCACCTGGTCTGGCACTACGACCACGCGGGCACCTACGTCCCGGTCGACTTCCCGCACCCGCTGTCCAACGACGAACTCCTCGCCGGCGGCGGCCCGTTGGGCTCGTCCCAGGCACTGCTCAGGGAGCTGGAGCTGGTGGCCGCGGCCATCGGCATCGACCCGGCCAACCCACCGGCCGCGCCCGAACCGCCCATGTCGCCCACGGAGTTGGAGGAACCGGCCATCCCGGCACCGTACGACCCCAGCCCCTTCTCCCGGGAACGCCACGTCTGGCTGGGCCTGCACGCCGCGGCGACGCGCAGCCTGGCGCAGGGTTCGATGATCGTGTTCAGCTGAGCCGCCCGGCCCGCCGGCGCCTCAGCGCCCGAGTTCGGCCAGGCCCTTCTTCACGTCGTCGACGTTCATCACCGGCGTGTAGGTGATCTCGGCGTTGAGCTGGAGGAAGAACGGCTCACTGATGACCGGCATCTGCGAGCTGTCCTGCATGTCGAAGACGATGTAGGCGGTCCGCTTGCCGCGCTCGGACGTGAAGTACGCCGCCTCGGGCTTGATCTGCTCCAACGACTCCTGGATCAACTTCCCCAGGGTGCCGTTCCTGATGGCCTCGTTGGCCTTCTCGGTGTCCATGGACGCCTTGAGCAGTACGCGCATCGCACTCACCTTCTCCGGTCGACGCACGCGGGGTTCTGGACTCAGCCTATGCCCGGTCACCGAGGCCCGCGCGGGCGTCGGGACCCAACACGGCCATGGCCCGGGTCGTTCTCTGGAATGATCCCGAGCCATGCAGTCCTT
The DNA here is from genome assembly GCF_055606745.1 of Streptomyces sp. NPDC037054. Taxonomy (NCBI): domain Bacteria; kingdom Bacillati; phylum Actinomycetota; class Actinomycetes; order Kitasatosporales; family Streptomycetaceae; genus Streptomyces; species Streptomyces sp. NPDC037054. Next base: position 44,859 of record NZ_JBVJSJ010000019.1, on the reverse strand, counting down.
GGCTCCCGATGACCCGGCCCGGATAGGCCCGTACCGACTGTTGTCCCGGCTGGGAGCGGGCGGCATGGGCCGGGTCTACCTGGCCTGGCGGACCGACGAGGACGGTGAGGAGGACGACGGCGGCGGCAGTCCCACCGCCACTGTCGTCGCGGTCAAGTTGGTCCGTACCGACCCCGATGTCGACCACGACGCGTTCCGGAGCCGGTTCACCCGCGAGGTGGCCGCCGCGCGACGGGTCAGCGGAAAGTGGACCGCACGGGTCCTGGACGCGGACACGGACTCGGAGCACCCCTGGGTGGCCACCGAGTACGTCCCCGGGCCTACTCTGAGAGCCGTCGTTCGCGGTGACTTCGGTCCCTTGCCCTCTGCCTCCACGCATGTGCTGGCCCACCGCCTCGCACAAGCCCTGGACGCCATCCACACTGCCGGCCTCGTCCACCGGGACCTCAAACCGTCCAACATCCTGCTCACCGCCGACGGCCCACGCGTCATCGACTTCGGCATAGCCCGCGCCTTCGACGGCACCGCCGACACGACGCTCACCCGCACCGGACACCTGATCGGCACACCGGAGTTCATGTCCCCCGAGCAGGTCCGCGGCGAGCGGGTCACACCGGCCGGCGACGTGTTCGCCCTCGGCAGCGTCCTGACGTACGCCGCCACGGGGCGCTCCCCCTTCCGGGGCACCGGTGAGGGGGGAGTGCACGCCCTCCTGTTCCGCATCGCCTACGAGGAACCGGACCTCACCGGTGTGCCTGAGGTGATCACCGATCTGGTGCGCCGGTGTCTGGCGAAGGACCCGGACGACAGACCCGACGTGGCGGAACTGGTGGAACTGACGCGCCGGGCCCCCGCCGGGGCGTGGCTGCCGACGTCCCTCCTGGTCCGCCTCGACCGTGTGGCCGCGGAGCCCTTGCCCAAGGCCCCCCAGCGGGCGGAGACACCCGGGGAGGAACCTGCGGAGATCCCGGAGTTCCCAGACGTCCCCGACGCCCTCGCGCCCCTGAAACCGATCCTCAGACGCGACCCACTGGACGTGCCGGAGAGAGGCATCGCCCCGCCCCGGATCCGGCGCAGGCCGCTGTCGCGGGCGGGACTCGTCAGGCAGCGACTGTCGGGCGCGGTGCTGGCGACCATCGCCGTGCTCTCGGTCGCGGTGGGTGGTACCACGGTGTGGGGCGCATTCGCGGAGGACGAACCCGACGTCATTGGACCGGAGGCGGCGCACGCTGGTGACAGCATTACCTCCCCCTACGGGGAACGGGATGCCTACGTGAACGAGTACCTGGGACAGCGGCCTTTCAGCCTGCATCTCTCCCTCCACGACCCCGCGAAGGCGCGCTACATCGCCGGGACTGCCGTGGCGGTGTGCGAGGGCAGTTTCGGTGAAGTGGTCGAGAAGGCCGACGGCTTGGAGCTGAAAATTCCCACCCGCTCGGTGATCTTGCCCGAGGGCGCGCCGACAAGCATGTGCCCACAACTCAAGACGATCCGGGTGAAATCGTTTAACGGAGACCTCGTGTGGGACCGGGCACCCTTCGACGAGGCCGCTCACCTGAGACTGGGTGGCCGCCCGGGCGACCCTGTCCAGGCATCCTTCGTCGGCACCCGAACGGTCCGCGGCTGGAGCGTGGAGGTGCGGGAGGGCCCCATCGGCGCGCCCCTGGTCACCGGAACACGGGAAAAGTCGGGCCTGCGCTGCACCTGGCAGGCCGTTGTCCTGGACGCGAACACCGCCCTGCGGACCACCCCGCCCGTACTCGACGAGGCCCGTTCCGACCCGGGTTGCGTGGCGCCGAAGTCCCCGGTGGGCTGGGACGAGTGACGAAATACGCCCTCAGTCGCCAAAGCACCGACTGAGGGCGTATCGAAGCACCGTGTCCTACAGGAACGAGTTGATCTCGATCGTCTCGTCGCGGCCCGGGCCCACGCCGATCGCGGAGATCGGGGCGCCGGACATCTCCTCCAGCGCCTTGACGTACGCCTGGGCGTTCTTCGGCAGGTCGGCGAAGGTCTTCGCCTTGCTGATGTCCTCGCTCCAGCCCGGCAGCATCTCGTAGACCGGCTTGGCGTGGTGGAAGTCGGTCTGGGAGTACGGGAGTTCCTCGACGCGCTTGCCGTCGATCTCGTACGCCACGCAGACCGGGATCTGCTCCCAGCCGGTCAGGACGTCCAGCTTGGTGAGGAAGAAGTCCGTCAGGCCGTTCACGCGGGTCGCGTAGCGGGCGATGACCGCGTCGAACCAGCCGCAGCGGCGGTCGCGGCCCGTGGTGACGCCCCGCTCGCCGCCGATGCGGCGCAGCGCCTCGCCGTCCTCGTCGAAGAGTTCGGTCGGGAAGGGCCCGGCGCCGACGCGGGTCGTGTACGCCTTGAGGATGCCGATGACGCGGCTGATCTTCGTCGGGCCCACGCCGGCACCGGTGCAGGCGCCGCCCGCGGTCGGGTTCGACGAGGTGACGAAGGGGTACGTGCCGTGGTCGATGTCCAGCAGGGTGCCCTGGCCGCCCTCGAAGAGGACCACCTTGTCCTGCTCCAGCGCCTGGTTCAGCACCAGGACCGTGTCCGCCACGTACGGCGCGAGCTTGTCGGCGTAGCCCAGCAGCTCCTCGACCACCTGGTCGACGGCGATGGCGCGCCGGTTGTAGAGCTTGGTGAGGATCTGGTTCTTGACGTCGAGCGCCGCCTCCACCTTCTGGGTGAGGATCGACTCGTCGTACAGGTCCTGGACGCGGATGCCGACGCGGTTGATCTTGTCGGCGTAGGTCGGGCCGATGCCGCGCCCGGTGGTCCCGATCTTGCGCTTGCCGAGGAAACGCTCCGTGACCTTGTCCACGGTGACGTTGTACGGCGTGATGATGTGCGCGTTTCCGCTGATCAGGAGCTTGGACGTGTCGACGCCGCGCTCGTTCAGCCCGCTCAGCTCGGAGAACAGGACCGACGGGTCGACGACGACGCCGTTACCGATGACCGGCGTACAGCCGGGAGACAGGATTCCGGAAGGGAGCAGGTGCAGGGCGTACTTCTGGTCGCCCACGACCACCGTGTGGCCGGCGTTGTTGCCGCCCTGGTAACGCACCACATAGTCGACGGAGCCGCCGAGCAGGTCCGTCGCCTTTCCCTTGCCTTCGTCACCCCACTGAGCACCGAGCAGCACAAGTGCGGGCACGCGCGTACACCCCTTCCGGGCGGGGCATGTCCTGGGTCAGGGGCGTACGCGGAGGGTTTCCGCCGCGTGCCCCGCGGCCGTCGTTGGCCGCAACCGTCGGACCGGATGCCCCGGAATAGACGAAGCCCCTGGCGCAATAGCGCAAGGGGCTCTTGCACAAAGATGCTACCCGAGGAAGCGAGGCAGGACCGAGGTGGCGACATATCCGACGTCCGACCAGCTGCTCGTGGTGATCGACCCGGTCGCCCGTCGGGCCGACGGCGAATCGGTGCGGATCGCGAAAGACGTGCTCAGCGCGGGTGCGACGACGAAGGTCTGCCTGCCGGACGGGCCGGAGGAATTCGCCCGCGTCCTGGCGCGGCGGGGCTCGCGCCGCCCGGTCGTCATCGGCGACGACCGGACGCTGATCCGCGCGGTGTCGCTGCTCCACCGGCACCGGGAGCTGGCCGGATGTGCGCTGTCGATGGTGCCGGTCGGCGGCGACGTCCGGCTCGCCCGGTCGCTGGGCGTGCCCACGGGCGCGGTCGCGGCGGCGCGCGCCGTGCTGGACGGCGCGGCCCGGCGCCGTGACCTGCTCGTGGACGACAGCGGCGGGGTCGTGCTGGGCGCGGTGGGGATACCCCCGCTGCGGGACACCCCGGCGGGTGACCCGCAGGCGTCGCCGGACCCGGCCCGCCCCTGGCTGCGCACCTGCCAGTCCCTCGTACGGACGCTGGTCCCGCCCCGCCCGGCCCGGCTCGCGTCCCCCGCCGGCTCCGGCCCGTCCCGGCTGCGGATCGAGGTCGACGGCGCCACCGTGGTGGACCTGGACCAGCCGGTGGCGGGCCTGTCCCTGTGCCCGGGCGCCTCCGGGGTGGCCGCGCTCGAGGTGCGCCCGGTGTCGGTGGGCGCGGAGGCCTCCCCGGTCCTGGCGGAGGGCCGCACGGTCACGGTGTCGGGCACGGACTTCCACTACCGCGCGGACGCATCGGTCTCCGGCCCCGTCCGCCGCAGGACCTGGACGGTACGGGAGGCGGCCTGGTCCTTGACGCTGCCGCGGGCCGGGTGAGGCGGTGACGCCGCCCTCGGCCCGGACCGCGGTCAGCCGGTGCCGAACAGCTTCGCGCGGTGGGCGCGCCAGCGTTCCATCATGTCCGCCACGTCGTGCTCGACGAACTCGAAGAACGCCAGCGTCTCGGCGAGTCTGCGGCCCGCCGGGGTGTCCGGGCCGAGGCCGGCCACGCCCTCGCGCAGGGCGTCCTCCCAGCGCTTGATGATCGCCTCGCGGTTGGTGAGCGCCTCGTACCACTGGTCGCTGTGCACCCGGTAGCGCTCGCGGCGCGACCCCGGCTCGCGCTCGCGGGAGACCAGGTGGACCTGGGCGAGGTAGCGCACCGCGCCCGAGACCGCGGCGGGGCTGATCCTCAGCTGCTCGCCGAGGTCGGCGGAGGTCAGGGTGCCCGCGTCGGAGGCGAGCAGCGCGGCGAAGACGCGGGCCGGCATCCGCGGGACGCCCGCCTCGACGAGCTGCGCCGCGAAGTTCTCCACGAACCGCGAGACCGTCTCCGGATCCCGCCCGTCCGGCCGGCCCTGGGCCGTCGCTTCCGTCATGCCCGGATCATCTCCCCTGCTCGTGCCCGCTTCCCCGAGTCTACGGCCGATTCATACGCTTCCTTAACTTCACAAATTTCTGAAGGAAGCGTAGCTTCCGAGGCATGACCAAGGCCATCACCGTCTCCGGACTCCACAAGTCGTTCGGCCGGACGCACGCCCTCGACGGACTCGACCTCGACGTCGAGAGCGGCGAGGTGCACGGCTTCCTCGGCCCCAACGGCGCCGGGAAGTCCACCACCATCCGCGTCCTGCTCGGCCTGCTGCGCGCCGACGCCGGCGCGGCCCAGGTCCTCGGGCGCGACCCGTGGGCGGACGCGGTGGAGGTGCACCGCCGCATCGCCTACGTCCCCGGCGACGTCACCCTGTGGCGCAACCTCTCCGGAGGCGAGGTCATCGACCTGTACGGCCGGCTGCGCGGCGGGCTGGACGCCCGGCGCCGGGCCGACCTGATCGAGCGGTTCGAACTGGACCCGACGAAGAAGGGCCGGACGTACTCCAAGGGCAACCGGCAGAAGGTCGCCCTGGTCGCCGCGTTCGCCTCGGACGTCGACCTGCTGATCCTCGACGAGCCCACCAGCGGCCTCGACCCGCTGATGGAGGAGGTCTTCCAGACCTGCGTCGGGGAGGAGCGCGACCGCGGCCGGACCGTCCTGCTCTCCTCGCACATCCTCAGCGAGGTCGAGGAGCTCTGCGACCGCGTGAGCATCATCCGCAAGGGCCGCACCGTCGAGAGCGGCTCGCTCGCCGACCTGCGCCACCTGACCCGCACCAGCGTGACCGCCGACCTCGCCGGTCCGCCCGACGGCCTGTCCCGCCTGCCCGGCGTCCACGACCTCGACGTCCGGGGCAACCGCGTCCGGCTCCAGGTCGACACCGACAAACTCGACGCCGTCCTGCGCTCGCTCGGCGAGTCCGGCGTGCGCTCGCTGACGTCGACGCCGCCCACCCTGGAGGAGCTGTTCCTGCGGCATTACGTCGACGGGGCGGCCGGGGCGAGCGGGAGCGCCGAGTCGGACGAGTCCGGCGAGTCGACCGGGGCGGGCGCCCGATGACCGCCGCGGCCTGGGGCGTACGCCCCCGAAGCTCCCGCCGGCTGGCCGGCACCGGCACGCTGCTGCGGTTCGCGCTGCGCCGCGACCGCGTGATGATCCCCGTCTGGATCGCCGTGAACGCCCTCATGGTGCTGTCCATGCCGAACACCCTGAAGGGCCTGTACGCCACCCCGGCCGAGCGCGCCGACCTGATCGGCCAGGCGGCGGCCAACTCCTCCCTGCGCGCCATGGTCGGCCCCGTCTTCGGCGACTCGATCGGCGCGCTGACCGCCTGGCGCGTCGGCGTCTACGCCGCCGCCCTCGCCGCCGTGATGAGCCTGGCGATCGTCGTACGGCACACCCGCGACGAGGAGGAGAGCGGCCGCCAGGAACTCGTGGCGTCCGGCATGGTCGGCCGCCGGGCCTCCCTGACGGCGGCGCTGCTCGCGGCGGCCGTCGCCAACGCCGTCCTCGCCCTGCTCGTCACCGCCGGGCTCGCCGGCCACGGCACGTCGGGGGCGGTGGCCCTCGGGCTCGGCATCGCGGGCGTCGGCATGGTCTTCGCGACGATCGCGGCGATCGTCGCCCAGCTCACCGAGAGCGCCCGGCTCGCGCGAGGGCTGACGGCGGCGGTACTCGGCGCGGCGTTCGTGCTGCGCGCGGCGGGCGACTCGGCCACCGACGACGGCTCGTCGGTGCTGACGTGGGTGTCGCCGCTGGGCTGGCTGGAGAACCTGCGGGCCTTCGCCGGGGAACGCTGGTGGGTGCTCGCCCTGCCGGCCGCGGCCGTCCTCGTCCAGGCCGCGGTGGCCTTCGAGCTCACCGGGCGCCGGGACGTCGGCATGAGCTTCCTGTCCTCCCGGCCCGGACCGGCGACCGGCCGTCTCGCCACGGCGGGCGCGCTGGCCTGGCGGCTCCAGCGCGGCAGCGTGCTCGGCTGGAGCATCGGCTTCTTCCTCGCCGGCGTCGTCTACGGCTCGCTCGCCGACGGCGCGGCCGAGCTGGTCGGCGACAACGCGAACGCCCGCGAGATCATCGAGCGCATGGGCGGGCAGTCCGGCATCACGGACGCGTTCCTGTCCGCGATGATCGGCATGCTCGGCCTGATCGCCGCCCTGTACGTCGTCGCGTCCGTGCTGCGGCTGCACGGCGAGGAGACCTCCCAACGCGCCGAGCCGGTGCTGGCGGGCGCCGTCGGACGGCTGCGCTGGGCCGCCGGCCATCTGGTGGTCGCCTTCGGCGGGGCCGCCCTGATCATGCTGGTCGCGGGCGCGGGCTTCGCCGTCGGCCACGGCGAGGAGATCGTGCCGATCCTCGGCGCCTGCCTCGCGCAACTGCCCGCGGTGTGGGTGATCGGCGGCGTGGCGGTCCTGCTGCTCGGCGCACTGCCGCGCGCGGCGACGGCGGCGTGGGCGGTCGCCGGCGCGGTCCTGCTGCTCGGCTGGGTCGGCCCCGCCCTGGACGTCCCGCAGGCGGCCTTGAACCTCTCCCCCTTCGGCCACCTGCCCAAGCTGCCGGGTGGCGACATGCGCTGGACACCGGTCCTCGTCCTCACGGCGCTCGCGGCGACCCTGGTGACGGCGGGGCTCGGGGCACTGCGCAGGCGCGACATGACGACGTGAGCGGGGGGGGTGTTCGCCCGGGTCCGGAAGGGCTCCCCCGGCTCCCCCGGCTCCCGCTCACACCGTGACCGGGAGTCCTTCCAGCCCTCGGATCACGAAGTGGGGCTTGCGGGCCGGTTCCGCGGCGAGGGCCAGGGTCGGCGCCTTCTCCAGCAGCGCCCTCATCGACGCCGCCAGTTCGATGCGGGCCAGCGGGGCGCCGATGCAGTAGTGGATGCCCGCGCTGAAGGAGATGTGCGGATTGTCGCGGCGAGCCAGGTCCAGCCCGGCGGGCTCGGCGAAGACGGCCGGGTCGTGGTTGGCCGACCCGAACAGCATCGCGATCTCGGCGCCGCGCGGGACGGTGGTCCCGTCGATCTCGATCTCGTCCAGCACCCACCGCTCGAACAGCTGGAGCGGGGTGTCGTACCGCATCAGCTCCTCGATCGCGGTGGGCACGAGGGAGTGGTCCGCGCGCAGCGCCGCCAGCTGCCCGGGGTGGCGGAAGAGGGCGTACCAGCCGTTCACCGTCGCGTTCACGGTGGCCTCGTGACCCGCGTTGAGCAGCAGCACGGCCGTCGAGATCATCTCCTGCTCGGTGAGCCGGTCACCCTCGTCGTGGGCCGCGATGAGCCCGGAGATCAGGTCGTCACCGGGCCGCTTGCGGCGCTCCGCGATCAGCCCGAGCAGATACTCGGAGAACTCCACGGAGGCCCTCACGGCCCTCGCCGCGGCCTCCTCGGACGGGTTGAGCTCGTACATCCCGCAGATGTCGGCGGACCAGGGCCTCAGCGGCGCCCGGTCCGACTCCGGGAGGCCCAGCATCTCGGCGATCACGGCCACGGGCAGGGGCTCCGCGACGTCCGTGAGCAGGTCCCCGCCACCGGCCGCCACCAGCCCGTCCACCAGTTCCGCGGCGAGCCGCTCGACGTAGGGCCGGAGCCGCTCGACGGTGCGCGGCGTGAACGCCTTCGACACCAGGCGCCGGATGCGCGTGTGGTCCGGCGGTTCCAGGTCCAGCATCCCGTGGTCGTTCAGCGTGTGGAACGGCTCGTGCTCCGGCGGCGGCGCCGTCCGCCCGAACTCCTCGTGCGAGAACCGGTGCAGATACGTCCGCCCGAGCCGCCGGTCGCGCAGCAGCGCGGACACGTCCGCGTGATGCGGCACGAGCCACTGGTCGGTGGCCTCGTAGTGGATCACCCGGCCCCGCGCACGCAGCTCGGCGTAGGCGGGGTACGGGTCGGCGACGAACGCGGGGTCCCACGGGTCGAAGGCTGCCATGCGGGGACGCTAACCCGGCGGAACGCTACCGGCCAGGGGTACCGCCAGCAGTTCTGGAACGCACGCTGTCCCCGACCGGTGAACCGGGCGGGGACAGTGCTCAGGCCAGTGGACAGCTCACCCGAGCCGGAGGCGGGCTCAGTAGACGTTCACCCCGTAGGCGTTGAGCGCCTCGATGACGGGCTGGAAGAACGTGGTGCCGCCCCAGGTGCAGTTGCCGCTGCCGCCGGACGTCAGGCCGAGCGCCGCGGTGCCGGCGAACAGCGGGCCACCGCTGTCGCCGGGCTCGGCGCAGACGTTGGTCTGGATCATGCCGTAGACGACGCCGGAGGAACCGTAGTTGACGGTGGCGTTGAGGCCGGTGACGGTGCCGCCGCGCAGGCCGGTGGTGCTGCCGCTGCGCCTGACGGACTGGCCGACGTAGGCGTTGGCGGCGTGGGTGATGTCCTGGTACGTGCCGTTGTAGAGATAGACACGACCGTCGGCGTTGGCCGGGTTGGAGTGCCGGATGATGCCGTAGTCGTTGCCGGGGAAGCTGGACCCGGCGGTGGTGCCGATGGACCACGAGCTGCCGATGTTGGTGCAGTGACCGGCGGTCAGCGCGTACTTGGTGCCCGCGCTGTTCTGCACGTTGAAGCCGAGGGAGCACCGGGACCCGCCCGTGGTGATGGCCTCGCCACCGGCGATGTACTTGGTGAACTTGCCAGGGGTGTGCTTGATCACGAGAGCGTCGGCCTTCGCACCGGCCTCGTGCTTGATCTCGGCGATCTCGGCCTTGCTGACCGTGCTGTCGACCGTGACGACGACCTTGCCCGACGTGGCGTCGGTGTACCAGGCGGTACCGCCGATGTCGGCGTTGAGCACGGATTCGTTCACCTGCTGGAGCTCGGCGGCGCTGAACGTCTTCGGGGCCGGCTGGGCCGACGCGCTGGCGGCGGGGACCGCCAGCGCCGCGGTGGCCGCGAGACCGGTCGCCGTGGCGATCAGCCGTGCGCGTCGCGAGAGGTTGCGGGAGCGAGGGAGTCGCACTGTCGTCCTCCAGGTTATGGGGAACCGGGGAGGGGCGTTGGATGGACGCCCCCATGACGTGCCACCAGGAACACGCCGCTTTGTTGGCGTGACCCTGACAAGTTCGTTCCGCCATGGTGAACAGGACGGCGCGTCCGCACAAGACCGGGTACGGGGACTGGCCGAGTAGTGGTCGCCCCATTTCCTCCAATACGCCGTCAAAGCGGTGGATCGGTTGCCATGAGAGGAGGGGACGATGACGGAAACCAAGCGGCACACACAGCCGCCGCCCCCGGGTGGGCCCACGCCTAACGCGGCGTCACGAGCCTGGCCTCGTAGGCGAACACCGCCGCCTGGGTGCGGTCCCGCAGGCCCAGCTTGACGAGGATCCGGCTGACGTGGGTCTTGATCGTCGACTCCGCCACCACCAGGCGGCCGGCGATCTCGGCGTTCGACAGGCCCTGCGCGATGAGGACCAGCACCTCCGTCTCCCGCTCGGTCAGCTCGCCGTACGCCGCCTGCCCGGCCGGCATCGGGCGCGGGGCGTCGGACAGCTTGGAGAACTCCGTGATCAGCCGCCTGGTGACCGACGGGGCCAGCAGCGCCTCGCCCGACGCCACCACCCGCACTCCGTCCGCGAGTTGACGCGCCGAGGCGTCCTTCAGGAGGAAGCCGGAGGCACCCGCCCGCAACGCCTGGTACACGTACTCGTCGAGGTCGAACGTGGTCAGCACCAGCACCTTCGCCGAACCGTCCGCGGCGACGATCTCCCGCGTCGCCTCGATGCCGTTCAGCTCGGGCATGCGGATGTCCATCAGCACGACGTCCGGGGCGAGTTCGCGCACCTTCTCGACCGCCTCCCGCCCGTTGACCGCCTCGCCCACGACCTCGATGCCGGGCATCGCGTTCAGCAGGACGGAGAAGCCCTCGCGCACCATCATCTGGTCGTCGGCGACCAGCACCCGGATCGTCATGCGGCACCGTCGCCCACCGCGGCGACCGGCAGGAACACCGCCACCTCGTAACCCCCGTCGTCCGTCGCGCCCGCCGTCATCTCGCCGCTCAGCATGGAGACCCGCTCGCGCATGCCGGTGATGCCGTGGCCCGCGCCGGGCGAGGGCTTGACCAGGGACGGCTCGGGCGGCGCGCCGTTGACTATCCGCAGGCCGAGTCCGCCGAGGACGTAACCGATCTCGACGCGGGCGCTCGCGCCGGGCGCGTGCCGCAGCGAGTTGCTCAGCGCCTCCTGCACGATGCGGTACGCCGACAGCTCCACGCCCTGCGGCAGCTCCCGCACCGCTCCCGTCACCGCCTTCTCCACCGTCAGCCCCGCGTCGCGCACGTTGGCCAGCAGGGCGTCCAGGTCGGCGAGGGTGGGCTGCGGGGCGTCGGGCGCCTCGTAGTCCTCCGCCCGCACGACGCCCAGCACGCGGCGCAGCTCGGTCAGCGCCGCGACCGCGTTCTCCCGGATGGTCGCGAAGGCCCGCTCCAGCTCCGGCGGCGGGTTCTCCACCCGGTAGGGCGCGGCCTCCGCCTGGATGGCGACCACCGACATGTGGTGGGCGACCACGTCGTGCAGCTCACGGGCGATGGTCGTGCGCTCCTCCAGCAGGGTCCGCCGCGACCGCTCGTGCGCGGTCACCGTCTGCTGCGCGGTCACCTCCTGCTGGGCCTCGCGACGGGTGTGCCGTACGGCGACCACGAGCAGGGCGAGCGCCGACAGGACCAGCATGGGCCCGGTGTTGTCGGAATCCCGTCCGCTGCCGAACACCACCTCCGCGAGGAAGCCGTAGGCGAGGGTCAGCACCCACATCCAGGCGGCCGTGCGCGGCCGGGTGCGCAGGGCCACGACGATCAGCACCGTCAGGTGGCAGATGAACGCGCCCGGCGTCCACGGCCAGTCGCCCCAGGCCCCGTCGAGCACCGACACCACCGGGGTCACGGCCAGGGACAGCCAGAACGCGCCGACCGGCCGCACCAGCGTGGCCAGCACGGGCACCGCGCACAACAGGCCCGTCACCAGCGCGGGCAGGCCCGAGTAGCCGCTGTTGCCGACGTATCCGCCGTACAGCGCGAGCAGCGCGGCACCCGTGACCGCCGCGTGCGGCAGGTACGCGGCCCGCGCCCTGAACCGCGCGGGCAGCGCCCGCGTCACGGGCCCGTCCGTCGCCATGGGCGGCAGCGGCCGGTAGGCGAAGGCGTCCTGCATCAGGTCCTGCCGCAGCCCGCGCACGGCGTCCTGCGCCAGCCGGTACTCGGGGCTGCGCGCCCTGTCGTCGTCCATGTGCGTCGTCTCGGTCACGCCCACACGGTAGGCCTGGGGCGAGGACGGGGTCGTCCCCGTGGAGACGGGTTCCGGGGGTCCGTCTCAGGTACTAGACGCGCGGCGTCACGCCTGGGGACACGGTGTGGGGGGCGGGCTGGAGGACTCGCCCGCCATCAGGTCCTTGAGGTGGCGGTCGTACAGCTTCCACCAGCTCCTGGGATGCCCGGGGGCGCGGGTCAGCACCCTGCGCACCGCCTCGCACACCCCCCGCCTCAGGTCGGTCCTGCCCTTCGCCAGGGCGACGCCGTACTTCTGGTGGTCGCCGGGGAACGACAGTACTTTCGTGGAGTCCTCGCGCTTGGAGTGCAGACCCCGCAGGATCGCCTCGTCGGTGACGACGCCGTAGACCTTGGACGTGTCGTCGAGCAGCGCCTGCACACACCCCTCGTACGTCTCGCGGGTCTCCGTGTGGGGCCCCAAGTGCTCTTCCTTCAGCAGCTTGATGTACGTCTTCGACCCGGACGCGGTGCACACATGGGTGTCCTGCGGGTCCGCTGCCCGCAGCTCGCCCAGATCCCTGAAATCGCGCCGCCCCTTTGACCGTACGAGGACGGCGCCCAACGTGCTCATGTAGTGGCCGGCGAACTCGGCTTCCTTCTGGTTCGTGGCGTTGATGCTGTACGTCGCGAGCACCATCTCCACATGGCCCGGGATGTCGGGCTGGAGTTTGTCGTCGCGGTTCTCCGAGGTGACCGTCCGGAACTCGAAGTCCTGGCCCTCCTCCTCGAAGCCGAGCTCCTTGGCGATCTCCCTCGCCAGGTCGGGCTCGAACCCCTCGTAGAGGCCCTTCTCCAGCTGGCTCAGCCCCGGTTGGGTCGCCTTCACTCCGATCTGGAGCACGCCGTCGTGGCCCGCCAGTTCCTTGGCCAACTCCTCGGCCGAGAGCGTGGGCGGCTTCCGCGACGTCGTGTCCGACGGGTCGGTGCCGTCGAAGTGCCGCCAGGTCAGCACGCCCGCGGCGAGGGCGAGGGCCGTGCCCAGGGCGACGGCCGGCATCCTCCAGCGGGGCGGCGCGGGCGCACCGGGCGGGCCGGCCGGACCGGACGCACCGGGTGTGCCGGGCAGGGACGGGGTTCCCGGGGACGTTTCCGCGGCCCGGTGCTCGGCGACGTCGCCCAGGATCCGCTCGACGGTGTCCGGTGCGGGCCGGTCCTCGGGGTTCTTCGCCAGCAACTGCCCGATGAGCGCGGTCAGCGGCCCGGCGAACAGGGGCGGCGGCGGGTCCTCCTCCTGGATCGCGTAGACGACCCCGAACCCGTTGCCCTCGAAGGGCAGCCTGCCCTCGACCATCTCGTACAGCGTGACGCCCAGCGACCACAGGTCGGAGGCGACGGACGGGGAGGGGGCGTCCGCCGGGCCCCGTTTGACGAGTTCGGGCGCCATGTAGGCGACGGAGCCGACCTGCTCGTGGGGGAGGGTGACGCGCGTCACGTCGGGCATGACGGCGATGCCGAAATCCATCAACAGGGCACGCCCGTCGGGGCGGTAGACGATGTTGGACGGTTTGACGTCCCGGTGCATGACGCCGACCGCGTGCGCGGCGCGCAGGCCGTGCAGCACTTGCAGGGCGATCCGGGCGGCGTGCGGCACGGCCAGCTGGCTGTGCGGTCCGCGCAGCAGGTCGGCGACCGTCCGGCCGTCGACGAGCTCCATCACGATCCCGATGTCCCCGCCGTCCTCGATGAAGTCGTGGACGGCGACCACGTTCTCGTGCCGGACCTTGGCCAGGGCGCGGGCCTCACTGCGGGCCCGGCTCAGCCACCGGGCCTGTTCCTCATCGCCGTCGAAGGTCCTGAGCAGGCCCTTGACCGCGACCTGACGGTCGAGGGAGATGTCGTGGGCCTCCCAGACCACGCCCATGCCGCCCCGGCCCAACTCGCGCTCCAGGCGGTAACGGCGCGCGACCATCCGGCCCGCCCGGTACCGTCCGCCCCCGTCGTCGGAGCCAGGCGTCTCATCGGACACGGTCTCGCTCATCCGCTCCCCCAGATCTCACTGCCAGGGACAGCAAGATTAGCCGCGTTCGGTTCTGACGGACCGTCTGACGCCGTACCGGCGATCACATCGCGGTCACCACGCCAGCTGGGCGATCTCCTCCGCCACCACCGCGCACGCGTCCGCCGCCGGGTCGATGAGGGGGAAGTGGCCGACGTCCTCCAGCAGCGTCAGCCCCACCACCTCGCCCGCCCTGGCCGCCGCGTCGGCGTACGACTCGGCGACCGCCTGCGGCACGTCGAGGTCGGCGCGGCCCTGGACCAGCGTCGTCGCGATGCCGGTGGGCAGCAGCAGCGCCGGGTCGGCGTACGGGCGGCGCTCGTCGAACGCCGCGTCGCCGCCGAGGAGTTGACGTGCCGCGCCCCCGCACACGTCCAGCGTGTCGGCGACCGTGAGGTCGGCGATCGGGGCGAGCGCGACGACGCCGCGCAGCGGTGCGGGCCGGTCGGTGCGCCACGGGGCGTCGGCGGGCAGCAGGTGCCGGGCCGCCACCCACAGGGCGAGGTGCCCGCCCGCCGAGTGACCGGTCACGACGACGCGGCGCGCGTCGGCGTCCGGCAGCGCCTCCCGGGCCAGGGCGGGCAGCGCGTCCAGCGCGGCGGCGACGTCGTCGAAGGTCTCGGGCCACCGGCCGGCGACCCCGCCCTCGGCCCCCGCGCCCACGGCCGGGCCCGCGCCCGCGTCCCCGCCGCCGGCCGCTCCGCGCCGGTACTCGACGCTGGCCACCGCGAAGCCGCGACGGGCGAGGAAGGCGGCGAAGGGGCTGATGTGGAGGCGGTCGTGGGGGGCACGCCAGGCCCCGCCGTGCAGGACCACGACCAGCGGGGCCGGGACACCGGGGACCGCCTCGCGGCGCGGGGCGTAGAAGTCGATCACCTGGTCGGGGTGGTCGCCGTACGCGGCACGTGCGTCGGGGTCGACCGTCGGGTGGGAGAAGGCCGACTTCTCCTCGGCGGCGGCCCTGGCGGCGGCGTTCCCCGGTGCTGCGGCGTCGTCCGGCATGCTCCAACCTCTCAGCGATGAAACGGATTTGGCGGACCAGGAGAGATAATCGGCCGTTGGCCGGGACGGTACCAGGCCGGTGACGTGCGCGGACCCGAAGACGTCACGCTCGGTGAGCGGCAAACGGTTCTGGCGTTTCGTTACGCTGGCGTGGTGACCCGCAACGCGGCAAGGAGGCCGATATGTCCGCCGAACCCGGCACGGCACGCCCCGGAGGGCATGCGTCCGAACCGGGCACCGTACGCCCCGGTGGCCGGACCGCCCGCGTCCGCGCGGCCGTGCTGCGGGCGGCCGGGGACGTGCTCGCCGAGCGCGGATTCGCGCACCTCGACCTCGCGGACGTGGCCCGGCGGGCCGAGGTCGGCAAGACGACCGTCTACCGGCGCTGGGGCACCCCGACCGCTCTGGTCGCGGACCTGCTCGCCGACATGGCCGAGCAGTCGCTGCCCCGCACCGAGACGGGCACCGTCCTCGGCGACCTGCGCGCCAACGCGGACCTGGTCCGGCGCACGCTGGCCGACCCGCGCCAGGGCCCGCTGTTCCGCGCGGTCATCGCCGCGGCGAGCTGCGACGACCGCACCGCCGACGCGCTGCGGCGGTTCTACGACGTGCGGGTCGCCGAGTGGGCGCCGTGCGTGGAACAGGGCATTGGGCGGGGCGAGTTGCCGGCCGGGACCGACGCGGCGGCGGTCGTCCGCGCCGTGTCGGCCCCGCTGTACTACGCCCTGCTGACCACCGGCCAGGCACCGGACCCGGCCGCCGCGGACCGCGCGGCCCGCGCCGCGTTCGCCGCCGCGGCGGCCGGGGTGTACGTCACCGACCGGGAGGCGTGACCCCCACGCCGACCCTCACGCCGACGCTCACGCCGGTACCTCCGCCAGCACCTCCGCCAGCACCCGCGCCGCCCGCTCCGCGTCCGCGAAGCCGACGTACAGCGGGGTGAAGCCGAAGCGGAGCACGTCCGGGGCCCGGAAGTCGCCGATCACGCCCCGCTCGATCAGCCGCTTCATCGCCTCACCGGCGTCCGCACAGCGCAGCGCGACCTGACTGCCGCGTTCCGCGTGGGCGAGCGGCGTCACGCACTCCACCCGGCCCTCGGGCACGTACGCCGTGACGCACTCCAGGAAGAAGTCCGTCAGGGCGAGGGACTTGGCGCGCACGGCCTCGATCCCGACGCCGTCCCACACCTCCAGCGCCGCCTCCAGGGCCAGCATGGACAGGATGTCCGGCGTGCCCACCCGGCCGCGCCGCGCACCGGGCGCCGCCTCGTACTCCGGGCGCATCCCGAACGGCTCGGCGTGCGAGTTCCAGCCGGGCAGCGGGGAGTCGAACCGGTCCTGGAGGCCGCGGCGCACGTACAGGTAGGCCGGGGAGCCCGGCCCGCCGTTGAGGTACTTGTACGTGCAGCCGACCGCCAGGTCCACGCCGTGCTCGTCGAGGCCGACCGGCAGCGCGCCCGCGCTGTGGCACAGGTCCCACACGGCGTACGCGCCCGCCTCGTGCACGGCGGCCGTCAGGCCCGGCAGGTCGTGCAGCCGGCCGGTGCGGTAGTCGACGTGGTTGAGCAGCACCGCGGCGGTGCGCGGGCCGAGCGCGGCCGGGACCTCGGAGGGCGCCACGGGGCGCAGGGTGCGGCCGGTCAGCCGGGCGGCCGACTCGGCGATGTACCCGTCCGTGGGGAAGGTGGTGGCGTCGACCAGGACCTCGTCCCGCTCGTCGCCCGCCAGCCGCACCGCGCCCACGAGTGCCTTGAACACGTTGACACTCGTCGAGTCGCCCACGACGATCTGCCCGGCGTCCGCGCCCACCAGCGGGGCGATCCGGTCGCCGATCCGCTCGGGCGCCGTCCACCAGCCGCTCTCCTCCCAGGACCGGATGCGCAGCTCGCCCCACTGGCGGCGTACGACGTCCGCGACCCGGTCGGGCACCGCGGCGGGCAGCGCGCCCAGCGAGTTGCCGTCGAGGTAGACCTCGTCGCCGTCGAGCACGAACCGGGAGCGCAGCCCGGCCAGCTCGTCGGCGGCGTCCAGCTCTTTCGCCCGCAAGGCCAGTTCAGACATACGACCGCGCCGTCCACAGCTCGGGGAACACGTTCTTCTGTGCCCGCTTCTCCAGCCAGGCCACTCCGGCGGAGCCGCCCGTACCCGCCTTGGAGCCCATCGCGCGGCGGGTCGCGACCAGATGGTCGTTGCGCCAACGCCACACCAGTTCGGCCACGTTGGTCAAGGCCTCGCCGAGCCGGGCGACTTCGGCGTTCTGGTCGCCGGAGTAGACGGCCGCCCAGGCCGCCTCGACCTCGGGCGACGGCTCGTAGCGCCGGGACACGTCACGGCGCAGCACGGCGTCGGGGATGTCGTACCCCTGGCGGGCGAGCAGCCTCACGACCTCGTCGTACAGGCTGGGCTCGTGCAGGGCCTTCTCCAGTTCCGCGTGGGCGCGCGGCGCGCCCCGGTGCGGGACCAGCATGGACGCGGACTTCTCGCCGAGCAGGAACTCCAGGCGGCGGTACATCGCCGACTGGAAGCCGGAGCCCTCGCCGAGGGCGGAACGGTACGAGTTGAACTGCGCCGGCGTGAGCTGGGCCAGCGGCGTCCAGGAGGCGTTCAGCGCCTCCAGCTCGCGGACGGAACGCTTCAGCGCGGCGATCGCCGTCGGGATGTCGTCCTGGCGCAGGGCGTGCGCGGCGGTCTCCCACTCGTGGACGATGACGGTGAACCACAGCTCCATGACCTGGGTCGTGACCAGGAAGACCATCTCTCCGGGATCGTCGGAGAGGGTCTGCTGGAGGTGCGTGAGCACGTCCGCCTTGACGTAGTCCTCGTACGGTGTGGTGCCGGCGAAGTCGAGATGCGGGGTCTCGGGCTCGTGAGCCTGGTCAGCCTGGTGAGCCTGGTGGGACATCGCTGTCTCCTGTTTGTACTCCGGGTAGCGGTCCGCCCCTGCCGATGCCGGCACGGGGGCCCCGGTCCCCACTCGCATCCTCCGCAATCGTCCCCCACATGAGCAAGGCCCGCCTGGTCACAGGCGGGCCCGCGATGCCGTGGACCTAGCCCAGGGTCTGGGCGGCCGTCGGGGAGGAGTCCGTCAGGAACTGCGAGCAGCGCTCGTACTCCTCCTGCTCGCCGATCGCCTGCGCGGCGCGGGCGAGGGCGTGCAGGGCGCGCAGGAAGCCGCGGTTCGGCTCGTGCTCCCAGGGGACCGGGCCGTGGCCCTTCCAGCCGCTGCGGCGCAGGGAGTCCAGGCCACGGTGGTAGCCCGTACGGGCGTAAGCGTACGACTCGACGACACTGCCGCGCTCGAACGCCTCGTCGGCCAGCTGGGCCCAGGCCAGGGAGGAGGTCGGGTGCTTCGCGGCGACGTCGGAGGGCGACGTGCCGGCGGCGAGGAGCTCGCGGGGCTCCGGGTCGTCGGGGAGGTGGGTCGGGGGAGGTCCCCCGAGGAGGTTCTCGTGAATGGCCATGGGCCCAGTCTCCCGCACACCCCACCCCGACGACGAAAGCCCCGCCTTTCACCCGGCGGCCGGGCACCCTCCTCCTATCCCTCCCGCTCCAGCGGCGGCACCGCCACGCTCCCGTGGGTGCGGCATTCCGGGCGGCGGCAGCCGGGGGCCGGGTGGCGGACCGTGACGCAGGCGACTACGGCACCCGCGACCAGGACCGCCGCGCACAGCACCATCGCCCGGCCGAACGCCACGTCGAACGCGGCCGGCCTGCGGTACGCCTCCGGCCCCATCCCGGCCAGCAGCGGCAGGGCGGCGACGGCGACGAGGCCGGCCGCGCGGGCCGCCGCGTTGTTGATGCCGCTGGCCAGCCCCGCCCGCGCAGTGTCCACGGACGCCAGGACGGTCGCCGTCAGCGGCGCGACCAGCGTGACCATGCCGAGGCCGAGGACGAGCAGCGCGGGCAGGACGTCGGCGGCGTAGGACGCGCCGGGGCCCACCCTCAGCATCAGCAGCAGTCCCGCCGCGCACAGCAGCGGCCCGACGGTGAGCGGGACGCGCGGGCCGATGCGGTCGCCGAGTTCGCCGGAGCGGGCGGACAGCAGCAGCATCAGGGCCGTGGTCGGCAGCAGCGCCGTCCCGGCCGCCAGCGCCGAGTAGCCGACGACGACCTGGAGCTGGAGCGCGGCCAGGAAGAAGAAGCCGCCGAACGCCGCGTACACGCACAGCGTGACCAGGTTGACCGCGGTGAACTGGCGGGACGCGAAGATGTCCAGCGGCATCATCGGCTCGGGCCGGCGCCGCTCGACCAGCACGAAGGCGACGGCCGCCGCGAGCCCGGCGAGCGCCGCGAGGACGACGGCCGGCGAACCGCCGCGCGCCTCGATCAGCGCGTACGTCAGCAGCGCGAGGGCGAGCGCCCCGAGCCCCGCGCCGAGCACGTCGAAGCGGCCGTGGGCGCGCGGGTCCGCCGACTCCGGCACGTGCCGTACGGCGATCGGGGCGCACAGCAGGGCCAGCGGCACGTTGAGCAGGAACACCCACCGCCAGCCGGGGCCGTCCACCAGCCAGCCTCCGACGAACGGCCCGACGGCCGCGCCGATCCCGCCGAAGCCGGACCACAGGCCGACCGCGCGACCCCGGTCGTCGGGGTGGAAGGAGGCCTGGATGAGCGCGAGCGAGCCGGGCGTGAGCAGCGCGCCGCCGATGCCCTGGAGGGCGCGGGCGGCGACGAGCAGACCGGCGTTCGGCGCGAGCCCGCACAGCAGGGACGCCGCCGCGAACCACAGCACGCCGATCACGAAGATCCGCCGCCGCCCGAACCAGTCCCCGAGTGCGCCGCCGAGCAGGATCAGCCCGGCCAGCGTGACCATGTACGCGTTGACGGTCCACTGCAGGGCCGCGAGGTCGGCGTCGAGGTCGCGGCCGATGCGGGGCAGGGCGACGTTGACGACGGTCGAGTCCAGCAGGGCCATGCTGGAGCCGAGGATCGTGGTGAGCAGGATCCACTTGCCCTGGGGCGAGGCCAGCCTGACATCGGGCATAAGGGGAGCATACGGAAGGCGGGCCGCGCGCATGCGGAAGGGCCCGGCACCTGAGCAGGTGCCGGGCCCGACCGACGCGGGACTACTTGATCTTCGTGCCGGCGGAACGCAGGTGCCCGCAGGCCTCGACGACGCGCGCGGCCATCGACGCCTCGGCGAGCTTGCCCCAGGTGCGCGGGTCGTAGGTCTTCTTGTTGCCGACCTCGCCGTCGACCTTCAGGACGCCGTCGTAGTTGCGGAACACGTGGTCCACGACCGGGCGGGTGAAGGCGTACTGGGTGTCCGTGTCGATGTTCATCTTCACCACGCCGTTCTCCAGCGCGGTGGCGATCTCCTCCGCCGTGGAGCCGGAACCGCCGTGGAAGACGAAGTCGAACGGCTGCGCGCCGGCCGGCTTGCCGTACTTGGCGGCGACGCCCTCGTTGAGCTCCTTCAGCAGCTCGGGGCGGAGCACGACGTTGCCCGGCTTGTAGACGCCGTGGACGTTGCCGAAGGACGCGGCCAGCAGGTAGCGGCCCTTCTCGCCCAGGCCGAGCGCCTCAGCGGTGCGGACGGCGTCGTCGACCGTCGTGTAGAGGGAGTCGTTGATCTCGTGGGAGACGCCGTCCTCCTCGCCACCGGTCGGGGTGATCTCCACCTCGAGGATGATCCTGGCGGCGCGGGCGCGCTCCAGCAGCTCCTGCGCGATGGACAGGTTGTCGGCCAGGGTCTCCGCCGAGCCGTCCCACATGTGGGACTGGAACAGCGGGTTGCGGCCGGCCTTGACGCGCTCCTCGGAGACCGCGAGCAGCGGACGTACGTACCCGTCGAGCTTGTCCTTCGGGCAGTGGTCCGTGTGCAGCGCGACGGTGATGTCGTACTTGTCGGCGACGATGTGCGCGAACTCGGCGAGGGCGACCGCGCCCGTCACCATGTCCTTCTTGTGCTGGCCACCCAGGAACTCGGCACCGCCGGTCGAGATCTGGATGATGCCGTCGCTCTCCGCCTCCGCGAAACCGCGCAGGGCCGCGTGCAGGGTCTGGGAGGAGGTCACGTTGATGGCCGGGTAGGCGAACTTGCCTGCCTTCGCCCGGTCCAGCATCTCGTTGTAGACCTCGGGAGTTGCGATGGGCATCTGTCCGCTCCTTGTATGTGCGGGAGGTGTTCTGCGTACTTACGGCCCTGACCTAGAACCTTGGGTGCGACGCCATTGTCGGCCCCATCCTTCCAGACTCGGCCGGATGGTCCACGGCACAGTCCGAGGACTGGTCGGTACGGTCCGCGCCCCGGGCCGGCCGGGGCCGGGCCCCGGTCAGTCCAGGCCCAGCTCGTCCTTCGAGTACGCGAAGAGGTACGGCACGCCCGCGCCCTCGCGGATCTTCTCGGCGGCGCCGGTCGCCCGGTCGACGATCGTCGCGACGGCCACGACCTCGGCGCCGGCCTCGCGGACCGCCTCGACCGCGGTGAGCGGCGAGCCGCCGGTGGTGGACGTGTCCTCCACGACGAGGACACGGCGGCCCTCGATGTCCGGGCCCTCGACACGGCGCTGCAGGCCGTGCGCCTTGGCGGCCTTGCGCACGACGAACGCATCCAGCTTCCGGCCCCGGGCGGCGGCCGCGTGCAGCATGGCTGCGGCGACCGGGTCGGCGCCCATGGTCAGGCCACCGACGGCGTCGAAGTCGAGCTCGGCGGTCAGGTCCAGCAGCACCTGGCCGACGAGCGGGGCGGCCTCGCCGTCGAGGGTGACGCGGCGCAGGTCGACGTAGTAGTCGGCCTCCAGGCCCGAGGAGAGGGTCACCTTGCCGTGCACCACGGCCTTGTCCTTGATCTGCTGCAGCAGCGCGCCGCGTACGTCGTCGGTCATGCCAGTCAGCTTAAAGGCGCCGCCAGGACCAGGTCGTCGTGGCCTCCAGCGGCTCCAGGGGCGTGACCAGGCGCGGGAGGGTGTTGAGCCCGTCCGGCGGACCCGTCTGCGGCTCCACGCACACGGCCTCGCTCTGCTCGTCGTAGACGACGACCCACTCCTCGCGGCTGGCGACCTTCAGCTCCAGCCGCCCCGGCCAGGTGAGGGTGACGTCGACGCCGCCGGGCATGCCGAAGCAGTCGTCCCAGGGGCCGGGCTTCGGGTCGACGCGGTTGCCGGTCGGCAGGTGGTCGGCGCCGCGCTCCTCCTGCCAGACCGGGTCGAAGTCGATCCGCACGTCCTGGCCGCCGAGGCTGCGGTTGAACCACGGGTGCCAGCCGATCTGCGCCGGGAACGACGACTCGTACGTCTCCACCGACATCGTCAGCGTCAGGGCGTCCTCCGTGAGCGCGACCACCTGGGTGACGCGGCCGGGGTGCGGCCAGGGCTCGACCAGGTCGTACGTGATCACGGCCTCGGTGCCGCTCGCGCGGGCCGTGCGCCAGGCGCCGTCGCGCGCGGTGCCGTGGATGGCGTGCGGCGGGGCGTTGAGCGGGAGCTGGTGGACGACGGCGCCGTCCCGGAAGCGGCCCTCGCGGGTCCGGCCGCACCAGGGGACCATCGGGAAGCAGCCGTAGCGCTCGCCCTGCCTCAGCAGCTCCGTGCCGCCGACGCGGAGCCCGCCGATCCGCCCGCCGTTGCCCGGCAGGACGGTCACCTCCGCGTCACCCGCGGTCAGCGTGATGGGTTCGTTACTCACGTGACGACCCTACTTGGACGATCAAGAGGGCGTATCCGGCCGCCCGGCCCCCGGCCCGGCCTCACCGGCGTTTGCGCAGGACCCGTCCGACCACGATCGCGGACGCCAGCACCACGGCCGCCGCCGGGGCCGCCCAGCGCAGCGGGGTCTGCGCGGCGACGCTCTGCGGGGCGGGGACGGGGGCGTACCGGCCGCGCGGCGGGGCGTGGTCCACCTCCTCGGCGCTGCGCCCGATCATCGTCCGGCGCGCGTGCGCGGCCTCGGCGATGTCCTCGCCGTCGATGTCGCCGTCGATGTCGCCGTCGATCTCGCCGTGGAGTCCGGTCCCGCTCTCGGCGGCCGTCTCGGCGCCGGCGTCGAACTCGTCGTCGGCGTCGGGGTCGAGGGACGGCGGCGGCACCTCGGTGTCGAACACGGACGACCGCGCCTCGTCCGCGGGTGCCTGTTCTGCGGCGGCGGGCCGGGCGTCGTCCGCCGGGGTGGGATCGCCGGTGGGCCGGGCGTCGTCCCCCGTGTCGTCGGCAGAGGGCTGGTCGGCCTCGGGGGCCGAGGGGGTCGCGGGGGCCGAGGGGGCCGAGGGGGCCGCAGGGGTCGTCGGGGCGGGGGCCGGGGCCGGGGGTTCCTCGCCCGCCGCCGCGCCCAGGTTCTCCGCGAAGCGGTCCAGCAGCCGCAGCACGGCCGACGTCACCGCGTCCGGCGGCAGTTCCGTGACGCGTCCGTCGGCGGACGCCGTGCCCGTGAAGGTGACGGTGCTGCCGCCGTCGGTGTCGCGGACGCGGACCGTGACGGCGAGCTCGGCGGCGCCGGAGCCGCGCGACTCGGTCGCGTCGCCCTCGACGGCGTAGGCACCGTCGTCCTGTCCGGTGACGCGGACGGAGCCGCGGTACGTGATGGAGTGGCTGCCGATGCGCAGCTTCAGCCGCCCGGTGACGGGCTCGGCGCCGGCGTCCTGCTGGAGCCCGGGGACCGCCCGGGCGACACGCGCGGGGTCGGCCAGCGCCTGCCTGAGCCGCTCGGCCGGAAACGGAACGAACACCTCGTGCTCCATGTCGACGGAGCCTACCCAGTCGGCGGCGAACTGCACCCTCCCGTCGCCAGGAAGTCCCGGCCCGTCCGGACGGACAGTCAAACCCCGCACGCGAGGACCGAGGCGGGCCGCGAAACGCCCCGCGCCGGTCAGCCCGCGTACCGCGGATGCATCAGCGTCGACGGCGGCAGCCCCGGCACGCGGGTGCGGGCGGCGGCGCGGGCGGCCCCGCGCAGCGACTCCGGCGTGAGGGTGGCCGGGCGGGGCCCGTCGGCGTCGAGGCGCAGCGGCGGGCGCGCGCGGGCGGCCAGCACGAGCCCCCAGTCGTCGGGCGCGTCGTCGGCGCCGGTGGCCGTACGGTCGGGACCGCCCGCGAAGCCGGAGTCGCGCCCGCCCACCCGGTACGGCGCGGTCCGCAGCCCGGCGGCCCGGATCGTCGCCTCCACCGTCCAGAACACCGTCGGCCGCGCGGAGACCGGCCCGGCGTGCACGACGAGCCTCCCGGAGTCGGCGAGCGCCCGCCTGACCAGCCCGTAGAACTCCTGCGCGTACAGCTTGGCGCTCGCGGTGATGCCGGGGTCCGGCAGGTCCGAGATCACCACGTCGTACGGCGTCGTCGGCGCCGCCCGCAGCCGCCGGAAGGCGTCGTCGGTGATGACGCGGACGCGCGGGTCGTCGTAGGCGTGGCCGTTCAGCCGGGAGAGGGCCGGGTCGCCGGCGGCCAGCCGGACGAGTCCGGGGTCGAGCTCCACGATGTCGAGCCGGCGCACGTCCGGGTGGCGCAGGACCTCGCGGGCGGCCATGCCGTCACCGCCGCCGAGGACGAGCACGCGCGCGTGCGGGCCGGCGGCCATCGCGGGGTGGACCAGTGCCTCGTGGTAGCGGCGCTCGTCCCGGCCGCTGATCCGCAGCCGCCCGTCGACGAACAGGTCCAGGGGCCGGCCGTCGGTGCCGCCGGTGAGGACCACTTCCTGGACGTCGGTCTGCAGCGCGACGCGCACGTCCCCGCCGAACACGGCCTGCCGCGCGGCCCGTTCGAAGTCGTCGACGAGGACGGTGGCGGAGCCGAGGACGGCAAGCACGAGCAGGTTGGCGGTCAGCAGCAGCCAGCGGGCCCGGCGCGTGAGGTCCCGGCGGAACAGACCGAGCACCAGGGCGCCCCCGGCGACGACGTTGACCGCGCCGGTGAGCAGGGCGCCGGTCAACTGGCCCAGGAACGGCAGGAGGAGGAAGGGGAAGGCGAGTCCGCCGACGAGCGCGCCGACGTAGTCCGCGGCGAACAGGTCGGCGACGGCGCCGCCCGCGTCCTGCCGGCGGATGCGCTGGATGAGCTCCATCAGCAACGGGACTTCGGCGCCGATGAGCAGGCCGATGGCGAGGGAGAACGCGACGAGCAGCCAGCGCGGCCCGTCGCCCCACAGCCCGCCCCAGTCGCCGGTCCAGGCGAAGACCGCGTACAGGGCCATCGCGCTGCAGCCGCCGACGAGGGCGAGCGCGGCCTCGACGGCGGCGAATCCCGCCGCGGCGTGCCAGCGCAGCCGTTTGGCGGCGAGGGAGCCGATGCCCATCGCGAAGACCATGACGGACAGGACGACGGACGCCTGGGTGACCGAGTCGCCGATCAAGTAGGAGGCGAGGGCGACGAGTTCGAGTTCGTACACGAGTCCGCAGGCGGCGCAGACGAACACGCAGGCGAGGACGAGGAAGCGTCCCGTGTCCGGCCGGACCGGCAGCCGCACCGCGGGGCCGGGCTCCTCGGACGTGTCGGTTCCGTCGCCGCCCGCTCCGCCGGGCACCCCGTGTTTCCACGGCGGGACGCCCGACGGGGTGCGTGTTGACGGATCGATCACGCTGTGACGTTACGTTACTTCAGCGGCGCGCTTCGTCACCCACACGTGTGGAAATGCCCCCCGCCGGGTCACCGCAGGTTTGCGGCACGGCAACCCCTGCGACACCGGACGAACCGGTCCCGCAGGGGCTTTCGCACCGGTCGGATCACACGGCGGACGGACTGAGCCGGGAGCGCTCGCACCCCCGCCCGCCCGGAGCACCGGGAGAGCCCGTGCCGGCCGCCCCGCCCGCCGCGTCCTCCGCACCGGCCGCGTTCGGCGCCACCCGTACCCCCACGCGGGTGCGCGTCGCGACCAACTGCCCGTCCTGCGGATAGGCGTGCCAGGTGCGCCAGGTGACCTGCCCGTGCTGGCGGTTGGCCAGCATCGCGGTGAAGGCGTGCGGGCTGCCGGGGAAGACGCCGGCGAGGCCCTGCGGGTGGTCGGAGACGAGGGCCAGCAACTCCTGCGCGCGGCCCGCGAACGCGCCCGGCGCCAGGACCTCGACGCGGGCCGCGAACTCGTACTCCCAGTCGCCGACCCGCTTGGCGACGCCCAGCGGCAGGGGTGTGCTGCTGCCCGGGAGGCAGGCGACCGTCTCCGAACAGGTGCCCCGGTCCTCCTCCAGCAGTACCTGGTGGGACGCGCCGAGCAGCCTCAACTGGACTTTGGCAGCGTCCAGTTCGAGGTCGAGCGTGGCCAGCGCCGGGAGGGGCTCGCGCCCCAGGGCCCAGGCGAGGTCGGCCGCGCGTGTGTCGGTGTAGGAGGTGTTCAGGGTCGTGAGCATGGAACGGCTCCGCTGGCACACGTGGAGAGGTAGGTGCAGGTCCGGCGCACCCCCGGTCACACCGGGGGATTCGGCCCGGTTCAGCCCTGTCGGCCGGTCGGAAGGGGGTCCGCGGACGGCACGCGAGGCTGCGTTGGTGAGTTAGAGGGAATCATGAACTGTGGCGGCGCCACAGCGTTTTTACCCAACTTCGGTTGGTTTCCATCCCTCAGGGGGGCTACTCAGTTCACGTGTTCAACCGGGGCGTGCGCTGTTGGCGTCAAGGCGCACGCCGGGGCGCGCGAGCGCCCGCCGGGAGCGGTTCCCGGCGGGCGCTCGTGGTTCGGAGCTCGGCTGCCCCGTGTCAGCTGCCTCCGCCGCATCCGCCGCCGCCCCCGCCACCGCAGGACGAACCGCCCGAGGACGAGCCGCAGGAGTGCCCCCCGCCGCCCCCGTCGTGACCGCCGGACGACCCCGCGTCCCCCGCCGACGCGACGGCCCACCAGCTCGCGTCGCTGTTGTGGCTGGTGCTGCTGCCGCCGCTCCCGCGCCGCGTCCGCCCGCCGACCCGCGTCGAGCGCGTCGCGGCCCGGTTGACGGCGAACACGACGACCGCCGCGACCACCACGAACAGACAGACCACCGCCAGGATGATGCCGATGACCATGGCGCCACCCTCCTTCCGTTTCCCCCGAAGCGGCCCCCCGTGGGCGCCTCGCTCAGTGCGTGACACGGAGATGCCCGCCCCGCATCACGGCCAAAGCAGAGTTGAGCAACTTCAGAGGTCGGCTCGACCCGGTCATGGAGACCGCGGCGGCCTCTAGCGATCGCCCTCGATCGAGAAGACGTTCCCGTCGGGATCCTTGAACCAGGCGACTCTGCCGCCGCCGGCGCGGGGGGAGATCCCCTTCTCGTCGGTCCCGTAGTCGAAGCCGCTCTCGAGCACGCCTTCGTACTGCTCGAAGCTCACGCCGTGCGAGGTCATCTCGTCCACCACCTGCTCGACGTCGTCGACGTACCAGGTCGCAAGGGTGGCGCTCGACCGGCCTGCGTGCTCGGGAGACGGGTAGACAACCAGCGACTCGACACCGCCCGACACATAGACCTTGCTTCCGTCGGCATCGGTCCGCACCACCTGGAGACCGAGCTTCCCCTCGTAGAACTCCTCCGCCCGTGCCATGTCGGTGACCGCGATGAACGCGTTCAGTCTGTAGTTGCTCAAGCCCATTGCTCCTCCTCGCCCCGGAGCCCGCGCCGTTCCCCCGTCCGTACGGTTTCTCCACTCCCGAGCTTCCAGCAGCCCCGACACCGACGCCACCGCACGCCCCTGGGGCCGCGCGAGCCCCCGGGCAGTTGAGGAACTCCGGCGCTTCGGCGCAGGATGGCCGGCATGACCTCCAGTGCCCGCCCGCTGCTCAACCGCCGGCTCGCCGAGTTCGGGACGACGATCTTCGCCGAGATGTCCGCGCTCGCCCTGCGCACCGGGGCGATCAACCTCGGCCAGGGCCTCCCCGACACCGACGGGCCCGAGGAGGTCAGGGAGGCCGCCGTCCGGGCCCTGCGGGACGGGCGGGGCAACCAGTACCCGCCGGGGCCCGGCGTCCCGGAGCTGCGCACGGCGGTCGCGGCGCACCAGCTGCGCCGGTACGGGCTGTCGTACGACCCGGACACGGAGGTGCTCGTCACCGCGGGCGCGACCGAGGCGATCGCCGCCTCGCTGCTGGCGCTGCTGGAGCCGGGCGACGAGGTGATCGCCTTCGAGCCGTACTACGACTCCTACGCGGCGTCCATCGCCATGGCGGGCGGCACGCGCGTGCCGGTCACGCTGCGCCCGGACGGCGACTGCTTCCGGCTGGACCTCGACGAGCTGCGCGCCGCCGTCACCGACCGCACCCGGCTGCTGCTGATCAACACCCCGCACAACCCGACCGGCACCGTCCTCACCCGCGCGGAGCTCGCGGCGATCGCGGAGCTGGCGGTGGAGCGGGACCTGCTGGTGGTGACGGACGAGGTCTACGAGCACCTGGTCTTCGACGACGCCGAGCACGTGCCGCTCGCCACGTTCCCGGGAATGCGCGAGCGCACGGTGACGATCGGTTCGAACGGCAAGACGTTCTCGTTCACGGGCTGGAAGGTCGGCTGGATCACGGCGGCGCCGCCCCTGGTCACGGCCGTGCGGTCGGCCAAGCAGTACCTGACGTACGTCTCGGCGGGACCCTTCCAGTACGCGGTGGCGGAGGCGCTGGCGCTGCCGGAGTCGTACTTCACGGGCTTGCGCGAGGACATGCTGGCCAAGCGGGACCTGCTGGCGGCAGGGCTCGCGGAGGCCGGGTTCCGGGTGTTCCGGCCGGCCGGCACCTACTTCGTCACCACCGACATCCGGCCGCTCGGCGAGACGGACGGCTTCGCCTTCTGCCGCGCCCTGCCGGAACGCGCCGGGGTCGTCGCCATCCCGAACGCCGTGTTCTACGACCACCGGGAGGCGGGCGCGCCGTTCGTGCGGTTCGCGTTCTGCAAGCGGACCGAGGTGCTCCAGGAGGCGGCCAAGCGGCTGGCGGCGCTGTAGGGAGGGCTGCCGCGGGGAGGGCGCTGGAGGCCTGGAGGGCCGGAAATGGCCGGAGCCCGGCCCCGGCGCGCGACCGTGTGGTCGGCGCCCGGCCGGGCTCCAAAGGGCCTGGAGGACTGGCTGCCGGCTACTTGCCGTCCTCGGTGCCCTCAGTGCCTTCGGTGCCTTCGGGCTTGTCCGCTTCGTTGACCTCCTGCTCGAGGCCGAGCTGCTCCACGAGCCACTTGTCGAACTCGATGGCCGCCCGCACCCAGCTGACCGTCGACGACACGAAGTGCTCAAGGCTCACGCCCATGCCGATCAGCATCTGCGCCTCGCCGATGAGGCGGACCGTGCCGTCGTCGTGGGTGTGGGTGTAGACCTTGGGCCACAGGGTCCGACGGTTCCAGTCGTCGATGGACTCCAGCAGCTGGGGCTTCTCGTCGATCTTGTGGGGCCGGTCGTAGAACGTCCGCACCGAGAAGACCTGCTGCTCACCCTCGCCGCGGAACATGAAGTACGTACGGAACTGCTCCCACGGCGCCGCGAGGTCACCCTCTTCGTCGACGACGTACTTCAGCTCCATCTGCTCAAGGAGCTGCTTCACGAGGTCCTGATCCGGCACGACGGGGCCCGCCGGTCCTTGGGGCTGCGGCTCGGGCTGGCCCCCGAAGTTCGGAATCGAGGACGGGTCGATGCTCACCGTGATTTTCCCTTCGTACGGATCCCGCCATCCTCCCTCATCCGGGGAGGGGGGTGGCAAGCCCCGCCGGGGCCTGTCAGCCTTCGGCTGACATGATCTGGCCGGTCGGGGGACCTACGTTACGCGGAGTGGAGCGGCGTGAACGCCCCGTTCACCCGCCCGCCCCCTCAGAGCGCCGTCCCCTTCGCCGGTCCCACGGTCAAGCCGTCCTCGGCGCGGTCCACCCGGACCGTGTCGCCGTCCTTGATCTCGCCGGAGAGGATCTCCTTGGCCAGGCGGTCGCCGATGGCGGTCTGGACGAGGCGGCGCAGCGGACGCGCCCCGTAGGCCGGGTCCATGCCCTCGTCGGCGAGCCAGGCCAGCGCCTCGTCGGTGACCTCCAGGGTGAGGCGGCGTTCGGCGAG
Organism: Streptomyces sp. NPDC037054; assembly: GCF_055606745.1. Taxonomy (NCBI): domain Bacteria; kingdom Bacillati; phylum Actinomycetota; class Actinomycetes; order Kitasatosporales; family Streptomycetaceae; genus Streptomyces; species Streptomyces sp. NPDC037054. The sequence continues at coordinate 14,957 of NZ_JBVJSJ010000019.1, read as the reverse complement.
CCGGCGGGCCAGCGCGTCGATCTGGAGCCGCGCGATCCGGCTCAGCTCGTCCTTGGCCAGCGCCGAGAAGACCACCAGGTCGTCGAGCCGGTTGAGGAACTCCGGCTTGAAGGAGGCGCGGACCACCTCCAGGACCTGCTCCTTCTTCTCCTGCTCGGTGCTGATCGGGTCGATCAGGAACTGGCTGCCCAGGTTGGACGTCAGCACCAGGATCGCGTTGCGGAAGTCGACCGTGCGGCCCTGACCGTCCGTCAGCCGCCCGTCGTCCAGCACCTGGAGCAGGATGTCGAAGACCTCGGGGTGCGCCTTCTCCACCTCGTCCAGCAGCACCACGCTGTACGGCCTGCGCCGCACGGCCTCGGTGAGCTGGCCGCCCTCCTCGTAGCCGACGTAGCCGGGCGGGGCGCCGACGAGGCGGGCCACGCTGTGCTTCTCGCTGTACTCCGACATGTCGATGCGGACCATCGCCCGCTCGTCGTCGAAGAGGAAGTCGGCGAGCGCCTTGGCCAGTTCGGTCTTGCCGACGCCGGTCGGGCCGAGGAAGAGGAAGGAGCCGGTCGGCCGGTCCGGGTCGGAGATCCCGGCGCGGCTGCGGCGCACGGCGTCCGAGACGGCGCGTACGGCCTCGGTCTGGCCGATGAGCCGCCTGCCGATCTCCTCCTCCATGCGCAGCAGCTTCTGCGTCTCGCCCTCCAGCAGCCGCCCGGCGGGGATGCCGGTCCAGGAGGCGACGACGTCCGCGATGTCGTCGGAGCCGACCTCCTCCTTGACCATGGTGTCGCGGGCGCCCCCGCCGGAGGCGGAAGTAGACAACGCTTCCTCGGCCTCGGAGGCGGCCTCCAGGTCCCGCTCCAGGGCGGGGATCTCGCCGTACAGCAGCTTGGACGCGGTGTCGAAGTCGCCGTCGCGCTGGGCCCGTTCGGCCTGTCCGCGCAGTTCGTCCAGCTTCTCCTTCAGCTCACCGACGCGGTTGAGGGACTGCTTCTCCTTCTCCCAGCGGGCCGTGAGGCCGCGCAGCTCCTCCTCCTTGTCGGCGAGGTCGCGGCGCAGTCGCTCCAGGCGCTCCTTGGAGGCCTGGTCGGTCTCCTTGCTGAGGGCGAGCTCCTCCATCTTCAACCGGTCGACGGCGCGCTGGAGTTCGTCGATCTCGACGGGTGAGGAGTCGATCTCCATGCGGAGCCGGGAGGCCGCCTCGTCCACGAGGTCGATGGCCTTGTCGGGCAGGAAGCGGGAGGTGATGTACCGGTCGGACAGGGTGGCCGCCGCGACCAGCGCGGCGTCCGCGATCTGCACCTTGTGGTGGGCCTCGTACCGGCCCTTGAGCCCGCGCAGGATGGCGATGCTGTCCTCGACGGACGGCTCGGCGACCAGCACCTGCTGGAAGCGCCGCTCCAGCGCCGGGTCCTTCTCGATCCGCTCGCGGTACTCGTCCAGGGTGGTGGCGCCGACCATGCGCAGTTCGCCGCGCGCCAGCATCGGCTTGAGCATGTTGCCGGCGTCCATGGCGGAGTCGCCGCCCGCGCCGGCCCCGACGACGGTGTGCAGCTCGTCGATGAACGTGATGATCTGCCCGTCGGAGTCCTTGATCTCGGCGAGGACGGTCTTCAGCCGCTCCTCGAACTCGCCCCGGTACTTCGCCCCGGCGACCATCGCGCCCAGGTCCAGCGCGACCAGCCGCTTGTTCTTCAGCGACTCCGGCACGTCGCCCTTCACGATCCGCTGGGCGAGCCCTTCGACGACGGCGGTCTTGCCGACGCCGGGCTCGCCGATGAGGACGGGGTTGTTCTTGGTCCGGCGCGACAGCACCTGCACGACGCGGCGGATCTCGGTGTCCCGGCCGATGACCGGGTCGAGCTTGCCCTCGCGCGCGGCGGCCGTGAGGTCGGTGCCGAACTTCTCCAGCGCCTTGTACTGACCCTCGGGGTCGGCAGTGGTCACGCGGCGCCCTCCCCTCGCCTTCCGGAAGGCGTCCAGCAGCTTCTTCGCGGTCGCTCCCTGCCCGGAGAGTACGTCACCGGCGGCGCCGCCCTTCGCGGCGAGGCCGATGAGGAGGTGCTCGGTGGACAGGTACTCGTCGCCGAGCTCCTGGGCGCGGCTCTGCGCGTCGGCGACGACGGCGAGCAGCTCGCGGTTGGGCTGGGGCGGCGCGACGGTGGACCCGGTCACGCTGGGCAGACCGGCGAGGATCTTCTCCGCGCCGGCCCGGACGGCGGCCTGGTCGGCGTCGACGGCGGCCAGCAGGTCGGTGATGTTCTCGTTCTCCTGCCCCTGGAGCAGAGCGAGGAGCAGGTGGGCGGGGGTGAGGTCGGGGTGCCCCTCGGTCACGGCGCGGTTGCTCGCGGCGTTGATCGCGTCCCGGCTCCGGTTGGTCAGCTCGGCGTCCACGTGTCCGTTCTCCTCCTGTGCGTCAGCCGTGTGTCACGTCTCCCGGCGCTTTCCGTCCTGACAAAGCCAGCGTACACAAAGTTGAGTCGATTCCACTCAAGAAGTCGGGAGGGGGCGCCGGTGGGGCGATCCGGGAGCCCGGTCCCGCCGTACCGGCCGCGAGCGGTTAGGTTCGCCCCATGAGCAGCACCTACTCCGTGGACCCGGGCGAGCCGGACGAGCCGTACCTCGCCTTCTGGCGTGAGCGGCACCTGTGCACGCTGACCACCCCGCGCCCGGACGGCACACCCCACGTAGTACCCGTGGGCGTCACCTACGACCCCGCGGCGCGGCTCGCGCGGGTCATCACCAACAAGACGAGCGCGAAGGTGGCCCACGTCCTGGCGGCGGGCCCGGAGGGCGCCCCGGTCGCCGTGTGCCAGGTCGACGGCGGGCGCTGGGCGACGCTGGAGGGCCGCGCGACGGTCCACGCGGAGCCGGACCGGGTGGCCGAGGCGGTACGCCGCTACGCGGAGCGCTACGGCCGGCAGCCGTCGCCGAATCCGCTGCGCGTGGTGATCGAGATCGAGCTGACGCGGGCCATGGGGCGCGGCTGAGAGGCAGTCGGAAACCGGCCAGAAACTGCAGCGGCGTCACCGTGTTCAGGTCACGGTGACGCCGCTGCGGGGGGAAGCACCTGAGCGATCTTTTACGACGGGGGAATCGCGTCAGGCACTGCGGGGGGTGGCCGAGATGGTTCTGGTCCTGGAGTCGGCGGCCTCCGACTGCGCCAGCTGGTGGTCCCGCTGGTCGAGGTTCACGAAAATCATTCCGTACCGGATGGCACACCGAACGGGCTGGGGCGCGCCCCGGGGCCGGCGCAGGCACCGGTACGCCCGGACGTCGTCGTCCTCGTCCCGCGTGACGACGACCGGCTCACCGAACACGGTGACCATCAGCGAGTCACCGCTGTGGGGGATGGCGGTGGCCAGATCGATGAAGTGCCAGCCGGAGCGGTAGGCGGATGCCATTTCGCGGCGGAAGGACCGGTCGTCGGGCGGTGTGGTCATCGCGATCAGTCCCACCTGGTGTCGAGAGGGCTGTCCTGCGTTTCACCGCCGGCCGTCTCGACCAACACGGACTGAGCAGCTCCCGCCTTGTGCACGTCGCTCTTCGCACCGGAGAGGCCAGCCAGCGTTCCGAAGGCCACAACGGCGGAGAAGGCGGCAACAAGTACCGAGCGAAGCATTCTCTTACTCATAGTCGGCTTCGTCCTCACTTGAAGGTCCCCTCTTCCCCCGTCGGATAAGACGATGGCTCATTCAGGCACGTAATGGCCACACGAACGGTGCATCATGTTCCTGCATGTTCAGGACCCTGGGGGGTGGAGATTTGGCAACAAACCGGACTAAGGAGACACATCCCCATGCGGTAACCGAGCTGTGCGAGGAGGGCGGTCGTCTCTATGCGAACGCCCTGCGCACAGGCCGCATCCTGCGGGCGGATGTCGAGCCCGCTCCTTGCCTGATGGAGTTCGCCCTCCTCCACCCGGACCCCGACGACGCGAACTGGCTGCGCCCGGTTCCCCCTTCGGTGGCCCTGGCGCAGCGGCTGCACCCCATCGAGCGTGAAATCACCGAGCACCGGCGGCAGTCCATCGCGCTCACCGAGGTCTTCGAACCGTTCCTCGCCCTGAGCACGCAGGAGACCGCCCCTACCCACTCCATCACCGTCCTGGAGGGCCTCGACCGCATCAACTCGGCGCTCGACCTGGCGACCGCGCAGTGCCGGACCGAGGTCCTCACGGTCCAGCCCAGCGGCCGGCGCAGCCCCGAGAACAGGATCCTGGAGGCCCTGGAGCGCGACAAGCCGCTCATCGAACGCGGCGTGCGCATCCGCACCCTCTACCAGCACACGGCCCGCTTCCTGCCCGACAAGCTCGGCTACGTCGACCAGTTCGAGGAGGGCAAGGTCGAGTACCGCACCATCGACGAGCTCGTCGAACGCCTCATCATCTGCGACGAGACCGTCGCCTTCATCCCCACCCGCGAGGACCGGCAGGTCGCCCTGGAACTGCGTCACCCGGGCCTGGTGCGCTACCTGGTGAAGGTCTTCGAGTTCATGTGGGGCCGCGCCGTCCCGCTGCGCCCCGGCAGCCCGTACGAGACCGACCCCGACGGCATCACCGACATCCAGCACTCCATCGCCAAGCTGCTGGTGGAGGGCCACGTCGACGAGGCCATCGCCCGCCGCCTGGGCATGAACGTCCGCACCTGCCGGGCCCACATCGCCAAGCTCGCCTCGGCCCTGGGCAGCGGCAGCAGGGCCCAGCTCGGCTACCTCATCGCCCAGTCCGGGATACTCGACAAGAATCACTGATCCCGGGGCGGTCCCCCGGACAGGAGGGAGCTACCGAGTGACGTCGGCGCCCCACCCGGAGCACGGCGTGGAAGACCTGTGCTCCGAAGGAACCGAGCTGTACGAAAGAGCCCTGCGGGACGGGCACGTACCGGCCCGGGACACGCACCGCGCGCCCTGCCTGGTCGACTTCGGCCTGCTGCACCCGGCCGTCGACGACCTGAGCCGGATGGAACCCGTCGCCCCGGCCGTCGCCCTGCACCGCCTCCTGCGCCGCTCCCAGGAGCGCATCGCGGACGAACGGCGGCGCGAGGAGCGCCTCGCCGAGACGTTCGCCGCCCTGATGCGGATCGGCGGCAGCGGCCCCGCCGGCACCGACAGCCCCGCGATCCGCGTCCTCAGCGGCACGGCCCGGATCAACCAGGCCATCACCGAGGCGATGGCCGACACCACCAGCGAACTGCTCTGCATCCAGCCCAACGCCCACTACACCGGCCGCCGCGGCGAGGCCGCCCAGGCCGTCTCCCTCGACCGCGACCAGGCGCTGCTCGACCGGGGCGGCCGCATCCGCACCCTCTACCAGCACACGCAGCGCCACCTGCCCATGGTCCGGGCCCGCTACGAGCGGCTGCGCGGCGACGCGGAGGCCCGCACCCTCGACGAGACACCCGACCGGCTCATCCTCGTCGACCGCGACGTCGCCTTCCTCCCGGCCGACAAGGAGAGCCTCCTCGCCCTGGAGGTCCGCCACCCGGCGCTGGTCTCCTACCTCGCCACCGCCTTCGACCGGCTGTGGCGCCTGGCGACCCCGATGTACCCGCAGGACGTCCGGCAGCCCACCCTCAACGGCATCACCGCCCGCCAGCGCACCATCGCCGCGCTGCTCGTCGAGGGCCACACCGACGCCGTCATCGCCGAACGCCTCGGCATGAACGTCCGCACCGCCCGCGTCCACATAGCCAAGCTCGCCGCGACCCTGGGCAGCGAGAGCCGCGCCCAACTCGGCTACCTCATCGGCAGGTCGGGGATCCTCGACCAGGAGGGCACCGACGGCTGACCTCCCGCCCGGCCCGGCCCCGTCCGCTCACCGCGCGGTCGGCGACCCCTGGTCCGGCACCCGCACGGCCGGCTCCGCGCGAGGCGGACCGTCCAGACCCACCTGCGCGATCCGCACACCGAGCTGGGTACGGCTCGCCGCGCCCAGCGTCTCCGACAGGCGCGCGATGTGCGCACGGCAGGTGCGGACGCTGATGCCCAGACGCTCCGCGATGACCGCGTCCTGGTGGCCCTCCGCCAGCAGCGCCGCGATCGACCGCTCCCGGTGCGAGATGCCCTCGATGCCGGTGTCCGGCAGCGGCGCGGTCAGCGGCAGCGCCAGTCGCCACAACCGGTCGAAGACCGTGCCCAGATACTCGACCAGCGCCGGGTGGCGCAGCTCCAGCGCCATCGTGCGGTCGGAGTTGGCGGGGATGAACGCGACCGTCCGGTCGAACAGGATGAGCCGGTCGATGACCTCGTCGAGGGTGCGCGCCTCGACCGCGTCGCCCATCAGCTCCAGGTAGTTCAGCAGCCCCTGCCCGTGCCGCGCCACGTGTGTGTAGAGGTCCCGCATCCGCACCCCGCGCCCGCGCAGCTGCAACGCCCGGTGCAGGCCCTCCGCCAGCTCGTGCTCGGGCCGGATACCGCCCGGCTGCACGGTCAGCACCTCGGCCGTGCAGGCCTGCGTCGCCTCGTCCATGGCCGCCTGGATGCGGGACAGGCCGTCCAGGACGCGGATCGCGGTGCCCTCCCCGGCGAGCGGCGAGGACGCGGGACGGCCGCCCAGACCGGCGTACCACTCGACGGCGGCCACCACCGAGCCCACCCGGCGCTGGCTGGCCCGGACCTCGTCGTGGACGCCGCGCAGCAGCCGCGTCATGACCTCCTGGGGCGCCGTCGGCACCAGCCAGTCCATGTCGTCGGGGTCGGGATGCAGCAGGGCCAGGTCGAGGAGGCAGGGCACCGGTTCCGCGTCGCGGCGCGACACCCGGCCGCGCCGTACGGCCCGGGAATACACGCGATCCCCGGCCTCGCACAGTCGGTCAGCACCGTGTGGATGCCCGTCCGTCCCGTGCCCGGTCATCGCCCATCCCACCCCCGGTTCCGCTCTTCCGCAGCGCAACTATGCGCGTACCGAACGTGGTCCGCAACACGGCTCCCCCGGCGCCGAGCGCCGGAAAGCACCGGTTCGTGGCGTTATGTCGTGCCCTCAGGAAGGAGTTGTTGCAACAAGATGGCGGGTGGGTTCCGGACAAGCCCGAACGGCCACGGCCGTCAGGGCTTGAGGCCGATCTCGGCGCAGGCGCTCGCGTACTTCGCGGTGCAGATGTCCGACACCTCGTAGATGCCGTCCGCGACGACGGTGTCCTCGATGTTGTCCTGCGTCAGGGCGACCACCGGCACGAGCTGGGCCGGAATGTTCTTGTGCGTGGGGCTGTCGACGCTCTGCCGGGTCAGCGCGTCGAACTGGATGTCCTTGCCCTGGACCTTCGCCACGGCCATCTCGGCCGCGTTCTCGGCCTCCTGGGGGTAGGACTTGTAGACACTCATGTACTGCTCGCCGGTCACGATCCGCTGCACGGCGGCCAGTTCCGCGTCCTGTCCGGTCACCGGAGGCAGTTCGGTCACGCCGGCGGCCTCCAGCGCGTCGATGACGCCGCCCGCCATGCCGTCGTTGGCGGCGTAGACGGCCGCGATCCTGTTCGCGCCGATCGCGTTGATCGCCGCCGTCATGTTCGCGCGGGCGTTCTCCGGCTTCCAGTCCTTCGTGTCGTAGGACTTGGCGATCCGCACCTTGCCGTTCAGCTCGGACAGCGCGCCCGCCTTGAACTGCTTGGCGTTCGGGTCCGTGGGCGAGCCGTTCATCATGACGATCTGCGTCGAGGCGCCGGTGTCGCCGCCCAGGGCCTCCAGCAGCGAACGGCCCTGCACCTCGCCGACGAGCTCGTTGTCGAAGGAGATGTACGCGTCGATCGGGCCCTCGGCCAGCCGGTCGTAGGCGATGACCGGGATGCCCGCGTCCTTGGCCTTCTTCACGCCGTCCGCGATGGCGTGCGCGTCGACCGCGTCCAGCAGGATCACGTCGACCTTGTCCTCGACCATCTCCGCCAGCTGGGCCGCCTGCCGGCCCGCGTCCGCCTCGGCGTTGGAGTACACGACACGGCCCTGGTCCCGCGTCAGCGCGGCGACCTTCTTCTTGATGATGGGGTAGTCGAACTGCTCGTACCGCGTGTTGGCCTTCTCCGGCAGCAGCAGCCCGACGGTGATGCCGTTGCCCTTCGCCGGGCTGGCGTCGTCGCTGCTCCCCGACGCGCCCAGCCCACCACAGGCGGCCAGCGAGAAGGTCATCGTGGACACGGCCACGGATATGGCGATACGACGCATACAGGTGCTCACTTCTGGTGTCTTCCGGACGCGGGCGCAGCTTTGCGACCCGAGTGACTGAAAAGCCAACGCGCCACGGCCCCCCAGCGTCAAGCACATGCACTTAACGAGATGGCAACACCACGCTCCGCAGTGCTTGTAAAGACGCAATGGAACAACCTGCAGCCCTTTTCCACCGCCTCTTCATCGAACGACACCCCCGGGAGCGCGGTCGTTTACCGCACAACCAACCCATTCACCGCGAGTCGTGATCTTGAACGGCCCGCCACCGTCCATCGCCGCCCGCCGGGCATCGCCCGTGTGACCGAACAATCTCGGCCATCCGCCGATCGGCACGAAAAGGACCCCGGAGGACAAGCCTCCGGGGTCCTTCGAAACGTTCTGAGCCTCCTGGCGGCCTCAGTCCGACTGCTGCCGCTTCGGCCGCCACACGACCAGCGCGCTGGTCTGCTGGACCTCCTGATACGGCACCAGGTCCCGCCGGTACGACGCGTGCACCGCGGCCTCGCGCTGCCGCATGGCCGCCGCCGCCCCGTCCAGCGCCGCCTCCAGCTCCGCCACGCGGGACTGGAGCGCGGCGACCTGGTTCTCCAGTTCGATGATGCGCTTGATGCCCGCCAGGTTGATGCCCTCGTCCTGCGACAGCTGCTGCACCTGACGGAGCAGCTCGATGTCACGGGCCGAGTAGCGGCGGCCCCGGCCGGCGGTGCGGTCCGGGGACACCAGTCCCAGGCGGTCGTACTGACGCAGTGTCTGCGGGTGCAGGCCGGAGAGCTGGGCCGCCACCGAGATGACGTAGACCGGGGTGTCCTCGGTCAGCTCATACGGGTTGCGTCGACGGCCGTCCATCTCCATCAAGCTCCCTTCGCGGCCTGGAACAGCTCCGCCCGCGGATCCTCACCCGCGGTCGCCTCGCGATACGCCTCGAGCGCGTCACGAGCCTTCCCCGACACGTCCTTCGGAACACTCACCTCCACGGTGACCAACAGGTCCCCGCGGGTGCCGTCCTTGCGGACCGCGCCCTTGCCCCGGGCGCGCATCGTGCGCCCGTTCGGCGTGCCGGGCGGCAGCTTCAGCGTCACCGCCGGACCGCCCAGGGTCGGCACCCGGACCTCGCCGCCGAGGGCCGCCTCGGCGAACGTGACCGGCACGGTCACGGTGAGGTTGTCGCCCTTGCGGCCGAACACCGGGTGGGAGTCGACGTGCACCACCACGTACAGGTCGCCCGCGGGGCCGCCGCGCTCACCCGGAGCGCCCTTGCCCCGCAGCCGGATGCGCTGCCCGTCCGCGACCCCGGCCGGGATGCGGACCTGCATCGTGCGCGACGACTTGGCGCGGCCGCTGCCCTTGCAGACCTCGCAGGCGTCCTCGGCGATCAGGCCGCGGCCCTTGCAGTCCGGGCAGGGGTCCGTGAGCGAGAAGCCGCCGCCGGAGCCCCGCGCGACCTGGCCGGTGCCGACGCAGGTCGGGCACACCCGCGGCGTGCCGTTCTTGTCGCCGGTGCCCGAACAGGCCTTGCAGGGCGACTGCGAGGACATCCTGAGCGGGACCGTCGCGCCCTCGATCGCCTCCGTGAAGCTGAGGGTGACCTCCGACTCGACGTCCTGGCCGCGCCTCGGCTGCACCCGGCTCGTGCCGGAGCTGCCGCGGTTGAACAGGCCCCCGAAGACGTCACCGATGCCGCCGCCGAAGCCACCCGGCTGGGCGCCCTGGCCGCCGAACAGGTCACCGAGGTCGAAGTTGAACGAGCCGCCGCCCGCGCCCGGCCCCGGGCGGAAGCCGCCGTTGCCGAACAGGGCGCGGGCCTCGTCGTACTCCTTGCGCTTCTTGGGGTCGCCGAGGATGTCGTTCGCCTCGGAGATCTCCTTGAACCGCTCCTCCGCCTTCGCGTTCCCCTTGTTGGCGTCCGGGTGGTACTCGCGGGCGAGCTTCCGGTACGCCTTCTTGATCTCGGCCTCGGTGGCGTCCTTGGGGACGCCGAGGACCTTGTAGTAGTCCTTCTCGATGAAGTCCTTGGTGCTCATCCCCGACGTCCCTCCTTTCCTGCCTCGTGTGTCACGTCAGCCCTCGTCCGGGCCACCGCTCTCCTTGTCGTCCGACTGCTCGGCCGCCTCGGCCTTGTCGGCCGGTGCGCTCTCCTCGGCCGGCTTGACCGTCTGCGCGCCGGGCTGCGGCTCGGCCACGGCCACCCGCGCGGGGCGGATGGTGCGCTCGCCGATGCGGTACCCGGGCTGCAGGATCGCCACGCAGGTCGTCTCGGTGACGTCCGGCGCGTAGGAGTGCATCAGGGCCTCGTGGATCGTCGGGTCGAAGGGCTCGCCCTCCTTGCCGAACTGCTGCAGGCCCATCTTCGCCACGACGGTCTCCAGCGACTCGCCGACGGACTTGAAGCCGCCGACCAGCTCGCCGTGCTCCCGCGCGCGGCCGATGTCGTCGAGCACGGGAAGGAGCTCGGTCAGGAGGTTCGCCACGGCGATCTCCCGCACCGCGATCCGGTCCCGCTCGACCCGGCGGCGGTAGTTCTGGAACTCGGCCTGCAGCCGCTGGAGGTCGGCGGTGCGCTCACCGAGCGCGGAACGCGCCTGGTCGAGCTGGGCCACCAGACCCGCCGTCTGTCCCGTGTCCCCGGCCGGGGCCGCCCCCTCCTCCGGGGAGGAGGAGGCGGCCTTCGGCTCGGCGTCTTCGGAGGTGGCGCCGGAGGGGACGTCGGGCTGCTGCTCGTCGAAGCCCGGGGTCTCCTCCGTCACGCGGCACCGTCCTTCCGCTCGTCGTCGACGATCTCGGCGTCCACGACGTCGTCGTCCGCGGCCTTGGCCTGGCCGTCACCGGCGTCGCCCGCGGCCTGCGCGCCCTGGGCGTCGGCGTACATCGCCTGGCCCAGCTTCTGCGAGACGGCGGCGACCTTCTCCGTCGCGGTGCGGATCTCGGCGGTGTCCTCGCCCTTGAGCTTCTCCTTCAGCTCGGAGAGGGCCTCCTCGACCTCGGTCTTGACGTCGCCCGGGACCTTGTCCTCGTTGTCCTTGAGGAACTTCTCCGTCTGGTAGACGAGCTGCTCGCCCTGGTTGCGGGTCTCGGCGGCCTCGCGGCGCTTGTGGTCCTCCTCCGCGTAGCGCTCGGCCTCCTCGCGCATGCGGTCGACCTCGTCCTTCGGCAGCGAGGAGCCGCCGGTGACGGTCATCTTCTGCTCCTTGCCGGTGCCGAGGTCCTTCGCCGTGACGTGCATGATGCCGTTGGCGTCGATGTCGAAGGACACCTCGATCTGCGGGACGCCGCGCGGCGCCGGGGGCAGACCGGTCAGCTCGAACATGCCGAGCTTCTTGTTGTACGCCGCGATCTCGCGCTCGCCCTGGTAGACCTGGATCTGCACCGACGGCTGGTTGTCCTCGGCCGTCGTGAAGATCTCCGAACGCTTCGTCGGGATCGTGGTGTTGCGCTCGATCAGCTTGGTCATGATGCCGCCCTTGGTCTCGATGCCGAGGGACAGCGGGGTGACGTCGAGGAGCAGGACGTCCTTGACCTCGCCCTTGAGGACACCGGCCTGGAGCGAGGCGCCGATGGCGACGACCTCGTCCGGGTTCACACCCTTGTTGGCCTCCTTGCCGCCGGTCAGCTCCTTGACGAGCTCGGCGACGGCGGGCATGCGGGTGGAGCCGCCGACGAGGACGACGTGGTCGATCTCGCTGATGGAGATGCCGGCGTCCTTGATGACGTTGTGGAACGGCGTCTTGCAGCGCTCCAGCAGGTCCGCGGTCAGCTGCTGGAACTGCGCGCGGGTGAGCTTCTCGTCCAGGTGCAGCGGGCCCTCGGCGGACGCCGTGATGTAGGGCAGGTTGATCGAGGTCTCGGTGGAGGAGGACAGCTCGATCTTCGCCTTCTCGGCGGCCTCGCGCAGACGCTGGAGCGCCATCTTGTCCTTGGACAGGTCCACGCCGTGACCCGACTGGAACTGCTTGACCAGGTAGTCGACGACGCGCTGGTCCCAGTCGTCACCACCGAGGTGGTTGTCGCCGTTGGTCGCCTTCACCTCGACGACGCCGTCGCCGATCTCCAGCAGCGAGACGTCGAAGGTGCCGCCACCGAGGTCGAAGACGAGGATCGTCTGGTCGTCCTTGTCGAGGCCGTACGCCAGGGCGGCGGCCGTCGGCTCGTTGACGATGCGCAGGACGTTCAGACCGGCGATCTCGCCGGCCTCCTTCGTCGCCTGGCGCTCGGCGTCGTTGAAGTACGCGGGGACGGTGATGACCGCGTCGGTCACCTTCTCGCCCAGGTAGGACTCGGCGTCCCGCTTCAGCTTCTGCAGCACGAAGGCGCTGATCTGCTGCGGGTTGAAGTCCTTGCCGTCGAGCTGGATCTTCCAGTCCGTGCCCATGTGACGCTTGACCGAGCGGATGGTCCGGTCCACGTTCGTGACCGCCTGGCGCTTGGCCACCTCACCCACGAGCACTTCGCCGTTCTTGGCGAAGGCGACGACGGACGGCGTGGTCCTGGCGCCCTCGGCGTTGGTGATGACGGTGGGCTCGCCGCCCTCCAGAACGCTGACGACGGAGTTAGTCGTGCCCAGGTCGATGCCGACCGCACGTGCCATGGTGATTCCTCCAGCTGACTTGAGTGGAACAGGCTCAAGTGTGCACGAGGCTCAGCGCTGGGTCAACAGACCTGAGTCGGACGGACTCAACTCTTATCCATTCCTTACACGCAACTGCGCTCCGACCTGCGAAGACGTCACGGGAGATCGCCTGCGGGGCCCGTACACCGGGACCCTCAGCAGTGCCAGTACGACGACCGCGGCCACCGCCGCCACCCACAGCACGGCCCCCTCACCCGCCGCGCCGGTCTGCACCAGCACCCCGACGAGTACCCCGGAGCCGCCGCCGATGCCGAGCAGCACGGCCGCGCCCTGCGCGGTGAGCCCGAGCCTGCGCAGCCGGTGCGCGAGGTGGTCGGGGCCGCGCCGCAGCAGGGGCCGCCCGGCCAGCCGCCGCGACAGCAGGACGAGCACGGCGTCGGCCGCCGCGACCGCGGTGAGCGCGAACAGCACCCCGGCGCTCGGCAGCAGGTCCTGCCCGGCCCGCGTCACGACCAGGCCCCCGGCGAGCAGGAAACCGACGAACAGGGCGCCGCCCGCGCCGAGTCCGGCCCGCGCGGGCGGCCAGTTGTGCATGAGGAACCCGGTCAGGGCCGCCGCCAGCACGCTCAGCAGCATGGCGAGCCCGTCCATCACCTCGGCGGCGGCGCACGCACCCGCCCCGAAGGCGGCCAGCGCCCCGATCGCCCCGGCCGGCCCGTCGGCGTGATCCAGCCCCTTGAAGGCGACGGCGACGAACACGATCCAGCCAACGGCGAGGATCCCGCCGGGGATTCCGGTCTCGCCGTACGGCACGACGAGCGCCGCCGCGACGACCGTACCGGCGAGCAGGAAGCGGGTGCCGAGCCGCCACAGGTCCGCGGCGAGCCCCAGTACGGCGACACCCACGGCGGCGGCCAGCAACCGCCCGACGCCCTCCCCGAGCGGGGCGAGCCCGGTCCAGTCGCCGACCCCGGCGACCAGTCCGGTGGCGGCGACGACGGCCGTCCCGCCGGACAGCGGGACGGGGCGCTGCCTGCGCCGGTCGACGGCACCGAGACGCAGGGCGGGGGCACGCAGGAGCACGGTCAGCACGGCGGCGAGGGCCAGGGCGAGGGCGGCGGCGACGATTCCGTAGAGCACGAGGTCAAAGCTAAGCCGAATGTCATGATTTGTGACGAATGGCATGATGGGGTCGGCGTGGCGCGGGCGCCAGTTGGTCAGGGCCGCCTCAGCGACACAGATCACCGCCCGCCTGGCTACAGTGCGAAGAGGGATCGGGGTAGTCTCGGACGGACTGGGTAAGTTACCGCTTAGTAACGACGCCTCGCAGTCACCCCGCACGACCCCTCACAAACGCCTCGCCAGACGCTCGACAGATCCCCGAATCACCCCTCGCAGGCCCGAGGAGCCCCGAAATGCAACTCGCCGCGATCATCGTGTCGCTGGTCCTGACCGTGGTCGGCGTTGCGCTGCTCGCGCGCGCCATCGGTCAGTTCGTCCGGTACTTCAAACTCGGCCAGCCGGTACCGGCGGGCAGCCGAACGGACAATCCCTACCAGCGCAGTGTGACGCTGGTGAAGGAGTTCCTGGGGCACACCCGGATGAACCGCTGGGGCGTCGTCGGCATCGCCCACTGGTTCGTGGCCGTCGGCTTCCTCACCCTGCCGCCGACCCTGGCCCAGGCGTTCGGCCAGCTCTTCCAGGCCGACTGGATGCTGCCGGTCATCGGCGACTTCCTGCCGTTCGAGCTCTACATCGAGTTCATCGGCGTGATGACGATCCTCGGCATCGCCGTGCTCATCGTGATCCGCCTGCTGAGCCTGCCCTCGCGGCCCGGCCGCAAGTCCCGCTTCGCCGGCTCCAAGGCGGGCCAGGCGTACTTCGTCGAGTACGTCATCCTCACCATCGGCCTCGCCATCTACGTGCTGCGCGGCCTGGAGGGCGCCCTGCACCACGTGGAGCACTACGAGGCCGGGTACTTCGCCTCGTATCCGCTGGTCCTCGCCTTCAAGGGGCTCGGCGTCACCACGCTGCAGAACCTCGTCTACCTGTTCGCGATGATCAAGATCTCGACGTCCTTCATCTGGATGATCGTGGTCTCGCTCAACACGAACATGGGTGTGGCATGGCACCGGTTCCTCGCCTTCCCCAACATCTGGTTCAAGCGCGAGGCGGACGGCGGGACCGCGCTGGGGGCGCTGCAGCCGATGACGTCGGGCGGCAAGCCGATCGACTTCACCGACCC
>NZ_JBVJSJ010000018.1:0-150830 GCF_055606745.1 Streptomyces sp. NPDC037054 | reverse complement strand
TGGCGCCGCTTCAGCTCGCGGATGCCCTCGATGGTGGCGATGCCGTCCTTACGGGACTCCTCCTGGCCCGTGCAGATCGTGAACGTCAGACAGTCGACGAGGATGTCCTCCTCGTGGATGCCCCAGTTGCCGGTCAGGTCGGCGATCAGACGCTCGGCGATCTCGACCTTCTTCTCGGCGGTACGCGCCTGGCCCTCCTCGTCGATGGTCAGCGCGATCAGCGCGGCGCCGTGCTCCCGCGCCAGCTGCGTGACCTTGGCGAACCGGGACTCGGGGCCGTCGCCGTCCTCGTAGTTCACCGAGTTGATCACCGCCCGGCCGCCCAGCTTCTCCAGGCCGGCGCGGAGCACGTCGACCTCGGTGGAGTCCAGCACGATCGGCAGGGTCGAGGCGGTGGCGAACCGGCCGGCCAGCTCGGCCATGTCGGCGACGCCGTCGCGGCCGACGTAGTCGACGCACAGGTCGAGCATGTGCGCGCCCTCGCGGATCTGCTCGCGCGCCATCTCCACACAGTCGTCCCAGCGGCCCTCCAGCATCGCCTCACGGAACTTCTTCGACCCGTTCGCGTTCGTCCGCTCCCCGATCGCCAGATACGAGGTGTCCTGGCGGAACGGCACCGTCTGGTAGAGGGAGGCGGCGCCGGGCTCGGGCTGCGGGCTGCGCTCGGCCGGAGTCGCGCCCCGGACCTTCTCCACCACCTGCCGCAAGTGCTCCGGAGTCGTGCCGCAGCAGCCGCCGACCAGGGAGAGGCCGTAGTCGCGGACGAAGTTCTCCTGCGCCTGGGCCAGCTCCGGCGCGGTCAGCGGGTAGTGCGCGCCGTCCGAGGTCAGCACCGGCAGGCCGGCGTTCGGCATGCAGGACAGCGGCACGCGCGCGTGGCGGGCGAGATAGCGCAGGTGCTCGCTCATCTCCGCCGGACCCGTCGCACAGTTCAGGCCGATCATGTCGATGCCCAGCGGCTCCAGCGCGGTCAGCGCGGCACCGATCTCCGAGCCCAGCAGCATCGTGCCGGTCGTCTCGACGGTGACCGACACGATCAGCGGCACGTCGTGGCCGGTGGCCTCCATCGCGCGCCTCGCGGCGACGACCGACGCCTTCGTCTGGAGCAGGTCCTGCGTGGTCTCCACGAGCAGGGCGTCGGCGCCGCCGGCGAGCAGGCCCTCCGCGTTCTGCTGGTAGGCGTCGCGGATCGCGGCGAACGTGGTGTGACCGAGGGTCGGCAGCTTCGTGCCCGGGCCCATCGAGCCCAGCACCCAGCGCTGCTGTCCGGTGTCGCGGGTGAACTCGTCGGCGACCTCGCGGGCGATGCGGGCGCCGGCCTCGGACAGCTCGACGATCCGGTCCGCGATGTCGTACTCGCCGAGGGCGGCCAGGTTCGCGCCGAAGGTGTTGGTCTCCACGCAGTCGACACCGGCGGCGTAGTACTCGGCGTGGACCGAGCGGACGATGTCCGGGCGGGTGACGTTCAGGATCTCGTTGCAGCCTTCGAGGTTCTCGAAGTCCTCGAGCGTCGGGTCCTGGGCCTGGAGCATGGTGCCCATCGCTCCGTCGGCGACCACCACGCGGGTGGCGAGTGCCTCGCGGAGCGCGGACGCGCGGGTCCGGCTGTCGGGGGTAGGGGTCGGCGGCAACGAGGCCATGAAAGGGCTCCCTTTGATGCGACGGCTGTCGGCTTTGCGGCTGCCCGGGGAGAGCTCACCTAGAGCTTCCGGGCGATGACGCACGTCGCCAGGGTAGCCGGGACCGGGGGCCGATGGTCAGAGGGTCCAAGGGTCGGACGAGGATGTCGCTCGGCACGGCACCCGCGCGACACTGGGCGGCGCCGTGCCCTCCAGTGGGGGCGATCGCCACGCCGCGCAACGGGGCGACCGCCGCGCCGCGGACCGGCCGTTGAGGCAACGGGAATCGGCCGACCATTAGCGAGAGGTCGACATCGACCGGTAGTGTTCGACATTGCCGAACGGCGGCAGCGACGTCGCGAGTCGACGCTCGAAGGGGACGGAGGCAGGACGGCGATGGCACGGAACATCCAGTCGCTCGAACGGGCGGCCGCGATGCTGCGGCTGCTCGCGGGCGGCGAGCGGCGGCTCGGCCTGTCGGACATCGCCTCGTCCCTGGGCCTCGCCAAGGGCACCGCCCACGGGATCCTGCGCACCCTCCAGCAGGAGGGCTTCGTCGAGCAGGACGAGGCCTCCGGGCGCTACCAGCTGGGCGCCGAGCTGCTGCGCCTGGGCACGACGTACCTCGACGTGCACGAGCTGCGGGCGCGGGCACTGGTGTGGACGGACGACCTGGCCAGGTCCAGCGGCGAGAGCGTGTACCTGGGCGTCCTGCACCAGCAGGGCGTCCTGATCGTGCATCACGTCTTCCGGCCCGACGACAGCCGCCAGGTCCTGGAGATCGGGGCCATGCAGCCGCTGCACTCCACGGCCCTCGGCAAGGTCCTGTCGGCCTACGACCCGGTGGCGCACAGCGAGGCCCTGGAGGCCGACCGGAAGGCGTTCACCGACCGGACCGTCTGCGACATGGACGGCTTCGAGCAGATCCTCGACATGACACGCGCGCGTGGGTACGCGGCGGACGTCGAGGAGACCTGGGAGGGCGTCGCGTCCGTCGCCGCCCCCATCCACGACCGCCGCCGCATGCCGGTCGGCTCGGTGGGCATCACGGGCGCCGTCGAGCGGCTGTGCCGGGACGGCGAGCTGCGCCCCGAGCTGATCGCCGCGGTGCGCGACTGCGCCCGCGCGGTGTCCCGGGACCTGGGCGCCGGGCGCTTCTAGCCGGGCGCTTCCAGCGAGGCAAGTCCAGCTGGGCACGTCCAGCGGTACGACCCACCGCACACGGAGACCGGGACGTCACGGGGCGTTCCGGTCCGAGTCGTTCCCGCCGTCCGGTTCCTGCCGCTCCACGCGCGCATCCTCCGCCGCGGGCGGGGAAGCGATAGTCACCGACGATCAATAACGATCGTGCTTTCGATTACAGGGGCCTTGACGCACGTGTGACGCCGGGGCAAGACTCCCGTCCATCGGTCGGCATTGTCGAACACCTACCGGCAATACGCGCTAGAGTGTGACAACGCCAAGGGCCGGCATCGCTCTCATCTCCCTGAGGGCGCCAGAACTCCCGGAGGGACCCGGGGTTCGGCTTCCCCTGGACGAAGGACAAAGGAGTCGCGGGTGTCCAGCTCCGACATCTTCATCGGCGAGACCATCGGTACCGCCATACTCATCCTGCTCGGCGGCGGCGTGTGCGCCGCCGTGACGCTGAAGGCCTCCAAGGCCCGCAACGCCGGTTGGCTCGCCATCGCCTTCGGGTGGGGCTTCGCCGTCATGACGGCGGTGTACATCTCCGGGCCGCTCTCCGGCGCCCACCTCAACCCGGCCGTGACGGTCGCGCTCGCCATCAAGAGCGGCGAGTGGGGCGACGTGCCGGTCTACTTCGCCGGCGAGCTGCTCGGCGCTATGATCGGCGCGGCGCTGGTCTGGGTGGCGTACTACGGCCAGTTCCTCGCCCACCTCACCGACCACGAGATCGTCGGCGGGCCGGGCGCGCAGGACACCGCGGCCAAGGCCGTCGAGGCCCAGGAGAAGGGCGCGGGCCCCGTCCTGGGCATCTTCTCCACCGGCCCCGAGATCCGTAACCCGGTGCAGAACCTCCTGACGGAGATCATCGGCACGGTCGTCCTGCTGCTCGCGGTCCTCACGCAGGGCCTGAACGCCGAGGGCAACGGCCTCGGCGTCCTCGGCGGCCTGATCACCGCGCTCGTCGTGGTGTCGATCGGTCTGTCCCTCGGCGGCCCGACCGGCTACGCGATCAACCCGGCCCGCGACCTCGGTCCGCGCATCGTGCACGCCCTGCTCCCCCTGCCCAACAAGGGCGGCTCCGACTGGGGCTACGCCTGGATCCCCGTGGTCGGTCCGCTGATCGGCGGTGCCATAGCAGCGGGTATCTACAACGTCGCCTTCGCGTGAGCGTCATCGCCCGGAGCCGTCCGGCTCCCGCGAAGGCACCGCGACCCGCCGCCGACGCCGACCACACCCACGGAACTCCCAGGAGCACACAGTGACCGACGCCCACACCGCCGGCCCCTTCATCGCCGCCATCGACCAGGGCACGACCTCCAGCCGCTGCATCGTCTTCGACCGCGACGGACGCATCGTCTCCGTCGACCAGAAGGAGCACGAGCAGATCTTCCCGAAGCCGGGCTGGGTCGAGCACAACGCCACCGAGATCTGGACGAACGTCCAGGAGGTCGTCGCCGGCGCCGTCGCCAAGGCCGGCATCACCCGCGACGACATCAAGGCCATCGGCATCACCAACCAGCGCGAGACCACCGTGCTGTGGGACAAGAACACCGGTGAGCCCGTCCACAACGCCATCGTCTGGCAGGACACCCGCACCGACGCCCTGTGCAAGGAGCTCGGCCGCAACGTCGGCCAGGACCGCTTCCGCCGCGAGACCGGCCTGCCGCTGGCCTCCTACTTCGCCGGCCCCAAGGCCCGCTGGCTGCTCGACAACGTCGAGGGCCTCAAGGAGCGCGCCGAGGCGGGCGACATCCTTTTCGGCACCATGGACACCTGGGTCATCTGGAACCTGACCGGCGGTGTCGACGGCGGCAAGCACGTCACCGACGTCACCAACGCCTCCCGCACCATGCTGATGAACCTCCACACCATGGAGTGGGACGACAAGATCTGCGAGTCCATCGGCGTCCCGAAGCGGATCCTGCCCGAGATCCGCTCCTCCGCCGAGGTGTACGGCGAGATCACCGGCGGCAAGCTGGGCGACCTGCTCGGCGGCATCCCGGTCGCCTCGGCGCTGGGCGACCAGCAGGCGGCGCTGTTCGGCCAGACCTGCTTCGCCGAGGGCGAGACCAAGTCGACGTACGGCACCGGCACCTTCATGGTGATGAACACCGGCGACAAGATCATCAACTCGTACAGCGGGCTGCTGACGACCGTCGGCTACAAGATCGGCGACCAGGACACGGTCTACGCCCTGGAGGGCTCGATCGCCGTCACCGGTTCGCTGGTGCAGTGGATGCGCGACCAGATGGGGCTGATCTCCACCGCCGCCGAGATCGAGACGCTCGCGCTCTCCGTCGAGGACAACGGCGGCGCCTACTTCGTGCCCGCCTTCTCCGGCCTGTTCGCCCCGTACTGGCGCTCCGACGCCCGCGGCGTGATCGCCGGCCTGACCCGGTACGTCACCAAGGCACACCTCGCGCGCGCCGTGCTGGAGGCCACCGCCTGGCAGACGCGGGAGATCGCCGACGCCATGACCAAGGACTCGGGCGTCGAGCTGGCCGCCCTCAAGGTCGACGGCGGCATGACCTCCAACAACCTGCTGATGCAGACGCTCGCCGACTTCGTGGACGCCCCCGTGGTGCGCCCGATGGTCGCCGAGACGACCTGCCTCGGCGCCGCCTACGCCGCCGGTCTCGCCGTCGGCTTCTGGAACAGCACCGACGACCTGCGCGCCAACTGGCGACGGGCCGCCGAGTGGACCCCCCGCATGGACGCGGAAATCCGCGACCGTGAGTACAAGAACTGGCTCAAGGCCGTCGAGCGGACCATGGGCTGGCTCGAGGACGAGGAGTAAGAACCCGACATGACCATTCAGTCCACCCTGCAGTCCGTGCCTGCCCTGGGCACGCGCCCGGCCTTCGGCGTCGGCCCGAGCCGTGCCGAGACCCGGGAGCAGCTCGCCAAGGCGTCGTACGACCTCCTCGTGATCGGCGGCGGCATCCTGGGCATCTCCACCGCCTGGCACGCCGCGCAGGCCGGCCTCAGGGTGGCTCTGGTCGACGCCGGCGACTTCGCCGGTGCCACGTCGTCCGCCTCCTCCAAGCTGCTCCACGGCGGCCTGCGCTACCTGCAGACCGGCGCGGTGAAGCTGGTGGCGGAGAACCACTTCGAGCGCCGTGCGGTGTCCCGCCAGGTGGCCCCCCACCTGGCGAACCCGCTCACCTTCTACCTCCCCGTGTACAAGGGCGGGCCGCACGGCGCGGCGAAGCTCGGCGCGGGCGTGTTCGCCTACTCCGCGCTGTCCGCGTTCGGCGACGGGGTCGGCCACCTGCTGAGCCCGTCCAAGGCCGCGCAGGACGTGCCCGAGCTGCGCACCGAGAACCTCAAGGCCGTGGCCGTGTACGGCGACGACCAGATGAACGACGCGCGCATGGCGCTGATGACGGTCCGCGCGGCCGTCGAGGCGGGCGCCGTCGTCCTCAACCACGCCGAGGTGACCGGCCTGCGCTTCACCCGGGGCCGGGTCACCGGCGCCGAGCTGCGCGACCGGCTGTCCGGCGACGAGTTCGGCGTGGACGCCCGTCTTGTGCTCAACGCGACCGGCCCGTGGGTCGACCACCTGCGCCGGATGGAGGACCCCGGCGCCGCGCCGTCGATCCGGCTGTCGAAGGGCGCCCACCTGGTCCTGAAGCGCACCTCGCCGTGGAAGGCGGCGCTGGCGACGCCGATCGACAAGTACCGCATCACGTTCGCCCTGCCGTGGGAGGACATGCTGCTGCTCGGCACCACCGACGAGGTGTTCGAGGGCGACCCCGCGGACGTCTCCGTCACCGACAAGGACATAACCCAGATCCTCGACGAGGCCGCGTTCTCCATCCGCGACCAGCAGCTCGACCGGGACCTCATCACGTACTCCTTCGCCGGTCTGCGCGTGCTGCCGGGCGGCCCGGGCGACACCGCGAAGGCCAAGCGGGAGACCGTGGTGACCGAGGGCAAGGGCGGCATGCTGTCGGTCGCGGGCGGCAAGTGGACGACGTTCCGCCACATCGGCCGCACGGTGATGCAGAAGCTCCAGTCGCTGCCGGGCCACCCGCTCGGCGACGACTTCGAACCGATCTCCGCGCTGCCGAAGAAGCTGCCGCTGCCGGGCGTCGCCAACCCGCGCGCGGTCGCCCACCGGCTGCTGGTCGACCACCCGGCGCCGGGCCCGCGCATGGCCGCCGACACCGCCCGGCACCTGGCCACCCACTACGGCTCGCTGGCCTTCGACATCGCCCGCATCGCCAACGAGAACCCGGAGCTGGGCGAGCGCGTGCACCCGGACGCCCCGGAGATCTGGGCGCAGGTCGTCTACGCCCGGGACAACGAGTGGGCCGAGACGGCGGACGACGTGCTGCGCCGCCGTACGACGCTGACGATCCGCGGCCTGGCCACGGACGAGGTGCGCGCCAAGGTGCAGGACCTGCTCGACAAGAAGTGACGACAACGAGCAGCGGCCGGTAACCGCATCACGAGGCCACCCCGCCACGAGGCCACCGTGCCACGGGCTCCGGCCCGGGGGGACGGCTCCCCCCGCACGGGGAGCCGGTGCGAGGGGCGGCTCCCCGCCGACGGAGCCGCCCCTTCCGCATGCCCGCGGCGCCGTCCCGATCTCTCCCGCAGCGAACGCGCCGCGGGTGTTCGGGGGCCGTGGCCGGGGCAGTGATGGGGCACTGCTCCGTGCAAGGGGGCTGCGGGCGCCCGCGCGCCACGCCGTAAGGTTGGGGCGTACGTGAGGGCACGTCGGAAGGAGGCACTGGGTGATCGAGCTCGAGGGGGTTCCCGAGCTGATCGACCCGGTCATGGTGGCCGCGTTCGAGGGCTGGAACGATGCCGGCGACGCCGCCTCCACCGCGGTCGCGCATCTGGAACGGGAATGGAAGGGCGAGGTGTTCGCGGCACTGGACGCCGAGGACTACTACGACTTCCAGGTGAACCGCCCCACCGTGTGGATGGACGCCGGCGTCCGGAAGATCACCTGGCCGACGACCCGGCTGTCGGTGGTCCGGGTCGGCGGCGACAAGCCGCGTGACCTCGTCCTGGTCCGGGGCATCGAGCCGTCCATGCGCTGGCGCTCGTTCTGCAACGAACTGCTCGGCTTCGCCCATGAACTGGGCGTCGAGCTGGTGGTCGTCCTGGGCGCCCTGCTCGGCGACACCCCGCACACGCGCCCGGTGCCGATCAGCGGGACCACGTCCGACCCGGACCTGGCACGCCGGATGGACCTGGAGGAGACCAAGTACGAGGGTCCCACGGGCATCGTCGGGGTCCTCCAGGAGGCCTGCACGCACGCCGGCGTCCCGGCCGTGTCGCTGTGGGCCGCCGTCCCGCACTACGTGTCGCAGCCGCCGAACCCGAAGGCGACGCTGGCCCTCCTGAACCGCCTGGAGGACCTGATCGACGTGCGCATCCCGCTGGGCGAGCTGCCGGAGGACGCGCGCGCCTGGCAGGTGGGCGTGGACCAGCTGGCCGCCGAGGACAGCGAGGTCGCCGAGTACGTGCAGACGCTGGAGGAGGCCCGGGACACCGCGGAGCTGCCGGAGGCCTCGGGCGAGGCGATCGCCCGCGAGTTCGAGCGGTATCTGCGGCGCCGGGACGGAGCGGGCCCGACGGGGCCGGCCGGGCACGCCACGGAGGGCGACGGCCAGTCCGGCTCGCCGTACCTGCGGGACAACCCGAGCGGTCGGACGCGCCCGCCGAAGCCGCCGAAGGCGGGGGGCGCGGAGGACGAGGACTCTTCGGAGGACTGAGCGGGCCCTCGCTGATCGCAGCGGAACACGGGTGGGGGCGGTGCGCCGACGCGCACCGCCCCCACCCGTGTCCGTTCCCGCGCGTGTCTACAGGGCGACGCCGAGCAGCGCGTCCACCGCGCGGGAGACCACGCCGGGCGCGCCCTCGTCCGTGCCACCGGTGTCGCGCTGGAGCTCCGCCCAGCGGTCGACGGCGGCGAGTGCGGCCGGGGCGTCCAGGTCGTTCGCGAGCGCCTCGCGGATCTCGTCCACCAGGGCCTCGGCGGGCGGGCCGTCGGGCCGGGAGACGGCGGCGCGCCAGCGGTCGAGGCGGGCGAGCGCGTCCCGCAGCACCTGGTCGGTCCACTCCCAGTCGGCCCGGTAGTGGTGGGCGAGCAGGGCGAGGCGGATTGCGGCGGGGTCGACGCCCTCGCGGCGCAACTGCGACACGAAGACGAGGTTGCCCTTGGACTTGGACATCTTCTCGCCGTGCAGGGCGACCATGCCGGCGTGCACGTACGCCTTGGCCATGGGGAACTCGCCGGTGAGCGCCTGTGCGTGCGAGGCGCCCATCTCGTGGTGCGGGAAGACCAGGTCGGATCCGCCGCCCTGGATGTCGAAGCCCATGCCGAGGTGGTCGAGGGCGATGGCGACGCACTCGATGTGCCAGCCGGGCCGGCCGCGGCCGAGGGAGGCGCCGTCCCAGCTGGGCTCGCCCTCGCGGGCCGCCATCCAGAGCATGGGGTCGAGCGGGTTCTTCTTGCCCGGCCGGTCGGGGTCGCCGCCGCGCTCGGCGGACAGCATCCGCATGGCCGCGGCGTCGAGGTGGGAGACCGATCCGAAGTGCGGGTCGGACTCGACGGAGAAGTAGACGTCCCCGTCGAGTTCGTAGGCGGCGCCGAGGTCGCGCAGCCGCTCCACGAGCGGGACGATCCCGGGTATCGCCTCGACCGCGCCGATGTACTGCTTCGGGGGCAGCATCCGCAGCGCCGTCATGTCCTCGCGGAACAGGGCCGTCTCCCGTTCGGCGAGGCCGGCCCAGTCCAGGCCGTCCCGCTGGGCGCGCTCCAGCAGCGGGTCGTCGACGTCGGTGACGTTCTGGACGTAGTGAACCTGCCGCTTGGTGTCGAGCCACACGCGCTGAACGAGGTCGAACGCGTTGTAGGTCGCCGCGTGACCGATGTGGGTCGCGTCGTACGGGGTGATGCCGCAGACGTAGATACGGGCGACGGGACCGGGGTCGAGGGTGACGAGGCCGCCGGTCGCGGTGTCGTGGATCCTCAGGTCGCGGCCCTGACCAGGCAGGGCGGGGACCTCGGAAGCGGGCCAGGCATGCATGCCTTGAGCCTAACCGGACGGATGTTCCGTACACGAACGGGTTGGCGCCGGATGGCCGGTAAGGCGCTCTTGCGTCTTACCGTCCGGCGTGCCTGCGGTGCGGCGGCCGGCTACACGGGCGGCCAGGGGATCGCCGGCCACTCACCGCTCGGCTCCGGGTGGGTGCCGGAGGCGAGCAGCGCGTCGACACGCGCGCGCGTGGCGTCGAGTTCGGTGGCGGTGATCAGCGGGGCGAGGCGGGCGGCCAGCTGACCGCCCTCGGCGAGGCCGGTCCGCAGCTCCGTGAGGACGTCGGTCGCCTCCCGGGGCAGCGGCTCCCCCGCCCAGCCCCACAGCAGCGTGCGCAGCTTGTTCTCGGCGTTGAAAGTGACGCCGTGGTCGATGGCGTACAGCCGGCCGTCGACGGTGGGCAGGAGGTGGCCGCCCTTGCGGTCGGCGTTGTTGATCACGGCGTCCAGCACGGCGAGCCGGCGCAGCCGCTCGTCGTCGGCGTGCACGAGCAGCGCGGCGCGTCCCTCGCCGACGTCGGCGAGTCCGATCGCCTTCCAGCCGGGCGCGGGCTCCTCCGCCTCGACCAGGGCGAGCAGTTCGGCGTCGGGCGTCGCCTCGATCCACAGCTGGCACATGCCCTCGCCGTAGGGCCCGTCGCGCAGCACGGTGGGCGGCACGAGGTCCCAGCCGGTGGCCCGGGAGACCTCGTAGGCGGCGACCTCGCGCTGCGCGAGGGTGCCGTCGGGGAAGTCCCACAGGGGCCGCTCCCCTGCGACCGGCTTGTAGACGCAGGCCGCCTCCCGGCCGTCCAGCGTCACCGTGCAGTACAGCGCCGCGTTGGACGCCTCACGAATGCGTCCGCGCACCGTGAGCTCGCCCGCGGCGAGCAGTTCGGCGGCGGCCGCGCCTGTCGTCGTCACGCCCCTCGGCGGTATCCGTTCTGGCGCGGACATACGTGTCCTTCCGGGTCGAGCGGGAGGCTGCACAGCGGGCACGGCGGCCGCCCGGCGTTGACGACGTCGAGGGCGCGCTTGGCGAAGGCCCGGGCCTGCGCGCCGGTCAGCCGGACCCGCAGCATCGGGGGCCCGTTCTCCTCGTCCTGGAGCAGCCGCTCCTCGGCCTCGGCGAGGTCTTCCTCGGAGTCGGCGTCGAGTTCCACCAGGGCCTGGGCCTCGACGATCATGCACTGGTCCTCGCCGTCCCAGGCGAGCGCCATGGTGCCGACCCGGAACTCCTCCTCGACAGGGGTGTCCAGCGGGGCGGTGTCGGCGATCTCGTTGGGCGCCACGGCGGGGACGGCCGCGCTGCCGCCGCTGCGCCGTACGACCTCGTCGAGGAGCTCTTCCATGCGCTCGGCGAGCGCCGCGACCTGGGTCTTCTCCAGGGCCACGCTGGTCACCCGGGAGCCGGCCGAGGCCTGGAGGAAGAACGTACGGCGCCCTGGCAGTCCGACCGTACCGGCCACGAAACGGTCCGGTTGGTCGTAGAGGAACACCTGACGGGACACGTCCTGTCTCCATGGGAATCGGGGATGTCGGGGGAAGTCGATTACGGCAGCGGTCCGCTTCACCCTACTGCGGCCGACGATCACGGTGCGCCCGCGCCGCCTCCCACCGGGGCGTCGTCGGCCGGCGGCTCCTCGCGCGGCGCGAGGGACGCGAAGTCGCCGGTGTCGCCGAGCCGGAGGAGGAAGGGCCTGAGACGGGTGTAGCGGATCGCGGTGATGGAACACGGTTCGACGGCGATCCGCTGGAAGAGGTCGAGATGAAGTCCGAGTGCGTCCGCGACGAGGGACTTGATGATGTCGCCGTGCGAGCACATGAGGAACACGGCGTCGGGGCCGTGGTCGCGCTCCACGCGCGCGTTCCACTCGCGCACCGCCTCGGCGGCCCGGGTCTGCATCGCGCGCATGGACTCGCCGCCGGGGAACTGCACGGCGGACGGGTGGGTCTGCACGACCTCCATCAGCGGCTCGTCCTTGAGTTCGGCAAGTTTGCGACCGGTCCAGTCGCCGTAGTGGCACTCGCCGATGCGGTCGTCGGTGTGGGCGGTGAGCCCGCGCTCCTCCAGCAGCGGGCGGATCGTCTCCTGGCAGCGTTGCAGCGGGCTGCTGACGACCTCGGAGACCGGGAGACCGGCGAGCCGGCCGGGCAGTGCGGCGGCCTGCGCGGCGCCGCGTTCGTCGAGGGCGACGCCGGGCGTCCAGCCGGCGAGCAGCCCCTCGGTGTTGGCGGTGGAACGTCCGTGCCGGACCAGGATCAGCGTGGGCATGCCGCCCAGGGTAGGCGTACGACGACATGCCATGACCTCCGAGCGACAGGAGAACGCGCCCAGTGATCGTCGACTGTGCCATCTACCGCGACGGACAGCGGACCGACGGCCCCGAGGACCTCTCCGACGCCCTGGCCGGGGCGCGGGCGGCGGGCGGCTTCGTGTGGATCGGGCTGCACGAGCCGACGGAGTCCGAGTTCGACCGGGTGACCCAGGAGTTCGGGCTGCACCCGCTGGCCGTGGAGGACGCCCTCAAGGCCCATCAGCGGCCCAAGCTGGAGACGTACGACGACTCGCTCTTCCTGGTCCTGAAGCCGGTCGTGTACGAGCCGCGGAGCGACGCCGTCTCGACCGGCGAGGTCATGATCTTCCTCGGTGACTCGTTCGTGGTGACCGTCCGGCACGGCGAGGGCGCCCCGCTGAACACCGTGCGGCACCGGCTGGAGCGGGAGCCGGAGTTGCTCGGCGAGGGGCCCACCTCGGTGCTGTACGCCATCGCCGACGCGACAGTCGACCACTACCTGGAGGTGGCGACGGAGCTCCAGACCGACCTGGAGGAGCTGGAGGCGGAGGTGTTCTCGCCGGACGGCGGCGGGTCGCGGCACACCGCCTCGCGGATCTACACGTTCAAGCGGCAGATCCTGGAGTTCCGCCGGGCCACCGGGCCGCTCGCGCCGCCGCTGACCCGGCTCGCGGCGTCGGGGCCGTTCGGCGCGGTGCCGTTCGTCAACGACAAGGCCCGCCCGTTCTTCCGCGACGTGCACGACCACATCACGCGCGTGAACGAGTCGGTGGAGGCCCTGGACCGGCTGGTGTCGGACGTCCTGTCGGCGCACCTGGCGCAGATGAGCGTCCGTCAGAACGACGACATGCGGAAGATCTCCGCGTGGGCGGCCATGGCCGCGGTCCCCACGATGATCGCGGGGGTCTACGGCATGAACTTCGACCACATGCCGGAGCTGCGCTGGGAGTGGTCGTATCCGGCCGTGATCCTGGTGATGGCCGCCCTGGAGGTGTTGCTGTACCGGCTCTTCAAGCGGCGGGGCTGGCTGTAGGGGCCGGCTCCGGTCCGCTCGGCGGACGTCCGCTCAAGCGAACGTCCGCTAGGCGAACTCTGCCGAAGGGCTCGCGGGGCCGCCGAGGGCGTTGCGCCGCTGCGGCATCCGCAGGCTCACCATCCGGCGCAGGCCGCCGAGCCGCTCGTACACGTACACGGCGTGGATGCCCGCGGCGAGCAGCGCGGCCCTGGGGCGCGACCAGCCGAGGATGCGGCCCATGCGGGCCATGACGGCGAGGCTGACGTCGCGGTGGACGCGGATCTCGGCGAGGGCGCACTCGCGCAGGGTGCGCTGGATGGCCCGGCCGTGCCCGGCGCGCGCGAAGCGCAGCAACTCCTCGTGGCAGTAGGCGAGGTGGTTGTCCTCGTCGTGGGAGATCTGCTTGACGGCGCGGCCGATGTCCGGGTGGTCGGCGAAGAGTCTGCGGAGCAGTTCCATCTGCTCGGAGGCGCGCTGTTCGGTGACGCGGCTGTGCGCGAGGTAGGTGACGATGTCCTGCACGGTGAGGGGGTCGTCGCGCTTGAGCTTGTCGTGCGCGAGGCCGATGCCGTTCTTCTCGAGCAGCATCGTGTAGTCGGTCTCGGGCGGGACGGGGACGGGTTCGAGGCCGCGCCGCTTCAGCAGGGCGTTGAAGATGCGGCCGTGCTTGTCCTCGTCGGCGCCGTGCCGACTGATCATGGGGGCGAGGTCGCGCTCGGACTCCGGGACGAGCGCGGCGATGCGGGCGTTCTCCCAGCCGCCCTGGGACTCGCCGCTGGCGGCGATGGAGCAGAACAGGGCGAAGGACTCGTCGTGGTCGAGGATCTCCTGGAACAGACTCTTGGCCGAAAGCATCGTGGGCACCTCTCTGCAGGATCCGCGAAGAACGAGTCAAATGCGCGGAACGAGGGGCTGCAACCGATGTGTCGGACAACTCCGCCAAAAGAAGGAGCA
This sequence comes from Streptomyces sp. NPDC037054, assembly GCF_055606745.1. NCBI lineage: Bacteria > Bacillati > Actinomycetota > Actinomycetes > Kitasatosporales > Streptomycetaceae > Streptomyces > Streptomyces sp. NPDC037054. The sequence goes on along the minus strand of NZ_JBVJSJ010000018.1, from coordinate 136,724 downwards.
CCGGGGGCGCGAAGGGGCGTAACCGGGCGGGGGTCCCGCGCGTTGTGCCCCGTGACGGCCGTGGCGGGGAAGACCCCCGAGCCCCCACCACGGCCGCTGAACTCTCAGGCGAGACCGGCGCGTTCGAGGGCCTCCGTGCCGGCCCGCAGGGCGGTGAGGCGCTCGTCGAGCGTGAAGCCCGCCGGGGCCAGGGTCAGGGTGGTGACGCCGGCCGCCGCGTAGGCCTTCATCCGGTCCGCGATGCGGTCCACGGAGCCGAGCAGGGTCGTGGAGTCGATCAGGTCGTGCGGTACGGCGGCCGCGGCGCCCTGCTTGTCGCCGGACAGGTACTTGTCCTGGATCTCGGCGGCCTCCTTCTCGTACCCCATGCGCCCCGCGAGCTGGTTGTAGAAGTTCTGCTTGCGGCTGCCCATCCCGCCGACGTAGAGGGCGGTGTAGGGGCGGAAGGTGTCGGCGAGCGCCGTCACGTCCTTGTCGTCGCCGACGGCGAGCGGGAGGGTCGGGCAGATGTCGAAGCCGTCGAGGGTCTTGCCGGCCTTCTGGCGCCCGGCGCGCAGGTGCTTGACGGCGGTGTCCTCGAGGTGGTCGGCCGACGGGAAGATGAGCAGGGCTCCGTCGGCGATCTCGCCGGTCTGCTCCAGGTTCTTCGGGCCGATCGCGGCGATGTAGAGCGGGATGTGCTCGCGCTGCGGGTGCACGGTGAGCTTGATCGGCTTGCCGGGGCCGTCCGGCAGCGGCAGCGTCCAGTGCTGGCCGTCGTGGGTGAGGCGCTCGCGGCTCATGGCCTTGCGGACGATGTCCACGTACTCGCGGGTGCGGGAGAGCGGCTTGTCGAACTTGACGCCGTACCAGCCCTCGGAGACCTGCGGTCCCGACACGCCGAGGCCGAGGCGGAAGCGGCCGCCGGACAGCGAGTCGAGGGTGGCGGCGGTCATCGCGGTCATCGCGGGCTGCCGGGCCGGGATCTGGAAGATGGCCGAGCCGACGTCGATGCGCTCGGTCTGGGCGGCGACCCAGGTGAGCACGGTGGCCGCGTCGGAGCCGTAGGCCTCGGCGGCCCAGCAGACGGCGTAGCCGAGCCGGTCGGCTTCCTGGGCCACGGCGAGGTTGTCCCCGTCCATTCCCGCGCCCCAGTAGCCGAGGTTGATCCCGAGCTGCATGGCCGATCCCCTTACCGATGAGTAACGTCCCTTGGGTCAGACCTTAGCGCGGGCCCGGCACGGGCGGGGAGTGCGGGAGCGCGCGGGACGAAATCGGTTGTCCACAGGCCCCCACCGAGCAGGTTCCGGCCAGTAATCTCGGCGTTCATGGAGCAGAGGCATCTCGGTCGCACCGGCCTGCGCGTGTCCCGCATCGGTCTCGGCACCCTCACCTGGGGGCGGGACACGGACGAGCACGACGCCGCTGACCTCTTGAAGACGTTCTGGGAGGCGGGCGGCAGCCTGGTCGACACGGCCGACGTGTACGGCGACGGGGAGGCCGAGTACCTGCTCGGGAAGCTGATCGACGGGCTCGTGCCGCGCCGGGACCTGGTGATCTCCACCAAGGCCGGCAGTGTCCCGGACCCCGACCGCCGGTTCGACGGCTCGCGCGGCCATCTGCTCTCCGCGCTGGACGCCTCCCTCTCCCGGCTCGGCACGGACCACGTGGACGTGTGGCACGTGCACGCCTACGACCCGTACACCCCGCTGGAGGAGACCCTCCAGGCGCTCGACCTGGCCGTGAGCAGCGGGCGCGCCCGCTACGCCGGGGTGTCCAACTTCTGCGGCTGGCAGCTCGCCAAGGCCGCGACCTGGCAGCTGGCGGCGTCGGGCGTGCGGACGCGGCTGGCGAGCACGCAGATGGAGTACTCACTGCTGCAGCGCGGCGTGGAGCGCGAGGTGCTGCCGGCCGCGCTGGACCTCGGCGTCGGGCTGCTGCCGTCCTCGCCGCTGGGGCGCGGGGTGCTGACCGGCAAGTACCGCACGTCGACGCCGGCCGACTCGCGGGGCGCCTCGGAGCACCTGGCGCCGTTCGTCGCGCCGTACCTGGACGACACGGCGAGCCGGATCGTGGACGCCGTGTCGACGGCCGCCGACGGGCTCGCGGTGACGCCGCTCCAGGTGGCCCTCGCCTGGGTCCGCGACCGGCCGGGCGTCGTCGCACCCATCATCGGCGCGCGCAACGCGCAGCAGCTCACGGCCGCGTTGTCAGTGGAGGCGCTTAGTCTTCCTGACGAGATCTGCCGGGCGCTCGACGACGTGTCGGCGCCGGTGCACCGCTATCCCGATCACGACTGGAGCACGCTGTGAGCACGGAGCCCGAGACCCCCGGGACCACGGAGGAAACCGAGCCGGGGACCGCGGGAGCCGACGGGCCGACCGGGGTCGAGGCCGAGGCCGGGGCCGGCGCGGAGGGCGCCGAGTCGGCGCGGGACGCCGCCGACGGGGCCGACTCGGGCGGCACCGAGGGAGCGGACGCGGAGGAGGCCAGGACCGCGGCTCAACTGTCCGAGGCCGAGGCCGAGTTGCGTGCCCAGCAGCTGGAGCGGGAGCGCATCGAGCGGCGGAAGGCCGAGAAGAAGGCGCCGATCGAGGCCGGCACCAAGCTCAGCGGCAAGGCGGCCGACCTGCTCGCCGCCGTACGGGCCGTGGAGAGCGGCGACAAGCCGGTGACCGCCGTCTTCGCCGAGCCCGAACCGGCCCCGCGCCGCCCCGCGCCGGAACCGGTGCGCCGCCCGCAGCCGCCGGCGGCCGGGCCCGCGCCCGCCGCGCCGGCGCCGGAGGCCGTCGACGGCGTCCGGGCCGTGCTGGGCCGGGGAGGGGCGCCGGAGACGCTGGCGCCGCAGGTCGCGGCCGTGCTGGGCGAGGGCGCGCAGGAGCAACTGGCGGCCGATCCCTGGCAGTTGCTGCGGGTGTCCGGGGTGCGGCCCGAGCAGGCCGACGGGTTCGCGCGGGCGCTGCTCGGCCCTGAGTGCGGTCCGGACGACGAGCGCCGGGGCCGGGCGGTCACGGCCTGGCTCCTGGAACAGGCGGCTCTCGCCGGGCACACGGCGCTGGAGATGTCCACGCTGACCGCCGCGCTGGCCAAGCAGGGCGTGCCGGACCCCGGCTCCGCCGTGCAGAGCGCTCTCGCGGAGGGAGAGGCCCTGGCCTTCCAGGACGCCCTGGACGAGCCGGGCACATCGGCGCCGGCACCCGTCGGGGCCGACGCGGAGGAAGGCGGGGAGGAGGGCGAGGAGGAACGGCCGGTCCGTGTCCTCGTCGGTCTGGAGCGGTACGCGCTCGCGGAGGAGTCCCTCGCCGACGGACTGGCCAGACTGGTCAACTCGGCGCCCAAGGAGGACGGTTCGGCCGAGGAGTGGGAGCGGGCCGCCGCCTCGGCCGGGGGGTCGGCCGGCGAGCTGATCCGCGCGGTCGCGGGCCACGGCCTGGTCCTGCACACCGGCGGCGAGGCGTCCCTGGCCGAACCGGCGGCGCTGCTCGGCACGGCACACGGCCTTGGGCTGCGCGCCTGGGCCGCCACCCACGGCCCGCTCGGCCGGAACCGCTTCGCGGCCCTGCTGCGCACGGCCGGTGCGGCCGAGCCGCCGGTCGCCACCGTCGCCGGACTGCTGGCCGGCGGCGAGGGGCCGGGGCGGGACGCGGACGGCGCGCTCGACCTCGACCTGCTGGTCGTGCTGGACGCGCCGCAGCTCGACGTGGAGACGGCCGCCCTGCTCACCGAGTCGCTGCCGGACGGGGCCCGCCTGGTGCTGGCCGGGGACCCGGCGGTGCTGTGGTCGGCCGGCCCCGGCAGGGTGTTCGCGGATCTGCTGGCCGCCAAGGCGTGCCCGCAGATCGCCTCGCGGCGGCCCGACCCCGGCCCGCTGGGCGAGCTGGTGTCCGCCGTCGGCGTCGGCGAGCTGATCCAGGTCGAGGCGCCCGGCAAGGAGGTCGTGATCGTGCCGGTGCGGGACGCGGGCGAGGCCGTGCACCGGACCGTGCAGCTCGTCGCGGACTCGGTGCCGCGGGCGATCGGCGTCCCCGCCGAGGAGACGCAGGTCATCACCCCGGGACACGGCGGCGCGGTCGGCACGCGCGCGCTCAACGCGGCGCTCAAGGAGCGGCTCAACCCGGGCCCGGGCCGGTTCGGCGGCTTCGACCCCGGCGACCGGATCGCCTACTCCCCCGCCCCCGGGCGTACGGTGCCGGGCCGCGTGGTGAAGGCGGACGCCGACGGGCTGCACCTGTCCTGCGCCGATGAGGCCGTCGTCGTGCCGAAGGAGCGGGTGGAGCAGACCGTGCGGCACGGGTGGGCGCTGACCGCGCACCAGGCGGTGGGCGGCCGGTGGCCCGCCGTGGTCGTCGTCCTGCCGGGCGACGCCGCGCAGGCGCTGAGCCGGCCCTGGGTCTACACGGCGTTCAGCCGGGCCGACCGGCACCTGTCCGTCGTGCACGGCGTGGAGCAGGCGCTGCCCCGGGCCGTGGCCGAGGTCCCGGCCAAGCCGCGCACGACCCGGCTGCCCGCGCTGCTCGCCCCGCAGATCCCGACCGCGGGCTGAGCCGCGCGCCGGCCGACGGGAGCACACGGAACGGCGGCGGTCACGGGGCGCCTCCCCCGCGACCGCCGCCGTTCTCGTGCGGATGCGTGCACCGGCTCGGTCGAGCCGTCAGCGGTCCGAGTCGAGCGGTTCCAGTTCGTCGTCGTCCTCGTCGAGGGTGTCGGGATCCGGCCCGTCCTCGTCGTCACTCACGTCGTCTTCGTCTTCGTCATCGTCGATGTCGTCGTCGAACACCGCGCTGACGTCGAAGCGGCACACCACCCGCTGCGCGTCGACCTGCTCGAACGGCGCCTCCAGCCACTCGCCGGCGTCGGCCGGTTCGTCGGCGGCGGTCACCCAGAGCGTGGAGTCGCCCTCCTCCAGGCCGAACTCCTTGTGCCGGGAGGCGATCTCGTCCGGTTCGAACTCGCCGAAGAGGATGCCCAGCGCCCCGTGGACGGTGCCCGAGACGTCCGCGCCGCTCTCGTCGTCCGCCGCCTCGATCCGCTGGGCCTGCGCCAGCAGCCGCTGCGGCTCCGCCACGGTGTAGTCGCGGCGGATCAGCACGCTGAGCGCGCTCGGCTCCTCGGGGCCCGTGTACGGCGGCAGCGTGTCGTCCGTACCGGGGATCTCGAAGGGCGTGACCTCGTCGTAGCGGTCGTAGAGCAGCTCGTCGTACGCCTCGGCGGCCGCGGCGAGCTCGTTGAACGCCTCGTAGACGGCGGGGTCGTCCTCACCCGACCGGCGTTCGACCGCGGCCAGGTGGCGGTCGAGCGCGGTCTTGACCGCCTCGGCGGCGGCGCGTACCTCGGCAGCGGTGGGCTGCGCAGCATCAGACATACCGCAGACGCTATCCGTACCGGGCGGCTGCCCGCACAATAGATGCGATGCCGGAATACGAATTTGTCGACGTGTACCTGCCGCGCGGGGTCTCCCGCAAGGAAACGACACGTCTGCTGACCGACCACGCCGAGTACGGACACTGGGAGTTGTACCGTCTGAGCCTGCTGCGCGACGGCAGCCGCAGGGTTCGCCTGCGGCGGCGGATCATCCGCCAGGTCCGCGCCACCTGGTGAGACGGACGTCCACGAGACGACGACCGGCCGAGAAGGCCGACGAAAGTCGACGAGAAACGAGCGGGTCCCGCCGACGCGGGACCCGCTCCGCCGCGCTCCTGGCTCCTAGGCCGAGGCGCGTGCCCTGCGGTACAGCACCGCGCCCGCGAGCACCGCGCCCGCGCCCACCGGCAGGACGACGCCGAGCGGCAGGCTGCCACCGGTCTGCGCGAGCTGCTCGTTGCCCTTGGGCCGGGTGACGGTCTGCGGGCCCGGCTCGTTGTCGACCGGCGTGACCGGCTTGTCGGGGCGGTGGGGCTCCGACGGCTTGCCGGGCGGCGGCGTCTCGTGGTCGCCGGGCGGGGTGGTGTGGCCGCCCGAGTCGTTCTCGCAGTTGTTGCCCATCGACGGGTTGAGCACGCCGACGACGTCGATCGAGTTGCCGCAGACGTTCACCGGCACGTCGATCGGCACCTGGATGTTGTTGCCCGAGCCGACGCCGGGCGAGCCACCGGTCTCGCCGTCGGCGTGCGAGCCGCCGCCGCCCGATCCACCGCCGTGCGAACCGCCGCCGCCGTGGCTGCCCCCGGAGCCGCCGCCGTGCGAACCGCCGCCGGACGGGCCGCCGTCGCTCTCGTTGGCGCACTTGTTGCCCATCGACGGGTTGAGCACGCCGACGACGTCGATCGTGTTGCCGCAGACGTTCACCGGCACGTGCACCGGCGCCTGCACCGAGTTGCCGGACAGCACGCCCGGCGAACCCGAACTGCTGCCGTGCGCCCCCGAGTCGGCGTGGGCGGCACCGCCCACCCCGGCGAGCACGCCGGTCGCCGCCGCCACGGTCATGAGGCCCTTGCGGGTGACCTGTCGCATTTCCTGATTCCCCTGCCTTCGCGCTTGACTCGAATTTCCCCGAATTCCCCGGATCTCCCAAAGCTTCGCGGTACTCGACCGCGAAAAGACCGGTCGGCCCCGGAGCGCATGGCGCGCACTCCGGGGCCGACGGTGTGGACGCCCCTCAGCGGGTCGGCGTCACTTGTTGACGCAGGTGTTGCCGAAGGCGGGGTTCAGCAGACCGATCACGTTGATCGTGTTGCCGCAGACGTTCACCGGCACGTGCACGGGCACCTGGACAACGTTGCCGGACAGGACGCCCGGGGAGTGCACGGCGGCACCCTGGGCGCCCGCGTCGGCGACGGCCATGCCCGCGCCCGCGAGAACCAGCCCACCCGTGGCAGCCGCAGCAGCGACGACCTTCTTGATCATTATTCCTCCTTGTTGGCAATGCGGTCTCAAAAATTGCGGACCGCATCACCAGTAACGAGGAGGGTGTAATCAGGCTACGAACCTATGGTCGCATTCACTCTTTCCAGTCAGAGCCGCACGCATGGACGATTACGATCACGACGCGTCGAGGAACCTGTCGAGCACGCGTACGCCGAATTTCAGGCCGTCCACCGGCACCCGTTCGTCGACGCCGTGGAACATGCCCGCGAAGTCCAGCTCCGGCGGCAGCTTCAGCGGCGCGAAGCCGAAGCAGCGGATGCCGAGGTCGTCGAAGGACTTGGCGTCGGTGCCGCCGGACAGCATGTACGGCACGGCCCGCGCGATCGGGTCCTCGGCGCGCAGCGCGGTCTGCATGGCGTCGACGAGCCTGCCGTCGAAGTCGGTCTCCAGCGCCTTGTCGGCGTGCACGTCCTCCCGCTTGACGCGCGGGCCGAGGATCCGGTCGAGGTCGGCGAGGAACTCCTCCTCGTAGCCGGGCAGGAAGCGGCCGTCGACGTGCGCGGTGGCCTGGCCGGGGATGACGTTGACCTTGTAGCCGGCGCCGAGCATGGTGGGCGCCGCCGAGTTGCGCAGCGTCGTGCCGATCATGCGGGCGATGCCGCCGAGCTTGGCGAGGGTCTCGTCCATGTTCTCGGGGTCGAGCTCGGTGCCGAGCGCGTCGGACAGTTCGTCCAGGAAGGCCCGTACGGTCTTGGTGACGCGGACGGGCCACCTGTGCCGGCCGAGGCGGGCGACGGCTTCGCACAGCTCGGTGATGGCGTTGTCGTCGTTGGTCATGGAGCCGTGCCCGGCGGTGCCGTCCACGGTGAGCCGCATCCAGTGCATGCCCTTCTCGGCGGTCTCGACGAGGTAGAGCCGCAGCTTCTCGTTGACCGTGAAGGAGAAGCCGCCGACCTCGCCGATCGCCTCGGTGACGCCCTCGAACAGCTCGGGGTGCTTGTGCACGAGGTGCTTGGCGCCGTACGTGCCGCCGGCCTCCTCGTCGGCGAGGAACGCGAGGACGACGTCGCGCGGCGGCTTGCGGCCGCTGCGCAGCCGGTCGCGGACGACCGCGAGGGTCATCGCGTCCATGTCCTTCATGTCGACGGCGCCGCGGCCCCACACGCAGCCGTCGGCGATCTCCCCGGAGAAGGGGTGGTGGGTCCAGTCGTCCGCGTTGGCCGGGACGACGTCGGTGTGGCCGTGGATGAGCAGCGCGGGCCGCGACGGGTCCTCGCCCTCGATGCGGGCCACCGTCGAGGCGCGTCCGGGGTGCGACTCGATGATCTTCGGCTCCAGCCCCACCTCGGCGAGTTTCTCGGCGACGTACTCGGCGGCCTTGCGCTCGCCGGGGCCCGAGTGGTCGCCGTAGTTGCTGGTGTCGATCCGGATCAGCTCGCGGCAGAGGTCCACGACCTCGTCCTCACCGGTGACGCCCTTGGCCGTGTCCGTCTCGCTCACGTGCTTCCTCCCACTGTCACTGCTGGTAGGTCCCCCTCATCCTCCCCCTCCCGGCCGCCCTGCCCAAGACCGGTCCCGGCCCGTCACACGGCGTTCACGCCCGGGGGTGGAGGGCAGGGCGGGGGCGGGGCGGGGGGTGATCGGCCACCTCCGAAAGCCTGGTAATGTTTTCCCTGTCGCCGCGGGCAGGCCCGCGCGACAGACACCTTGTCCGGGTGGCGGAATGGCAGACGCGCTAGCTTGAGGTGCTAGTGCCCTTTATCGGGCGTGGGGGTTCAAGTCCCCCCTCGGACACACGAAGCGTGAGGGCCGCGACCGCGAGGTCGCGGCCCTCAGGCGTTTCCCGGAGGGTGACCATGACGACGCGTACCTGCCCGTGCGGGCTCCCCCAGGCCTACGAGGCGTGCTGCGGGCGGTTTCATTCCGGGGCCGCGCGGGCCTCCACCGCCGAGGCGTTGATGCGGTCGCGGTACTGCGCCTTCGTGCGGCTGGACGCGGCGTACCTGCTGCGCACCTGGCATCCGCGGACGCGGCCGGCGCAGCTCGACCTCGACCCCGGGACGCGGTGGACCGGGCTGGAGATCCTGGAGACGAGCGGGGGTTCCGCCTTCCACACCACCGGGACGGTGACGTTCCGGGCGTCGTTCCGGGGCGGCTCGCTGCACGAGCGGAGCCGGTTCGAGCGGGTCGACGGGGCGTGGGTGTACGTCGACGGGGAGTTCCTGAGCTAGGGCCCGGCTTCAGGGCGCCAGGATGTCCAGTTCCTGGAGGGCGCCCACGGTGATCTCGCGGGTCAGCTGCTCGGCACGGTCCGCGTCGCCCTCGCGGACGGCCTCGGCGACCTGGACGTGCAGGGTGACGGCGGCCGGGTCGGGGTCGTCGAACATCACGGCGTGGTGGGTGCGGCCCGCCAGGACCTCGGCCACGACGTCCCCGAGGCGGGCGAACATCTCGTTGCCCGAGGCGTTGAGGATCACCCGGTGGAAGGCGACGTCGTGGAACAGGTAGCCCTCCAGGCGGTGGCCGCGCGAGTTGGCGACCATGCCGAGGGCGCACTCGGTGAGTTCGGCGCACTGGGCCGCCGTGGCGTTCTTGGCGGCGAGTCCGGCGGCGACCGGTTCGACCGCGGAGCGCAGCACCGTGAGGGAGCGCAGCTGGTGGGGGCGGTCGGCGCCGGCCAGGCGCCAGCGGATGACCTGCGGGTCGTAGACGTTCCACTGGGACTTGGGGCGGACCGTGACGCCGACGCGGCGGCGGGACTCCACGAGGTGCATCGACTCCAGCACCCGGACCGCCTCGCGCATCACGGAGCGTGAGACGTCGAAACGCTGCGCGAGTTCGTCGGTGCGCAGAACACTGCCCGGCGGGTACTCGCCCGCGGTGATCTCGGGACCGAGGGTGTCCAGTACATGGCCGTGCAGGCCCCGGCCCGTTGTGCTCATGCACTCAGCGTACGTGCCGGATCACGGGAACAAAAAGTCAGACTTATATGTCACAGCCTCTTGAATTCGTCGTACCTAATGGGTTTCAGTGGCGTCGACATCACGTGTCGACGAAGACATCAGACAGCGAGGCAGCGATGAACACCCCTCATGTCGTCGTGGTCATGGGCGTCGCGGGCACCGGCAAGACCACCATCGGTCCCCTGCTCGCCGCCCGGCTCGGCGTCCCGTACGCCGAGGGCGACGACTTCCACCCGCCGGCCAACATCGCCAAGATGACGGCGGGCACGCCCCTGACCGACGAGGACCGCCGGCCGTGGCTCGACGCCATCGGCGACTGGGCGCAGGGCAGGTCCGGGCTCGGCGGGGTGGTCAGCTCCTCGGCGCTGAAGCGGTCGTACCGCGACCGGCTGCGGGCCGCCGCCCCCGGCGTGGTCTTCGTGCACCTCACGGGCGACCGCTCGCTCATCGAGGACCGGATGTCGCACCGGCAGGGCCACTTCATGCCCACGGCGCTGCTCGACTCCCAGTTCGCGACGCTCCAGCCGCTGGAGCCGGACGAGCGGGGTGTCGCCGTGGACGTGTCCGGCAGCCCGGAGGAGATCACCGAACGGGCGGCGCGCGCCCTTCAGACGCTTCCCGAGCCCCTTCGGTGAGGCCCGCCCCGGGGCGTCCCCCACCGCCCCGGGTCCGGTCCCCCCACACCCCTTCCCCCCATCCCCGTAACCGCAAGGGAACCCCACCGTGACCAGACTCAGCGTCGAGATGCTGGCAGCGGACCCCGTCGAGCCCATCACCACGGCCGGTCATGCCCAGTTGGGCATCGCCGTGCTGGCGGGCATCGCCGTGATCGTCCTGCTCATCACCAAGTTCAAGCTGCACGCCTTCCTGTCGCTGACCATCGGGTCGCTGGCGCTCGGCGCGTTCGCCGGGGCGCCGCTCGACAAGGCCATCACCAGCTTCACCACCGGCCTCGGTTCCACGGTCGCGGGCGTCGGCGTGCTGATCGCGCTGGGCGCGATCCTCGGCAAGATGCTCGCCGACTCCGGCGGCGCCGACCAGGTCGTGGACACCATCCTCGCCAGGGCGGGCGGCCGTTCGATGCCGTGGGCGATGGTGCTGATCGCCTCGGTGATCGGCCTGCCGCTGTTCTTCGAGGTCGGCGTGGTGCTGCTGATCCCGGTCGTGCTCATGGTCGCCAAGCGCGGCAACTACTCCCTGATGCGCATCGGCATCCCGGCGCTGGCCGGTCTGTCCGTCATGCACGGCCTGGTGCCTCCGCACCCCGGTCCGCTCGTCGCGATCGACGCGGTGGACGCCAACCTCGGTGTGACGCTGGCACTCGGTGTGCTGGTCGCCATCCCGACCGTGATCATCGCCGGTCCGCTGTTCTCGCGGTTCGCCGCCCGCTGGGTGGACGTGCCCGCCCCCGAGCGGATGATCCCGCAGCGCGCCTCGGACGAGCTGGAGAAGCGGCCGAGCTTCGGCGCGACGCTCGCGACGATCCTGCTGCCGGTCGTGCTGATGCTCGCGAAGGCCCTCGTCGACATCGTGATCGACGATCCCGAGAACACCGTGCAGCGTGTCTTCGACGTGATCGGCTCCCCGCTGGTCGCACTGCTGGCCGCCGTGCTCGTGGGCATCTTCACCCTCGCCCGGCCCGCCGGCTTCTCCAAGGAGCGCGTCTCCGGGATGGTCGAGAAGGGCCTCGCCCCGATCGCGGGCATCCTGCTGATCGTCGGCGCGGGCGGCGGCTTCAAGCAGACGCTGATCGACTCCGGCGTGGGTCAGATGGTCCTGGACATCTCCGAGGACTGGTCGATCCCGGCGCTGCTGCTGGCCTGGCTGATCGCGGTGGCGATCCGGCTGGCGACCGGTTCGGCGACGGTGGCGACCGTCTCGGCGGCCGGCCTCGTCGCGCCGCTCGCGGCCGACATGTCGACGACGCACGCGGCCCTGCTGGTCCTCGCGATCGGCGCCGGCTCGCTGTTCTTCAGCCACGTCAACGACGCCGGCTTCTGGCTGGTGAAGGAGTACTTCGGGCTGAACGTCGGCCAGACCATCAAGACCTGGTCGGTGATGGAGACGATCATCTCGGTCGTCGCGGGCGGCATCGTCCTGCTGTTGTCCTTGGTGATCTAGCGACCGTACGGCACCGCTCTGGCCCGTCCCTCTCGGAGGGGCGGGCCCGAGTGCTTTCACGGCCGCCACAGCGGGTGTTCGCGCTCCGCCCACTCCCGGCGTACGACCCCGGTCCGCATGCCGCGTCGGGCCTCCGGGTCGGCCAGGGCCATGCCGACGTGTCCGGCGATGACGACGCCCATGGTCAGCGCGAGCCAGTCGTGCACGAAGGTCGCGCTGGTCCGCCACACCAGCGGCGTGAGGTGCGTGAACCACATGAGCAGGCCCGTGCCGAGCATCACCAGCGTGGCGCCGGCGATCCAGGCCGCGTACAGCTTCTGGCCCGCGTTGAACTTCCCGGCCGGGCGGCTCGGCCGGCGCCGCAGAACGGCGTGCAGCCAGGTCCGGTCGTGCGGGCCGAAGCGGTTGAGGCGGCCGAGGTCGGCGCGCAGGGCGCGGGAGGCGAGGCCGACGAGGACGGGCACCGGCAGGGCGAGGCCGGTCCACTCGTGGACGCGGACCACCAGGGCGCGGCGGCCGACGAGTTGGGCGAGCTGCGGGACGTAGAGGAGGGCCGCGGTCAGGACGCAGACGCCCATCAGCGCGGCCGTCGTGCGGTGGGTCCAGCGCGTGGCGCGGGCGAAGCGCCGGACGTCGGTGGCCGGGCGGGCCGGGGCGTCAGGTCGTGGGGGCATCGTCGCGTCCGTTCGAGCGGCCCACCCAGGCGTCGACGTCGTAGCCGCGTTCCTCCCAGTAGCCGGGCCGGACGTCCTTGGTGACGGTGATGCCGGAGAGCCACTTGGCGGACTTGTAGAAGTACATCGGCGCCACGTAGAGGCGGGCGGGGCCGCCGTGGGCGTGGCTCAAATCCTCGTCCCGCATGCGCAGGGCGACCAGGACGTCGGCGCGGCGGGCCTGTTCGAGGGTGAGGCTCTCGGAGTACGTGCCGTCGAAGCAGGTGAAGCGCACCGCGCCGGCGCCGGGCCGGACCCCTGCGGTGTCGAGGAGGCGGGACAGGCGGACGCCCTCGAAGGGGGTGCCGGGGACCCGCCAGCCGGTGACGCACTGGACGTCGCGGACCAGCCGGGTCTGCGGCAGCGCGCGCAGGCCGACCAGGGTGTAGGTGGCCGGGCGGTCGACGAGGCCGTCGACGGTGAGGCGGTAGTCCGCGGCGTTCTTGCGCGGCACGGAGGTGGCGACGGAGTAGTAGCGGAAGCCGCCGCCGTTCGGGATCAGGTCGGTCAGGCCGGTGGGGTCCTTGTCGGAGGCGGCGGCGAGGAACGCCTCCAGGCCGCGCTGCAGGGACGGCGCGGCGAGGAGGCCGAGGGCACCGAGGCCGAGGGTGCCGAGGAGGACCCGGCGGCCGACCGGGGCGCCCCGTTCTTCGGGCCCGCGGGGCTCCTTGGGCTCCCGGGGCTCCTGGGGCTGTTCGGCCGGGCCGGGCTGTTCGGGGTTCACCTCTTCATTCGAGCACCCGCGGCCCGGCCGGGGCCAGGGTCCGCGGGTGCTCGTCAGAGTTCCGTAAGGCGTCCCGCGTCCTGTGCGGCCCGCGCCTCGTGCGTCTGCGGCCCGGTCACGTCCGGGTACCGGACGCCTTGTCGAGCTGGAACGCCTCGTTGCCGAGGCCGATACGGGCGTGGGCCTCGGGGTCGCGGGAGCGCATGACCAGGCCCTGGACGACGCCGACGACGAGGGCGAGGGCGACGATGCCGGGCAGCAGCCAGTTCAGCTGCGAGTCCGGGCCCGAGCCGACGAGGACGTCGAAGTCCTTGACGGTGTAGCCGATGATGACGGCGAGCGCGACGGTGGCGAGACCGGAGGCCGCCAGCCGCCAGAACTGGGCTCCCGCGGCGCCGCGGCGGACGAAGAACACGACGACCGAGACCGAGGCGAGGGCCATCAGGACGGTGACGCCGAGGGCGCCGATGTTCCCGGTCCAGGTGAACAGGTGCAGGATCGGCGCGGTCGGGTCGCCGGCCGGCTTGTCGTCGGTGACGGCGAAGGCGGCGACGACCAGGACGGAGACGACCGTCTGGAGCAGGGAGCCGGTGGCGGGGGCGCCGCTGGTGCTGCTGGTGCGGCCGAAGGCGGCGGGCAGCAGGCCCTCGCGGCCCATGGCGAAGGCGTAGCGGGCGACGACGTTGTGGAAGCTGAGCATGGCCGCGAACATGCCGGTCACGAACAGCACGTGGAGCACGTCCGTGAAGGTCTCGCCGAGCAGGCCCTCGGTGAGGAAGAACAGCATCCCGGCGCTCTGCTCGCCCGCGGTGTCGACGACGGCGGAGGGACCGGTGGCGACGGTGAGCGCCCAGCTGCTGACCGTGTAGAAGACGGCGATGCCGCCGATGGCCAGGAACATCACGCGCGGCACGAGGACGTGCGGGCGGCTGGTCTCCTCGGCGTAGACGGGCGCCTGCTCGAAGCCGAGGAAGGCGGCGACGCAGAAGCACAGGGCGGTGCCGATGCCGGCGCCGGCGAGGGTGTCCGGGTTGAAGGCCTCGAGGGACAGGCCCTCCTTGGCGGGGTCGGCGATGGCGGCGACGTCGAAGATCACGACGAGCAGGACCTCGATGATCAGCAGCACGCCGAGGACGCGCGCGTTGAGGTCGATCTTCAGCCAGCCGAGCGCGCCGACGAGGAGGACCGCGAGCAACGACGGGATCCACCAGGCGAGTTCGATGTCGAGGTAGGTGGCGAACAGGCCGGAGACCTCGAAGCCGAAGATGCCGTAGATGCCGACCTGGAGGGCGTTGTAGGCGACGAGCGCCACCAGCGCGGCGCCGGCGCCGGCGGTGCCGCCGAGGCCGCGGGAGATGTACGCGTAGAAGGCGCCCGCGTTGTGGACGTGCCGGCTCATCTCGGCGTAGCCGACGCTGAACAGGGCGAGTACGGCGGCGAGGATGACGAACAGCAGGGGCTGTCCGACGATGCCCATCACGCCGAAGGTCGTGGGCATGACACCCGCGACCACCATGAGGGGGGCGGTCGCGGCGAGCACGGACAGCAGCAGGCCGACGGTGCCGAGGCGGTCGGCGCGCAGGGCGCGGTCCTGGCCCTTGAAGGTGCTGATGCCGCCGCCGTCCGCGGTGGTTCTGCTCGTACTGCTGCCCGTCGTCATCGCGGACTCGTCCTTTCGGGGTGGCGTGCTCGTGCTACACCGTGCCGAGGGCGCTGTCGCGCGCGGCACGGAAGGCGGTGCGGGGGTCGCGGTCGGGATACGACCAGGGGGCGGCGGTGGAGTGCTCCCCGATGCGCAGGAACAGGGCCGCGGCCTCGGCGCTCCGTCCCTCGCAGACCTTGGCGTGGGCGAGGAAGTTGAGGTCGATCAGGCGGCGCGGGTGGTCGTCGTGCTCCCACTCCAGCCACCAGTCGAACGCGGCCTTCATCACCTGGCGGGCGCGGCGGCCGGCCCAGTGGGCGCTGTCGGCCGGGTCGGCGGGTTCGTGGCCCGCGGCGGCCAGCACGCGGTAGCGCTCCGCGTGCGCGACGACCGGCAGGATCGCCAACGGCGAGTCGGCGGGGGCCTGTTCGGCGGCCCAGTTGGCGAAGTCGTAGACCTCGTGCAGGGGATCGCCGTCGGGGTGGCGTTCGGCGAGCCGGGCGATCATGAGGTGGTGGGCGTGGTGGTGGTCGGCGTAGCGGGCGCGGACCTGCTCGAAGGCGCGGACCACGTCGGGGTCCTCGCCCTGCGCGCGCTCCAGCATGAGCAGGCCGAGCCAGGGGGTGGGGTCGGCGGGCGCGAGGTCGGCGGCCTTGCGGCAGGCCTCGCGGGCGCGGGGCGGCTTCTCCTTGCCGCGCAGCGCGCGCCGGACCTTGGCGAGGGCGAGCAGCACGGCGGCGTCGGTGGAGTCCGGTTCGGCCAGCAGCCATTCGCGGGCCCAGGCGGCGCAGTACGGCTCGCGGGCGAGGACGGTGACGCGGTGGCCGCGCCGGTCCCAGTCGTCGCCGGTGTCGACGAGCAGGGTGCGGGTGGCCTGCCAGCGGCCCTGGGCCAGGGCGGCGCGTGCGGCGACGAGTCCGGCGTCGTCGAGGGCCTCGTCGAAGGCCTGCGCCGCACGCTTGCGGGCGCGGCCCAGGGGAGGCGGAGGTGGGGACACCGCGGGACTTCCTCACGCGACGCGGTGTGCGTCGGTTTGTCGATTTGCCATGAACTGATCACGCACAGCAAACCCGCAGCCAAGGCCCGGCGTCAAGAGCGGCCAAGGCGTTACACGCGTCAACGCGTGGTGAACAGGGGCTCGTTGCACCGACCGGACGGTACGGGGGCGGCCGTGCGAGGCCGACCTTGCGGGCGGTTTCGGCCGGCCGCCGGGCGCCGGTCCGGCCGGCCACCGGGTACTGGTCCGACGGCCACCGGGTGCCGGTCCGGCGGGCCGCCGGAGTCGCGGCCTGGCCTGCTTGGATGGCGTCATGAACGGTTGGAGGGCGTCATGAACGCCGCTGACGAGATCCTCGACGTCGTCGACGAGCACGACCGGGTCGTGGGCACCGCGCCGCGCGGCGACATCTACGCCCGGGGCCTGCGCCACCGCTGCGTGTTCATCCGGGCGCGGGACGCCGCGGGCCGCGTCTTCGTGCACCGCCGCACGCCGACCAAGCTGGTGTTCCCCTCCCTCTACGACATGTTCGTCGGCGGGGTGGTCGGCGCGGGCGAGCCCTACGACGTGGCCGCCCTGCGCGAGGCCGAGGAGGAACTCGGCGTGAACGGGCTGCCGCGGCCGGAGTTCCTGTTCAAGTTCCTGTACGACGACGGGGCCGGGGCGAGTTGGTGGTCGGCGGTGTACGAGGTCCGCTGCGAACTGCCGGTGCGGCCGCAGGTGGAGGAGGTCGCCTGGTACGACTTCCTGCCCGAGGCGGAGCTGGAGCGGCGCCTCGGGGAGTGGGAGTGGGTGCCGGACGGGCTGGCCGCGTACGAGCGTCTGAAGGCGTTCCGGGCGGGCGGGTAGTGTCCTGCGCGTGATCGGATTCGCACGAAACGTCCGCCTGTGGTTCACGCCCGAGGACATCCGGGAGGAGGGCGGCACCCCGGACTACCGCTTCTCGCTGGCCAACGAACGCACCTTCCTTGCGTGGCTGCGCACCGCGCTGGCGCTGATCGGCGGCGGCTTCGCGGTGGACCAGTTCCTGCCGGACCTGCGCTGGGGCTGGCGGGTCGGGCTCGCGCTGGCGCTGCTCGCGGCGGGCGTGCTGTGCTCCCTGCGGGCGGTCAACCACTGGGTGCGCTGCGAGCGGGCGATGCGGCGCGGCGAGGACCTGCCGGTGTCGCGGTTCCCGGCGCTGCTGAGCCTGGTGGTCGCGGTCGTCGCGGTCGCGATGGTGGTGGTCGTGCTCGTCGGGTGGGAGGGGTGAGCGGCGGGGCGGTCGCGGCGCGGGACCGGGACCCGGGGCTCCAGCCGGAGCGGACGCGGCTCGCGTGGCGTCGGACGACGCTGGCGGGCACCGTCTCCGTCGTGCTCGCCGTACGGACCGCGCTGCACGGCGGTGCCACGCCGGGCCGGGTCGCGGTCGCGGTCCTGGCGTGCGCCCTGTGGCTGGGCTTCCTCCTCGTCGCCCACCGCCGCATCACGACACTGACGTCCGCGACGCGGCCCGGACCGATGACGCCACGCCACGCGACGACGGCCGTGCTGTGCACGGTGGCACTGGCGGCGTGCGGGGCGGCGCTGGTGGTGTGACGCGCCGAGGCCCGGGGCCACGCGGCGTGCCCGGGACAGCGTTCACCCGTGACCGGCCATCACAGCGGAAGCCCCGCACCACACCACCGGCCCACCGTCGGCCGACGGGCCCCCCGCCCCGGCGACAGCCGGGCCCGGTGGCGCCATGGGCGCACTCGGGGCGGCGCTCGTCGCGTCGCGTGCGGCGATCCGCGTTGGTGCCGGGGTGCCTCAGGCCGTTTCCGCGTCCCAGGCCACCGTGACCACGATCTTGCCGCGGGTGCGGCCCTCCTGGTTCAGGCGGTGGGCGTCGGCCGCGCGGGTCAGGGGGAACGTCTCCGAGACGTGCACGCGCACCACGCCCTGGTCGGCGAGTTCCGACAGGTGGCGCAGGTCGTCCGGGTCGGGCCGGACGAAGTAGTAGCGGCCGCCGTAGTCGACGACGTCCGGGTCGGCGATGGAGGTCAGGCGGCCCTCGGGGGCGAGGAGGTTCGCGGACACCTTCGCCGTGTCGCCGCCGACCGTGTCGAGGACGGCGTCCACACCCTCCGGCGCGAGACCGCGCACCCGCTCGGCGAGCCCGTCGCCGTACGTCACCGGCTCGCCGCCGAGCGAGCGCACGAAGTCGTGGTTGCGTTCGCTCGCCGTGCCGATGACCCGGGCGCCGAGGTGCCGGGCGAGCTGGACGGCGACGGATCCGACGCCGCCGGCCGCCGCGTGCACCAGCACGCACTCGCCCCGCTTGATCTGGAGCACCTTGACGAGCGTCTGGTACGCCGTCAGCCCCACCAGCGGCAGCCCGGCCGCCTCCTCGAAGGACAGCGTGCGCGGCTTGCGGGCGAGGGTACGCACGGGCGCCGCGACGTACTCGGCGAACGTGCCGCGGGACAGGAAGTCCTCGCGCACATAGCCGATGACCTCGTCGCCGACGGCGTACTCCGCGACGGCGGGGCCCGGCTGCACGACGACGCCGGAGAGGTCCCAGCCCGGCACCACCGGGAAGACGGGCTGGAGGATGCCGTCGAGATACCCCTCGCGGCACTTCCAGTCGACGGGGTTCACCGCCGCCGCCCGCACCTTCACCAGCACCGAGTCGGGGCCCACCCGGGGGTCGCGGACGTCCCCGTACTCGAGCGCGTCGGGCCCGCCGTAGCGGGAGTAGCTGATGGCCTTCATGCGTCCGACCCTCCGGGGTACCCGGACGCCACGCAAGCCGAATGACCGGATATGCGCCGTTCGCGTGGCAGCCTGTCCGGCGTCACCACCCCGCACCCGCCGAAGGTGAGCACGATGACCACGCCCCACCGGGAACACACCGCCCACTCCCACACCCACGGCCCCGACTGCGGGCACCCCGAGGTGCCGCACGGCGACCACCTCGACTACGCGCACGACGGCCACCTGCACCGCGAGCACGGCGGCCACTGGGACGAGTGCGAGCCCGCCGGGCACGTCGCGCACGAGGCGCACGAGCACCGGCACGGCGACGGCTGCGGCCACGTGAGCGTCCTCCACGGCGACCACGTCGACTACCTGCACGACGGACACCGGCACGCCGCGCACGACGGCCACTGGGACGACCACTGACCCGAGCCCCAGCCGGGGCCCCTGGGTCTCCTCGGCAGCCCCCCGGCCTCCCCCGTCCCCCGCCTCCCCCACGCCCTCGTCCCGCGCACCGACGCACCGCAAGACGGCTCCCGCCCTCCCCGGCCGGGAGCCGTCGGCCTATCGTGGCTCCGATCACGTTGGCCCGGCCCTCTGGACGGCATACCGACCGGTCGGCATCATGGATCGCATCCTGTGCACCCTGCCCGTAGGAGCGACGATGAGCCCCGACCACCCGCCCGGACTCGATCTCGACCGGCTGCGTGCCCTGCTCGATCGCGAGCGGCCCGGTCTGGTGACGGGCCCCTTGTCCGGCCGGCTGATCGAGGGCGGACGGTCGAACCTCACCTACGCCGTCTCCGACGGCACCGCCAAGTGGGTCGTACGACGGCCCCCGCTCGGCC
The DNA here is from genome assembly GCF_055606745.1 of Streptomyces sp. NPDC037054. Taxonomy (NCBI): domain Bacteria; kingdom Bacillati; phylum Actinomycetota; class Actinomycetes; order Kitasatosporales; family Streptomycetaceae; genus Streptomyces; species Streptomyces sp. NPDC037054. The sequence continues at coordinate 117,215 of NZ_JBVJSJ010000018.1, read as the reverse complement.
ACGTCCTGGCCACCGCGCACGACATGAAGCGCGAGCACCGGGTCATCAGCGCCCTGCACCCGACGAACGTACCGGTGCCGCGCCCGGTGCTGCTGTGCGAGGACGACCAGGTGCTCGGGGCGCCCTTCTACGTCATGGAGTTCGTCGAGGGCACGCCGTACCGCACGGCCGACCAGCTGGCCCCGCTCGGCCCGGACCGCACCCGCGGCGCGGTGCTCGCTCTCGTGGACACGCTGGTGGAGCTGCACGCCGTGGACCCCGCCGAGGTCGGGCTCGGTGACTTCGGCCGCCCCGAGGGCTTCCTGGACCGCCAACTGCGCCGCTGGGGCAAGCAGTTGGACGCCTCCCGCAACCGCGACCTGCCCGGCATCGACGAGCTGCACGCGACGCTCGGCCGGGAGCTGCCCGACTCGCCCGCCGCGACCGTCGTGCACGGCGACTACCGGCTCGACAACGTCCTGATCGGCGACGACGACAAGATCCGGGCCGTTCTCGACTGGGAGATGTCGACGCTCGGCGATCCGCTGACCGACCTGGGCCTGCTGGTGATGTACAGCCGGCCGCTGGAGCTGCCCGACTCCCCCGTCTCCACCACGGCGCAGGCCCCCGGGCACCCCCGGCCGGCCGAGCTGATCGAGCGGTACGCCGCGCGCTCGGGGCGCGACGTCTCCGCGGTCTCCTGGTACACGGCGTTCGCCTGGTTCAAGCTCGCCGTGATCCTGGAGGGCATCCACTACCGGTACACGCTCGGCCAGACCGTCGGCCGCGGCTTCGACCGCATCGGCGAGCTGGTGCCGGTCTTCATCGAGCACGGACTGACCACTCTCCAGGAAGGCTGACCAGTCATGGACTTCGCGTTCGACGCGCGCACGGAGGAACTGCGCGCCAAGCTGCTCGCCTTCATGGACGAGCACGTCCTGCCCGCCGAGCGGGTCGCGCACGAGCAGCGCGCCGGGCTCGCCTCGCCGTGGGACGAGCCGCGGATCGTCGAGGACCTGAAGGCGGAGGCGAAGCGGCAGGGCCTGTGGAACCTCTTCCTGCCGGACGCCGAGTACGGCGCCGGGCTCACCAACCTCCAGTACGCGCCGCTCGCCGAGATCACCGGCCGCTCCCCGCAGCTGGCGCCCACGGCGACGAACTGCGCCGCGCCCGACACGGGCAACATGGAGGTGCTCGCGCAGTTCGCCGACGAGGCGCAGAAGAAGCAGTGGCTGGAGCCGCTGCTCGCGGGCGAGATCCGTTCGGCGTTCGCGATGACCGAGCCGGAGGTGGCCTCCTCGGACGCCACGAACATCACCACGCACATCGAGCGGGACGGCGACGAGTACGTCATCACGGGCCGCAAGTGGTACATCTCCGGCGCGATGAACCCGAACTGCAAGATCTTCATCGTGATGGGCAAGACCGACCCGGACGGGCCGGACATCCGCCGCCAGCAGTCCATGGTGCTGGTCCCGCGCGACACCCCGGGCGTCACGGTGAAGCGCGCCATGCAGGTCTTCGGCTACGAGGACCACTGGCACGGCGGCCACGCCGAGGTGATCTTCGACCACGCGCGCGTGCCGGTCACCAACCTGATCGGCGAGGAGGGCGGCGGCTTCGCCATCGCGCAGGCCCGTCTGGGCCCCGGCCGCATCCACCACTGCATGCGGCTGATCGGCATGGCCGAGCGGGCGATCGAGCTGATGTGCCGCCGCGCGGTGTCCCGCGAGGCCTTCGGCAAGCCGCTGGCGAACCAGGGCGTGGTGCACAACTGGATCGCGGACGCGCGCGTGACGGTCGAGCAGCTCAGGCTGCTGGTGCTGAAGACGGCCTGGCTGATGGACACGGTCGGCAACCGGGGCGCGCACACCGAGATCCAGGCCATCAAGATCGCCACCCCGCGCGCGGTCGTCGACATCATCGACCGGGCGATCCAGCTGCACGGCGCGGGCGGTGTCAGCCAGGACTTCCCGCTCGCGGAGCTGTACGCGGGTGCCCGGACGCTGATGATCGCGGACGGCCCGGACGAGGTGCACCAGCGTTCGCTGGCCCGCCGGGAGCTGAAGAAGTACGCGTGACGCGCGGCTGACACACGTGTGAGGGGCGGCCACCGGTGCGGTGGCCGCCCCTCACGCGTGCGCGTGCGGACCGGGCGGATCAGGGGCGCAGGGCGCGCAGCAGCAGGTCGGCGAGGTGGTCGGCCACCTCGCGCGGGCCGAGCGGCCCGTCGGGCCGGTACCAGGTCGACAGGTGGTGGATCGAGCCGAAGTGGTAGTCGACGACGAGGTCGGCCGGGGTCGCCGTGGAGAAGACGCCGGCCTCCTGGCCCTCCTCGATCAGCGCGCGGAAGCGCTCGTGGTAGCGCCGGCGCTCGGCGCGCACCTGCTTGTTCTTCTCCGGGCTCAGCTGGTGCATCGAGCGGAAGAAGATGGACGCGTCGTCGAGGTTCTCGATCGTCGTGACGACGACGTCGGCGGCGGCGTCCCTGACGCGCTTCTCCACCGGTGCGTCGGAGTCCGCGACGGCGTCGAGCCGCTCCTGCTGGACGCGCAGCACGCGCGCGTACACCTCGTGCAGGAGGTCGTCCTTGGAGCCGAAGTAGTGGTAGAGCGCCCCCTTGGTGACGCCTGCCGCCTCCACGATCTCCTGCACCGAGGTGCGGTCGTATCCCTGCTCGGCGAAGAGCCGGGTGGCGGCGGCCAGGAGCCGCTGCGGCACAGGAGTGCCGTCCCCGTCCGTCGTCCTGGGCACTGCCGCCACCTGCCTTCCGTGTCGCTATTGGTTGCCGTGCGCGTGGGAACGCAGTTCCCGACGGAGGATTTTCCCACTCGCCGTCTTGGGCAAGTCGGTCAGGATCTCCACCTGGCGCGGATACTTGTAGGCGGCCAGTCTCTCCTTGCAGTACGCCGCGAGTTCACCTGGGTCGGCGTCGGCACCCGGACGGAGGCTGATGTACGCCTTGACGGTCTCACCGCGGTACCCGTCGGGCACCCCGACGACGGCCGCCTCGCGCACCGCCGGATGGGTGTAGAGGACGTCCTCGACCTCGCGCGGCCAGACCTTGAAGCCGGACGCGTTGATCATGTCCTTCTTGCGGTCGACGACGTAGAGCCAGCCCTGTTCGTCCATGAAGCCGATGTCGCCGGTGCGCAGTTCCCCGTCCGGGAAGGTCTCGGCGGTGGCGTCGGGACGGCGCCAGTAGCCGGGCACGACCTGGGGTCCCCGCACGACGATCTCGCCCTGCTCGCCGAAGGGCACCTCCTCGCCCCGCTCGTCCAGGACGCGGACGAGCGTGTCGGGTCCGGGCAGGCCGACGGCGAGGGTGCCGGAGGCCGGGTCGACGGGGGCCTCCAGGTGGGGCGGCACGGAGGCGCAGGGCGCGGTGCACTCGGTGAGTCCGTAGCCGTTGCGGATGTACGGCCCGAAGCCGGCGCGGAACTTCTCGACCAGGGCGGGCGGCACGGGGGCGCCGCCGGAGGAGATGGTGGAGAAGGACGCGAAGTGCTCCTTCGTCGCGGACGGGTGGGCGGCGAGCGCCATGAACGCGGTGGAGGGGCCGACCGTGTAGTGCGGCCGGTGCGCGGCGAACGCGTCGAGGACGACGCCGGGCTCGAAGCGGTACGCGAGGACGAGCGTGCCGGTGCCGGTCACGCAGGCGGCGAACTGGCAGACCATGCCGGTGATGTGGAACAGGGGTGCGAGCGCGAAGTACACGGGCGCCTCGGGCAGTTCGAGGCCGGTCGCCTGCCGCTCGGCGTTGTACATGATGTTGCGGTGGGTGTTGGTGGCGCCCTTGGGGGTGCCGCTGGTGCCCGAGGTGTAGCTGATCAGGGCGGTGTCGCCCGGGCCGGGGTCGCGGTCGGCGGGGGCGGGGTGTCCGGCGCGGGCGACGGCGGTGAGGTCGTCGGCGTCGGGGGCCTGCGGGAGCCGGGCGAAGTTCAGCACCCGGTCGTCGCCCCGGGTCTGGAAGTCCAGCTCGCAGGCGGTGAGCGCGAACCGCACCGGGGAGTCGGCGGCCGTCTCGCGCAGGTACGACTCCCAGGCACGGTCGGAGCAGACGAGGGCGGCGGCCTCGGCGTCGTTCAGGACGTGCGCGACCTCGCCGGACTTGTACATCGGGTTGACGGGCACGACGACCGCGCCGGCCTTCCACGCGCCGAGCACGGCGAGCACGAAGTGCGGCGAGTTCTGCAGCATCACGGCGACCCGGTCGCCGCGCTCCAGTCCGCGCGCGGCGAGGTGTCCGGCGACGGAGTCGCTGAGTTCGTCGACCTCCCGGTAGCCGAGCCGGCCGTCGAAGTAGGCGAGGCAGGCGCGGTCGGGGGCCTCGGCGACGGCGGCGCGCAGGGCCTGCACGAGGGAGTCGGGCGGGTCGAGCGGGGCGCGCTGGGCCTCCGTGAGCAGGGCCAGCCAGGGCTTGGCCGCGTAGCGCGCGTCGGGTGCGAGGGTCATCGGGTGGCCTCCCACTGCCGCTGGAGGCGGTTCATGCCGCCGATCCAGCGGTCGGGTTCGGCGGCGCGCGCCCGGTAGTACTCGGCGACCTCGGGATGCGGCAGGATCAGGAAGCGGTCCTCCTCGATGCCCTTGAACAGGGCGTCCGCGACGTCGTCCGGCTCGATCGCGGTGGGCTTCAGGACGATGTCGCCGGCGCTTCCGGTGGCGGCGAGCATGTCGGTGCGCACGCCCTGCGGGCAGATGGCGTGCACCTTCAGGCCGCGGTGCCGGTACGTCAGCGACAGCCACTCGGCGAAGGCGTACGCGCCGTGCTTGGTGACGCTGTAGGGGGCGGCGCCGATCATGGTGAGGAGTCCGGCGGCGGAGACGGTGGAGACGAACCGGCCGCTGCCGCGCTCCAGCCAGTCCGGGAGCAGGGCGCGGGCCGCGCGGACGTGGGCCATGACGTTGACGTCCCAGGCGAGGTCCCAGACGCTCTCGTCGGCGGACTCGGAGCCGCCCGAGCCGACTCCGGCGTTGGCGCAGTACACGTCGACGGTGCCGCCCAGGGCGTCGCGGGCGTCGGCGATCACGGCGGAGGCGTCGCCCGGGACGGCGATGCCGCCGATCTCGTCGGCGACGGCCTCGGCCTTGCCCGCGTCCAGGTCGTTGACGACGACGCGGGCTCCCTCGGCGGCGAACCGGCGGGCCAGCGCGGCGCCGATGCCGCCTCCCGCACCGGTGACGACGACTCCCGCATCCTGCACGGCTTCCACCATCGGTCTCCTTCGACACGGCCTGACACGAACCGGCGCTGACACGATCCGGCACGGCGCGGCGCGCACCGCCGCGACGCCAGACTAACCAGTCGGTATGTGACGGGGGAAGGGGTGCGCCGCAAGGGGTACTCACGGACGGGACACGGACAAGAAGGGCAGCTCGGAGTGGTATGGACCCGTGGTAAAGACCAATCTGCTCCGCACCGTTCCGCCGGGGCGCACCGCGCGCTAGCGTGCGTGGCCACGACACGGCCGCGATCACGGAGGTCACCGCATGAAGTTGTCGAGACGGAGCCTGCTCGCCACCACGGCCGCGGTGGCGGCCTCGCCCGGGGCCCTCGCGTCCGCCGCGCACGCGGCACCCGAGGGCGGCCGCCGGCTGCGCACCGGCTTCGAGACCCTCGTCGCCGACGGGTACGCCGTGCTCGACGGGCAGCGCGTCGGCGTCGTCACCAACCCGACGGGCATCACCCGCGACGTCCGGCACATCGTGGACGTCATGCACGCCGACGACCGCGTGGACCTGATCGCGGTCTTCGGGCCCGAGCACGGCTTCCGCGGCACGGCGCAGGCGGGCGGCTCCGAGGGCCGCTACGACGACCCGGCGACCGGCCTGCCGGTCTACGACACGTACCTCAAGAGCGGCCGGGCGCTCGCCGACATCTTCACGGCGTCCGGCGTGGACACGGTCGTCTTCGACATCCAGGACGCGGGCGCGCGCTTCTACACGTACATCTGGACCCTGTTCGACTGCATGGAGGCGGCGCGGCTCGCGGGCAAGCGGTTCGTGGTGCTGGACCGGCCGAACCCGGTGACCGGGCGCTCCGCCGAAGGCCCGGTGCTGCACAAGGAGTTCGCGACGTTCGTCGGGCGCCAGCCGATCTCGCAGGCGCACGGCATGACGGTCGCGGAGCTGGCCCGGCTGTTCAACGCGGAGTTCCTGACGGCGCCGGTGCCGCTGGAGACGGTGCCCATGTCGGGCTGGAAGCGGTCGGAGTTCTACGACGCCTCCGGGCTGCCGTGGGTGCCGCCGAGCCCGAACATGCCGACGCCGGAGACGGCGCTGGTGTACGCGGGGACGTGCCTGTTCGAGGGCACGAACCTGTCCGAGGGGCGCGGCACGACCCGGCCGTTCGAACTGCTGGGCGCCGAGGGGATCGACGGGCGCTGGGCCGCCGCGGCGAACGAACTCGGCCTGCCGGGCGTGCGGTTCAGGGAGGCGTACTTCGCGCCGACGTTCTCCAAGTTCCAGGGCAAGACCGTCGGCGGTGTGCAGCTCCACGTGCACGACCGGGACGCCTTCGACCCGGTCCTCACCGGGATCGCGCTGCTGGTGACGGCGAAGCGGACGTGGAGCGGCTTCGCCTGGCGCTCGGACAACTGGATCGACAAGCTGACCGGCTCGACGCAGGTGCGCACGGCGATCGACGCGGGCGCGGACCCGGACGAGGTGGTGGCGGGCTGGCAGGAGGAGCTGGCGGCGTTCCGGACGATGCGCGCCCAGTACCTGCTCTACAGGTGACCCTCTCCAGGTGATGTCCCACCGTGACCCGGAACGGGCCGGGGCAGGTTCCCCGGCCCGTCCGCCCGGTCAGCGGTGCGAGGTGAACTCCACGACCTGCTGGTAGGTCGGCCGGTTCTGCCAGCCGATCTTGCCGTGCTTGATGCCGCCGAGGCTGCGGTGGTTGATGGCGTCGGCGCACCACTGGTCGCCCGCCGAGCACACGTCGTCGCCGGGGTAGACCTGCGCGGCGGTCCGTCCGGCCGCCTCCTTGAGGGTGCTCAGGAGGATGTCGCGGCAGGCGTCGGCGTCGCCGCCGCCGCAGTACTCGCGGGCCAGGGGTCCGCGCACCTCCTCGCCGAGCACCGCCCTGATGTCCTTGTCGACATAGCTCCACCAGCCGTACTGGAAGGCGCTCCCGGCGTGCGCGCCGGTCGGGCCGTGCCCCGCCGACGGGGACTCGTCGACGGGCAGGTTGGCGGTGAAGGCGCCGTACAGCTCGCTGCCGAGGCCCGGTTCGAACTGGGCCCTCACCAGCAGCGGCCACCACGCGTCGAGGACACGGATCGCGTCGGCGTGGGCGTACGTCTTCGAACCGGCCGTCGTCTCGGTGCGCCGGGCGCCGTCGGCCAGCCAGGCCTGGAGCCTGCCGACGGCCGCGGCGGCGGTGGTGTCGGTGACCGGCGCCCTGTCGATCACCTTGAGCAGCTTCGGCAGCACCTGTTCGGCGCGCAGGTCGGCGAGGCCCGCGTCGGCCATCGCGCGGACCAGCGAGGCCCGGGTCACCCCGCCGTCGGCGACCAGCGCCCGCACCCGGTCGTCCAGCAGGTCGCCGCGGTGCACCGAGCCCTCGCCCCAGGGCGCGGCCGTGTAGTCCTTCGCCTGCTTGTTGTTCCAGGAGATGTAGTAGTCCTGGTCGACGGAGCTGGGGTGTTCGGCGGGTGGTGTGTACGCGGCCGTGTTGGTCGCGGGGTCCCAGTCCCGCCACTCGTGCGCCGGCCGCGCCCACACCGGGAACTCGGCGTCGACGCCGTTCGCCCGGACCGGGTTGTCGCCGCTGTTGTAGTACGCGCTGTGCTCGGAGTCGACGTAGAACCAGTTGAAGGTGAAGTTGATGTGCTGGACCGCCTTCTGGAAGGACGCCGGGCCGGTCACGTAGGCGGGGTCGTTGAGCATCTGGAAGCCGATGATCGAGTCGGCCTCGTGCAGGAAGGACGAGCGCAGGGTGGTGTAGGCGACCTTCTTGCCGTCGACCGTGGCCCGGTGGGTGACCGGTCCGTACGCGGTGCGCCAGACCCGCATTGTGTAGGAGCCGGCGGCGGTGCCGTCGGCGACGGTCGGCTTCCAGGCGTTCTTCCGCTCGACCTTCTCCATGGGTGTGCAGGTGCCGCGGTACAGGTAGTGGTGGTCGTCCCGGCACAGTTCGACGGCGTAGGTGTCGATGATGTCCTGGCCGGAGGTGGTGGCGCTCCACGCGTAGTCCTGGCCGCGGCCGAGTTCGACGTACATGCTCAGGCCGGCGAAGGAGGCGCCGCGGGCGCTGAGGCCGGGGCCCTGGATCTCCTGGAGCATGAGCAGCTGCGGCGCGAAGTAGCCGGTCTGCGGGCCGAACACGGCGACCGGGTGGCCGCTCGCGGTGTGTTCGCCGCTGACGACGAGGGCGTTGGACATGCCGCGCCGGGCCGATGATGCCGCGTTCTTGAGCGCGTCGGTGGTCGTGCCGGTGGCGGTCGTCGTGGCGGCGCTGCCGGTGCGGTCGTACACCAGCGGCTCCCGGACCACGGAACCGGCGTCGGGGAGGGCTGCGCCCTGCGGGTTCGCCGGCTTCTGCCCGTACGGGAAGCTGCCGTCGTGGACGGTGAGGACGGCCTCGGGGTCGTTGCGCTCGCGGAACGACTCCCAGACCTTCGTGCCCTCGACGACGCCGTACTTCTCCTGCGCGGCCAGCAGGGACAGGGCGTTGTTCACCTCGCCGCCGCCTCCGGAGCCGAACAGCGAGCCGATCACCGAGGCCAGCGCGACGAGGTCGGTGGCCCTGAAGTGCTCGATGGTGCCGGCGTTGGTGATCGAGTCCTTGTGGCCGGTGAGGACGTACTCGCCGGGGAAGTAGCGGCCCTTGTCGGAGGCGTCGATGTAGGCGTTGATGCCGTCGAGGTAGGCGTTGACGTCGGCCAGCGCCTGCGCGCCGCGCTCTCCGCTCCTGGCGACGGCGCTGTCTATCTGCGCCTGGAGTTCGGCCTCGGTGTACGGGGCGCTGCGCCAGAACTCCTGCTCCAGGCCCTGGTTGGCCGCGGCGCCGCCCGCGAAGGGCGTCAACTGGCCGCGTCCGACGTGCCGGAAGAGGTCCATGAGCCACAGGCGGTCCTGGGCGGCCGCGTAGCCTGCGCCGAACTCCGTGCCGTACCGGGTCGTTCCTGTGATGTGCGGCACACCGGTCTTCTTGTCGCGGACGATCGTGACGTCACCGCGTCCGGCCGGGCGGAGGGTGGAGGCGACCTGATCCTCGGGGACGCCGAACGAGGCGTCGTTGAAGAAGGTGTTGATCTTCTCGTTGGTGAGGGACGGATAGCCGCTCGCGAGGCGGGCGTAGGGCGCGAGCTGGTCCTCGGCGTGCGCGGGCTGGGTGCCGAAGGCCTGGTTGAGCAGGATCTGGGCGAGGGTGGCGTTGCCGTTCTGGCCGGGCGGCAGGATGTCCGAACACCGGCCGCCGCAATGGTCGTCGGCCGCCGCGGCGGGGGTCGCGGGCGCCCGCTCGGCCGCCGGTGCCGCGACCGCCGGGGAAAGCGGTGACAAAAGACCGGCAATCAAAGCGCATACGGAAGCGGTCTTCAGGAACCCGTGGATTCTCCGGGGAGTTCTCAGTCTGTCGAGGGCGGTGCGCGGGGTGCGCCGTGGCATGGCAACTCCTCCCGACGGGGTTGGCCGACGTTACCGCCGGTATCCCCGGGATTGAAGATGAACATGCGTCAGTTTTTGGAGGAAGCACAGTTGGCACACAGGCCACGGCAGTTGGCTCGCGTGTCGCCCCGCCCGGCTCCGGGGGAGCGCCGGAAAACGGATGGAGCCGAATCGCTTGTCGATACGTCTACTCGACGACGTCCTTACGACGACGCCGAAGTGACCGGAAAACAAGGTGCAGGTGTGACGGAGGTGCAGGACGATGGCCGGTTTCCGAAGTCTCGCGAGACAGGTCCGTGATCCACGGTGCGACCTGGCGCTACGGCGCTACTCGCTGCGCAAGTGCCTTGAGCGGTTCGCCCCTTACGGGCACAGGGCGACCTGGGACCATCTGAGTTCCCGGGCCGGGTTCGCCCCCGAGGACCGCTCCCCCGACCCGGTGCGGCTCGTGGCCGCACTGGAGGAACTGGAGGAAGCGCGCGCGGTGTGGCTGGCCTACGAGGTCGAGTTCGCCGAGCGCCGCAAGAAAGAGAAGCACGACGGGCTGCGCCGGCCGGGCAGCGTGGACGACTGGCACCGGCTGACCTGGGGCGGTTTCGGCGTGGCCTGGTGCGACGACCCGCGGCTGCACCCCCGTGAGCCGCTGGCCGAGGTACTGCGCCGGCTGATCGCCGCCCTGGAGCGCGAACCGGGCACGGGCTGCCCGGTGTGCGGCGGCGCGCGGCTCGTGTGGAAGTACGGCCTGGACCACGAGCCGTCGGCGGGCCCGGTCTGCACGGACTGCGGGATCCTGGTCCCGCGTCCGGTCCTGACCCCGGGAGCCCTGGCGGACGCCAGGCACGGGCGGATGCTGGTGTCCGCCTGACCGCGCCCGAGCGCGACGGGGGTGCGACGGGGATGCCGCACCCCCTCATCCGCCGGACGGCCCCTGACGCGGTGTGCCGCGGCGGCGGGCCCTGCCCTGCTCGACCAGCAGGCGGGAGCCCGTCAGGCGGTCGCCGAAGACGTCGTCCGGGTTGGACAGGACGCAGCCGTCCAGGGAGAGACAGCCGCAGCCGATGCAGTCGGTGAGGTGGTCGCGGAGCCGGTTCAGCTGGTTGATCCGCTCGTCCAGTTCGGAGCGCCACGCCTCCGACAGCCGGGCCCAGTCCTCGCGGGTCGGCGTGCGCTCCTCGGGGAGTTCGGCGAGTGCGTCGCGGATCGTGGCCAGCGGGATGCCGACGCGCTGCGCGGCCCTGATGAACGCGACGCGGCGCAGTGTGTCGCGGCTGTAGCGGCGTTGGTTGCCCGTGGTGCGGCGGCTGCTGATCAGGCCCTTGGACTCGTAGAAGTGCAGGGCGGAGACGGCGGCGCCGCTGCGCGCGGCGAGCTGGCCGACCGTGAGCTCGTGGATCTTCTCGGGAATCTGGGGCACTCCCCGAACCCTACCCACCACCGGCCCGCCCCGTTTCCGTTGACAGGGAGCGCCGAGAGGACCATGCTAAGCAGTCGCTTAGATGTAGCGAGCTTGGATGCAGCGACCGGACTTGTGACGCGGGAGGCCAGCGACATGGCAGAGCCGAGGATCTTCACCTCCGCCGACGAACTGAGGGCGGCGGTGGGCGAGCAGCTGGGGTACACCGACTGGCTGGAGGTCGACCAGAAGCGCGTCGACCTGTTCGCGGAGGCCACCGGCGACCACCAGTGGATCCACGTGGACCCGGAGAAGGCCAAGGCGGGCCCGTTCGGCACGACGATCGCGCACGGCTATCTGACCCTGTCGCTGCTGCCGCTGTTCGGGCCGCAGCTGATCGGCGTCGAGGGCGTGAAGATGGGCGTCAACTACGGCACGAACAAGGTCCGTTTCCCCGCCCCCGTCCCGGTCGGCTCACGGCTGCGGGCCACCGCGCGGATCGCGAACGTCGAGGACGTGCCGGGCGGCGTGCAGCTGACCCTCGCGTTCACCGTGGAGCGCGAGGGCGGCGACAAGCCGGTGTGCGTGGCCGAGTCGGTGGCGCGCTACTACCTCTGAGCGTCGTCCGCCTCACTCGCCGCGGGCCGTCCCGGCCCCGACCATGCGGAGCACGAGGTCGGCGTAGAGGGCGCCGACCTCGTCGGGCGTGCGCGGGCCGTCCACGTTGAACCAGCGGGCGACGTCGATGCACAGCGAGAGGACGGCCAGCGTCGTGCCGTGCACGTCGATGACGTCGAACTCGCCCGTGGCGACGCCGTCCTCGATGATCCCGCGGATCTCGCCGTCAACCTTGCGGCGCAGCGCGAGGATCTCGGCGCGGGCGTCGGGGCCGAGCGAGTCCAGTTCGTACTGCACGACCCGGGCCGTGGTGCGCCCGCCGGCGTGCCAGCGGACGAAGGAACTCACCGCGTCGGCGAGCCGCTCGGTGGCGCCGCCCTCGCCGCGTGACGCGGTCCGCAGGATCTCCAGGGCCTTCTCGTGGCCGATCCGGCTGATCCGGTGGAGCAGCTCTTCCTTGGTCTTGTAGTGGATGTAGAGCGCGGCCGGGCTCATGCCGGCGCGGCCCGCGATGTCACGGGTCGTCGTCGCGTGGTAGCCCCGCTCGGCGAAGGCCTCCACGGCGGCGATCAGCAGTCGCCTGGCCGCGTCGGGCGTGACCTCGCCCCACGCCTGCGCCTCGCCGCCGGCCGTCTCCTCCGCCGTACTCATCACTCACCCCTCACTGTCCGACAGGGGTATCACCATACCCCCGAGGGTGAGCGAGCGCTTAGCATGATCTCTCAGAGCTTCGTGATCCCTCAGAGCTTCGTGATCGGTCAGAGCTTCTGGAAGGGGTCGTGCTCGGCGAGGATCTTCTCGAGCCTCGCCTGGTCGACGCGGCTCACGATCTGGCCCGCCTCCTGGCGGTCCCTGATCACCTTGGCGAGGGTGAAGGCGGACGTGACGAGGTAGAGGACGGCGATGCCGAGGAAGGCGCGCACCCACACGTCCGTCTCGAGGTTGAGGATGCCGACGGCCGTGGCCCCGAGGGCGACGGCGAAGGACGCGACGGCCTGGCCGTAGAAGGCGGCCGTGCTCTGCTGCTTGACCGGTGTGTCACTCATGGGGAAAGGATCGGCGGACGTGGCCCGCGCCACATCCGCCGAGATACTCAGACGACGTACTCAGAACGCGGCAGAAGGCCGGTTCAGAAGGCGGAGACCCCCGTCAGCGCGCGCCCGATGACCAGCTTCTGGATCTGGCTGGTGCCCTCGTACAGGGTCATCACGCGGGCGTCGCGCAGCAGTTTGCCCGCCGGGTACTCGTCGATGTAGCCGTATCCGCCGTACACCTGGAGCGCGTTGTTGGCGGCGCGGACCGCGGCCTCGGAGGCGTACAGCTTGGCCTTGGAGGACTCCACGGCGAACGGCCGGCCCCGGTCGACGAGGTCGGCCACCCGCCAGGTGAGCAGCCGGGCGGCGTCCACGTCGACGGCGATGTCGCTGATGAGTTCCTGGACGAGTTGGTGATGGGCGATGGTCTTCCCGAACTGCTCGCGCTCCCCCGCGTACTTGACGGCCGCGTCCAGGGCCGCCTGGGCGATGCCGACGCAGCCGGCGGCGACCGACATCCGGCCCTTGGCGAGCGCGGACATGGCGACCTTGAAGCCCTGGCCCTCCTCGCCGATGAGCGCGGAGGCGGGCACGCGGACGTCCTCCAGGACCAGCTCGGCGGTGGCCTGGCCGCGCAGGCCGAGCTTGCCGTGCACGGTGCGGCGGGTCAGGCCGGGGGTGTCGGTGGGCACCAGGAAGGCGGAGACGCCCTTGTGGCCGGGCGCGTCGGTGGAGCGCGCGAAGAGCAGCACGACGTCGGCCCAGGTGCCGTTGGTGATGAACATCTTGCTGCCGTTGATGACGAAGTCGCCGCCGTCGCGGACCGCGCGGGTGGCGAGGTTCCCGGCGTCGGAACCGGTGCCGGGCTCGGTCAGGCCGAAGCAGCCGACGTACGCGCCGGAGGTGAGGCCGGGGAGCCAGCGGCGCTTCTGCTCCTCGTTCCCCCAGGCGGCGATGGTCTTGGCGACCAGGCCGAGCGAGACGGAGACGATGCCGCGCACCGAGGAGTCGCCGCGGCCGAGTTCCTCGGTGACCAGGCAGTACGCGAGGTGGTCGCCGCCGGAGCCGCCGTACTCCTCGTCGACGGTCAGGCCGAGGAAGCCGACCTCGCCGAGCTTCTTCACGATGCCGCGGTCCACCTCCTCGGCGCGGTCCCAGGCGACGACATGGGGGGCGATCTCGCGCTCCACGAAGTCCCGGGCGAGCTGCCGGACGGCGGTCTGCTCCTCGCTGAGCTCCAGGTTCATGCCGAGTCACCCCACTGAAGACGGATCTTGAAAGCCGTACATTTAAATTAGCACTGCTAGTTTCTCTGCGCAGCCCTACTATGTGCGCCATGGCCCGACCGCGCAAGCCCCTGCTCAGCACCGACCGGATCGTCGAGACGGCCCGTGCGCTCGTGGACGCGGAGGGCCTCGCCGCCGTCTCCACGCGCCGGCTCGCCGCGGAACTGGGGGTCAGCGGGCCCTCGCTCTACAACCACTTCCGGACCAAGGACGAGATCCTGGAGGCCGTCGCCGACTCGGTGAGCGCCCAGGTCGACCTGTCGATGTTCGAGGACGGCCGGGACTGGCGGACCGCGCTGCACGACTGGGCCGTCTCCTACCGGACGGCGCTGCGCGACCACCCCAACATCGTCCCGGTGCTCGCCCGCGGGCCCGGCCGCCGCCCGGCCGCGCTCCGGCTCGCGGACGCGGTGTACGGCGCGATGGTCGACGCGGGGTGGCCGCCCGCGCAGGCCACCTCGATCGGCGCGCTGATGCGGTACTTCATCATGGGCTCGGCGCTCGGTTCCTTCGCCGCCGGCTTCGTGGACGACGCCAGCGCCTACGACCCCGCCGACTATCCGCACCTGGGGCAGGCCCACCTCCTCGCCGAGCAGCAGGAGAAGATCGACGAGCGGGCCTTCGAGACGGGGCTCGCGGCGCTGCTGGACGGGCTCGCGGTGCAGTACGAGCAGGTGGCGCGCGCCGTCTGACGCCCGTCGCGCCCCCGGCGATCGTTCGGCGGGCGCCGAAGTGTGCGTACCGCATCCTGTACGCATGACCTCCAGGGACGCGCGGGCACCGCACCTGGCCCGGCTCGCCGCACTGCTCGCGGACGAGACGCGGGCCGCCTGTCTGCTGGCGCTGCTCGACGGGCGGGCGTGGACCGCCGGCGAGCTGGCGCGGCACGCGGGCGTGGCCGCCTCGACACTCAGCGAACACCTGGGCCGGCTCGTGGCCGGCGGACTGCTCGCCGAGGAACGCCAGGGCCGGCACCGGTACGTGCGGCTGGCCGACGCGCGAGTCGCGCAGCTCGTCGAGGACCTGGCCGCGCAGATCGCGCCGGACGCCGCGCCGTCGCGCCCGCGCTCGCTGCGGGAGGCGAGCGCCGGGTCGGCGATGGCCCGCGGCCGGACCTGCTACGACCATCTCGCCGGGCGGCTCGGCATCGCGGTGACCGACGCGCTCACGGCACGCGGACTGCTGCGGCAGGACACCGGGTTCGCGCTGACGGACGCGGGGCTGGCGTGGTTCGAGGCGGCGGGAATCGACCTGGACCGCCGCGGCCGGCGCCCGCTCGCCCGCGCCTGCCTCGACTGGACCGAGCGCCGCCCGCACCTCGCCGGCATCGCGGGCGCGGCCCTGTGCCGGCACGCTCTGGCCACGGGCTGGTGCGTGCGCGTCGGCTCCCAGCGGGCGGTGAAGGTGACGACGACGGGCGAGGCAGCGCTGTCCACGCTGCTGGGCATCGACCCGATGACACTGCGATGAACCGGGCCCCGACCCACCCCGCCCCCGCGCCGGGCGGCGGACACCCGCCACGCGAGACCTGCCCGACCGACCCGAACACGGCGGGCTCCAGGGGGAGGCATCCGACCGGCTCGATCAGCCGACGCCTGCCGCGAGGCCGCGCCGGAGGACCCGCCCCGGAACGACCGTCCGACCACCCCGCCGCCCGCGAAGCCCCCGGCCAGGGGCCCGCCGGCTCCCCGTCCGAAACACGCGAGACCCCTTCGCCCTCGCCTCCTAGTCTCTGGAGCATGATGAGCACCGCCCCTGACCTCTCCGTCTCCCCCGTGCGTCGTGGTGAGTTGCTTGCCGCCGGGGCCGCGGCCGTCACCGTTGTGCTGTGGGCCTCCGCGTTCGTCTCGATCCGCAGTGCGGGCGAGGCGTACTCGCCGGGCGCGCTGGCGCTCGGGCGGCTGCTGTCCGGCGCGCTCGCGCTGGCCGTCATCTGCCTGATACGCCGGGAAGGGCTGCCGCCGCGGGCCGCGTGGCGCGGGATCGCGGTGTCCGGCGTGCTGTGGTTCGGCTTCTACATGGTCGCCCTCAACTGGGGCGAGCAGCAGGTGGACGCGGGCACGGCCGCGCTGGTCGTGAACATCGGCCCGGTGCTGATCGCGCTGCTCGGCGCGCGGCTGCTCGGGGACGCGATGCCGCCCCGGCTGCTGGCGGGCATGGCGGTGTCCTTCGCGGGGGCCGTGACCGTCGGGCTGTCGATGTCCGGCGAGGGCGGCGCCTCGGTGCTCGGCGTCGTGCTGTGCCTGCTCGCGGCGATCGCGTACGCGGGCGGTGTCGTCGCCCAGAAGCCCGCGCTGGGCGCGGCGAGCCCGCTCCAGGTGACGACGTTCGGCTGCCTGGTCGGGGCGGTGGCCTGTCTGCCGTTCGCCGGGCAGCTCGTCCACGAGGCGGCCGGCGCTCCCGCGTCGGCGACCCTCAACATGGTCTACCTGGGCGTCTTCCCGACCGCGCTCGCCTTCACGACATGGGCGTACGCGCTCGCCCGGACGAGCGCGAGCCGCATGGGCGCGACCACGTACGCGGTGCCCGCACTGGTGGTGCTGATGTCGTGGCTGGCGCTCGGCGAGGTGCCGGGGCCGCTCACGCTGGTGGGCGGCGTGCTGTGCCTGGCGGGCGTCGCCGTGTCCCGGTCACGGTCCCGGTCCCGGTCGCGGGCGGCGGCTCGGGCCGCGGACTCAGCCCGCTGAGTCGGCCGCCGCGTCGGCCTGGGCCCGCGCCCGGTCCGACAGGACCTTGATGGACACCAGGGCGACGACCGCGAGCGCGACGATGTAGCCGGACACGGCCATCGACGTGCCCGTCGCCTCCAGCAGCAGGACCATCACGAACGGCGCGAGCCCGCCGCCGCCGACGGCCGCGATCTGGTAGCCGAGGGAGGCGCCGGTGTACCGCATCTCCGCCGTGAACAGCTCGGCGAACAGGGCGGCCTGAGGGCCGTACATGATGCTGAGGAAGCAGCTCGCGACGAACGTGCCGACGGCCAGCCAGAGCAGCGATCCGGTGTCGATCAGCAGGAACAGCGGCACCGCCCACAGGCCGATGCCGGCCGCGCCGACGGCGTAGATGCGGATGCGGCCGATGCGGTCGGACAGGGCGGCGGCGGCCGGGATCAGCACCAGCTGGGTGAGGCTGACGCAGAGCGAGACGGCGAGCACCGCGCCGCGTTCCATGCCGAGTTCGCGGGTCGTGTAGTCGAGGACGCCGGTGATGATGATGTAGAACGTCGCGGTGTTCACGGCGAAGGAGCCGCCGGCCAGCAGCACCGTGCCGAGGTGGCCGCGCAGGATCGTGCGCAGCGGCGAGGTGCGTGCCGCCTTCTCCGCCTGCTCCTTCTCGGCGAGCGCCCGTTCGGCGGCCCGGAACTCCGGGGTCTCCTCGACGCGGGTGTGGATGTACCAGGCCAGGCCGAGGACGAGCAGGCCCACGACGAACGGCACGCGCCAGCCCCAGGCGGTGAACGCGGACTCCGTGGTGAGCGCGCCGGCCAGCAGGAAGACCGAGTTGGCGGTGACGACGCCGATGGGCACGCCGAGCTGGACGACGCTGCCGTAGACGCCGCGCCTGCCCTCGGGGGCGTACTCGGTGGCGAGCAGCATCGCGCCGCCCCACTGCGCGCCGACGGCGACGCCCTGGGCGATGCGCAGCAGGACGAGCAGGATCGGCGCGGCGACGCCGATGGTCTCGTACGTGGGCAGCAGGCCGATGCCGGTGGTGGCGACGCCCATCAGGGTCAGGGCGAGGACGAGCATGGGCTTGCGGCCGCGCTTGTCGCCGAGGTGCCCGGCGACGATGCCGCCGAGGGGGCGGGCGAGGAAGCCGACGGCGAAGGTGGCGAAGGCGGCGAGGACGCCGGCGGTGGAGCTGCCGGCCGGGAAGTACAGGTCGCCGAGGACGAGCGCGGCGGCGATGCCGAAGACGAAGTAGTCGTACCACTCGACGGCGGAGGCGAGGGCGGCGGCGCCGGCGACGCGGCGCCGGTTCGGGGCGGTGGGGGTGGGGGTGGTGAGCGGTTGAGCGGAAGGGGCCGTGTCCATGAGGTGCACGCTCCGGGGAGTTGCGGGGACGGAACGGTGGGGGGCGGCTCTGGGTTCCGGGGAACGTACTGACCGGACGGTATGGACGTCAACGGGTCGTGCGGCAGGAGTTTCGACCGTGACCTGAGGGGGCGCGGGGCACGGGGTACGCGGGCATGCCTGTGGCCCCGGCCTCGCGGGGAGGCCGGGGCGGGTGCGGGGCGCGCCGTGCGGACGGGCACCGTACGGACGGGGCCGTGCCGTGACGGCGGGCGCTGTGGCGCGCCGTGCCGTGCCGTGTCGGCGGGGACCCGCTAGAAGATCACCAAGGCGCGTCCGCCCTTTCCGGCGAGCATGTTCTCGAAGGCCGCCGGGATGCCCTCCAGGGCGATGCGCTCGGTCACCAGGGAGGCGAGGTCGAGGCGTCCGGTGCGGATGTGGTCGGCGAGCACCGGGAGGTCCTGCGCCGGGTTGGAGTTGCCGTAGACGCAGCCGGAGAGGGTGCGGCCCCAGTGGAAGATCTCCAGGGCGTTGAAGGTGACCTGCTGGTCCTTGCCGCCGATGCCGACGACGGTGGTGCGTCCGCCGCGCCGGGTGGACTCCCAGGCGGTGCGGATGGTGACGGCGCGGCCCACGCACTCGACGGCCGCGTCGACGCCCTGCTTGCCGGTGAGGGCGCGGATCTCGCGGGCGGTGGTGTCGGAGGCGACGACGTAGTCGGTGGCGCCCGCGGCGCGCGCGAGGTCCTCCTTCTCCGGGGAGACGTCGACCGCGACGATCTTCGAGGCGCCGGCGATCCGCGCGGCCTGGAGGGCGGCGAGGCCCACTCCCCCGACGCCGAACACGGCCACCGTCTCGCCGGGACTGACCTTGGCGGAGTGGTGGACGGCGCCGTATCCGGTGAGGACGGCGCAGCCGAGCAGCGCGGCGTCGGTGAGCGGGACGCCGTCCGGCGCGGGCAGCACGCAGGACTCGTGGACGACGGTCTCCTCGGCGAACGCGGCGACGTTCAGGCCGGGGTGGAGGTCGGTGCCGTCGGAGGTGCGGCGGGCGTGCACCTCGGCGGCGCCGGCCAGGGCGTTGGCGCACAGCCAGACCTCGCCGAGCGCGCAGGCGTGGCAGTTTCCGCAGGCGGGCGCCCAGTTGAGGACGACGCCGTCGCCGGGCGCGAGGTGGCCGACGCCCTCGCCGACGGCGACGACGGTGCCCGCGCCCTCGTGGCCGAGGACGGCCGGGACGGGGAGTCGCAGGGTGCCGTTGGTCAGGGACAGGTCGGAGTGGCAGACCCCGGCGGCGACGAGCCGGACGCGGACCTGGCCGGGTCCGGGGTCGGGCAGGTCGATCTCGGTGATCTCCAGCGGGGAGCCGACGGCGGGCAGGACGGCGGCGCGAACAGCCATGGCGGGACAACTCTCCTGGGGCGGGAGGGAGGTGGACGAAAGCGTGCGTGGGCCTAGAACTGGAGCGACTTGGTCTGGAGGTACTCGGCCAGGCCGTGCGCGCCGAGCTCGCGGCCGACGCCCGACTGCTTGTAACCGCCGAACGGGGCCAGCGGGTTGAAGCGTCCGCCGTTGATGTCGACCTGGCCGGTCTCCATGCGGCGCGCGAAGGCCACCGCCTCGGCCTCGTCGCCCGCCCACACGGCGCCGGCGAGGCCGTAGATCGTGCCGTTGGCGATGTCCAGGGCCTCGTCCTCGTCCTCGTAGCGCAGGACGCACAGGACCGGGCCGAAGATCTCCTCCTGGGCGACGGTCATGCCGGGCTTGACGTCGGCGAAGACGGTGGGGCTGACGAAGTAGCCCTTGTCGTGCGGCGCTTCGGGGCCGCCGGCGACCAGGCGGGCGCCCTCGGCGACGCCCTTCTCGATGTAACCGAGCACCCGCTCCCGCTGCTTGGCGTTGACGACCGGGCCGATGCGGTCGCCGTACTTGGCAGCGGCGGCCGCGGCGAGTTCCACGGCCTCGTCGTACCGCGCGGAGTGCACCAGCATCCGGGTCCAGGCGCTGCACGTCTGGCCGGAGTTGGACATCACGTTGGCGACGCCGACGTTGACGGCCTTGGCGAGGTCGGCGCTCGGCAGGATGACGTTGGCGGACTTGCCGCCGAGTTCGAGGGCGACCTTCTTCACGGCCGCGCCCGCGGTGGCGGCGATCCGTCGGCCGACGGCGGTGGAGCCGGTGAAGGACACCAGGTCGACGCCGGGGTGCTCGGCGAGGGCCTGGCCGGCCACCGGGCCGAGGCCGGTCACCAGGTTGAAGACGCCGGCCGGGACGCCCGCCTCGTGCACCGCCTCCGCGAACAGCTGCGCGGTCAGCGGCGTGTCCTCGGCGGGCTTGAGGACGACCGTGCAGCCGGCGGCGAGCGCCGGGGCGACCTTGGCGACGATCTGGTGCAACGGGTAGTTCCAGGGCGTGATGGCGGCGACGACGCCGATCGGCTCCTGGTAGACGGTCGAGTTGCCGACCTTCTCCTCGAAGGCGTACGTGGCGGCGAGTTCGGCGTACGAGCCCGCCACCGCGATCGGGGCGCCCACGTGCACGGCCTGCGAGAACTTCAGCGGCGAGCCGAGTTCCGCGGTGACGGTCGCGGCGATCTCGTCCTTGCGGGCGACCAGCACGTCCCGCAGCGCGGCGAGGCGGGTGGCCCGCTCGGCGGGCGGGGTGGCGGCCCATCCGGCGAGGGCGGCGCGCGCGGCCCGTACGGCGGTGTCGACGTCCAGGGCGGTGCCGGCCGGTACCCGGCCGATGACCTGCTCGTCGGCCGGGTTCACGACCTCGATCGCGTCCTGGCCGGCGGCCGGGCGCCAGGCGCCGTCGATGTACATGCCGTCGTGTGCCTTCATGGCGTTCCCTCCGGGCGGGCCTCGTCGTCCGCCCCCAAACTAGCGCCGTTAGTTTTCCGGCACCAGGGGCGGCCCCCAGTGGTACGGCTCACCCTCCCCCGGTGGTTTCAGGCGCCCCCGAGGTCGGGCAGCCGCGCCGGGGCGGGGCAGATGCGTTCGCCGTCCTGGTCGAAGACGAACATGTGGCCGATGTCGACGAGGAGCGGGACCTGCATGCCGTGGCGCAGGGCGATGTCCGGGGTGGTGCGGACGATGAGGTCGCCGGGGAGCCGGGCATCGGCGCGGGCGGGTTCGGGCGCGTCGGGCTCGGGGTGGTCGAGGACGACCACCGGCCCGGCGCGCAGGCCGCCCGCCTTCTCCCTGAGCCGGTCCAGGACGGTGCCCTCGCGGCGGCGCCTGCGGACCGGGCGCTCGGGGCGCGGTGCCTCCAGGTCGGGCACGACGGCGGGGCGGGAGCCGGTGTTGAAGTGGACGAGGTTCTCGTGGCCCTGGTACTCCACGTGCTCCACGAGGCCGGTGATGGCCATCTCTCCGGGCCGGGCGGCGGCCGGCTGGGCGATCCGCACGGCCTCCGAGCGCAGGCCCACGATGACCTCGCGGCCCTGCTGGACGCGCAGCAACTGGTGGTCGAGGGAGAGCGGTTCGGGCAGCCGCAGGAACTGCTTGCCGAGGCTGATGGTCATGGCGCCGTCGAGCGGCGCGCGGACCAGACCGCGCAGCAGGTTGATGCGCGGGGTGCCGATGAAGGCGGCGACGAAGACGTTGGCGGGCAGCGCGTAGACCATGCGCGGGGTGTCGACCTGCTGGAGGACTCCGCCGCGCAGGACGGCGACCCGGTCGCCGAGGGACATGGCCTCCGACTGGTCGTGGGTGACGTAGACGGTGGTGACGCCCAGTTCGCGGGTGAGCTTGGAGATCTCGGCGCGCAGGTGGTTGCGGAGCTTGGCGTCGAGGTTGGACAGCGGCTCGTCCATGAGGAAGGCCGAGGGGTGGCGGGCGATGGCCCGGCCCATCGCGACGCGCTGGCGCTCGCCGCCGGAGAGCTGGCTCGGGAAGCGGTCGAGGAGGTCCTCGATGCCGAGCATGCGGGCGGTGGCGTCCACGCGCGGGCGGGGGTCGGTGCCCGGGTTCTCGATGCGCAGCGGGAAGCCGATGTTGTCGCGGCTGGTCATGCTCGGGTAGAGGGCGAAGTTCTGGAAGACCATCGCCATGTCCCTTGCGGACGGCGGGAGTTCGTTGCAGAGTTCGCCGTCGAGGAACAGCCGGCCCTCGTCGATCTCCTCCAGGCCCGCGATCATCCGGAGCACCGTGGACTTGCCGCAGCCGGACGGGCCGAGCAGCACGAGGAACTCGCCGGGCGATATGTCCAGGGACAACCGGTCCACCACGCGGACGCCGCGGGTGTAGGACTTGCTCACGTCGTGCAGGGAGATGGCGCGTGTCATGGCTGGTGCCCCCGGGGGCTCACTGGGCGCTGGTGCTCCGCGGTCGGATGCCCCGCACGGGTCGTACGGGGCTGTGGGTCACGGAAGTTAACGGAATGTGTGCACCCGGGGGAAGAGACAGGGCGGGATCGGACGCGCCTGCTCAGCAGGTGAGAAAGCGGACGCCCGGATTCAGTTGCCGTCGTGGGGCCTGCCGGGGTCGCGGACCTGGGTGAGGTGGGCGAAGACGACCACGTTGCCGGAGTAGCCCTCGCGCCGGTCGTAGGTGCCGCCGCAGGTGATCAGCCGCAGTTCGGGGCGGCCCCGGTGGCCGTAGACCTCCTCGTCGGGGAAGTCGTCCTTCTCGTAGGACTTGACGGTGTCGACCGTGTAGACGGCGGTGCGGTCGTCGGCGCGCCGGACCTCGATGCGGCGCCCGCGCTTCAGTTCGCCGAGGCCCGCGAAGACGGCCGGGCCCTTCGCGGTGTCGAGGTGTCCGACGGCGACGGCGGTGCCGTTCTCGCCGGGCGTGGGGCCGCCCTCGTACCAGCCGACCAGGTTGGGGTCGTCGTCGGGCGGGGCCGTCATCCGGCGCTGCGCGTCGAGTTCGAGGCCCATGATCGGGGCGTCGACGTCGAGGTAGGGGACGGAGAGCCGGGTGGCACGGGACGGCGGCAGCGGCCGGGGCGCGGCCGGGGGACTCGGCGTCGCGCGCGGGGCGGCCGGTGCCGCCGTCCGTGCGGGAACCCGCTCGGCGGCGTGGGACGTGCCGTCCGGGCGGGTCGCCGCGGGGCCCGGAGCGGCGGTGGCCGCTCCGGGCTCGTCGTCCTGGGCCCACCAGACGCCGCCCGCCACCAGGCTGACGGCCACGAGAACCGTCCGCGTCAGGCGGAAGGCGCGCGTCCGGCTGACGGGCCGGCCCCTGCGCTCAGGAGGCCGTGCCATCGGCACGCCGACGGAACCGGAGCCAGGCGACCCCGCCGATCGCGGCGACGCCGACGCCCGCGGCTCCGGCGACCGGGTTGAAGGCGTCGTCGCGGGCCAGGCCGCCGCCGCCCGCCGGGGGACCGCCGTTGGGCGGCGTGGTCGGGTCGTCGGGGCAGTCGACCTTGAACACCTTGTGCTTGCCGGCGCCCATGCCGCCGACGATCTTCCAGGTCAGCTTGTACTGGCCGTCGGGCAGCGAGATGGGCGGGGTCTGCCCGGCGCCGTTCTGCAGGGTCAGGCTGCCCTGGCGGGTCGGCCCGTTCGGGACCAGGGGCTGGGTCTGGATGGTCCAGGCGACCTGCTGGACGGTGTCGAAGTTGAAGGCGGCGAGATAGAACTTGCAGACCTTCGGCTCGTTGCGCGGGTCGTCGGGCGCCGTGCCGACCGAGTGGATCTTGACGTCTCCGTTGTCACCGGGGGCGGCGACGGCCGTGGGGGCCGCGAGGAGCGTGGTGCCCGCGGCGGCGAGAACCGCGAGCGCGGCGGCGCGGCGCGGACGGACCGAGGTGGTCATGTAGTTTCCTCCGAGTCAGGTGATTTTCATACAAATCACTCTTGGTCTGACTCTGAGTCACGTCCGACCCGGAATGGCGGTCACAACGCCGTACGAGCCGTCGAATGTCGCCCTTTCGGCTCAGCGGGGCGGGCCGGTGAGCGCAGCGCGACGCCCGAGGAGACCAGCAGCAGCGCGCCGAGCATCACGAACGGCGCGGCGACACCCGCGACCCCGGCCACCAGGCCCGCGGCGGCGGGCGCGGCCACCTGACCCAGGCGGTTGCCGGTCAGCCGCAGGGCGAGCGCCGTGGAGCGGGCGCTGTCGGGGGCGGCCCGCACGACGGTCGTCATCGACAGCGGCTGCCCCACGCCGAGGCAGAAGCCCAGCACCGAGAGCATCACCCCGAGCGCCCACACCGGCACCGGCAGCGCGATGCCCGCGCACAGCAGGGCGGCCAGCAGACAGGTGCCGGTGAGCAGCGGGGTGCGGCCGACCAGCCGCAGGAGGGGCGTGAGCGCCAGGCGGCAGGCGATGGTGGCCGCCGCGCGCAGGCTGAGCAGGACGCCGATGACGGACGGGGCGATGCCCCGGTGCTCGCCGACCACCGGGAGGTAGGCGGTGAGGATGTCGGTCGCGGACAGCACCGAGAGGCTGATGAGGATCCCCGCGGGCACGCCCCGGGCGCGCAGGATGCCCCGCACCGGCACCCGTTCCCCTTGCCCCGTACGGGACTTGGCCGCCGTACGGTGCTCGATGCGCCACAGCGTCGTGAACGCGACGGCGGCTCCCGCGCCCGCCACGACGAGCGCGAGGGCGCTGCTGCGGGCCATGTCGTGGCCGCCGATCAGCGCGCCCGCCGCGACGGGCCCGACGAGCTGGCCGAGGGAGGCGCCGATCGTGAAGTGGCCGAAGTTGCGGTCCTGTTCGTGGGGCGCGGACTGGCGGGCGACGAGCGACTGGGCGCCGATGACGAAGCAGAGGTGCCCGAGGCCCATCACGCCGCTCCACAGCGCCATCGCCCACAGGGAGCCGGCGGCGCCGCTCAGGGCGCAGCCGCCGGCGATCAGGACGACGCCGGCCGGCAGCAGGGGCGCGCAGCGGCCGTGGTCGGTGCGGCGGCCGAGGGGGACGGCGGCGAAGAGCGGCAGCAGCGCGTAGACGCCCGCGATGACGCCGATCGCCCGCTCGTCGGCGCCGAGCGCGAGGGCCCGGTAGGAGACGGCGGGCCGGGCCATCGACACCGCCCCCTGCGCGAAGCCGAAGGCGATGACGAGGCGGAGCAGCCAGCCGCGGTTCCCACCGGGCCTCATGTGTCGTGTCCTTTCTGGACGCCGGACGGCCGGGGGGTCAGATGATGCCGAAGAGGATGCCCGCCGCGAGGATGACCAGGCAGGTGAGGGCGGCCCACTTCACGACGAACCGGGTGTGGTCGCCGAACTCGACCCTGGCCATGCCGACCAGGACGTACACGGCGGGGACGAGCGGGCTGGACATGTGCAGCGGCTGGCCGACGATCGAGGCGCGGGCGATCTCCACCGGGGACACGCCGTGCGCGGCGCCGGCCTCGGCGAGGACCGGCAGGATGCCGAAGTAGAAGCCGTCGTTCGACATGAAGTAGGTGAGCGGCAGGCTCAGCAGGCCGGTGACGAGGCCCATGTGCGGGCCCATGCCGTCCGGGATGACGTCGACCATCCAGCGGGCCATGTGGTCGACCATGCCGGTGCCCTGGAGGGCGCCGGTGAAGACGGCGGCGGCGAAGACCATGCCGGAGACGTTCAGGACGTTGTCGGCGTGGGCGGCGAGGCGGGCCTTCTGGTCCGGGATGTGCGGGAAGTTGACGGTGAGCGCGAGCGCGGCGCCGAGGAGGAACAGCACCGGGATCGGCAGCCACTCCATGATCATGGCGGTGAGCAGGACGACCGTGAGGCCCGCGTTGAACCAGTACAGCTTGGGCCGCAGGGTGGGCCGGTTCGGGTCGAGGCCCTGGAGTCCGGCGTCCGCGTCGGCGGGCTCCTCGGACTCGGCGTCGGTGCCGGAGCCCGAACGCCCGGTGACGGCGGAGGACTTGGCGACGCCCTTGCCGATGCCGCCCGCGCTGCCCGTGCCGCCGGAGCCGGCCAGGACCGTCTCCGGCTCCTCGACGAGCACCTCGTCCAGGGTGAGCACGCCGAGCCGCTTGCGCTCGCGCAGGCCGAGGACGTACGAGAGGCCGATGACGCCGAGCAGGCCGACGGCGAGGGCCGGGATCATCGGGACGAAGATGTCGCTGGCGTCCAGCTTGAGGGCGGTGGCGGCGCGGGCGGTCGGGCCGCCCCAGGGCAGGGTGTTCATCACGCCGTTGGCCATCGCGGCGACGCCGGTCATCACGACCAGGCTCATCTTCAGGCGCTTGTACAGGGGGTACATCGCCGAGACGGTGATCATGAAGGTGGTCGAGCCGTCGCCGTCCAGCGAGACGATCGCGGCGAGCAGCGCGGTGCCCACGACGACGCGCATCGGGTCGGCCCGGCAGAACCTGAGGATCCCCCGGACGATCGGGTCGAACAGCCCGACGTCGATCATCACCCCGAAGTAGACGATCGCGAACATGAGCATCGCCGCGGTGGGGGCGAGGTCGGTCACGCCGTCGATGACGTAGCCGCCGAGCTCGGCGCCCTTGCCGACGAACACGCAGAACAGCGCGGGGATCAGCACGAGCGCCGCGATCGGCGACATCTTCTTCAGCATGATCAGGACCAGGAAGGTCGCGATCATGGCGAAGCCGAGGATGGTCAGCATGAAATGGATACCTAACGTTCGCCCTTGAACATCCCACCAGGGCCGGCGGTGCGAGCGACGTTAGGTCCCGTCGAGCGGCGTCACAAGACGTTGACCTGCGAGCAATAAGCGCAAAACTCCAGGTCACAGCTTTGCTCAGGTCATGGCGCCGAGCGTTTCGGGCACCGGCGCGAGCTCGACGGGGACGCCGTTGAGGACCGCGTTGCCGGACAGCGGGTCGAGGAGGCTGCCGTCGAGGAGCTGGTTGACGTTGACGCCGGGATCGGTGGCCGCGTGCCGGAGCCGGGTGCCGGGGCGGTCGTGGCCCCAGCCGTGCGGCAGGCTCACGACGCCGGGGCGGATGCCGTCGGTGACCTCGGCGGGGGCGGTCACCGCTCCCCCGGCGCCCGTCACCCGCACCGGGCTGCCGTCGGTGACGCCGAGGCGCCGGGCGTCGTCGGGGTGGATGTGGAGGGTGCAGCGGTTGGTGCCGCCGGTGAGGGCGGGCACGTTGTGCATCCAGCTGTTGTTGGAGCGCAGGTGGCGGCGGCCCACGAGGACGATTCCCGCGGCGCGCCCGGTCATGGCGGCGCGCAGGCGCGGCAGGTCGTCGGCGATCGGGGCCGGCAGGAGTTCCACCTTGCCGCTGCGGGTCTTCAGCGGCTGCGGCAGGCGGGAGGCGAGCGGACCGAGGTCGATGCCGTGCGGGTGGTCGAGCAGTTCGGCGAGGGACAGCCCGCCCGGCCGGGCGCCGAATCCGTCGCCGTACGGGCCGAGGCGGAGCATCATGTCGAGCCGCCGCTCGGGGCCGTCGACGCCGGTGAGCAGCGCGGCCAGTTCCTCGGGATCGCGTCCGTGCACCGGGGAGTGGGCCTCGCCGACCGCCTTGGCGAGGGTCTGCTCGATCACCATGGCGTCGACGGCGGCCGGGTCGGCGCCGTGCATGCCCGTCGCGGCGAGGATCAGCCGGGCCAGGATCTCCGTCTCGAGCATGCGGCCGGGCTCCAGCGGGACCGCGGGGCGGGTGTAGCGGACCTGATTGCGGACGGCGAGGGTGTTGAACGCGAAGTCGTGGTGCGGGCTCTGGCCGGGCGGGGGCGGCGGCAGGACGACGTCGGCGTGGCGCGAGGTCTCGTTGAGGTACGGGTCGACGCTGACCATGAAGTCGAGGGAGTCCAGCGCCTTGTCGAGGCGGTCGCCGTCGGGCGCGGACAGGACGGGGTTGGCGGCGACGGTGATCAGGGCGCGGATCGGCGCGCCCTCGGCGGTGGCGGTGTCGATCTCCTCGGCGAGCGCGGACAGCGGCAGCTCGCCCTTCGCCTCCGGGTGCTTGCTCACGCGGGAGCGCCAGCGGCCCAGGGCGAAGCCGCGGCCGGGTCCCGCGGGGCGCGGGGTGCGGTCGGTGGCGGCCTGCGGGAAGAGGGCGCCGCCGGGCCGGTCGAGGTTGCCGGTGAGGACGTTGAGGACGTCCACGAGCCAGCTGGCGAGGGTGCCGTGCGGGACGGTGCAGCTGCCGATGCGGGCGTAGACGGCGGCGGTGGGCGCGGCGGCCAGTTCCCGGGCGAGGGCGCGGATCGTGTCGGCGTCGACGTCGCAGGCGGCGGCGACGGACTCGGGGGTGAAGTCCCGTACGGCGTCCGCGAGTTCCTCCAGCCCCTGGACGTGCGGGGCGAGGTCGCCGAGGTCGGTGAGGCGCTCTTCGAACAGGACGGTCGCCATCGCCGCGAGGAGCAGCGCGTCGGCGCCGGGGCGGATCGCGACGTGCCGGTCGGCGAGCTTGGCGGTGCGGGTGCGGCGCGGGTCGATGACGGTGAGGGTGCCGCCGCGGGCCTTGAGGGCCCTGAGCTTGCCGGGGAAGTCGGGGGCGGTGCACAGACTGCCGTTGGACTCCAGCGGGTTGGCGCCGATGAGGAGGAGGTGGTCGGTGTGGTCCAGGTCGGGCACGGGGATCAGGTGGGCGTCGCCGTACATGAGCCCGCAGGACACGTGCTTGGGCATCTGGTCCACCGTGGAGGCGCTGAAGACGCTCCGGGTGCCGAGTCCGCCGATCAGGAGCGGCGGGTAGAGGCCGCCGGCCATGGTGTGCACGTTGGGGTTGCCGAGGACGACGCCCACCGCGTTCGGCCCGTCGCGCTCCACGACGTGGCGCAGGCCGGCGGCGACGGCGTCGAAGGCCTCCTCCCAGGTGGCCTCGCGCAGCTCGCCGTCGCGGCGCACCAGCGGGCCGCGCAGCCGGTCGGGGTCACCGTCGACGGCGCCGAAGGAGGCGCCCTTGGGGCAGATGAACCCCTTGCTGAACACGTCGTCGCGGTCACCGCGGGCGGCCGTGACGCGGGTGCCGTCGATGGTGAGGGTCAGCCCGCAGGTGGCCTCGCACAAGGGGCAGATTCGCAGAGCGGTGCGGGACACGTGGTCCTCCCGGAGGGTGGCGGCAGCAGTGACGCTCGATCGCCGTGAGCATACCGACCGGTAGGCATGTTGGGGAGGCCCTTGCGGACGGGGGTGCGCGCGGGGGGTCGCCGCGCCTCAGTCCAGGACCCGCGCCAAGTACGCCCGGAGGATCTCCCGGGTCTCCGCGATGATCTTCCGGTCGCCTCCGGGGGTCATCCGGAAGGCGAGGTGGACGAGGGTGTCGGCGGTTTCCACGGCGACCAGGAAGGTGCGGCGCAGTTCCTCGTCCGGCTCGCGGCGCAGGTGGCCGGCGAGCAGTTCGGTGAAGCGGTCGGCGACCCGGGTGTTCGGCTCACCCTCGCGCGCCCCGACCGGGATCTGGTTGCCGAAGTCGACCAGGGAGAAGCCGGGCGCGGTGCGCTTCATCTCCAGGTACTCGTCGAGCACGGTGTCCAGGGCCGCGCGCCAGCCCTCGCCGCCGGACTGCCGCAGCCGCTCCGTGACCCGGTCGGTGTAGCGCTCCAGGTTGCGCTGGGCGAGCGCGTCGACCATCTCCCGCTTGTTGCCGAAGAACCGGTAGACCGAGCCGATCGGCACGCCGGCGCGCTGCGCGACGTACCGGGTGGTCAGGGCGTCGTAACCGACCTCGTCGAGCAGGTCGGCGCAGGCGTCGAGGATCCGGGCCAGCCGTTCGGCGCTGCGCCGCTGTATGGGCGCGCGCCGGAGCGATGTCGGGTGGGGCACGAGGTTCATCATGCCGCTCCGCAGCCGTCCGGTGAACCTCGCCCCAAAGCTTGGACACCGTCTTCCGCACCACCCTTCAGAGGGTGAACGCCCTTCAGGGGGTGGGCGCCGAGACGGTGATGTCCGCGGTGCTCTCCACCGGCTTGCCGTCGACCACCCACACGGTGCCGTCGTCGGCGTACAGCCGGGCGGTGACGCGGTGGGTGCCGCGCGGGACGGCGGGGAGCCGGTGCTCGGGGGTGTGCAGCCGGGTGACGAGCCGGTCGTCCACGTAGAGGTGCGCGAGTCCGTGGCCCGGCACGGCGCGCTCGCGGGTGCCGGGCGGTGAGAGACGGAAGTCGCGCAGCGTCAGGCGTACGCCCCAGCCGCCGTCCTCCTCGGGCTGCACCTCGACGCCGACGCCGGGGGTGTTCTCCCCGCCGACCTCGCGGTAGGGGCGGCCCTGCTCGTCGGTCTCGTCGAGGAGCCGGCCGGCGGCCTCCGACGACTCCCCGTTCCCCGTCTCTCGCGCATCACCGGTGCCGCAGCCCACGGGTCCGGCCGACAGCGTGACCCAGACCGCGAGCGCCGCCAGGATGCCCCGCGTCCACGACATGCCGGGGAGCGTAGAACACGGGTGCGACCGGCCGTATCCCCCTGAAGTCTGGTTCTGGTCGTTCCTGATGAGGACACGGCGGGGACCTTCAGGAGGAGGCCCGTGCGCGGACGCCCGGCGCCCTCTTGCACAAGCGACGACGCAATCCTACGGTGTTGCATAGGAATCGGGAGCCGGTTCGGGCAGCCGTGTGAGGGCAAGGGAGCGATCATGAGCGATGGGGGCACCGCCCGCGGGAGCGTGTTCGAGCGCGGGGAGGTCAGGAAGACCGCCGAAGGGCTGACCTATCTCTCCGGCTTCGGCAACGAGCACAGCTCCGAGGCCGTGCCGGGCGCGCTGCCCGAGGGCCGCAACTCGCCGCAGCGGGCCCCGCTCGGGCTGTACGCGGAGCAGCTCAGCGGTTCGGCGTTCACCGAGCCGAGGGCCCACAACCGGCGCTCGTGGCTGTACCGCATCCGCCCGTCGGCCGCGCACCCGGCGTTCACCCGCACGGGCAACGGCGCGCTGCGCACGGCGCCCTTCACGCAGACCGTCCCCGACCCGAACCGGCTGCGCTGGAACCCGCTGCCCGAACCCCCCGCCGGGACGGACTTCGTGGCCGGCCTGTGGACCCTCGGCGGCAACGGCGACGTCACCCAGCGCACCGGCATGGCCGTGCACCTCTACCACGCCAACTCCTCGATGGAGCGCGTCTTCAGCGACTCCGACGGCGAGCTGCTGATCGTGCCCGAGCGCGGCGGACTGCTGCTGCGCACCGAGTTCGGCCTGCTGCACGCCGAACCGGGCGACGTGGCGCTGGTCCCGCGCGGCGTCCGCTTCCGCGTGGACCTGCTCGACGCCACGGCCCGCGGTTACGTCTGCGAGAACTACGGCGCCCCGTTCCGCCTGCCCGACCTCGGCCCGATCGGCGCCAACGGCCTCGCGAACCCAAGGGACTTCCGCGCGCCGGTCGCCGCGTACGAGGACGTGGAGGGCCCGGTGGAGGTGGTCAACAAGTACTGCGGCAACCTGTGGGCGGCCACCTACGACCACTCCCCGCTCGACGTCGTCGCCTGGCACGGCAACCACGTGCCGTACGTGTACGACCTGCGCCGCTTCAACGTCATCGGCAGCATCTCCTACGACCACCCCGACCCGTCGATCTTCACGGTGCTGACCTCGCCGTCGGACACGCCGGGCCTGGCGGGCGTGGACTTCGTGGTGTTCGCGCCGCGCTGGCTGGTGGGCGAGGACACGTTCCGGCCGCCGTACTTCCACCGGAACGTGATGAGCGAGTACATGGGCCTGGTGGAGGGCGCCTACGACGCGAAGGCGGAGGGCTTCGTGCCCGGCGGGGGCTCGCTGCACAACATGATGTCGGCGCACGGCCCGGACCGGGAGACCTTCGACCGGGCGAGCGCGGCCGAACTGAAGCCGCACAAGGTCGACGACGGCCTGGCGTTCATGTTCGAGACGCGCTGGCCGGTGACGCTGACGCCGCACGCGGCCCGCGCGGAGCACCTCCAGCGCGGGTACGACGACGTCTGGCAGGGCCTTCAGCGGCACTTCCGCCCCTTGCCCTGAGCAGTGCCGACCGGTACGGATGGGCCCGTGACCTCCTTCGCCCCGGACTCGATCGTCCTGAACCGCAAGCTGCCGCTCTGGTACCAGGTGTCGCAGTCGCTGCGCGCCTCGATCCTCGGCCGCTCGCCCCGGGAGCCGCTGCGCCTGCCCACCGAGGAGCAGTTGGCCGGGCATTACGGCGTGAGCGTGCTGACCATGCGGCAGGCGCTGAAGGAGCTGGAGGAGGAGGGGCTCATCACGCGGCACCGCCGGCGGGGCACGTTCATCGAGCCGCACGCCCGGCGGGGCGCCCCGGTCCGGCTGCTCGGCTCGGTGGACGCGATCGTGGCCCAGCAGTCCGGCATGACGACGGAACTGCTCGGCCACGGCAGGGCCCCGGTCCCCGCCGAACTGGCCGAGTACTTCCCGGATGCGGGCGAGGTGGGCACGTATCACCGGCTGCGCAGCGACGAGAAGACCGGCGAGCCGACCAACCACGCCCGCAACTACGTCCGTCCGGAACTGGCCGACCGCGTCGACGTGGAGGACCTGACCCGCTGGCCGATGACCAAGGTGCTGCGGGACGTGGTCGGCGCGGACATCAGCCGCATCACGGACACGGTGGAGGCCCGCCTCGCGGACCCGGAGACGGCGCGTCTGCTCCAGGTGCCGCTGCTGAGCCCGATCCTGCACTACACGGGCGTGACGTACGACGCCCGGGGCCGCGTCCTGGACGTGGCGGTGATCCACTACCGGGGGGACTGCTTCTCCTTCACGGTGACGCTGGACGCGACGTAGGGCCGGCCGGCGCCCCGGAGGGGTTCGCCGGGGACGGGGCCTCGCCCCCGGCGGGGCCGGGCGTCGTACGATGCCGGGCGTGACGTACGACGACGCTCCGCCGTTGGCGGACCTCATGCCGTGGTCCGTCGCACCGCCGCGCATCGGCCGGGGGTGGCCGACGGCCCCCGACCCGGCGTCCCTGAAGGCCCGCTGGGACGCCCTGATGAAGGCCGAAGGAGCCGACCGCGCGGCCCTGTTGGAGCCGACGCGCACCCGTACCCCGTACACGGCGGTGGGCCGGCTCCCCGGCCGCAGTGGCGGTACGGAGCGGCTGGCGCGGGCCTCGGGGCCGTGTCCGGAGCCGGTGCGGGTGCTGTCCGCGCCGTTCGACGAGCGGTGGCTGATCCCCGACCACCGGCTGATCGACGCGGCCCGTCCCGAGCTGTGGCGGGTGGCGGACGAGCGCCAGGTCTTCGTGGTGGAGACGGCGGGCCCTCCGCACCTCCTCGCGACATCCCTGTTCCCGACGCTGCGCACCGGCCGGATCCGCCCGCTGTACCGGCGCCCCGGCGGCGCCGAGCCCAATCTGGCCCCGGGGCTGCTGGAGCACCTCGGCCACTCCCCCGACCCGCTGGACTTCCTGGCCTGGACGCTCGCCACCGTGCGCCCCGACCACACCGTCCCCCTCACCCGGGACCCCGGACTCTGGTCCCGCGGCGTCGAACTGGGCCGCCGCGCCCTGTGGCTCCAGCGCCGTGACGGTGAACGCCCCAAGCTGCCCGGCGGCCGCCGCCCCTACGTCCGCGCCCCGCTCCCCGCCCGCCCCCTGACCCTCCACTACGACCGCGACGAGGAGAGCCTCCACCTGGACGAGGGCCGGATCTCCCCCGTCCCGCCAGAGGCCTGGGAGTTCGAGGCGGGCGGAGTCCGGGTGCTGGAGCAGTGGTTCACGGCCCGGACGACGCCGGGCGAGCCGGGCACGCTCGCCGCCGTCGGCCCGGCGACCTGGCCCCAGACCTGGACGTCGGAACTCCTGGAGCTGATCACGGTGACGGCCCTGCTCGCCGAACTGCTGCCGCGGCGGGAGGAGTTGCGGGTGCCGGACGGCATCACGGCGTCGGAGCTGCGCGCGGCGGGCGTCCTCCCGGTGCCGCACCACGCGCGCCGCCCGTCATCGGTCCTGACGCTGGACGAGGAGGGCCCGGAGGGCCAACTGGCGCTGCTGTAGGGCCCTTGGGACGCGAACGGGCGCGCCGCTCGCGGTGCGTTGATACGCGTGGCGAGCCGCGAGTGGCCGGACGGGGAAAGAACGGTGAACGATCCTGCCGGGCGGGGAGGGGGCAGGGGTGACGGGTGAAGGCCCGCGCTCAGGTCGCACCTGTGGCGCCGCGGGCGCGCCGTGGGGATGACGGACGGCGCGAGAGCGGTGCCGAGCCGGGACGGTGCGGCCGGCGAGCGCGGGTCTACCTGCTGCCGAAGAGCGTGCGACGCAGCCGGCGCAGTGGAGCGAAGAGCGAGACGCGCCTGACGCGCGCGCCCCTGCCGCTGCGGCCGTGCGTGGTGTCACGCGCGGTCAGCTCACGCATCAGCGACGTCGCCTCCAGCGTCTCCCGCTGCGGGACGGCGGGACCGCCCAGCACGGCGAGATGGCGGTCGAGACGCGAGCTGGTCGCGCTGCTCCCGCAGGTGATCGCAGGGACCCTCGCCCTGCTGCGCACTGTTATCTGTTCCATGTCACTCCCCACCCGTACGAGTCCACCCGGCCCGGGCAGAGTAACCCTATCGCCCTCATGGGGCACTCGTGTATCGCGGTCACAGGATTCACCTTCCCCGCAAGGGGGTTGACGATTACTCTCCGAATCCGACCGATTTCAGGGTGAGTTGGACAACCGGCTGGCCGGTGGGTTGCGGTGATCCGCCGTCGGGTTCGACCGTTACGGCGAGTGACGTCGCGGACCGCTCGAGACCGGACGCCACGAGGGGCGTGTCGCCGTCAAGGAGGCCGAGGGAGCGCGGTCGGGCGTTCGGGCGCATGAGCCAGAGCTGGTGGACCCGGCCGTCCGGCGGGTCGTCGTAGTCGGCGGCGGTGACGACTGCCCGCCCCTCGGAGGCGGAAGCGATTACTCCGATCCCGCGTCCCCGGGCGTCCCGGCCGGTCGCGGCCCGTGCGTCGGGCGCGGCGAGAACGTGGGCGATCTCACGTGCGCGGTCCCGTTCGGCGGTCAGCTCGTCCTGCGTGCGGGCGGCCTGCACGGCGAAGAGGGACGCGACGACGAGGGCCGCGGCGGCGGTCGCGGTGGCGAACGGCACGAGCAGGGGGCGCATGCGGGGCGCAGGTGTGCGTGCCGGGGGCGGCTCGGTCCCCCACACGTGCGGGGGCAACTGGCCCGCGCCGGCGCGTGCGGCGTGCTGCGCCGCGGATTCCTGGGGCCTCGCGCGTGCGGCGTGCTGCGGGGCGGGTTCCTGCGGCGTCTCGCGTACGGCGGCCAGGACGCGGTCGCGCAGGGCGGGCGGTGCCGGGACGGCCGTGGACCAGGCGAGCCGGACCGCGTCCTCGGTCAGCGCCCGCACCTCGGCGGCGCAGCGGGCGCAGCGGCCGAGGTGCTTGTCGAAGCGGACCCGTTCGGCGGGCTCCAGGGCGTCGAGCGCGTAGGGGGCGGCGAGGGAGTGCGGGTCCCCGCGCCGCAGCAGCCGGCCGATCACGCTCATGCGGCACCTCCCAGGCACTCGCGCAGCCGGGTGAGGCCGTCGCGCATTCTCGTCTTGACGGTGCCCAGCGGCAGGGACAGCCGTTCGGCGACCTCACGGTAGGTGTAGCCCTCGTAGTAGGCGAGGGTGACGGACTGCCGCTGGAGGGTGGTGAGGCGGTCCAGGCAGCGGCGCACCCACTCGCGTTCGAGGCCGGCCTCGACCTCCTCGGCGACCTGGTCGAAGGCGGGCCCGGTCGCGCGCCGCGCCTCGCGCTGCTCGCGTTCGTCGGCCGCGCGGGCGCTGCGCACCCGGTCCACGGCGCGGCGGTGGGCGAGGGTGAGGACCCAGGACAGCGCGCTGCCCCGGCCGGGGTCGAACCGCGCGGCGGAGCGCCACAGTTCGAGCAGCACCTCCTGGGCGACCTCCTCGGACTGCGCGGGGTCGCGCACCACG
Organism: Streptomyces sp. NPDC037054; assembly: GCF_055606745.1. Classification (NCBI taxonomy): domain Bacteria; kingdom Bacillati; phylum Actinomycetota; class Actinomycetes; order Kitasatosporales; family Streptomycetaceae; genus Streptomyces; species Streptomyces sp. NPDC037054. The sequence goes on along the minus strand of NZ_JBVJSJ010000018.1, from coordinate 81,575 downwards.
CGCCGCACGAGTCCGTAGACGGGCCCGGACACCAGCCCGTAGAGCTCCTCGAAGGCCTGCTGGTCACCGCGGGCCACGCGCACCAGCAGTTCGTCCGCCGCCACCCGGTCCCCCTCTCTCCGGCCGCACGCGTCCCGTCCCCACACCCGAGGCATTCCCACCGTCCCGTCCCGCACGAGGCGTTCGCAGCGAGCGCGCTGTCGGAGGGGATTACGGACGGGAGCGCCCGAAACGCGGGTCCGGGAGCGGAAATCGCGGTCCGGGGACGTGAAGTGGCGCCGCGCGGAGGCCTTTTCGGTTCTCGCCGCCGGGCGGCGTCCTTTCCGGTTCCTCAGGTGCGACCAATCCGGCCGCGGCCGCGCTCCGAATCACCGTGCGTCAGGCAAGTCGGCACGGAGGACGGACGGCATGACAGTCAACTCCAGGAGCGGTGCGGGACGCGGGGCACTCGCGACCCTCGTATGCGGTGCGCTGGCCGCCGGGGGGCTCGCGGCCGCCGGGGCGACCGCGCTGCGACCGGAGGCGGCCGCCGCCTCCAGCCACCGGGAGGCCCCGTTGGTCTCGGGGACTCCGCAGTACGACACCACGGACGTGTACGCGTTCGTGAGTCCGGACAAGCCGGACACGACGACCCTCATCGCGAACTGGATCCCGTTCCAGGAGCCCGCGGGCGGGCCGAACTTCTTCCCGTTCGCGGAGGACGCGCAGTACGACATCCACGTCGACAACGACGGCGACGCGCAGGGCGACGTGCTGTTCCGCTACACGTTCACGACGCACGTCAAGAACGACAAGACGTTCCTCTACAACACGGGTCCGGTGGAGAGCCTGGACGATCCGGACCTCAACGTCACGCAGACGTACGACATCGAGATGCTGAAGCCGGCGGACGGGAGGCCGGCGTCGAGGACGAGGCTCGCCAACGACGTGCCGGTGGCGCCGTCGAACGTGGGCAAGGCGTCGATGCCGGACTGCGGCAAGCTGCGCGGGCAGGCCGTGCACCGACTGGCGGGCGGGGTGACCACATTCGCCGGTCAGGCCGACGACCCGTTCTTCCTCGACCTCAGGGTCTTCGACCTGCTGTACGGCGGGGACCTGTCCGAGGTCGGGAACGACACCCTCAAGGGCTACAACGTCAACTCCGTGGCGCTCCAGGTCCCGCACCACATGATCACCGAGTCGGCGGAGCAGCCGGTGGTCGGGATCTGGTCGACGACGCGGCGCGAGAACGCGCAGGGGCACTTCCGGCAGGTCTCGCGGCTGGGCAACCCGCTGGTGAACGAGGTCGTCAACCCGCTGAAGGACAAGGACGCGTTCAACGCGTCGGCGCCGGCGGACGACGCGCGGTTCCTGCCGAACGTGACCAACCCCGAACTGCCGAAGCTCATCGAGCAGATCTACAAGATCGACGCGCCGGACGAGCCGCGCGACGACCTGGTCGACGTGTTCCTCAAGGGCGTCGAGGGTCTCAACCGCCCGCCGCACGTGACTCCTTCGGAGCAGTTGCGCCTCAACACGTCGGTGAAACCGGCCGCCGAGCCGAAGCGCCTGGGGGTGCTCGACGGGGACAACGCGGGCTTCCCGAACGGCCGTCGGCTCACCGACGACGTCATCGACGCCTCGCTCCAGGTCGTCGAGGGCGAGCTGCTGGGTGCGAAGAACGACCTGGGCGACGCGGTCGACGCCAACGACAAGGAGTTCGGGCACGTCTTCCCGTACCTCGCCGAGCCGACGGAGGGCTCGCGCGGACCGCTCGCCGAGGGCACGGCCGAGGGCAACGACGTGCGCAGCGGACTCGGCGACGCGCTCCGCCCGGCCGGGGCGGCGGGCTCCGGCGACCGGACCCTCATCGCCGTCTCCGCCGGGGCGGGCGCGGCCGGAGTCGTCCTGGTCGGCGCGGGGCTGCTGTGGTGGCGCCGCCGGGGCCGGGCGTACTGACCGGCCCCCACCGACCGGCGCGGCCCGCGCGAACGTATACATCCCCCACGGCGCGCGGGCCGCTCCGCTCCCCATCTTCCATACGGAACAAGCCACTTGGAGGGGGCATGGCCCCGCGTACGAACGACGGCGCCCCGGGGGCGGGCGGCACGCCGGAGTCCGACCCGAGTACGACCGACCCGCGTCCGGCCGACCCACGTCCGGCCGACCCGCCCGTGACCGGCCGGGAGGCCGGGGTCGGCCCGCTGCCGGGTCACCGGGAGCCGAAGGACGGTCCCCGCGGCCTCGGCCGCGGGGTGCGGCTCGTCGGGTGTGTGGGGCTGTTGGCCCTGGTGCTGAGCGCCGGGGGTGTGGTGGCCGGGGCGGGGCAGGACGGGCGGGAGGGGGTCGCCGTGGCCGCGCCCGGTGCGTGGCGCGGCACCGGCAGCGCAACCGACATCGGCTCGTTGCGGGCCCGGCCGACGGACTTCGCGGGCTGGGCCGCCCTCGGGACGGCCCATGTGGAGGCGGCCCGGACGCAGGGCGACCCCTCGCATTACCCCCGGGCCGACAAGGCCCTGCGGCGCTCCCTCGACCTGGCGCCCGGCAACGACCAGGCCCTCGCCGGCCGCGCCGCCCTGGCCGCCGCCCGGCACGACTTCCCGGGCGCCCTCGGCCTCGCGGACCGCGCCCTGCGGCGCAACCCCTACAACGAACGCGCGCTGGCCACCCGTGTCGACGCCCTCGTGGAACTCGGCCGTTACGACGCGGCGGCGCGCGCCGCCGACACCGCCGACGACCGGCGACTGGGCATCCCGGTGTTCACCCGGTACGCGTACGTGCGGGAGTTGCGCGGCGACACGGCCACCGCGCGCCGCGTGCTGGAACAGGCGCTCGCCGCGGCCACCGCCCCCGCGGACGTCGCGTACGTCGCCGGTCAGCTCGGTCAGCTCGCCTGGCGGGAGGGCGACCACGAGCGCGCGCTGCGGCACTGCGCCCGCGCCCTCGCCGCCGACGAGGACCACGTGCTCGCCCTGGAGGTCCGGGCCAGGGCACGGGCCGCCGGTGGTGACGTCGCCGGGGCCATCCGTGACCTGGAGACCGTCACCGCCCGTCGGCCGCTGCCCGGGCCGCTGGTCGCGCTCGGCGAGCTGTATGAGACGCGCGGCGCCGAGGGGGACGCGGCCAGGGCCCGCGCGCAGTACGCCCTCGTCGACGCCTGGACGCGCCTCGCCCGCGCGGGCGGCGTCAACCCCGACCTCGACACGGCGCTCGCCGCCGCCGACCACGGCGACCGGGCGGCGGCGCTGCGCGCGGCCCGCGCCGAGTGGTCGCGCCGCCGCACCGTGCACACGGCGGACGCGCTCGCGTGGGCGCTGCACGTCAACGGCCGGGACGCGGAGGCCCTGCCGTACGCCCGCCGGGCCACGGCGACCGGCTACCGCGACGCCGCGTTCCTCTTCCACCGCGGCATGATCGAGCGGGCCACGGGGCGCGCGGCGCAAGCCCGCGCCTCCCTGCGCGCCGCCCTGCGGCTCAACCCCCACTTCTCCCCCCTCGGCGCGCGCGAGGCACGCGCGGCGCTCTTCGGACCGGAGGCGACCCGGTGACGCCCCGCCGCGCGTTCGCCTTCGCGGCGGCCGTCCTCACGGCCGCCTGCGCGCTCGCGCTGGTGCCCGTCACCGGCGCGAGCGCGCACCCGCTCGGCAACTTCACCGTCAACCGTTACGACGGCCTCGTCGCCGCCCCCGGCGAACTCCGCGTCCACCACGTCGAGGACCTCGCCGAGATCCCGGCGACGCAGGCGCGGCCCGGCATCGACGGGCTGGGGCTCGCCGAGTGGGCACGGCGGCGCTGCGCCGACGCCGCGCGGGACAGCGAGGTCACCGTCGACGGGCGCCGCGTCGCGCTCTCCCCGGGGCGCGGGCACGCGCGCGTGCGTCCCGGCCAGGCCGGTCTGGACACGGTCCGGGTGGAGTGCCGGATGGCGGCTCCGCTGCCCGGGGACGCGGCGGTCGCGGTCGGGTTCCGCGCCGCTGGCGCCTCGTCCGGGCCCGGCTGGCGGGAGATCACCGCACGCGGCGACCGCACGACGCTCACCGCGTCCGACGTGCCGACGGCTTCGGCCTCGCGCGAACTGACCCGCTACCCCGAGGAGTTGCTCTCCTCCCCCGCCGACACCGCGACCGCGTCCCTGCGGGTGCGGCCCGGCGGCCCGGCCCTCTCCGATCAGGCACGCGGCGAGGAAACGAGCAGCGAAAGGACAAGCGGCGAGGAGACAAGCGGTGACGAGGGGCGGCCCGAGCAGGCCCGGGACGCCACCGGCGCCTCCGCCGTACTGCCGCTCGGCGCCGACCGCTTCACCCGGGTCCTGGACTCCCTGCTCGCCCGGCGGGACCTCGGCGCCGGGCTCGCCGCGCTCGCCGTGGCCGTCGCCGTCGCCCTCGGCGCGACGCACGCGCTGGCTCCCGGGCACGGCAAGACCCTGATGGCCGCGACCGCCGCCGCGCGGGGCGGCCGGGCCCGCCCGGGGGACGTCCTGCCCCTGGCCGCCTCGGTGACCGTCACCCACACCCTGGGCGTGCTCGCCCTCGGCGTGCTGGTCACCGCCGGTTCGGCCGCCACGCCCGCCGTGCTCGCCTGGCTCGGCCTCGCGAGCGGCGTCCTGGTGACCCTGGCGGGCGCGACCCTCGTACGCCGCGCCCTGCGCAACCGGGGGCACACGCACCCCCACGAGCACCCTCATGCCCACGCCCACCCGGACTCCGAAGGCCACGCGCACACCCACGACGACAGCCATTCCCAGGCCCACCCCCAGGCCCGTTCCGACGCCCATTCCCACGCCCAGGGCCATCCCCACCCGCCTCCCACCCTCCGCGGCACCCTCCTCCTCGGCTTCGCCGGAGGCCTCGTGCCCAGCCCTTCGGCCGTCGTCGTCCTCGTCGGCGCCGCCGCGCTCGGCCACGCCTGGTTCGGCCTGCTGCTCGTCGTCGCCTACGGCCTCGGCCTCGCCCTCACCCTGACCGCGGCCGGCCTGGCGGTGGTCCGGCTGGGCGGTGGCGTGGCCCGGCTGCTGAACCGGCGCCCGCGTTCCGGGCCGCTGGTGGCCCTCGCGCGCCGCACCGTGCCGCTGGGCTCCGCCTTCCTCGTCGTGGCCGTCGGGGCCGGACTGGTGTTCAGGGGGGGCGGCATCCGCACTCGGCTGAGCTACTTTCGTGAGGAAGCACAAAAGAAGCGGATGATTCGCCCGGCTGCGAATGGGGGCGCACGTGTCCGAGGAACCGGGCAGTGAGCGAGTGATCGCCGGTCGTTACCGACTGCTGTCGCCGCTCGGCGAGGGCGGCATGGGGACGGTGTGGCGCGCCCGTGACGAGGTCCTGCACCGCGAGGTGGCGGTCAAGGAGGTGCGCGCCCCGGCGGGGCTGCCCGCCTCCGACGTGCAGCGGCTGTACGCCCGTCTGGAGCGGGAGGCGTGGGCGGCGGCCCGGATCACCGACCGGAACGTGGTGACCGTGTACGACGTGGCCACCGAGGACGACCGGCCGTGGATCGTCATGGAGCTGGTGCGCGGCCTGTCCCTGGCGGACGTCCTGGACGCCGAGGGGCCCCTGCCGCCGCCGCGCGCGGCGGCGATCGGCGCGGAGGTGCTCGCCGCGCTGCGGGCGGCGCACGGGGCGGGGGTGCTGCACCGGGACGTCAAGCCGGCGAACGTGCTCATCGCGAACGACGGCCGGATCGTCCTCACGGACTTCGGGATCGCCACGGTCGAGGGCAGCTCCGCGCTGACCATGACCGGCGAGGTCGTCGGCTCCCCGGAGTTCCTCGCCCCGGAGCGCGCGCTGGGGCGCACGCCCGGTCCCGAGTCCGACCTGTGGTCGCTGGGCGTGCTGCTGTACGCGGCGGTGGAGGGGCACTCGCCGTTCCGTCAGGACACGCCGCTGAGCACGCTGCGCGCCGTCGTCGACGAGGAGTTGCCGCCGCCGCGCCGGGCGGGTCCGCTCGCCCCGGTCATCGAGGGCCTGCTGCGCAAGGATCCCGCCGAGCGGCTGCCGGCCGACCGTGCCGAGCGGGAGTTGCGGCTCGTGGGCGCGGGCGGCACGCCACGGGCGGACGCGCTGCGGGCGTCCCCGTACGCGCCGACGGTGGCGGGCCACCCTCGCCCGGCGCCGACCCCACCGATGCCGGCCCCGGTCGCCCCGGGCCCGGGTGGCGCGACGGCCGGCGGGGCGACGGTGGACGGCACGCGGACGGACGGGGAACGGCCGGAGCGCCGTCGCCGGGCGGGGGCGGCGCTGATCGCGGGTGCGGTGGCCGCGGTCCTGGCGCTGGGCGGGCTGACGTACGCGCTGCTGAACGACGGCGACGGGGGCGGCGGGGAGAGCGGCGCGGGCACCAACGACCCGGGAGCGGCGGTGAGTTCGCCCGCGGAGACCGGTGGCGACGCGCGGGAGACGGCCGGTCCGGGCAGTGCGGCCCCTTCTCCGGCGCCGAGCGGCAGTGGCCCGGCGACCACGCGTCCGCCGCAGTCGGTCACGGTGACCGTGGCGGGCGCCAACACGGCGTATTCCGGGAGCTGTCCGCCGCCGCACGGGCGAGCTCCGGCCTTCACGGCGACGTTCACGGTGGGCCGGCTGCCGGCGCTTGTGAGCTACCGGTGGGTGTCGCGGGACGGTGACGTCCTGGACTCGGGCTGGAAGACGCTGTCGTTCCCGCAGGGCGGTTCGCGCACCGGGCGGGACACCGCGGTCGTGACGACGTACGACGAGGGCGGGACGTTCGAGAACGCGATCGGCGTGGAGGTGCGGTCCCCGGTGCGGGTCACGTCGGGCTCGGTGCCGTTCTCGGTGACCTGCGTGGCGGAGACCCCGACGGACGAGGTCTCCGCCTCCGTGACGCCCTCTTCGTGACGGGTCAGTCCAGGCTGTTCAGGACGGGCAGGTAGCCGCCGGACTGGCCGGCCGCGGTGGGGTGGTACGACTCGCCCATGTTGGACCAGTTCACGCTGTGCAGCCAGGAGGCGCCGGAGCAGAGCTCGTGGCCGGTGAAGGTGCCGCGGACGTCACCGAAGGAGAAGCCGTAACTGCGGGCCACTTCGGCGGTCTTGTTGTTGAGGTGGTCGGAGGCGTCGTTGATGGCCTTGCGCTTGGTCTCGGACAGGCCGATGCAGGCGGTGCCGAGCTTGTAGAAGCGGGGGTAGCCCAGCACGACGACCTTCGCGGAGGTCGCCCGGCTGCGGATCGCCGAGTAGACGTTGCGCAGGCTGCCCGGCAGCGTCGAGTCGACGTAGGCGCGGGCGGTGGCGACGCGGTTCAGACAGGTGCTGTCGGACCCGAGCACACAGGTCGTCATGACGTCGGCGAAGCCCGCGTCGTTGCCGCCGATGCTGATGGAGACAAGGCTCGTCGAGGAGTTGAGCGGGCCGAGCTGACCTGACAGGACATCACCCGTTCGCGCGCCCGAACAGGCCATGAAGGAGAACGACGAGGGTGCGTTGGCGGCGGCCCAGAGATAGGGGTGGGCCTTCGTGCTGCGCTTGCAGTCGCCGCTGGTGCTGATGTAGCTGCCGGCCCCGACTCCCGAGGCGTAGGAGTCGCCGAGGGCCACGTACGGGCCCGTGGCGGCGCTTGCCGTGGTCGCCCCGGTGAGGACGGTACCTACGGCGAGCAGAAGCGAACTCATAAGGACGGCGATGCGGGAACGTCTCATGAAATCTCCCTTTTAGCAGGATCTCTGCTGCAACTCGGGCACCAGCTACGCGTGTTGACTGGTGGTGTCCATGCCAAGTCATTCCCCTCCCCCACGGCGTTCACCCATCGACTTCACGCCACCGCCATGCCTTCTTGTTACGTGCTCACGACAAATTTGTTGACGGCTGTTCAAACCTCTTGTTCTGCGCGGGAAGTAGATCCACTCTGTACCCGGCCCGCGAGCGGAACGCGACGTCTCCCGGGCCGTGCGGGCGATCACGCCCGCACCCCCCACAGACGCGTGCCCCACCCAGGCACGCGCGCCAAGAGGAGGACCCCCTCGCATGGCTCAGCTGCGTAGCAAGAGACTGCGGTTCGCCGCCACGACCACCCTGGCGACCGCCGCCCTCGTCGGCGGACTCACCGCCCTGCCCGCCCAGGCCGCCCCCGCCGAGGGCACCGTGCTGGCGGCCGGCTCCCCGACCGCGGTCAAGGACAGCTACATCGTCACGCTGAAGAAGGCGGCCGGCTTCAAGGCCTCCTCGACCACGGGCAAGAACCTCATCAAGGAGTACGGCGGCACGGTCAAGAAGACGTTCGGCACCGCGCTGAACGGCTACACCGCGACCCTCTCCGCCGAGGAGGCCCGCCGCCTCGCCGCCGACCCGGCGGTCGCCTCCGTCGAGCAGGACCAGCGCGTGCAGGTCACCGCCACGCAGACCAATGCGCCCTGGGGCCTGGACCGCATCGACCAGACCTCCCTGCCGCTCAACGGCACCTACACCTACCCGGACACCGCGGGTGCCGGTGTGACGGTGTACGTCATCGACACCGGCGTGCGCATCAGCCACAGCCAGATCTCCGGCCGCGCGGTCAACGGCTACGACGCCGTCGACGGCGACAACGTCGCCCAGGACGGCAACGGCCACGGCACCCACGTGGCCACGACGGTCGCGGGCAGCACGTACGGCGTCGCCAAGCGCGCCAAGATCGTCGCCGTCCGGGTGCTGAACAACAGCGGCTCCGGCACGATCGCGGGCGTGATCGCGGGCGTCGACTGGGTCACCAAGAACCACTCCGGCCCCTCGGTCGCCAACATGTCGCTCGGCGGCGGCGCCTCCAGCACCCTGGACACCGCGGTCCGCAACTCCATAGCCAGCGGCGTGACCTACGCCGTCGCCGCCGGCAACAGCAACACCAGCGCCTCCTCCTCGTCCCCGGCGCGCGTCGCCGAGGCCATCACGGTCGGCGCCACCACCAGCACGGACGCCCGGGCCAGCTACTCCAACTACGGCTCCGCGCTGGACATCTTCGCCCCCGGCTCCTCCATCACGGCCGGCTGGCACACCAGCGACACCGCGACGAACACCATCTCCGGTACGTCGATGGCCACCCCGCACGTCGCGGGCGCGGCCGCCGTCTACCTCGCGGGCCACACCTCGGCCACGCCGTCCCAGGTCGCCTCGGCGCTGGTCAACGGCGCGACCACCGGCAAGGTCACCAGCGCGGGCACCGGCTCCCCGAACCGCCTGCTGAAGCTCGTCCCGTAAGTCCGGCGGCGGCGCGGCAGCGGCGCCCCCGCCCGAACCACCGGTCCCCGGAGGCACTTCCGCCTCCGGGGACCTTTCATTCCCTCCGAAACCCTCCAATACAGCAAAAACGTGCTGGCTCGGTACAGGTCTTGCCATACGGGTTCATTCGTCAATACCGTCAGACACCTCACCCGCACCGGTCCGTCGGCTCACGGCTCCAGGGGAGGGCTCAGGGACCGCGACGCACCGGCGCGGGGCGCGGTAGGGGGGTGCCGTGCTCGGTGACCGTGACGGCCATCGAGTCGTGCCGCGCGGTCGGCCGCCGTCTCGGGGCCGGTCAGTTCTGCCAGCTCACCCGGCATGGCCAGGTTCCGTTCCGTCATGCCCCGGGTGAGAACCCCCCTTTCGAACCGGACGAAAAGCCGGGCGGCCCAGGGATGGGCCGCCCACCGGACGAGAGGGACCACCGTCATGACCTCAGTCCTGCCGCCGGCACTGACCGGCGAGGAACAGGAACCACCACCGGCCGGCCGGTACCGGCCCATCTCCTCGCACCTGGCGATCACCCCACCGGTGAGCGTCGTGATCCCCGCGATGAACGAGGCGGAGAATCTGCCGTACGTCTTCAAGACCCTGCCGCCCTGGATCCACGAAGTGGTCCTGGTGGACGGCAACTCCACCGACGACACCGTGGCGGTGGCCCGCGAGCTGTGGCCCGGGGTGAAGGTCGTCGGACAGCTCGGCCGGGGCAAGGGGGACGCCCTGATCACCGGGTTCCGGGCCTGCACCGGCGACATCGTCGTGATGGTCGACGCGGACGGCTCGGCCGACGGCGACGAGATCGTGTCGTACGTCTCCGCCCTGGTCGCGGGCGCCGACTTCGCCAAGGGCTCGCGCTTCGCCAACGGCGGCGGCACCGACGACATGACGTGGGTCCGCAGACTCGGCAACCGCGCCCTGTGCGCGGTCGTCAACCGCAAGTTCGGCGCCCGCTACACCGACCTGTGCTACGGCTACAACGCGTTCTGGCGGCACTGCCTGGACGAGATCGACCTCGACTGCACCGGCTTCGAGGTCGAGACGCTGATGAACATCCGCGTCGTCAAGGCCGGCCTGAAGGTGCAGGAGATCCCCAGCCACGAGTACCTGCGCATCCACGGCACGAGCAATCTGCGCGCCGTGCGGGACGGACTGCGCGTCCTGCGCGTCATCCTTCAGGAGCGGTCGAACCGGCGTGCGCTGCGCCGCGCGCGCCGGTCGCCGCGGTTCGGCCCGGTCCGGGGAGAGGTGTCTTGAGCGCACCCGGCAGCCCGGGCCCGGACGTCTCCGTGGTGATCTGTGCCTACACCGAGGACCGCTGGACGGACATCCTTGCGGCGGTCTCCTCGGTGCGGGCGCAGTCCCGGTCCGCCCTGGAGACCCTGCTGGTCGTCGACCACAACCCGGCCCTGCTGGACCGGCTGGCCACGGAGTACGAGGGGACCGCGGACGTGCGGGTGCTCGCCAACGCGGGCCCCCGCGGCCTGTCCGCCGGCCGCAACACCGGCATCGCCGCCTCCCGCGGTGAGGTCGTGGCGTTCCTCGACGACGACGCCGTGGCCGAGCGGGACTGGCTGCGCCACCTCGCCGCGGGGTACGCCGACCCGCGTGTCCTGGCCGTCGGCGGGCGGACGCTGCCCGTGTGGGCGTCGGGCCGCCGCCCGGCGTGGTTCCCGGAGGAGTTCGACTGGGTGGTGGGCTGCACGTACCGGGGCCTGCCGCCCGGCCTGGTCCGGGTGCGCAACGTCCTCGGCGGCAACGCCTCGTTCCGGCGCACCGCGTTCGCCGAAGCGGGCGGTTTCGCCACCGGCATCGGACGGGACGGCGACAAGCGCCCGCTGGGCTGCGAGGAGACGGAACTGTGCATCCGCCTCGGCCGGGCCCGTCCGGACGCCGTCCTGCTGATCGACGACCGCGCGGTGATCCACCACCGGGTGCCCGCGGCCCGGGAGCGCTTCGGCTACTTCCGCGCCCGCGCGTACGCCGAAGGGCTGTCGAAGGCACTGGTGGCGCGGAGCGTCGGCGCGGGCCAGGGCCTCCAGTCCGAACGCCGGTACGCCGCGCGGGTCCTGCCGGCCGGGGTGGCGCGCGGGCTGCGCGACGCCGTGCTGGCCCGGCGGGGCGGCGCGGGCCGGGCGGGCGCCATCGTCGCCGGGGTCCTCACGGCGACCGGCGGGTACGTGGTGGGCAGCGTGCGGGCCCGGCGCGGCCGGGCGGCCTTCACGGTGCCCGCGATCCCGGAGGCGGCCCGTGGCTGACACGCGCGTGCCGATCCTCATGTACCACTCGGTGGCGACCGACCCGAACGCCGCGACGCGCGCGCTGTCCGTGTCGCCGGAGGCGTTCGCGGCCCAGATGGCGCTCGTCGCCGACCGGGGGTTCACGCCCGTCACCACCGCGGAACTGGCGTCGAGCTGGCGCACGGGCGCGCCCCTGTCGGACCGCCCGGTGCTCGTCACGTTCGACGACGGCTACGAGGGCGTGCACCGGCACGCCCTCCCCGTCCTCGCCCAACACGGCTTCGCGGCCACGCTGTTCGTCACCACCGGCTGGCTGCGCGGGCCGTACGACACCGGGGGCGCCCTCGACACCATGCTGGACTGGGCGCAGGTCAGCGAACTCGCCGCCGCCGGTGTGGAGATCGGCGCACACAGCCACACCCACCCGCAGCTCGACCAGTTGCCCGACGGCCGTTTGCGGACCGAGCTGATCCGCTGCCGGGACCTCCTCGCCGACCGGCTGGACGGCGCGCCCGCCTCGTTCGCCCACCCGTACGGCCACTCCAGTCGGCGGGTGCGGCGGGCGGTGCGGGAGGCGGGCTACGCGCAGGCCCTCGCCGTCGGCAACGACCTCGCACGGCGCGCGCAGGGGCCGTACGCCCTGCGCCGGGTCACCGTGCGGCGCGGCACGGGGCTCGACGCGTTCGCGCGGCTCGTCGAGGGCCGCGCGATCGGCCGCGCTTTCGTCAAGGACCGCGCCCTCACCAAGGGGTACGCCGTGGTGCGCAGGGCCCGGCAGGTGGTGGCCGGGGTGCGCTGAGCGCCGTCGCAGGGGCGCGTGCCGCGTGGGCCGGGGAAACCGGGTGCACGCGGCGCCCGCGTGCCGGATCATGGGCGGCATGTCTGCGAACCCACACGACGCTCTGCCGATCCGGCTCAACGTCGACGACTCCGACTCCCCGTCCGACGTCGTCGACGCGCTGTTCCTCGGCCGCTTCGCGACGGGCGAGCAGCCGTACTCGCACGCGGCGAACATCGAGCGCGTCCGCTCCGGCGCGACGCTGCTGCCGCCGGGTGCCCGCGTGCTGCGCGCCGCCCGCGACGACGACCGCAGCGCGATCCTCGCGGAGGGCGACGGCTGGACGGTGCTGGTCTCCCGCTGGAACCGCGGCGCCGACGTCACGGTCACGGCGACCAGCGCCGAACTGGCCGCGAAGGTCCTCGACCAGGCCACCGACGGCGCGGCCGACGAGCCCGAACCCCAGCCGGAGAACGTGACGATGGGCTTCTGGTACGTCTCGCCGCGCCGCGGCCCGCACCGCACGACCCGGCAGATCTCGGCGGGCACCTGGGACGAGGTGCGGGACAACTACACGGCGCCGGTCGCGGACGCGATGGACCGCCTGATGAAGACGACCCCGGAGGACATCGCCGGGCGGCTGCTCCTGCTGCACGGCCCGCCCGGCACCGGCAAGACGTCGGCGCTGCGCACGCTCGCCCGGTCCTGGCGGGACTGGTGCCAGGTGGACTGCGTGCTGGACCCGGAGCGGCTGTTCTCCGACGTCGGCTACCTGATGGACATCGCGATCGGCGAGGAGGACCCCGCGGGCAAGTCCCGCTGGCGGCTGCTGCTCCTGGAGGACTGCGACGAGCTGATCCGCGGCGAGGCCAAGCACACGGCGGGCCAGGCGCTGTCGCGGCTGCTGAACCTCACGGACGGCCTGCTCGGCCAGGGCCGCAACGTCCTGGTCGGCGTGACGACCAACGAGGACCTGGAGCGCCTGCACCCCGCCGTCGTCCGCCCCGGCCGCTGCCTGGCCCGCATCGAGGTCGGCCCGCTGACCCGCCGCGAGGCCGTGAACTGGCTCGGCACCGAGGAGGGCGTCGGCCGCGAGGGCGCCACGCTGGCCGAGCTGTACGCGCTGCGCCGGGGCACGTCACCGACGGCGCTGCCGGAACAGCGGGAGGGCGCGGACGCGGGGCTGTACCTGTAGCGGAGCCGTACGCGCGGCAGGGTGCTTTGATGGACGTATGACCCTGTTCGTCGGGACGTCGGGGTGGCAGTACAAGGACTGGCGGGGCGTGTTCTACCCGGCCGGGTGTCCGACGCGGCTGTGGCTGGAGGAGTACGCGGCGCGGTTCGCGACCGTGGAGATCAACAACGCGTTCTACCGGCTGCCGTCCCGGGAGACGTTCGAGGCCTGGCGGGAGCGCACGCCGGCGGGCTTCGTCGTCGCGGTGAAGGCCAGCCGGTACCTCACCCACATCAAGCGGCTGCGGGATCCGGCGGAGCCGGTGGAGCGCCTGATGAGCCATGCCGCCGGCCTGGGCGACCGGCTCGGTCCGGTCCTGCTCCAGCTGCCGCCGACGCTGCGCTGCGACCCGGCCCTGCTGGACGACTGCCTGGCCCGCTTCCCGGCGTCGACGCGGGTCGCGGTCGAGCCGCGGCACGCGTCGTGGTGGACGGACGAGGTACGCGACGTGCTGACCGGCCGGGGCGCCGCGCTGTGCTGGGCGGACCAGCGGTCCCGGCCGGTGACGCCGCTGTGGCGCACCGCCGACTGGGGCTACGTCCGCTTCCACCAGGGCCGCGCCAGGGCGTGGCCGCGCTACGGCCGGCAGGCGCTGCGGACGTGGGCCGAGCGGATCGCGGGGACCTGGCCGGGCGGGGCGGACGTGTACGCGTACTTCAACAACGACCCGAACGGCGCGGCGGTCCAGGACGCGGCGACGTTCGCGAGGGCGGCGGACAAGGCGGGGCTCCGCCCCTCCCGTACGCCGTGAACCCACCCCTCCCGCCTCGGGCAGTCGTACCGCAGGGCGGCACGGGTGGGCGCGGCACAGCGGCCGGCGCCGGCCGTCGGCCCTACGAGCCGTTTCCGTAGGCCGCCCGCAGCGCGTCCCGGACGGCGGCGAGCGCCTCGGCCTCCGCGTGGCCGAGCCGGCGGGCCCGCTCGACGTACGCCTGTGCCGCCGACGCCAGTTCACGCTCCGCGGCCGAGCCGGCGGCGGCCACGAAGGTGCCGTTGCGGCCCCGCGTCTCGATCACTCCGTCCGCCTCCAGGGCCCGGTACGCCTTGGCGACCGTGTTCGCGGCGAGCCCCAGGGACTCGGCCAGCCCGCGCACGGTGGGCAGCCGGTGGCCGACGGGCAGCGCGCCCGACCTGGCCTGTTCGGAGATCTGGGCGCGCACCTGCTCGTACGGCGGGGCGCTGTCATCGATGTGGATCTTCAACGTCACGGCCCGATTGTCCCGCACCCGGAGGGAAACGACCCGCCGGAAGCAGCCGCGGAACGAAGGAGCCGCCGGAGGCAGCCACTGGAAGCAGCCGCTGGAAGCAGCCGCCCGAAAATGGGAGGCACGCGGCGGCGTGCGCCCGTAGCGTGCGCCTTCATGACCGTGATCGCGCGCCATCTGCGTCCCGACGTCCCGGCCGACACGGAGGGCTTCTCCCTCGTCCGCCGTCTGGCCCTGCCCTTCATGCTGTCCACGCCGGAGTCGGTGCGGCACGACGGGACCCGGACCCATCCGGACGCCCACTTCACGCAGCTCGTCGCCGAGGAGGACGGCGAGGTCATCGGCACGGCGCAGGTCGGCGTCGCGCACGACAGCCCGGAGCCGGGTCAGGGTTCGGCCAACATCTACGTGCGGCCGGACCGGACGGGGCGCGGCGCCGGATCGCTGCTCGTCCGCACCGCCGAGGAGCGGCTGGCCTCGCTCGGCGTGACGAAGGTCTTCTCGTGGGTGCTGGACGAGCCGGGCAACCGCGCCTTCGCCGAGCGGCGCGGCTACACGGCGAGCCGCTCGGCCCACTTCCTGCGGCTGGACCTCGCGAACGGCACGCTGCCGCCGCTCCAGAGTCCGCCGCCCGGTGTCGAGTTGCGCTCGGGCGCCGACTTCGCGGCCGATCCGCGGCCGCTGTTCGAGCTGGACGCGGAGACGACGTCGGACGAACCGAGCGACATCGACACCGAGTTCTCCGACTACGAGGCCTGGCTGGCGGAGACCTGGCACCATCCCCTCTTCAGCGCGGAGCTGACGTCGGTCGCGCTCGTCGACGGCCGGCCGGCGGCCTTCACCGCCGCCCGCACGGACGGCGGCACCCGCTACGGCACCGTCATGACCGGCACGGCCCGCGCTCACCGGGGCCGGGGCCTGGCCAAGCTCGCCAAGAACGACTCCCTGCACCGGGCGCGCGCCGCCGGGTACCGGGAGGCGTTCACGGGCAACGACACCGGGAACGGGCCGATGCTCGCGATCAACAAGTGGTTCGGGTACGAGGTGTGCGCGACGGAGGTGCGGTATGTCCGTGAACTCGGCTGACGGGGCGGCCCGCGTGGAGGTGGTCCTCGTCAAGGCGGGCCGCACGAAGATCCGTTACCCGGCGCGGCTGCTCTCCGACGACGGCACGCGCGTGGTCGTGCGGGCGCCCTGGGCGGGCGACGGGACCCGCGACTTCGGCTTCGTGCGCTTCGAACCGGGCGACGTCTTCACGGAGTACTACTGGCGGGACCGCTGGTACGCCGTGAAGGAGGTCAGGGACGGCGAGGGCGCCCTCAAGGGCTGGTACTGCGACATCACCCGCCCCGCCGTCCTGTCCGGCGGCGAGCTGGTCGTCGAGGACCTCGACCTGGATCTGTGGCGCTCCGCGGACGGCACCGACGTACGCCGACTGGACGAGGACGAGTTCACGGCGAGCGCCCTCCCCACCCGCGACCCGAACGCCGCCACACACGCCGTCACCGCCCTGAACGAACTGGAGGAACTCGCCCGCGGGGACGGCTTCGAGTCGCTGACGGCCTGAGCACCACCCTCCGACGGTCACTTTCTGCTCACCACGGGTCACACAGTGACGCTGCGGCTGGACCATGTGACTGCGCAGCGACTGTCACGGGGTGTCTCTTCCGGGTTTGCGAGGTGCGGTTCATGGTCATGCACCCCAGAGTGACACCCGCCACTGACAATCCCCTTCGTGACAGTCGCCACTGACAGACCCGCGCCGATGAGTAACTCTCGCCGAAAGTGTCTACCTCCGTGAGAACGCGGAACCCGGTAGCACTGAAGGAGGCAGCCATGCGCCGTGTGACCGTGCAGAAGCCCCTGAAGAAGACGGACGTCCGCCGAGTCCTGGAGGAGGCGGACGAGCGCCCCGCGGGACGACCCGAGGTCCGCAAGGACATCGCCCGCACCTGGTGGCCCGAAGGCTGACGCCCCGGCGCGGCCCTCCTGACGAACGTCGAACGCCGGTTGTCTGAGCGCAGCCTCAGCACTCCCTTAACGCGACCATAAGGATCCCCTCCACCGGCCCTCAGCAGGCGATTTCGCGGGTCCTCGGAGCTAGTTTCGGATCGCCCCCCACGGGATCACGCCCGGGGTTCGCCCCGGGTTCCCCCATGTGATCGCGATGCCGTCGCGGTGTGATCGCAAACGTGATCGCGGCGTGATCGCGCATCAGGACGTTCCGAGGAGTTCCGCATGCCCGTACGACGCATGTCCGCAGCCCGCGTGCCCGCCCGCCGCGGGGCCGCCGCCGTCGCCGCCGCCGTCGGCCTCGTCCCGCTCGCCCTCACCGCGCTGTCCGCCGCGCCCGCCGCGGCGCACGGCTCGATGGGCGACCCGGTCAGCCGCGTCTCGCAGTGCTTCGCCGAGGGCCCCGAGAGCCCCGAGTCCGCCGCCTGCAAGGCCGCGGTGGAGGCGGGCGGCACGCAGGCCCTGTACGACTGGAACGGCGTCCGGATCGGCAACGCGGCCGGGCAGCACCAGCAGCTCATCCCGGACGGCAAGTTGTGCAGCGCGGGCGACCAGGCGTTCAAGGGCCTCGACCTGGCCCGCGCCGACTGGCCGGCGACGAGCGTGAGCAGCGGCTCGTACACCTTCAAGTACCGCGTGACCGCCCCGCACAAGGGCACGTTCAACGTGTACATCACCAAGCCCGGCTACGACCCGGCGCAGCCGCTGGGCTGGGACGACCTGGACCTGGAGAACCCGGTCGCGACGGCCACCGACCCGGCGGCCTCGGGCGGCTTCTACACGTTCTCCGGCACGCTCCCGGAGCGCTCGGGCAAACAGTTGCTGTACGCGATCTGGCAGCGTTCGGACAGCCCGGAGGCGTTCTACTCCTGCTCCGACGTGACGTTCGGCGGGGCCGGGGCGAGCGACGGGGCCGGGGCGAGCGACGGAGGCAGCGGGAGCGGGGACAGCGGCTCCGGTGCCGCCGCCTCTTCCGCCCCCGCCCCCGCCGCCACCGTCCCGTCCGACGACCAGATAGCCGCCGGCGCAGACAAGTCGACCGTCGAGAACCACGGTCACGGTGACGACGACCCCGCCACGTCGGCGGAGCCGGCCGCCGCCGTGCCCGACGACGGCACCGCGAACCGTCCGAAGGCGGCATCCGCCGGGCAGAACCTCGCCGAGACGGGCGGCGACAGCAGCACGCCGTACATCGCGGTGGGCGGCGCCGCCGCGCTCGCACTCGGCTCGGCCGCCCTCTTCGCGTCGGTCCGGCGACGCGCGGCATCCGGCGGACGCACCGCCCGCTGAACCAACCACCCCGCCCCCCGGGGCCCGTCCGGCGGCTCAGACCGGACGGGCCCCGCACGCATACGTACGCGACACGCGACACGCGACACGCACGCCCCACTGGGACAACTGGGCCTCGCACCCGCAACGTCACCAGGCGGGCCGAATGGCTCCCCTCGGCGCGAGGCGCAGCAACTGACCGCCCAGCGACCGCACTTCACTCTCCCCCAGCGTCTCGACCCACGGCCGTACGGCCTCCGCCGCCGCCTCCTCCGCGGCCCGCGTGCAGGCCCGGCCGCGTTCGGTCAGCACGACCAGGCGGGCGCGGGCGTCGCCGGGGTGCGGGCGCCGCTCGGCGTAGCCCTTGCGCACGATCTCGTCGACGAGCTGACTGGCCGCCTGCTTGGTGACGCCGAGGTGACCGGCGAGCTCGGTGACCGTGGCGCCGTCCGGCGCGAGCCGGGCGAAGGCGAACCCGTGCGCGGGCCGCAGCCCCGTGAAGCCCCGGGCCACGACCCCCTCGTTGATGCGTTGCGTGAGCTCACCCGCGACGGCGAGCAGGGCGACGGACAGGGCCAGGGCTTCGGAGTTCTGCACGGAGGCATTGAAACACCCTTGACGATTCGGTCAAGCAGGTTGACCATATAGTCAACCTACTTGACCATCTGCCCCGTCCGCACCCGTCCGCACCCACTCTGGAGCCCGCATGCCCGTCGTCCGTTCGTCCGAGGCCGTGACCCACGAGATCCACGGCGCCCGCTTCGTCTCCCACGCCAACCCGCGCACCGGAAGCCGGGAGTTGTGCGCCTGGCGCGGGGAGATACCCGGCGGGACCAAGGCGCCCGCCCACACCGTCGACCGGGAGGAGATCTTCCACCTGCTCGCCGGTGAGCTGCTGATCACCCTCGACGGCCGCACCGAGCGGCTCGCCGCGGGCGACACGCTGATCGTCAACGCCGGCGCGACCCTTGCCGTCGAGAACCCCACCGAGGAGACCGCGGTCTCCTGGGTGACGACGTCCGTCGGCCTGGAGGCGGAGTTGGCCGACGGTACGCGGCTCAGGCCTCCGTGGGCCAACTGACCCGCGCGAGCAGCAACTCCGAGGTACACGACGGCGTTGGAGACGAGGGCCGGGCTGCCGGGTCCGGTCGGATCGTCGGCGTGCCGGACGGCCTGCCGCTGCTCCGCCTGCCGGACGGCCTCGTCGCCGCGGTGGAAGTAGTCCAGCGCCTTCCGGTGCGTCTCGGGCGTCACCACGGGACCGTCGCCGTCCACGGGCTCGCCGACGCCGGTGAGCAGGATCCGCAGCGGGCGGTCCTGGAGGTCCATGTCACCGAGGACGTAGACACGCAGGTGGGCGGGGACCGCCAGGTACGCCTTCCGGAGCAGCTCGCGGTGGGGTTCGGACGGCTCCCCCTGGTAGGTGCGGATCGCCTCGTCGAGCCGCTGCCGGGCGGTCGGGCGTCCGCTCAACTCCTCGATCAGGTCGGCCACTTCGCTCAGGAAGCTCTCGGGGGTGCACGGCTCGGGGCTGCGGGAGGTCCACTTGGGGGCGTCGGCCGGCCGGGCGGGCGCTTCGGGGTCGGTCACCATGATCCGGCCGGTGGCCAGCAGGTGCTCCAGGCCCTCCAGGTCGGTGCGCTCCCCGCAGTGGACGACACCGTCCGCGAAGACGACGAGGTCCTCGACGCCGTAGGTGTCGGCGTACGGGGGCCGCCGCCACACGTGGCACCAGGCCCCGTCGATCCGTTCCCCGTCCACCGTCCGGTACGTCGGTCTGCGCCAGCTCATGGGCGCACGCTATCCCCCAGGCCCGCGCCGGGCTCAGGCGGACTCAGGCGGACTCAGGCGGGCTCAGGCGGCCAGTGATCCCGGCATCACCGCGCGCGGCCCGAACTTCGCCCGCGCGCGGTCCGCGACCTCCTCGATGCGGCGGGCCTTCTCGTCCGCGGGGTCGAAGGTGAGCTGGTGGGAGGCCTGTTCGGCGGGGCCGAGCCCTTCGGCGCGCAGGGCGATCGCACGGACCCGGGCGCGTTGCAGGCCGAGCGCCTCGTACATGCCGTAGGCGGTCCTCGTCAGCGCCGCCGAATGCGCGGTCGGCTCGGGGAGGGTGCGGCTGCGGGTCGTCGCGGACCTGTCGGCGTAGCGCACGGTGAGGGTCAGGGTGCGGCACACCCTGTCCACGGCACGGAGCCGGGTGCCCAGTTCCCCGGCGGCGGACAGCAGGGCGCGGCGGTGCCGGTCGGGGCTCAACTCGTCGCGGTCGAAGGGGCGTTCCGTGGCGAGGGAGCGGGAGACGGCGTTCGGCACGACCCGGCCGCGGTCGACGCCGTTCGCCTTCTCGCGCAGTTCGCGTCCGACGCGCGCGCCGACCAAGCGCTGCAGGGTGGCGGGCGGCGCGGCGGCGACCCGGCCGAGGGTATCGAGGCCGTACTCGCACAGGGTGCGGGCGGTCGCGGCGCCGACGCCCGGCAGCGCGGTGACGGGCTTGCCGGCGAGGAACTCCGCGATGCCCTCCGGGTCGCCGGGCACCGCGCACGTCACGCCGGGCCGGGCGTCGCGCAGCGCCATGCGGGCCAGCATCGGTCCGGGCCCGGCGCCGATCGCGCAGTCGACGCCGTGCAGCGCGAGGGACCGGACGCGGATCACCGACGCCAGGGCGACCGCGTCGCGCCCGAAGTACCGCTCGGCGCCCCGCAGATCGGCCAGCGCCCCGTCGGGCGGCAGGGCCTCGACCACGGGCGTGAACTCCTCCAGCAGCCCGAGCAGCCCCGGCAGGGCCGCCTCGTCCGTCGCCGGCAGCTGGAAACGTACGCAGAGGATGGTCATCCCGCACTCCCCGGACTCTGGTGCCACAATTTCCTTCCGCCCGCCGGGCCTTCGCCCGCGGGACGCAGATCGGCCCAGGGGTGCATCTCGTACCCCGTGGGCATGCGGATCGTCCGGCCCGGCTCCGCGTCCTCCCCGCCGTCGCCGCCGGACGTCCGCGGCGCGGGCTCCGCCAGCCGTGCCGCCACCTCGTCCAGGCCGCCCCCGGCGCGCAGTTCGGCCAGTTCGGCGAGGTTCCAGGCGGCGGAGCCCACGACGCTGAGGCTGCGCGGGCCGCGGCGCTGCACGACACCGCGCACCAGCAGCAGCCAGGAGTGGAAGACGGTGTGGGCGCAGGCGTCGTGGGAGTCGTCGAAGAAGGCGAGGTCGACCAGGCCCGTGCCGTCGTCGAGCGTGGAGAAGATGACCCGTTTGCCGGACCGGACCGGCGGTGTCTGGGTGGCCGCCTTGGCGCCCGCGACCAGCACCGTCTCGCCGTGCCGCGCCTCGCGCAGCCGGCGTGCCGGGACCACGCCCAGCTCGTCGAGGAAGGCCCGGTGGTCGTCCATCAGATTGCGCGAGGTGTCCATGGACAGCACGCCCAGTTCGGCGCTGAGCCGCTCGGCCGAGGAGAGGTCGGGCAGCCCGGCCGGAGCCGTCTTCCGCCCGCCGGACAGCGGGAGTTGGTCACCGCGGCCGCCGCGCGCGCCGCGGTGCAGCTCGGTCAGGTGCAGTTGCAGGTCGCGCCGGTTGGCGCCGAAGGCGTCCAGCGCGCCGACCTGCGCGAGGCGTCCGGCGAGGGGGCGGCTCGGCCGGGCCCGTTCCCAGAAGTCGAGCAGGGAGGCGTACGGCTGCCCCTCGGCGATCCGCGCCGCCTCGGCCTCGCTGATGCCGTGCACGTCGGACAGGGCCAGCCGGATTCCCCAACGCCCGCCCGGAACAGCCGGTTCGGACACCCCGCCCGGAGCGGCCGGTTCGGACACCCCGCCCGGAACAGCCGGTTCGGACACCGTGCCCGAAGCAGCCGACCCCGAAGCAGCCGACTCGGACACCAGTTCGATACGGTGGGCGACGCCCGACTTGTTCACGTCCAGCGGCAGGATCGGCACCCCGCGCCGCCGCGCGTCCGCCAGCAGCAGCCGCTTCGGGTACATGCCGGGGTCGTGCGTGAGCAGCCCCGCGTAGAAGGCGGCCGGGTGGTGCGCCTTCAGCCACGCCGACTGGTAGGTCGGCACGGCGAAGGCCACGGCGTGCGCCTTGCAGAAGCCGTAACTGCCGAAGGCCTCGACGATCTCCCAGGTGCGCTGAATCGTTTCCGCGCCGTAGCCGCGCTCCGCCGCGCACTGCGCGAACCACACCCGGATCCGCGCCTGCGACTCGGGGTCGGACAGCCCGCGCCGCACCCGGTCGGCCTCGTCGCGCCCGCAGCCGGTCATGATGTCGACGATCTGGATGATCTGCTCGTGGAAGACGACGACCCCGTACGTCTCCTTCAGCACGCCCTCCAGATCGGGGTGCGGGTAGCGCACCGGCGCCCGCCCGTGCCGCGCCTCGATGAACGGCCGCACCATGTCGGCGGCGACCGGACCGGGCCGGAACAGCGAGATGTCCACGACGAGGTCGTGGAAAGTGGCCGGCTGGAGCCGCCCCACCAGGTCCCGCTGGCCGGGCGACTCGATCTGGAAGCAGCCCAGCGTCTCGGTGGAGCGGATCAGCGCGTACGTGCCGGGGTCGCCCTCGGGCACCGCGTCCAGGTCGACCCGCTCCCCCGTGGCCCGCTCGACCTCGGCGACGGCGTGCGCCATCGCCGACTGCATCCGCACGCCCAGCACGTCGAGCTTGAGCAGCCCGAGGTCCTCGACGTCGTCCTTGTCGAACTGCGACATGGGGAAGCCCTCACCGCTGGTCGGCACGACCGGCGTACGGGAGAGCAGGGAGGCGTCCGAGAGGAGCACCCCGCACGGGTGCATGGCGACGCCGCGCGGCAGGGCGTCGAGCGCCTCGACCAGCTCCCACAGCTTCCCGTACTTCTCCTGCTCCCCCGCGAGCTGCCGCAGTTCGGGCAGTTCCGCGAGGGCCGCGCGGGCGTCCCGGGCGCGGATGTGCGGGAAGGACTTGGCGATGCGGTCGATGTCGGCCGGGTCCATGGACAGGGCGGCGCCCACGTCCCGGACGGCGTGCCGCACCCGGTACGTCTCCGGCATCGCGACCGTCGCGACCCGCTCGGCGCCGAACCGGTCGAGGATCGCCCGGTAGACCTCGAGACGGCGGGCGGACTCCACGTCGATGTCGATGTCGGGCAGCACCAGCCGCCGCTTGGACAGGAACCGCTCCATCAGCAGCCCGTGCTCCACCGGATCGGCGTGGGCGATGCCCAGCAGGTGGTTGACCAGCGACCCGGCGCCGGAGCCGCGCGCGGCGACCCGCACGCCCATGTCCCGTACGTCGTCCACGACCTGGGCGACCGTCAGGAAGTAGGAGGCGAAGCCGTGGTGGGCGATGATGTCCAGCTCCTGGTGCATCCGCTCCCAGTACGCCCGTCGCCGGTCGTAGCCGCGCAGCACCATGCCCGCCGCCGCCCGGGAGGCGAGCGCGCGCTGCGCGGTGCGCCGTCCGGCGCCGACGAGGTGCGCCTCGGGGAAGTGGACGGTGCCGATGCCGAGGTCGCCCTCGGGGTCCACGCGGCACTCGGCGGCCACCGCCCGGGTCTGCTCCAGCAGCCGGTGGGCGGCCTCGCGCCGGAACCCCGCGGCCTCCACGACGCGCCGCGCCACCTCGGCCATCGCGTCCGGCCCCTTCAGCCAGGCCTCCCCGGAGTCCGGCTCCCCGAGGGAGCCGACCGGCACGAGGCGGCGCGCGGCGTCCAGCACGTCGGCGACCGGGCCGGCGCCGGGGTCGGCGTACCGCACGGCGTTGCTGAGCACGGGCCTGATCCGCTGCTCGGCGGCGAAGCCGACGGTGCGGGCGGCGAGCCGCAGGGAACCGGGTCCCGTGCCGGTGCGCCCGTGCCAGACGGCCTCCAGCCGCAGCGCGTCGCCGTACACCTCGCGCCAGGCGGCGAGCAGCCGCGCCGCGCGGTCGGGGCGGCCCGCGGCGAGGGCGCGGCCGACGTCGGAGTCCGATCCGAGCAGGACGGTCAGCCCGTCCCCGTGGCAGGCGGGCCGGGGCAGCAGGGCCGGGCCCGCGCCGCCCTCGTGCGCCGCCGTGACGATCCGGCACAGGTCGGCCCAGCCCCGGGCGCCGTCCCGGGCGAGGAAGGTGACGCGGGACGCCGGTTCGTCGACGAAGGCGCCGCCGCGCACCGGGGTCCGGCGCCGGGCGCCGCGCGGGGCCGCCCCGGGCTCCTCGACGTCGGCCACCGCGAGGTCCACGCCGAACAGCGGGCGGACCCCGGCCGCCGCGCAGGCCTTGGTGAAGCGGACCGCGCCCGCGAGGGTGTCGCGGTCGGTCAGGGCGAGCGCGTCCATGCCCCGCTCGGCGGCACGCTCGGCCAGCCGCTCCGGGTGCGAGGCGCCGTGTCGCAGGGAGAACCCGGAGACGGTGTGCAGATGCGTGAAACCCGGCACACGCACCTCCCGCACTCGCGGACCCGGGGATCGGTCCTTCGAACATCAGTTCCCAAGCTCCCCACCCCCACCATAGACCAATTCCCGAACATCTGTACGACATCCGTTCGGCCCCGGCCCACCTGCGCAAACACCCCCCTCCCCGGACCGTGGGGGCATGGCACAGAGCACCGACGGCGGCCCGGCGTCCGCGTCCCTCCTCACCGAGGTGCGGGACGCCGTCACCCCACGGGCCACGCTGCTCGTGATCGGCGTGATCGCGCTCCAACTGCTGTTCGTCGCCTCCTACGTGGGGGCGCTGCACCACCCGAGGCCGAAGGACGTGCCCTTCGGCGTGGTCGCCCCCGAGGCGGCGGCCGGGCGGGCGACGGCCCGCCTGGAGCGGCTGCCCGGCTCCCCGCTGGACCCGCGCCCGGTGGCCGACGAGGCGAGCGCCCGCGACCGGATCATGAACCGGGAGCTCGCCGGCGCCCTGGTGATCGACCCGTCCGGCACCGCCGACACCCTCCTGGTCGCCTCGGGCGGCGGCACCGCCCTCGCCACCGCGCTGGAGTCCCTCACCGCCGAGCTGGAGACGTCGCAGCGGCGGACCCTGCGCACGGTCGACGTGGCCCCGGCCTCGCCGCAGGACTTCAACGGCCTGTCGTCCTTCTATCTGGTCGTCGGCTGGTGCGTGGGCGGCTATCTGTGCGCGTCGATCCTGGCCATCAGCACCGGCGCCCGGCCGGCCAACCCGCGCCGGGCGGCGATCCGGCTGGCCACGATGGCCCTGGTGTCGGCCGTCGGAGGGCTCGGCGGCGCGGTGATCGTCGGCCCGGTCCTGGGCGCGCTGCCCGGCGGCGTGGCGGCGCTGTGGGGGCTGGGCGCGCTGATCACCTTCGCGGTGGGGGCGGCCACCTTCGCGCTCCAGGGCGTCTTCGGTGTCGTCGGCATCGGGCTGGCGATCCTGCTCGTCGTGGTGGCGGGCAATCCGAGCGCGGGCGGCGCCTTCCCGCTGCCGATGCTGCCGCCGTTCTGGCGGGCGATCGGCCCGGCCCTGCCGCCGGGCGCGGGCACCTGGGCGGCCCGCTCGGTCGCGTACTTCCAGGGCAACGCCGTCACGCCGGCCCTGCTGGTCCTGTCGGCGTGGGCGGTGGCGGGCACCGCGATCACACTGCTCGCGGCGGCCCGGCGCCGCACGCCCGCGACGGGCCGGCGCTGACACGCGGGGGCACCGGACACGCGGAAGTCCCGCCCCTCGCGCGCGGGGCGGGACTTCACGTGGCCGTCGGGCCGGAAGGTGCGTCAGCCGATCTGGGTCCCCGTGGCGGACAGCGCCTCGGTCACCGGCTGGAAGAAGGTCTCGCCGCCGGAGGAGCAGTCGCCGCTGCCGCCGGAGGTGAGGCCGATCGCCTTGTCACCGGAGAACAGCGAGCCACCGCTGTCGCCGGGCTCGGCGCACACGTCGGTCTGGATGAGCCCGTTGACGATGTCGCCGTTGCCGTAGTTCACGGTGGCGTCCAGGCCGGTGACCGTGCCCTCGTGCACCTGCGTGGTCGACCCGCTGCGGGTGACCTGCATGCCGACCGTGGCCTCGGCGGCGCCGCTGACCGCCTGCGAGGAGCCGTTGTAGAGGTTCACCTCGCTCGGGTGGGCGACGTCGGCGGTGTACTTCACCAGGCCGTAGTCGTTGTCGGGGAAGCTGGAGTCGGCGTTCTCCCCGATGACGTTGCCGGACGAGTCCGACCAGGTGGTGATGCCCTCGGTGCAGTGACCGGCGGTCAGGAAGTACGGCTCGCCGCCCTTGACGACGTTGAAGCCGAGCGAGCAGCGCCCGCCGTTGCCGGTGATGGCGTCGCCGCCCGAGATGAAGGGCTTGAACTCACCCTTGGTGCGCTTGACCTCGACCGTCTGCCCCAGCTCGCCGGCGACCTCGTTCAGCTTCGCCAGTTCGGCCTCGGAGACCGTGCGGTCGGCGGTGACGACGACCTTGTTGGCAGCCACGTCGGTCACCCAGGAGGTGCCCGGAATGGTCGCGTCCTGCTTGAGGGTGGCGCGGGCGCTCTTCAGCTCGGCGAGGGAGTTCTCGACGATTCTGGCCTTGGCCCCGGCCTCCTGGACGGCCTGGGCGGCGGCCTCGTCGAGCACGTTCACGACGAGGCTCTTGGCCCGGGCGTCGTAGTAGGTGCCCGCCGAGTCGGCGCCGAGGTCCTGCACGAGGGTCGAGGCGAGCTTTCCGGCCGCCGCGACCGACAAGGTCTTGGGGGTGGCGGCCTCGGGGGTCTCACTCGCGTTCGCAGTCTGGAAGGTGACTCCCGCGGCGACCAGTGCGGCGATTCCCGCACCTGCCGCGGCTGCACGCCGCCTGGGTATGCGTCGGTGCTTCAACTCGCGTCCTCCTGTGGGGGGTCGGCCCGGGAGATTGTGGGGACCTCACGGACCGGAAGGCGTACGGACACGGAGGCGACGAACGACAAATGCCGCGTCCGTGCCGGTTGAACGGCGCCTACTATTCCGAGTGTTGTAGGGCGCACACAAGGTCGACTTCAGGACGCGCGTGCGACGAGCGTCACACACCCCCCGCGACTTGACTGTTCACGGTCACCCCAGGTCGATTCACTTGCAAACACTACGCACGGGTAACCCATGCACCGACGGTGAGGTCTAGTCCTGTCTTGTTTTCGCCCCTACGGCGTCCGAATCAACGCGGGTTGACGCCCAGTCGTCCGAATCCGCACGGGCGGACCCGCGCGAAGGAAGCGTGGGAACGAAGCATCTGAAAGCCCCTCGAACGCGGGCGAGCCCCCGCGCAGCGATCGCTGCGCGGGGGCTCGCCTGTCGCGGCCGTGGAGGGCCGCCGGTCACGGCCGTGCTGCTGTACCGGTGGGCGCCGGTCAGTACACGCTGACGCCGTAGGCGCTGAGCGCCTCGGTCACCGGCTGGAAGAAGGTCGTGCCGCCGGTCGAGCAGTTGCCGCTGCCGCCCGAGGTCAGACCGTACGCGGTGCCGTTGCTGCCGTAGAGCGAGCCGCCGGAGTCGCCGGGCTCGGCGCAGACGTTGGTCTGGATCAGACCGTAGACGACGTCACCGCCGCCGTAGTTGACGGTCGCGTTGAGGGCGGTGACCCGGCCGCTGTGCGTGCCGGTGGTCGAGCCGTCACGGATGACGGTCGTGCCGACGGCGGGCGTGGCGGCGCGGGTGATGTCCACGCCGTTCGCGGTGCCGGGCTTGCTGATCGAGGTGTTGGTGTACCGGACGATGCCGTAGTCGTTGCCCGGGAAGCTGGTGCCGGCGGTGGAGCCGAGCACGGTGGTACGGCTGGAGTTGGCGTACCAGGTTCCGGCGCCCTCGGTGCAGTGACCGGCCGTCAGGAAGTACTGGGTGCCCGCGCTGTTGCGGACGTTGAAGCCGAGGGAGCAGCGCCCGCTGCCCGAGTAGATGGCGTCACCGCCCTGGATCAGCTTGGTGAACTTGCCGGGGGTGCGCTTGATCGTGAGGGCGTCGGCGTTGGCGCCGGCCTCCTTCTTGATCTTGGCGATCTCGGCCTGGGAGACCGTGCTGTCGGCGGTGACCACGACCCGGCCGGTCTTGCTGTCGACGGCCCAGGCGGTGCCCGCGACATCGGCGTCCAGCACGGCGGCGCCTGCGCTCTTGAGCTGCGCGGCACTGAAGGTGGCCGGGGCCTCCGACGCGTTCGCGCTGGGGATCGCGATCGCGGCTGCGGCGACGAGGCCGGTGGAAACGGCGATCAGCCGGGTCCGTCTCGTGATACCGCTGCGGGGGGTGGTGCGCTTGATCCTCACTTGTCGTTCCTCCACATGGGAAGTTGGGGGCCCTCGTGGGGTTGGGGCCCGTGAGGCGCAGTCAAAGACACGTCCCTGTTCGGATTCCGAACACGGCGTGCCCCTGACAAGCGCTGAGGGGAGTATTCGGCCGAGCAGCCGGTTGCCGCAAGAGGGTCTTTCGGACGTCAACCTTTTACCCACCTATGACCGTTCGACGTCCACACCGTCTTCACAGGCGTTCCATCGTTCCCCACAGGTTCGCAAAACCCGAGGTGGAAACGCCGGGTCGGAGCTCCGACGGGCGGCGCCGACGAGGCCGCCCGCGGTGGTCGCGGGCATCCCGGACGTCAGCAGTTGCAGTCGCAGCCGCACCCGTCGCAGCACCCGTCCTCGCCGCAGCAGCTGCAGCACTGGCAGCAGTCGCAGCAACTGCCGCAGTCGCCGCAGCTGTTGCAGAGCCCTTCCCGGCGCTGCCGCGACCACGGCCCCTCGAACTCGCCGCAGCAGAACTGGCAGGTGCAGGCCAGCCCGAGCCAGACGGCGCAGCCGGCGAGCAGCCCGCGCCGGTCGCGGCGCGGCGGCTCCGGCGGCAGCGGCGCTCCCGGCGGGCCGTACGGTCCCCCGGGCGGCGCGTAGGGCCCGCTCGGCGGCGGGCCGTACAGCTCGGGCCCGCCGTGCGACGCGGGACGGCCGTGCCCGCAGGAAGCGGTGCCGAAGGCGCGGTCGACGGAGGCGGGCAGCTCGTGCACGAGCAGCCGGTGCGCGAGCCGCCCCTCGGTGAACTCGACCTCGCGCAGTGCGAGCTTGATGCCGTGCACGGCGTCGTCCGCGAGCCGCCGCGCCTCGGTGAGCGTCGTGCCGGTGGCCGTCAGCGGGTTCCAGGCGCCCGACGCGGCGTCGGCCGCCTGGTCCTCGACGGCGTCCAGCAGATGGGCGAGCCGCCCGAACAGGCGCCCCGCCTCGGCGAGCGGTCCGGCGTTGCCCGGACGGCCCGCCAGCACCGCCGTGTGCGCGAAAGCCGCCGCGGTGGCCGTCTCGGTCGGTTCGGTCACGGCGAGGATCGGCGTCCCGTGCCCGGCGAGCGCCTCGAGGCCGACCTGCCGGTCCACGGCGTCGACAAGGACGGCGGTGTCGAACCCGACGGCGGACCCGGCGCGCTCCCCCGCCCTGCCCCAGCTCGCGGCGACGCGGCGGGCGGCGAGCGACACCGGACGGCGGGCCAGCAGCCCGTCGCCGTCGGCGACGTGGTCGCGGACCTTGGCGGCGGCGAGGACCAGAGAGACGGCCGCGGCGAGCCGCGCGCCCTCACCCTGAGCGACGGACGCGGTACGCATGCCGCGCAGCGGACACGGTCCGGCCGTGCGCCGCCACCCTTCGGAGCGTTCGGCCTGAGCCTCCGTCAGAACCGAGACGAGCAGCCCGTCGTAGTTCGTCACGACCCTCGCGAACTGTCCGTGGTCCCCGCGCAACGCGAGGCAAAGCCCGCACAAATGCGCCATCCACTGGGTCGCGAGACCTTCACCGAGCCTGTGCCGGCAAGGCCGGACCATTCCGAACACGACGCTTCCCCCGTTGATCGACGCGCTTGATCGGCCGCATCGTATCGGCCACTTCGTTCACCCGTACGCGCCGTCCGTCACCCGTCCGCCGTGAAGAATCATATTTCACTCACAGTCAGCAGCGGTTTACCGCAAGACCCTTGGGAAACATGGACTCTCGACGGATCGACTGTGCACCAGTACCGTCACAAACCCCCCGCGCGGCGACTATCCACTTGGCGCGCCATCCGCATCATGGACGACCATAGGGGTGCGGAAAGCAGAAAAGACCGCTGTGAGAGGAGGCGTCCATGGGATCGGTGCGCAAGGCGAGTGCGTGGCTCGGCCTCGTCGACGACAACGATGACGAGCGCTACTACGACGACGACACTTACGAGGGGACCGAGTCCGGGGACGCCTGGGTCACCGACCCGCGCGTGAAGGTGGCCTCGGACACCGCCGAGGAGAAGGGCCGCCGGATCGGCACGGTCACCCCGGACAGCTTCCGGGACGCGCGTGCGATCGGTGAGCTGTTCCGGGACGGGGTCCCCGTCATCATGAACCTCACGGCCATGGAGGCCGCCGACGCCAAGCGCGTCGTCGACTTCGCGGCGGGGCTCATCTTCGGCCTGCGCGGTTCGATCGACCGCGTTTCCAACCGGGTGTTCCTGCTGACGCCCGCCGACACGGAGATCATCAGCGGCGAACCCGCCGCGCACCGCACGGACGGCTTTTTCAACCAGAGCTGAGGCAGGGCCGCTCACCGGCCCTGCCTTCGCGGGGTCCGCCGGTCTACCGGAACGCGTCGAGTCCGGTGAGCGCCTTGCCCAGCACGAGCTGGTGCATTTCGACGGTGCCCTCGTAGGTGAGCACCGATTCGAGGTTGGTCGCGTGCCGCATCACGGGATATTCGAGCGAGATCCCGTTGGCACCCAGAATGGTCCGGGCCGTGCGGCAGATGTCGATGGCCTCCCGGACGTTGTTGAGTTTGCCGAAGCTGACCTGCTCGGGACGCAGGCGGCCAGCGTCCATGCGCCGCCCGAGATGGTGGGCGAGCAGAATCCCCTTGTGCAGTTCGACGGCCATGTCGGCCAGCTTGGCCTGCGTCAGCTGGAATCCGCCGATGGGCCTGCCGAACTGCTCGCGCGACTTCGCGTAGTCGACGGCGGCCTCGAAGCAGGAGCGGGCGGCGCCCATCGCGCCCCACACGATGCCGTAGCGGGCGTGGGACAGACAGCTCAGCGGGCCGCGCAGTCCGGTCACCTCCGGCAGGACGGCCTCGGCGGGCAGCCGCACGTCGTCCATGACGAGCTCGCTGGTGATGGACGCCCGCAGCGACCACTTGTGCTTGATCTCGGGCGCGGAGAACCCGGCGCTGCCGGCCGGGACGACGAAGCCGCGGATGCCCTCGTCGGTCTGCGCCCAGACCACGGCGACCCCGGCGACCGAGCCGTTGGTGATCCACATCTTGCGGCCGTTGAGCACCCAGTCGCCGCCGTCCTTCTTGGCGTACGTCCGCATGGCCGCGGGGTCGGAGCCGTGGTCGGGCTCGGTCAGGCCGAAGCACCCGATGACCTCGCCGGCGGCCATGCGCGGTAGCCACCGCTGCTTCTGCTCCTCGCTGCCGAACCGGTGGATCGCGTACATCGCGAGGGAGCCCTGCACGGAGACGAGGGAGCGGATGCCGGAGTCGGCTGCCTCCAGCTCCAGGCAGGCCAGGCCGTACTGCACCGCACTGGCTCCGGCGCAGCCGTAGCCCTCCAGCGACATGCCGAGCGCCCCGATGCCGCCCAGTTCCCGCGCCAGTTCCCGGATGCCGGGCAGCTCGCCGTTCTCGTACCACTCGGCGACGTGCGGCAGCACGCGGTCCGCGGCCCAGGACCGCACGGTGTCCCGGACGGCGAGGTCCTCGGGTTCCAGCAGGTCGTCGATGCCGAGCGGATCGGCGGGGTCGAACGGGGGCAACGACGAGGACCTGGACATGGGGGCACCCTCCGGCAGCGAAAAACTAGCACCGCTAGTCACGACGGCTTCCGACGTTACGACGCAGTGTCGCGTACGTCCACTCCCTCAGCGGGCGGTGACCGGCGGGGCGTGGGCGGGCTTCTCGGCCTCGCGCGGCGACGGCAGGTCCACCGCGCCGGCGTCCGCGTGCATCGTGCGCGGCAGCCGCAGCGCCATCACCGCCCCCAGCAGCAGCAGCCCGGCGCTCACCAGCAGCGTCACGTGCAGTCCGTGCACGAACGCGTCCCGCGCCGCGACGCGCAGGGCGCCGCCGACGGGTCCCCCGAGCCGCGCCGCGACCTCGTAGGCCTCCCCCAGCGAGTGCGACGCCGCGGCCGAGGCCGAGGAGGGCACCCCGGGCACGGAGGCGAGTCCGGGCGCGTACGCCGCGTTCATCACGCTGCCGAGCAGCGCGATCCCGATTCCGGCGCCGAGCTGGTAGGACGTCTCGCCGATGGCGGCGGCCCCGCCCGCCTGCTCGGACGGCGCCTCGCTCAGCATCGACTCGTACGCCCCGAACAGCGTGGTCTCCAGGCCGAACCCGAGCAGGACGAAACCGGAGAGCAGCAGGGCGCAGTCGTCCTCGGTGCCCATCGCCGTGAGCAGCACGACCGCGCCCGCCGTCAGACAGAACCCGAAGCACACCATGCGGCGAGGCCCGAATCGCCGCAGCATCCGCGCCCCGGCCAGGCCGGCCGCCATCGCGGCGAAGGTCAGCGGCACCAGCCGCAGCCCGGTCTCCAGCGGGGACAGGCCCAGCACCAGTTGCAGATACTGGGCGGCGATCAGCTCCAGGCCGACCAGGGCCAGCATCGCCAGCACGATGCACCCGACGGACGTGCTGAACGCGGGCCGGCCGAACATCGTGAGGTCCACCAGGGGCTGCGGGCGCCGCCGCTGCCGCCGTACGAAGAGGACCAGCAGGGCCGCGCCCGCGACCAGCGGCAGCACGGTCAGCAGACTGCCGGCCGGTTCGCCGCCGCCGAGCCGCTTCACACCGAGCACCATGCCGAACAGCCCGGCCGCCGCCATCAGCGCGCCGACCACGTCCCAGGGGCCCTGGCCGTCGCCCTTCGACTCGGGCAGCAGCAGCCGGCCCACGGGCAGGCTGACCAGCATGAGCGGGATGTTGACGAAGAAGACCGAGCCCCACCAGAAGTGCTCCAGCAGGAAGCCGCCGAGCAGCGGTCCGACCGCGGCGCCCACGGCGGCGACGGCGCTCCAGACGCCGATCGCGAGGGCGCGCTCGCGCCGGTCGGGGAAGACCTGCCGCAGGATCGACAGCGTGGCGGGCATGATCATGGCGCCGCCGACGCCGAGCAGGGCACGGGCCGCGATCAGCACCGGGGCGCTGTCCGCGACGGCCGCCATGCCGGAGGCGACGCCGAACAGGGCGTAGCCGAGGAGCAGGACGCGTCTGCGGCCGACGCGGTCGCCGAGGGTGCCGAAGAGGATCAGCAGCGACGCGCAGACGAGCGGGTAGGCGTCGACGATCCAGAGCAGCTCCATCGCGCCGGGCTTGAGGTCCTCGGTGACGGCGGGGACGGCGACGTGCAGCACGGTCGCGTCGACGGCGACCAGCAGCAGGCTGACGCAGAGGACGACGAGAACCACCCAGCGGTTGGCACCGGCCCCGGCCGCCCGACGGCGCAGCGCAGCGGCCGTGGTCGTCCCGGACATGTACGTACCTCCCAGATGTTCCCTCGCGGTCGGCGGGCTCACGGGGTGGGGATTCCCGTGACTCGGCCGGGGAGGAGCGGGGTTCCCGGCCGGCGCATCGAGGCGAGTGACACGTCAGGTTACGCGAGTCCGTCCGGGTGCCGAGTGGCGGACCTCTCAGACTTCGACCCGTGGGGTGTGGTGTACGCCACAGCTCTTCGCGTCGCGATGGGGCCCCGCGATCTGGGACACCTTCTCTGAATTACCCATGAAACAGACATATCGGGTGGGTGAATTCGGGATTCACGGCCCGACCCGACCAGGGTCGGCGTCACCGCAGGTCACCGCCCCCGCATTCACCCGCGAGGGCGACCCGGAGCGGCCTCCTTTTATGGCTGTAGCATGCCGTTGAACTGTCAATTGCGCTGTCCCTGCGGCGACTTCCGGATGGCCCGGCGGTAAATCCCGGAGGAACACCGATCCACCGCGAAATGAAGTTCGGTCCCTTTGCTCCGTAAATTTCCACGGCAAAGGAACCAATGGGAACGCGCGAGAAGTACCGTTTGAGGCGAAGGCCACATCACATAGGCATTACAAACCCTTCCCACTGGCCAATCCGCCCAGCGGCGCCCTGTAGCGTCGATTGGGTGCGTACCGAAACGAGCCCCACCCGTCTGGACCGGGTGTTCGCCAGGCTGGACCGTGAGCCGCAACGGCCGGCCCACATCGACGTGCCGCGCATGAGCCGGCACCGGATCGTCCTGCTGGCGGGCACCCTGGCCGTGTACGTGGCGATCGTGTGGGCCGTCGTCATCAACTCGTGGCTCGTCCGCCTCGACTGGCAGGTCATGTTCTTCCGGCCGTACCAGCAGTGGCAGGAGCTCCACGCCTTCGTCGACTACTACGTCGTCCTCGGCCAGCGCGGCCCGACCGCCGTGATGATCGCGGCCTGGCTCGGCTGGCGCTCCTGGCGGCAGCACACGCTGCGGCCGCTGCTGGCGCTCGGTGTCTCGCTGCTGCTGCTGAACGTCACCGTGGGCGCCGCGAAGTACGGCATGGGACGGCTCGGACCGCACTACGCGACCGAGGTCGGCTCCAACGAGATGTGGCTCGGCGGCGACATCTTCCCCAGCGGCCACACCGCCAACGCCGTGGTGACCTGGGGCATCCTGGCCTATCTCGCCTCCACCCCGTGGGCCCGGCGCTGGCTGTCCGCGCTGTCCGCGGTGACCTCGCTCGGCGTCGGCATGGCCACCGTCTACCTCGGTACGCACTGGCTGAGCGACGTGCTGCTCGGCTGGGTCGCCGGACTGCTGATCCTGCTGGCGCTGCCCTGGTTCGAGCCGCTGATCGCCCGCGCCGAGACCCGGATCCTGGAACTGCGCGACCGCTGGTTCGCCCGCCTCGGCCGCGGGGCGGCGGCCACCGCACCGGCCGTGCCTGTCGTCGTCACGGCGTGCCCCGCGTCCGCCGAGGACGAGTCGGCGCGCGAGCCGGTCTCCGCGGCTCGCTCGGCCCGCACCCCGGTCTACCTGGCGCCCGGCCCGCACACGGCCCGCTCGGAGCGCACTCCCGTCACCCCGGCCGGCAGCCGCCGCCCCCACCCGCACGCCACGCACCCGGACCGCCTCGGGCGCGGCACGGGCTCCCCGGCCCGCCCCGTCACGGGCGGCTGACCCCCACCGGCACCACTGCGGCGCCCCGCACGGCGACGGCCCCGGCTCCCTCTCGGGAACCGGGGCCGCGATCGTTTTCCCTCAGCCCTTCCAGGCCCGCGCCACCAGGCCGTCCTTGACCTCGAAGTTCAGCCTGCCCACGCGGTACTCCATGGTGATGATCGCGCCCGGCGGCAGCGCCCTCACCGTCGACCAGCCGCGCTCGCGCGCGAGGGCCTCGGCCCGTTCGGACGCGAGGCCGACGTAGGCGTCCGGACTGTCCTGCGGTTCGGCGGGTGGAGTCGGATTCGGTGCCATGCCGTCACGCTATGCCCTGACCGGCGGGCGGGGAAGTCCGGGCCCGGATCACCGGACACACATACCTCTCCCGTCACACTTCTGTCACAGGACGTCGACAGTCGACCGCGTCGGACCCGCTCACACGGACGAGCGGTTCGGTAACCCTTCCGCAGGTATTCGAACGTAATTCCCGCGTGTCCCGCCGCCGGTCGGAATAGCCGGGCGGAAAGGTGCCGTGAGATGTTCCCCGGGTTCCTTTGCATTCCGGCGCCCGAGCCGTCCGGGCCGCGAGCGGCACAGAGGAATTGGCCGGATTCCGGCACGGATTCGGTACGGCCCCTGCCGCAATGTGCGGCGCCGCGCGCATGATGGCGTGAGCCCGGGGCACGCGTGGCCCGGGCGTCGGCGGGCCCGGAACGCGATGAGCGAAGGGGCAAGCGAGCGATGGGGACGCAGACCGTTGAACCGGCGGCACGACCCGGCCGGACACCGCGTGGGAAGCGGCACGGCCGGGTGGTCGTGGACTGGCTGACGACCACCGACCACAAGAAGATCGGGCACCTCTACCTGATCACGTCGTTCGCGTTCTTCCTGGTCGGTGGCGTCATGGCGCTGCTGATGCGGGCCGAGCTGGCCAGGCCCGGGCTGCAGGTCATGGACAACCAGCAGTTCAACCAGCTGTTCACGATGCACGGCACGATCATGCTGCTGCTGTTCGCCACACCGAGTTTCGCGGGCTTCGCCAACGAGCTGATGCCGCTCCAGATCGGCGCGCCCGACGTGGCCTTCCCGCGGCTGAACATGCTGTCCTACTGGCTGTTCCTGTTCGGCGGTCTGATCGTGCTCGGCTCGCTGCTGGTGCCGACCGGTCCGGCCGCCTTCGGATGGTTCGCCTACGCGCCGCTCAACAGCATGGAACGCTCGCCCGGAATCGGGCCCGACCTGTGGATCATGGGCCTCGCGCTGGCCGGATTCGGCACGATCCTCGGCGCGGTCAACTTCGTCACGACCATCATCGGAATGCGGGCCCCCGGAATGACGATGTTCCGGATGCCGATCTTCACGTGGAACACGCTGTTCACGTCGATCCTGATCCTGATGGCGTTCCCGGTGCTCGCGGCGGCGCTGCTGTGCCTGGAGGCCGACCGGCGGTTCGGCAGCCACGTCTTCGACGCGGCCAACGGCGGGGCGCTGCTGTGGCAGCACCTGTTCTGGTTCTTCGGCCATCCCGAGGTCTACATCATCGCCCTGCCGTTCTTCGGCATCATCACGGAGATCATCCCGGTGTTCAGCCGGAAACCGATCTTCGGCTATCTGATGCTGGTCGGCGCGACGATGGCCATCACGGGTCTGTCGGTGGTCGTGTGGGCGCACCACATGTTCGCGACGGGTGCGGTGCTGCTGCCGTTCTTCTCCTTCATGAGCTTCCTGATCGCGGTGCCGACGGGCGTGAAGTTCTTCAACTGGACCGGCACCATGCTCAAGGGCTCGCTGTCCTTCGAGACGCCGATGCTGTGGTCGGTGGGCTTCCTGGTGTCGTTCCTGTTCGGGGGGCTGACCGGGGTGATCCTGGCGTCGCCGCCGCTGGACTTCCACGTCACGGACACGTACTTCGTGGTCGCGCACTTCCACTACGTCGTCTTCGGCACCGTCGTCTTCGCGACCTTCGCCGGATTCTTCTTCTGGTGGCCCAAGTTCACCGGGAGGATGCTCGACGAACGGCTCGGCAAGATCCAGTTCTGGACGCTGTTCACCGGGTTCCACACCACGTTCCTGGTGCAGCACTGGCTGGGCGCCGAGGGCATGCCGCGCCGGTACGCCGACTACCTCGCGGCGGACGGCTTCACCGCGCTGAACATGATCTCGACGATCGGCTCGTTCCTGCTCGGCCTGTCGACCCTGCCGTTCCTCTACAACGTCTGGAAGACCGCGAAGTACGGCGAGAAGGTCGACGTGGACGACCCCTGGGGCTACGGACGCTCCCTGGAGTGGGCGACGTCCTGCCCGCCGCCCCGGCACAACTTCACGACGCTCCCCCGGATCCGCTCGGAGTCCCCGGCGTTCGACCTGCACCACCCGCGGTACGCGGCGGAGATCCCGCAGCCGGAGCCGAAGCGGCACCAGGCCGGTCAGGAGGGTTCGTAGGGCAGTTGCGGGACGGTGAAGCAGGTGCGGTTCATCTCGCCCTGGGAGACCCAGCCCCTGCCGTCCCGCCAACGGGCCACCGACAGGCACGTCCTGCGCTCCCGCGGCGGTTCGGCCAGCCGCTCGAAGGCGACCGGGAGCAGCAGGCCGCCCGCGGTGTAGCCGTCGGCGCGGGCGACGTACGCGTCGACGCACGCGCGCGTGATGCCGGCGGGCGCGCAGGACCGGGCGGCGTCGGTGAACCACCTGGCGGCGGCCCAGCCCTCCAACTGCCACTGCGAACGCGTCTGAAGCCCTTCGGTCGCGTCCCGGAACTCCCGTACGGCCGGGTGCGCGGCGTCGTCGTGGTTGCGGCTGGAGCCGGTCACCCACAGGGCGTTGCGGCAGTGCGGGGCGTCCTTGTAGTCGCGCGGGACGGCGGACGTCCAGTTCTGCGCGTTGGTCACCTTGGCGGTGACGCGGGCCCCGACGTCGTCGAGCGCCGCGCACAGCCGGGCGTTGCCGTGCCGGTCGACGGCGTCGAAGACCACGTCGGCGCCCTGCTGCTTCAGGTCGGCCGCGACGGCGCGGAAGTTGGGCAGCGCGAAGTCGACCTGCTCGGTGACGACCTCGTAGCCCTCGGCCCGCAGGCCCCGTTCCAGGAGCCGGGCGTAGGCGGCGGACGCCGGCTGGTTGTAGGAGACGACGGCGGCGGTGCGGGCGCCGTGCTCGCGCTTGAAGTAGCGGTAGGCCTCGGTGCCGCCGTACAGCGTGCCGTCCCAGCCGGGCGTGCCGTCGCGGGGCGCGAGGCTGCCGTGGATGGCGTAGAGGTGCGGGTGGGTGTCGTAGGCGGGGCCGATGGGCTGGCCGCCGATGTCGGGCACGCGCGCGCGTGAGGCGCGGGCGGCACCCGCGTAGTCGAGCACCGTGGTGGCGACCAGGGCGACGACCCGGTCCTCCTCGACCAGCCGGCGCACGCACTCGTTGTTGCCGGCGCCGCTGCCGCCGTCGTCGCACAGGC
Organism: Streptomyces sp. NPDC037054; assembly: GCF_055606745.1. NCBI lineage: Bacteria > Bacillati > Actinomycetota > Actinomycetes > Kitasatosporales > Streptomycetaceae > Streptomyces > Streptomyces sp. NPDC037054. The sequence continues at coordinate 43,222 of NZ_JBVJSJ010000018.1, read as the reverse complement.
GCACCTCGACGCGCCGCCCGTCGATGCCGCCGCGCGCGTTGAGGCGGTCGAACCACGCGCGGGCGCCGTCGCGCGGGCCGGTGAACGCGCTGCCGCCGATCGGGCTGGTGGCGCTGGTGAGGATGCCGACACGGATCGGCCCGCCGGCCCGCGCGGTGGGGTCCGGGCCGCGCTCGAAGGCGCTCTCGGGCAGGCGGCTGCCGCAGGCCGTGCCGAGGACGAGCAGCAGCGCCGCCACGAGGGCGTGTCGCGCGAGCCGCCCTCGCGCCTCAGCAGCCCGGTACGGCCGGCGCCGAGCCATCGCCGCTCAGTCGCACCAGTGCGCACAGGGACTTGACGGACACCTTCCAGGTGCCGTCCTGCTCTACGGACGTCCCAGACGCGTCGGGCAGCGCCGTGGCGCCCTTGAGGGTCAGCGCGTACGTCACGTTCGCCTCGGTGGGCGAGGTGAACGCGACCTTGCGGACCTTCGCCGCCACCTGTCCGCCGCGTTCGTCGCCGCTGAACGCCCGCAGCACGGGCGCCATCCGGTCGCCGTTCTCCAGCAGTTCCTGCTTGTCCTCCAGGGAGGTCTTCGGGTCGAAGAACTTCTCCCAGTTCTGTCTGACCTCCTGCTCGGCCGCGGTCACGTCAGCGGGCGCGCTGGGCGGCGCGCTGGTCGTGGTCCGTGCTGTCGGCGTGGGGGGCGGGCCGTCGTCGGCGCCGCCGTTGTCGTCGGTGCACGCCGCGAGGGCCGGAGCCAGTGCCAGGAGGAGGGCGGCCGCCACGGCCGTACCCCGTCCCGCCGGCCTTGGGCCGCTTCCCCGCCGTCCGTTCCCCCGCCTGAGGTCGCTCCCGAGAACCATCTGGCTCACCACCGGGTGTCGGTCCGGGTCGTGCGCGCCCGGTTCTTCCAGGGTCGGCTTCCGAAAGGCATAGTGCAAGCCATTGGCGGCCCTGCCCCGGCAGCCGGTCGCACGACGTGTGGGAGCCAGCGATGCGGACAGGCCGACTGCGGACCGCGCACCCCGTCCTGTGGGCCGGCTGGGCCGCGCTCGCCATCGGCGCCGTGCTGTGCGTCGTCGGCTGGTACGGCGTCTCCGGCGAGCGGTTCGCCGAGCGGCAGCTCCCCTACCTCGCGTCCTGCACGGTGCCCGGCGCGGCCCTGATCGTCGCGGGCGCGGTGCTGCTCGCGCACGGCCGTTCCGCGCTCGCCGCCGCGCGCGTGGAGGAGCTGTACGGGCTGCTGGTGGCAGCCGGGCCGGAGGCCGGGGCGGAGTCCGGGGCGGAGGACGGCGGGCCGCCCGGCGCGCCGCTCGCGGTCAGCGGAGAGATGCTGATGGTGCCGGGCGGCACGCTGTGGCACCGCGCGGACTGTCCGCTGGTCGCGGGGAAGGCGGAGGCCGTGCCGGTGGACGGCGCGCTGCTGGCGAGCGGTGAGCTGGACCCGTGCCCGATCTGCGAGCCGGCCGCCGCGGACGACTGACCTCCGGGGCCGATGAGTTCGCTGACGTACGACCTGACGCTCGCCGGTCTGTCGGTGGGCGCCGCCGCCGCGCTCACCGGGATCGGCCTCGTCGTCACGTACCGCGCGACCGGCGTCCTCAACTTCGCGCACGGGGCGATCGCCATGGTGTGCGCGTACGTGCTGCGGAGCTGCGTCGTGGAGTGGGGGTGGCCCCTGTGGCTCGCGGCGGCGGTGACGCTGCTGGTCGTGGCGCCGGGGCTCGGGGTGGCCCTGGAGCGGTTCGTGTTCCGGCCGCTCGCGGTGCTCGGCGGGGACCCGGCGCGGGCCCTGGTCGCGTCCCTCGGGGTGTTCGTGCTGCTGGTGGGCGGGGCGGCGCTGCTGTGGGGGCAGGGCGCGCGGGACGACGCGCCGGAGGTGTTCCCGGCGGGCGGGCCGTGGGCGCAGCTGGCGGTGGTGGCCGTGCTGGCGGCGGGCGTCGGGGCGGTGACGCGCCGGACGCGGTTCGGGCGGGAGCTGCGGGCGGTCGTGGACGACCGTGAACTGGCCGTGCTGGCGGGGATCGACGCGGACCGGGTGGCGGCGGCGGGCTGGGCGTTCGGCTCGTTCACGGCGGGCCTGACGGGCGTGCTGCTGGCGCCGTACGTGCGGCTCGACCCGTACGGGCTGCCGCTGCTCGTGATGGAGGTCGTGGCGGTGGCGGTGGCCGCGCGGATGCGGAGCCTGCCGGTGGCCGTGGGCGTCGCGCTCGGCGTCGGCGTGGCGCAGAGCCAGCTGACGCGGCTGCATCCCGGGGGCTGGGCCGAGCCGCTGCTCCAGGCGGTCGGCGCCAACCTGTTCGTCGTCGCGCTGCTGGTCGCGGCCCTGGTGCTGCCGGGTGTCGGTGCGCGTGACGCGCTGCCTCGCCCGGTCACCACGCGCGTGCCGGCGCCGCCCGGCGCGTGGATCGTCGCCGGGGTGCTGTTCCTGCTGCCGCTCGGCTTCGCCGGCCGGGACCTGCACACGTCCGTGCAGGTGCCCGCGCTGGCCGTGGTGCTGCTGTCGCTGGTCGTGGTGACCGGGCGCGGCGGCCAGGTCTCGCTCGGGCAGGCGGCGTACGCGGGTCTGGGCGCCCTGTTCACGGCGCTGCTGGCGGCGGGCCGCTTCCCGGGGCTGCCGCGCCTGCCGGAACTGGCGGCGCTCACGGCGGCCGTGCTGCTGGTCGCGCCCCTCGGCCTCCTGACGGGGTGGCCCGCGATCGGGCGCCGGGGCCTCGCGCTGGCGCTGGCGACGTTCGCGGTGGGCGTCGGCGTGAGCCGCTTCGTCTTCGCGCAGCCCTACGCCACGGCGGGACTGTCCCTGGGCCGGCCCGCGGGCTTCGTCGGCGACCGCGCGTACTACGTCCTGGAGTTGGTCCTGCTGGCGTGCGCCCTGCTCGCGGCGCGGGCGCTGCGCCGGGGCCGTACGGGGCGGGCCCTGGCGGCGATGCGGGACCACGAGCGGGGGGCGTCGGCTGCGGGCGTCCGGGTGCCGTCCCTGAAGCTGCTGGCGTTCGTCGCGGGCGCCGCGCTGGCCGCGCTCGGCGGCGGCATGCTCGGCATGGGCCTGCGGGCCTTCGACCCGGCCGCCTACGACCCGGTGCGCGGCCTGCTGTGGTTCGCCGCGGTCGTCGTCCTGGGCGCCGACAGCACTTTGGGCGCGCTGGCCGCGGCCGCCCTCCTGGTCGGCCTCGACGCGGGCACGCGCGGCGGGGTGGCAGCCGCGGTGATCGGCGCCCTGGCGCTCCTCGTGGCGCACTTCCCGAACGGCCCGGCCGAGGCCTGGCGCAGGGCGTCGACGGGCCCGCGACCGGGCGGACGGACGGGTGTCCCGGCGCCGGGGGCGCGTCTGACGCCCCTGGGCTCGGCGGTGCGGCACCGCCTGCGCGAGGAGCGGGCAGCCGCCCGGACGACTGCCGACGCCCAGGCGGCGGGGGCGGGTCCGTCACCGCTGACGGCGGCGGCACGACGCCACCCGCGCCCGGACCGGGCGGGCGCCCCCGCGCCAGGGGCGGGCCTGTCCCTGCCGACGGCGTCCCGGAGCCGCCCCCGCGGCCCTCGTCACCCCGGCGGCCCCGTGCTGCTGGCCGCCCGTGAACTGCACGTCCGTTACGGCGCGTTCGTCGCCCTCGACGGGGTGTCGGTCGAGGTGCGGTCGGGGCGGGTCACCGCCGTGGTCGGGCCCAACGGGGCCGGGAAGAGCACGCTGTTCCACTGTCTGGCGGGGACCGTGCGGCCCGCGCGCGGGCAGGTGCTGTTCGCCGGGCGGGACATCACGCGGCTGCCCGCGCACGCCCGGACCCGGCTCGGCGTCGCCCGGACCTTCCAGCAACTGGCCGTGTTCCCGTCGCTGACGGTCGCCGGCAACGTCCGGGTGGGCGCCGAGCAGGGCCGCGTCGCCGATCCGGCCGCCGTGGAGCGGATGCTGCGGCTGTTCCGGCTTGACGGGGCGGCGCCCGCCGCCGGCCTGCCCACGGGCACGCTGCGCCGCGTGGAGCTGGCCAGGGCGCTGGCGGGCGCCCCTCGGGTGCTGCTGCTCGACGAGCCCGCCGCGGGCCTGGACGCCGACGAGGTCGCCGCGCTGGCCCGGGTCCTCGGGGCGCTGGCCGCCGACGGCACGGCCCTGCTGGTGGTGGAGCACGACCTGGATCTCGTCGCCGGCGTCGCGGACGTCGTGCACGTGATGACCGCGGGCCGTGTCGTGGCGTCCGGCCCGCCCGACGGCGTCCTCGGCGCCGGCCCGGACCCCGGCGCCCCGGGCACGGAGGTCCGCCGATGACGACGATCTCGCTGCGTCACGCGCGCGTGCGCTACGGCCCCCTGGAGGCTCTGCACGGCGTCACGCTCGCCGCCGCCGGCCCCGGCGTAACCGTGCTGCTCGGCCGCAACGGCTCCGGCCGTACGACCGTGCTGCGCGCGCTCGCCGGAACGGTGCCGCTGTCGGGCGGCGCGGTGGTGTGGGACGGCGTGGACGTGACCGGCCTGCCCGCGCACGAGCGGGCCCGGCGGGGACTGTGCCTGGTGCCGGACCGGCGCGCGGTGTTCGCCTCGCTGACCGTCCGCGAGAACCTCGCCCTCGGCGACCCCGACGCCGCGCTCGGCGCCTACCCCGGACTGCGGCCCCTGCTGGACCGCCGCGCGGGCACCCTGTCGGGCGGCGAGCAGCGCATGCTGGCCGTGTCCCGCGCCCTGTCGGCACACGCGCGTGTGGTGCTCGTGGACGAGCCCGCGCAGGGCATGGCACCGGCGCTCGCGGAACGGACGTACGCACTGCTGGGCGGGCTCGGCGCGTGCGTGGTCCTCGCCGAGCAGCGGCTGCCGCCCGCCCTGCGCGGACGGGCGGCAGTGGTGTACGAACTGCGGCGCGGCTCGGTCGTGTTCAGCGGTGAGGCGCGGGAGACGGCTCGTCGGACAGCGGCGGACCGAACACGGCCGGGCCGCGGTCCGCGTCCTGGGCGCGGGCCGAACCCTTCGGGATGACCAGCAGCGTGCCGACGCGCAGCAGGTCGGGCCGGGGTCCGACGGTCTTGCGGTTGGCGTCGTACATGCCGCGCCAGCCGCCCTTGACGCGGTACTTGCGGGCGATCGAGGAGAGCGTGTCGCCCGGCTTCACGGTGTGCATGCGGCCCTTGAGCCCGTACCGCTTGGAGCAGACCGGCCAGGCCTCCCAGCCCTGTACGGCCAGCACCTCCTGGGCCACCGCGATCTGCTCGGCGCGGGTGGCGAGGTCGGCGCGCGGCGCGTACTTGAGGCCGCCGAACTCCCGCCAGGTGGGCTGCCAGAACTGCAGTCCGCCGTAGAAGCCGTTGCCGGTGTTGGCGTCCCAGCGCCCGCCGCTCTCGCACTCGGCGACGCAGTCCCAGGGCCACTTGTCCTTCGGGCAGTGGCGGGGCGCGCTCGTCGTGGGCGGCGTCGTCGAGGGTGCGGCCGCGTGCGCGGCGCCGGGGGCGAGGGCGGCGAGCAGGGCCGCGGCCAGGGCGAGCGTGATCGGCTTGGCGTGCATCGCCCCACGCTAGGCGGCCCGCGGCGCACGGGCGGACAGGCGCGTCCGGTGCGCGAGGGCGGCCCACCCGGTCGGCGGACGGGACGGTACCGCCGCCCGCCCGGGGCCCGCCGCGCCGTGCACGGTCCGTATCCGTTCGCCCCGATGCGTGACTCCCCCCACGGCTCACCCGTTGTCTTCTTCATGAGCCGGGGACCCACCCGGACCACGGGCCGGGGGCCACCCGGCCTCGTCACGCACCGCATCCCGAGGGAGCCACCCGTGCCGCGCATGCTCGACGTCAGCGACGAGGTACGCGCCGAGATCGGCGACGAAGAAGCCGACCGGCTGCTCGCCGGAGACACCGCCCCGGGCAGTTACGACTGCACCTCCTGCCGCACTCCGGGAGACTCGGAGCAGGAGCGCACCAGCACCGTCCTGTTCATCGGGGACGAGACCGCCGTGCTCGCCTTCGCCCACGCCACCTGCCTGCCCTCGCAGGTCGTCCAGGTCACCGAGGAGCAGCTCCAGGGGGCCGTGAAGTCCATCACCGGGGACGGCGCCGGCGCGCCCGCCCCGCAGCAGCAGGCCGTGCCCGGTCAGGCCGGCCCCGAACAGGCCGCGCCCGAGCAGGCGGTCCTCGGCGTGACCAGCGGACTGGTGCTGATCGCCGGGGAGTTGCACCCGGCGCTGGTGGTCGAGCCGACCACGCCCATCGTGCGGCCGGGCTCCACGGGCTCCGGCGACGACTTCCTGCCGCTGCTCATCGAGCAGGGCTTCATGCCGGTGACCGAGCTGTCGGCGGTGCCGCCGGTGCTGCACGGCTGGTCGGTGCTGCTCGCCATGGGCCAGCTGCACGCCGTGCTCCAGCCGGGGCCGAACGGCGGCCAGTCGGTGGCCTGGTGGCAGGCGCACCAGCCGCTGCTGGTCACCGACGGCTGGCGGGCGGCCGCCAACAAGCACCAGCAGGTGCTGATGTTCGCGGCGTCCGTCGGGTCCATCGGCCGCCAGCCGCGCGAGGACCTGCTGCGCGACGCGCTGGACAAGGCCGCGGCGAACGGCAGGCTGGTCGCGGCGGCGCTGCCGCTGACGGGCACCTGAGCGGATGCCGCGCCCCCGGCGGCAGTTGACCTGCGAAAGCCGTCCGGGAGCCGCATCCCTTGGCGGGCGGGGTCGTTTGGACATACGTGCACACATACGACGTTCCCCGCCGCCAGTCCTATCAGCCGCTGCCCCCGGGGCGGTCGGCCAGGGACTCCCAGGGCGGCCCATCGGCCACGCCGATCTACGACGAGCTCTACGCCGAGTACGTCAAGTCCTTCCGCACCCTGCCGGGCGACCGCAGCGGCGAGGAGGACCTGGGCTTCACCGCCTTCGGGAACAACCCGCACGGTACGGGCTCCTGGAGCGGCTCCGGTCAGGGATCGCACGGCGGCTCGTACAGCGCCTACAGCGCCGGAGCGAACAGCGCCCGCCACACCACGGGCCAGTTGTCGCCGTGGCAGCGCGTCGGGCAGATCGAGCGGCAGGGCTCCGGGACGCACCACGTGCCGGCGGCCCTGCCGCCCGGCCCGCGTCGCGGGCTGTGACGCCCGGCCGGGCACGGCACGGCGAAAGGGGCGGCTTCCTCCCAGGGCCGCCCCTTTCGCCGTGCTCAGTGGGTCACTTCTTCCTGCCGCGCTTCTCGCGCACCCGCACCGAGATGTGGATCGGCGTGCCCTCGAAGCCGAACTCCTCGCGCAGCCGGCGCTCGATGAAGCGCCGGTAGCCGGCCTCGATGAAGCCGGAGGCGAACAGCACGAACCGCGGGGGCCTGGTGCCGGCCTGCGTGCCGAACAGGATGCGCGGCTGCTTGCCGCCCCGCACCGGGTGCGGGTGGGCGGCGACGAGCTCGCCGAGGAAGGCGTTCAGCCTGCCCGTCGGGACGCGGGTCTCCCAGCCCTCCAGCGCCGTCTCGATCGCCGGGACGAGCTTCTCCATGTGACGGCCGGTGCGCGCCGAGACGTTCACCCGGGGCGCCCACGCGACCTGGCCCAGCTCGGTCTCGATCTCCCGCTCCAGGTAGTAGCGGCGCTCCTCGTCCAGGGTGTCCCACTTGTTGAACGCGAGGACGAGGGCGCGGCCCGCCTCGACGGCCATGGTGAGGATGCGCTGGTCCTGCACCGAGATGGACTCGGAGGCGTCGATCAGGACGACGGCCACCTCGGCCTTCTCGACGGCGGCGGCGGTGCGCAGCGAGGCGTAGTAGTCGGCGCCCTGCTGGAGGTGGACGCGCTTGCGGATGCCGGCGGTGTCGACGAACTTCCAGGTGACGCCGCCGAGTTCGATCAGCTCGTCGACCGGGTCGCGGGTGGTGCCGGCGAGTTCGTTGACGACGACGCGCTCCTCGCCCGCGACCTTGTTCAGCAGCGAGGACTTGCCGACGTTCGGGCGGCCGATCAGGGCGATGCGGCGCGGCCCGCCGACGGCGGTGCCGAAGGTCTGCGCGGGGGCCTCCGGGAGGGCCTCCAGGACCTTGTCCAGCATGTCGCCGGTGCCGCGGCCGTGCAGCGCGGAGACCGGGTACGGCTCACCGAGGCCCAGGGACCACAGGTAGGCCGCGTCGGCCTCGCCGCTCGGGCCGTCGACCTTGTTGGCGCACAGCACGACGGGCTTGCCGGCCTTGCGCAGCAGGCGGACGACCGCCTCGTCGGTGTCGGTCGCGCCGACCTTGGCGTCCACGACGAAGACGACGGCGTCGGCGGCCTCGATGGCGTACTCGGCCTGCGCGGCCACGGAGGCGTCGATGCCGAGGACGTCCTGCTCCCAGCCGCCGGTGTCGACGACCTTGAAGCGGCGGCCCGCCCACTCGGCCTCGTAGGTGACGCGGTCGCGGGTGACGCCGGGCTTGTCCTCGACGACGGCCTCGCGGCGGCCGATGATGCGGTTCACCAGGGTCGACTTGCCGACATTGGGGCGGCCGACGACGGCGAGCACGGGCAGCGGGCCGTGCCCGGCCGCCTCGATCGCGCCCTCGACGTCCTCGAGGTCGAAGCCCTCTTCCGCGGCGAGCTCCATGAACTCCGCGTACTCGGCATCGCCAAGCGCCCCGTGGTCGTGCTCCTCGCCCGAGCCCTCGGAGTGGATGTGGTCGTTCATGAAGTCCGTACCTCGTTCATCGTGGTGATCGGTGGAACCGACCGTTTCCTAACGGTCTGATCCACTACTCAGTGTGGCCCGGCGGCCGGTCAGCCGCCTGGCGTTTTCCAGGTGCGCGGTGAGCTGCTTCTGGATGCGCTCGGTCGCCGCGTCCAGTGCCGCGCGGGTGCGCCGTCCGCTGCCGTCGCCCGCGTCGAAGGGGTCGCCGAAGACGACGTCGACGCGCGAGCGCAGCGGGGGCAGCCCCTTCAGCAGCCGTCCGCGCCGCTCGGCGCTTCCCAGCACGGCCACCGGGACGATCGGCGCCCCGCTGCGCACGGCGAAGTACGCGAGCCCGGCGCGCAGCGCGGCGAAGTCGCCCTCGCCGCGGGTGCCCTCCGGGAAGATGCCCAGCACGCCGCCGCCCGCGAGGACGCCGAGCGCCCGGGTGACGGCGGCGCGGTCGGCGGTCGAGCGGTCCACCTTCAGCTGGCCGATGCCGAGCAGGAAGGGGTCGAGCGGACCGACGAACGCCTCCTTCTTGATCAGGAAGTGCGTCGGCCGGGGCGCCACGCCCATGACCATCGGCCCGTCGATCATGTGGCTGTGGTTGACGGCGAGGATCACCGGGCCGGTCGCGGGCACCCGCCAGGCGCCGAGCACCCGCGGCTTCCACAGCCCGTACATCAGTCCGACGCCGATCCGCCGACCGACCTCGGCGCCCCGCACGGACGGGGCCTCGGAGGCAGCCGTCACTTCGCGGCCCGCTTCTCCTCGACGAGCGTGACGACGCACTCGATGACCTGCTGGAGCGTGAGCTCGGTGGTGTCCACCTCGACCGCGTCGTCCGCCTTGGCCAGCGGCGAGGTCTTGCGGCTGGAGTCGGCCGCGTCCCGCTTGATCAGGGCCTCGCGGGTGGCGTTGACGTCGGCGCCCTTCAGCTCGCCGCTGCGGCGGGCGGCGCGCGCCTCCGGGGAGGCGGTGAGGAAGATCTTCAGGTCGGCGTCCGGCAGGACGGTCGTGCCGATGTCGCGCCCCTCGACGACGATGCCCCGCTCGGCGGACCGGGCGATGGAGCGCTGCAGCTCGGTGATCCGGGCGCGCACCTCGGGCACGGCGCTGACCGCGCTGACCTTGGAGGTGACCTCCTGGGTGCGGATCGGGCCTGCCACGTCGGTGCCGTCGACGGTGATCGTCGGGTTCGACGGGTCGGTGCCGGAGACGATGTCCGCCTTGTCGGCGACGGCGGCGATCGCGGCCGGGTCGTCGATGTCGACGCCGTTGTTGACCATCCACCACGTGATCGCCCGGTACTGGGCGCCGGTGTCCAGGTAGGACAGGCCGAGCTGCGCGGCCACGGCCTTCGACGTGCTCGACTTGCCCGTGCCGGAGGGGCCGTCGATGGCGACAATCACTGCGGCGCGTTCCACTGTGGGGGCACCTTTCCTGGTCCTGGGTGGTGGGCGGGGGCGGAGGGGCCCCGGACAAGGTTACTGCGTACGAGTGGCCCCCCGGTCCACGCCCACGGCCCCCACGGCCCCCGGGCGCCTACTGCCGCAGCGCCCAGCCCCGCTCCCGCAGCGCCGCCGCCAGCAGGGGCGCCGCCTTCGGCTCGACCATGAGCTGCACGAGGCCGGCCTGCTGTCCCGTCGCGTGCTCGATGCGCACGTCCTCGATGTTGACGCCGGCCCGTCCGGCGTCCGCGAAGATGCGGGCGAGCTGTCCGGGCTGGTCGTCGATGAGCACGGCCACGACCTCGTAGGCGCGCGGGGCGGAGCCGTGCTTGCCCGGCACCCTGACCTGGCCGGCGTTGCCGCGCCGCAGCACGTCCGCGATGCCGGCGGCGCCGTCGCGGCGCTTGTCCTCGTCGGAGGACTCCAGCGCGCGCAGCGCCCGTACGGCCTCCTCCAGGTCCACGGCGACGTCGGTGAGGAGGTCGGCGACCGGTCCCGGGTTCGCGGAGAGGATGTCGATCCACATCCGGGGGTCGGAGGCGGCGATCCTGGTCACGTCGCGGATGCCCTGGCCGCACAGCCGTACGGCGGCCTCCTCGGCGTTCTCCAGCCGGGCGGCGACCATGCTGGACACCAGGTGGGGCATGTGGGAGACGAGGGCCACGGCGCGGTCGTGGGCGTCGGCGTCCATCACGACGGGCACGGCGCGGCAGTGCGAGACCAGTTCCAGGGCGAGGTTCAGCACCTCGGTGTCGGTGTCCCGGGTCGGGGTCAGCACCCAGGGGCGGCCCTCGAAGAGGTCGGCGGTCGCGGCGAGCGGCCCGGACTTCTCCCGGCCGGACATGGGGTGACTGCCGACGTACGCGGACAGGTCGAGGCCGCGTTCCTCCAGTTCGCGGCGCGGGCCGCTCTTGACGCTGGCGACGTCGAGGTAGCCGCGGGCGAGGCCGCGCCGCATGGCGTCGGCGAGGACGTCCGCCACGTGGGCGGGGGGTGCCGCGACGATCGCGAGGTCGACGGGGCCTTCCGGCGCCTCGTCGGTGCCGGCGCCGAGGGCCGCCGCCGTGCGGGCCTGCTCCGGGTCGTGGTCGGCGAGGTGGACGACGACACCGCGCCCGGACAGGGCGAGGGCGGCGGAGGTGCCGATGAGCCCGGCGCCGATGACGAGTGCGGTTCTCACTGGGCGATGTCCTTGCGCAGGGCGGCCGCGGCACCGAGGTAGACGTGGGTGATCTCGGAGCGGGGCCGGTCGGACTCGATGTGCGCGAGGACCCGGACGACGCGGGGCATGGCGCCCTCGACGTCCAGTTCCTGGGCGCAGATCAGGGGGACGTCGACGATGCCGAGCTTGCGGGCGGCGGCGGCCGGGAAGTCGCTGTGCAGGTCGGGCGTGGCCGTGAACCAGATGCTGATCAGGTCGTCGTGGCCCAGTCCGTTGCGTTCGAGGACGGCGGTGAGCAGGGCACCGACCTGCTCGTCCATGTGTCCGGCCTCGTCCCGCTCCAGTTGGACGGCGCCCCGGACCGCTCGTACCGCCACGGTGATGCTCCTCGCTGATGTGCGTTCGGCTGTGCGTCCGTCCAGCCTAGTCACCGGGTCCGCGCCGGTCCGCGATGCCCAATTCGTGAGACGCTCGTTTTCGCTGTGCCCTTTTCAGCGGAGTACTCCCGTTTCTCGTGCACCTGGAGTGACGACATGGCCGAGAGCGCGACCCGGCGAACGGTTCTTCTGGCGGCAGGAGCCGCGGCTCTGGCCGCGGGCTGCGGCGGCGGTGACGAGGGCGGGAACGGTGACGGTGCCGCCACCCGCTCCCCCGAGGCCACGGCGGGCGGCCGGGAACTCGCCGCCACCGGCGACATCCCGGTCGGCGGCGGCAAGATCTTCAAGGACGAGAAGGTGGTGGTGACGCAGCCGCAGGAGGGCGAGTTCAAGGCGTTCTCGGCGGTCTGCACCCGCCAGTCCTGCACGGTGGCGAGCGTGTCGGACGGCACCATCAACTGCGCCTGTCACGGCAGCAGGTTCCGGGTCGCCGACGGCGCGGTCGAGAAGGGCCCGGCGACGCGCGCGCTGCCCGCCGAGCGGATCACGGTGGAGGGAAATTCGATCCGCCTGGCGTGACGGCCCCGCGTACGCTCCGGGGCATGCATCCGACGACGCCCGAGACACTGGTGCGCGAGCACACGGTCTACGCCTGTGTGACGGGGTCGCGTGCCTTCGGTCTGGCGACGGAGGGCAGCGACACCGACCGCCGCGGCGTGTTCCTCGCGCCCACCGAGCTGTTCTGGCGCTTCGACAAGCCGCCGACGCATGTCGAGGGCCCGGCCGAGGAGCAGTTCAGCTGGGAGCTGGAGCGCTTCTGCGAGCTGGCGCTGCGCGCGAACCCGAACGTCCTGGAGTGCCTGCACTCCCCGTTCGTGGAGTACGCCGACGCCACCGGCCGCGAGCTGCTGGAGCTGCGCGGGGCGTTCCTGTCCCGCCGGGTCCACGAGACGTTCACCCGGTACGCCGTGGGCCAGCGCCGCAAGCTGGAGGCCGACGTCCGCACCCACGGCGCCCCCCGCTGGAAGCACGCCATGCACCTCCTGCGCCTCCTGACGAGCTGCCGCGACCTGCTGCGCACGGGCGCTCTCACCGTGAACGTCGGCGAGGCACGCGAGCCTCTGCTGGCCGTGAAGCGCGGCGAGGTGTCCTGGGCCGAGGTGGAGACGCGGATGAACCACCTGGCCCGGGAGGCGGACGAAGCCCTGCCCCGCAGCCCCCTCCCACCGGAACCGGACCGGCGCCGGGTCGAGGACTTCCTGATCCGCGCCCGCCGTACGTCAGCCCTCGCCGCCCTCCAGCCGGCCCGGTAGGGCCGACAGGGCCGGTTCAGGCGTCCCAGAGCGCCCCGAGGGTGATCAGGTCGCCCCGGTACTCGATGCGGTCCGCCCACGCCGACGGCCAGGCGTCCGCGCCGAGGTGGGCGCCCGCGAAGGCGCCGGCGAGGCAGGCGATGGAGTCGGAGTCGCCGGAGGAGCAGGCCGCGCGGCGCAGCGCGGTGAGGGGTTCGTCGACGAACATCAGGAAGCACAGCAGCCCGGTCGCCAGGGCCTCCTCCGCGATCCAGCCGGCGCCGGTGGCCAGGCACGGGTCGGTCTCGGGCGAGGCGGTGCGCACGGCGTCCTGGAGCCGGTCGAGGACGGCCAGGCACTCGTCCCAGCCGCGCGCGATGAACTGCTCGGGGCCGGCGTCCTGGTCCCGGGTCCACAGGTCGCCGAGCCAGTCGTGGTGGTAGCGGGTGCGGTTGTCCAGGGCGTAGGAGCGCAGGAGGCCGATGAGGCCGGTCGGTTCGGCGCCCCGGGCGAGCAGGTGCACGGCGTGGGCGGTGAGGTCGGAGGCGGCGAGCGCCGTGGGGTGGCCGTGGGTGAGGGCGGACTGCAACTGGGCGGCGCCCGCGCGCTGTTCGTCGCTCAGGCCGGGGGCGAGGCCGACGGGCGCGACGCGCATGTTGGCGCCGCAGCCCTTGGAGTGGATCTGGCTGGCGTCCTGCCAGGGCCGGTCCTCGGCCATGAGCAGCGAGCACGCCCGCAGGCAGGTGTTGCCGGGCGCGCGGTTGTTCTCGGGCGACCGGTACCAGTCGACGAACTCCTCGCGCACGGGCGGCTCCAGTTGCTCCGGGCCGAGCACGCCCCGGTCCATCGCCGTGCGCAGGCCCTTGCCGAGCGAGAGCGTCATCTGCGTGTCGTCGGTGACGATCGCGGGCGTCGGCAGCGCCATCTCCCGCCACGGCCCGCACTTGGCGAGGATCGCCGGCACGTCGTTGAACTCGGTCGGGAATCCGAGCGCGTCCCCGAGGGCGAGGCCGATCAGTGCTCCGGTGGCGGCGCGCTTGCGGACGGTGGTGGAGGTCATGCGGGGCGTCCTTCCCGGGACGGTCGGAGCAGGGGCGGGTGCAGGGTGGTGGCGGTGCCGGCGCGGTAGAGCGCGGCGGGTTTGCCGCGGCCACCCGTGAGGCGCGCGGCGCCCGGGACCGGTTCGACGAAACCGGGCGTGGCGAGCACCTTGCGGCGGAAGTTGGGCCGGTCGAGGGCGGTGCCCCACACGGTCTCGTACACGCGCTGGAGCTCGCCGAGGGTGAACTCGGGCGGGCAGAAGGCGGTGGCGAGGCAGGTGTACTCCAGCTTGGCGCCGACCCGTTCGTGCGCGTCGGCGAGGATCCGGTCGTGGTCGAAGGCCAGCGGCCGGGCGTCGTCGTACGGCACCCAGCGGGCGTCGGCCGCGTCGCTGCCGCCGCGCGGTTCGGGCGGATCGGGCAGCAGCGCGGCGAAGGCGACCGAGACGACCCGCATACGGGGGTCGCGGCCGGGTTCGCTGTAGGTGCGCAGCTGCTCCAGGTGCAGCCCGGTGACGTCGGACAGGCCGGTCTCCTCGGCGAGTTCGCGCCGGGCGGCGGTCTCCGCGGACTCGTCGGGTTCGACGAATCCGCCGGGCAGCGCCCAGTGTCCGGCGTAGGGCTCCTGGCCCCGCTCGACGAGCAGGACGTGCAGGGCGTCCGCGCGGACGGTGAGCACGGCGAGGTCGACGGTCACGGCGAAGGGTTCGTAGGCGTACTTGTCGTAGCCCTGCGGCACGGTCACGGCCGCCACCCCCTCCGGGTCGACACCACTAATAGTCAGAACGACTATAAATGTGCTCGGCGGCTCCCACAACCCGCCCGCCGGAAAACGAACCGGCCGGCCCCGGAGCGACTCCGGAACCGGCCGGGACGGGGCGAGACCCGTGAACCCGTGGACTGGTGGACCGTGGACGGGTGGACCGTGAACTGGTGGACCCGTGGCCTCGGGGATCCGTGGCCTCGGGGATCCGTGGCCTCGGGGCCCCTACAGATCGACTTCCTGCATCAGCATGCCGACCTCGGTGTTGGACAGGCGGCGCAGCCAGCCCGACTTCTGGTCGCCCAGCGTGATCGGGCCGAACGCGGTGCGCACCAGCTTGTCGACCGGGAACCCGGCCTCCGCGAGCATGCGGCGCACGATGTGCTTGCGGCCCTCGTGCAGGGTGACCTCGACCAGGTAGTTCTTGCCGGTCTGCTCCACGACCCGGAAGTGGTCCGCGCGCGCGTAGCCGTCCTCCAGCTGGATGCCGTCCTTGAGGCGCTTGCCGAGGTCGCGCGGGATCGGGCCCACGATGTGCGCGAGGTACGTCTTCTTCACGCCGTACCGGGGGTGTGTCAGCCGGTGCGCCAGCTCGCCGTGGTTGGTGAGCAGGATGACGCCCTCGGTCTCCGTGTCGAGCCGGCCGACGTGGAACAGCCGGGTCTCACGGTTGGTGACGTAGTCGCCGAGGCACTGCCGCCCCTCGGGGTCCTCCATCGTGGAGACGACACCGGCGGGCTTGTTCAGCGCGAAGAACTGGTAGCTCTGCGTGGCGACGGTCAGCCCGTCGACCTTGATCTCGTCCTTCTCCGGGTCGACCCGCCGGCCCTGCTCCAGCACGATCTCGCCGTTGATCTCGACGCGGGCCTGCTCGATCAGCTCCTCGCAGGCACGCCGGGAGCCGTAGCCCGCGCGCGCGAGGACCTTCTGGAGCCGCTCGCCCTCCTGCTCGGCGCCGGGGAACGTCTTGGGGAGCTTGACGTCCTTCTTCCCGGCGTACCGCTCGCGGTTGCGCTCCTCCAGCCGCGTCTCGTACTCGCGGGGCCGCGCCGGGGCGGTACGGCCGCGCCCGCTCTGCTGCTGGGGCTGCTTGGGTCCGCCCTTGGCGCCGCCGCGGGCCGCGCCGCCGCGCCCGGCCTTGGGGCCGTCCTTGGTGGCCCCGGGGCCCACGTCGTAGCGGCGCTCCTCGGGGCGGGGCTTGCGGGGGCGGCCCTGCCCCTGCTTCTGGTCCCTGTCGTTGCCGGCGCCGCGGTGGTTACCGCGTCCGCCGCTCTTGCCGCTGCCGCTGCTTCGCATCAAATGTCCGTCGTCGTCGTAATCGTCGTGGGACCGTCGTCCGGTTCCGGGGCGTCCGGGTCGAACGACGGTACGCCTTCCTGGGTCTCGGCCTCGATCGCCTCCGCCTCCGGGAGGAAGGGCGCGAGCTCCGGGAGCTCGTCCAGACCACGCAGGCCCATCCGCTCCAGGAAGTAGTTCGTCGTCCTGTACAGGATCGCACCTGTTTCGGGTTCCGTGCCCGCCTCCTCGATCAGACCCCGCTGCAGGAGGGTGCGCATGACGCCGTCGCAGTTCACTCCGCGCACGGCGGAGACCCTGCTGCGGCTGACCGGCTGCCGGTAGGCGACGACCGCGAGGGTCTCCAGCGCGGCCTGGGTGAGCCGGGCCTGCTGGCCGTCCAGGACGAAGCCCTCGACGGCCGGCGCGTACTCGGGCCGGGTGTAGAAGCGCCAGCCGCCCGCGACGAGCCGCAGCTCGAAGCCGCGGCCCTGCACGGTGTACTCGTCGGCCAGCTCGCGCAGCGCGTCCGCGACCTGCCGCCTGGAGCGCTCCAGTATCTTCGCGAGGTGCTCCTCGGTCGCGGGTTCGTCCACGACCATGAGGACCGCCTCCAGGGCGGGCTTGAGTGCGAGGTCGGCGACGGTCCGCGGACCCGCCGGACGCTCGGTGGTCTCCTCGCTCACGCCTTGTCCTCCTTGGGCGGCTCGGGCGGACGGTCGAACTCGTCCGTCACGGTCGGCGTCTCGTCCCCGTCGCCGCCGGTCCAGCGCACGAGCAGATCGCCGAGGGCGGTCTCCTGCTCCAGCGCGACGGCCTTCTCGCGGTACAGCTCCAGCAGCGCGAGGAAGCGGGCGACGACGGTCAGGGTGTCGTCGGTGTCCTCGACCAGCGCCCGGAAGCTCGCCTCGCCGAGCTCCTTGAGCCGCGCGACGACGATCCCGGCCTGCTCCTGCACGCTGACCAGCGGCGCGTGGATGTGGTCGACGTACACCTGCGGCTTCGGCTTCGGCTGCATCGCCTTGACGGCGAGCCGGGCGAAGCCCTCGGGGCCGATGCTGATGACGACCTCGGGCAGCAGCTCGGCGTGGTGCGGTTCGAGTCCGACGGTACGGGGGTGGCGCCGGGCCTCGGCGTCCAGGCGCCCGCTGAAGATGTCGGCGATCTGCTTGTACGCGCGGTACTGCAGGAGCCTCGCGAACAGCAGGTCGCGGGCCTCCAGCAGGGCCAGGTCGGCCTCGTCCTCCACCTCGGCGGCGGGCAGCAGCCGGGCGGCCTTCAGGTCGAGCAGCGTGGCGGCGACGACGAGGAACTCGGTCGTCTCGTCCAGGTCCCAGTCAGGCCCCATGGACCGGATGTGCGCCATGAACTCGTCGGTCACCTTGGACAGGGCGACCTCGGTGACGTCCAGCTTGTGCTTGGCGATCAGCTGGAGCAGCAGGTCGAAGGGCCCCTCGAAGTTCGCGAGCCGCACCTTGAAGACACCGTCGTCACCCGGGGCGTCCCCACTGGCGGCGTCCTCGCCGGCCGCGGGCGGCTCCGCGTCGGCGCCGACCGGCTCGACGGCGACCGGCTCGGGAGGCTCAGGGAGCCCCACAGGCTCGACGCCCTCGGGCCCGAGACGCTCGGGCTCGGCCTGCTCCCGCTGAACCTGCTCCCGCTGGACCAACGGCACGGGCTCGACCGGCGGAGCCCCCGGTCCCCGCCCCAGCGCACGCCGCCGGCCGGCGGGCGCGCCGGGGGCGGGGGCGGGGGCGGGAACGTCGTTCGAGGTCATGACCCCCGCAGGCTACCGCTACCGCCCGCGCAGCCGTCGTACGAGGATGCTGGCGTCCCCGCGGGTCTCCAGATCGGCGAGGACCACCGCGACCGCCTCCCGGACGATCCGCCCGCGGTCGACGGCCAGCCCGTGCTCTCCGCGCAGCACCAGACGCGCGTGCTCCAGGTCCATGAGCTCCTCGGCGGACACGTACACGGTGATCTTCTCGTCGTGCCGCTCCCGGCCGCTGGGCCGCCGCGCGGCGGCCCGGCCCCGCTTGCGCGGAGCGGCGGCGGCGTCGTCCGCCGCCCCCTGGCGCCGCGCGGCCCCGGCGGCGCCGGACCGGCTGCGCGACTCCGCGTCGGCCGGTTCCGCGCCCGCCGCGACGTGCTCCGGGCCGGACCCGTCGCCGCCCTGCGCGGGCACCGACTGGGGCGCGTCCTCGGCGGACGCCGCCGGATCGCTCTCCCCCGCGGGAGAGGGCACCCGGGGCTCACCGCCCGCCTGGCGCCGGGGACTGGACGCCTGGAGCGCCATCCCCCCTGTCGTACGGAAGAGTTCGTCGGCCCCGGGCAGACTCACTCGGCGTGACACCGGGCGAGCACCTCCCTGGCGAGCTGGCGGTAGGCGGCGGCACCGACGGAGTTGGAGGCGTACGTGGTGATCGGCTCACCGGCGACCGTGGTCTCCGGGAAGCGGACCGTACGCCCGATGACCGTGTGGTAGACGTGGTCGTCGAACGCCTCGACGACGCGCGCGAGGACCTCACGGCTGTGCACCGTGCGCGAGTCGTACATCGTGGCGAGGATCCCGTCGAGTTCCAGCTCCGGGTTGAGCCGCTCCTGGACCTTCTCGATGGTCTCCGTCAGCAGGGCCACGCCGCGCAGCGCGAAGAACTCGCACTCCAGCGGCACGATCACCTTGTGCGCGGCCGTCAGGGCGTTGACCGTGAGCAGGCCGAGCGAGGGCTGACAGTCGATCACGATGTAGTCGTAGTCGGGCAGCAGCGGCTTCAGGGCCCGCTGCAGCGTCGACTCGCGGGCGACCTCGGAGACCAGCTGGACCTCGGCCGCCGACAGGTCGATGTTGCTGGGCAGCAGGTCCATGTTCGGGACCGCCGTCTTCAGCAGCACCTCGTCGGCCGCCATCCCCCGCTCCATGAGCAGGTTGTAGACGGTGAGGTCGAGCTCCATGGGGTTGACGCCGAGTCCGACGGACAGCGCGCCCTGCGGGTCGAAGTCGACGAGGAGCACCCGGCGTCCGTATTCCGCGAGCGCGGCACCCAGGTTGATGGTCGACGTCGTCTTGCCGACGCCGCCCTTCTGGTTGCACATCGCGATGATCTTCGCGGGGCCGTGGTCGGTCAGCGGGCCCGGGATCGGGAAGTACGGCAGCGGGCGTCCGGTCGGGCCGATGCGCTCACGGCGCTGACGGGCCGCGTCGGGCGCGAGCGTCGCCGCGTACTCCGGATCGGGCTCGTACTCGGCGTCGGGGTCGTAGAAGTGCCCCTCGGGCAGTTCGTCGTAGGCGGCGAAATGGTTGTGGGGCGCGCCACTTCCGTCGCCGGCCATGGCGTTCACGTGATGGCCATCCATGCTCTGGTGTGCTGGCTGAGTCACCCCTGTCGTCTGGTGACTCCGGTGGGCTGCGAAGGTGCGTACTGCGACGGAGCCGACAGCCTCGAACCCCGCGGGACCCTGGTCCCGTGCAGGCATTCCTGGTTGACCACCCCCGGGAGTAAATGTCGACTCATTCACAAGTCGTCTTACCTCCTTGGTGACCAGGAAACTTCTAGACAGGTCAGCGTGGCACCATGCCGACGGTTGGCGACTCTATGGCGTGTCGGGCGTCCGCAGCAACACAATCCGCCGGACCCGGCCGGATGTGTCGGCAATGAAACATCCCTCTGTCAAGGGCGTACGGCCGTCGCACGGCAGGTTTCGCCGGTGTGCGAATCGGTCGAAGGGTTACGTTCGAGGCGAGTTGACCGAGAGCCGCAAAGTGACCATACACACATCCGGCCGGACCTTGTCGGGCAAGGTCCGGCCGGATGCACGAGGTTGACGACGCGTGTTGACGTATCGCCTTTACCCCTTGATGACTTGAACGGGTCGGTCGGCCGGTCGGGTCAGCCGAGCAGGGAGTCCAGCTCGACGTGCTCCAGGCCGTGCGCCTCGGCGACCTCCTTGTAAACGACCTTGCCGTCATGGGTGTTGAGGCCCTTGGCGAGCGCCGGGTCACGGCGCAGCGCCTCGACCCAGCCGTTGTTCGCGAGGGAGACGATGTACGGCAGCGTCGCGTTGGTGAGGGCGTTGGTGGAGGTGTTGGGCACCGCGCCGGGCATGTTGGCGACGCAGTAGAAGACCGAGTCGTGCACCGGGAAGGTCGGCTCGGCGTGCGTGGTGGGCCGGGAGTCCTCGAAGCAGCCGCCCTGGTCGATCGCGATGTCGACAAGGACACTTCCGGGCTTCATGCGGGACACCATCTCGTTGGTGACCAGCTTCGGGGCCTTGGCGCCCGGGATGAGCACCGCGCCGATGACGAGGTCGGCGTCCAGGACGGCCTTCTCCAGCTCGAAGGCGTTGGACATGACGGCCTTGACCTTCGTCCCGAAGATCTTGTCGGCCTCGCGCAGCTTGTTGATGTCGCGGTCGAGCAGGGTCACGTCGAAGCCCATGCCGACGGCGATCTGCGTGGCGTTCCAGCCGGACACGCCGCCGCCGATGACGACGGCCTTGGCCGGGGTGACGCCCGGGACACCGCCGGGCAGCACGCCGCGGCCGCCGTTGGCGCGCATCAGGTGGTAGGCGCCGACCTGCGGGGCCAGCCGGCCCGCGACCTCGGACATCGGGGCGAGCAGCGGCAGCGCGCGGCTGGGCAGTTCGACCGTCTCGTAGGCGATCGCGGTGGTGCCGGACTCCAGCAGGGCGTCCGTGCACTCCTTGGAGGCGGCCAGGTGCAGGTACGTGAAGAGCGTCTGGTCCTTGCGGAGGCGGTGGTACTCCTCGGCGATGGGCTCCTTGACCTTCAGCAGCAGGTCGGCGGCGGCCCAGACCTCGTCGGCGGCGCCGAGGATCTGCGCGCCGGCGGCGACGTACTCGTCGTCCGTGATCGAGGAGCCGGTGCCGGCACCGTGCTCGATGACGACCTCGTGTCCGTGGCGCACCAGCTCGTGCACGCCGGCGGGGGTGATGGCCACCCGGAACTCGTTGTTCTTGACCTCGCGGGGGATGCCGACCTTCACGTCGATCACGGTCCTTGGCTCTGGGGACAGGGGGTATCGCATGACATACCCGGACGTGCACGGGCACACCGGGAGAGACCGCAGGAGAACGTGCGGCAGAGCCAGTCTAATGAAGGTGTTCCCGCTGTCTAGCCTTTCATTGCATCAATCTTCAGCGGATGCACTGCGGATTTCGCAGGCATTAGCTCCCTGTTTCGGCTCCCGGGCCTGCTGTTTCGGCCCGGATGCCCGCGTTTGCGGCGCGGGAGGGGTCTCCTCGACGGCCGCGGAAGCCGCGGCCGCCGACTCGGCCACGGGGTCCGCGGCGACCTCCGGCACCACGGGGGGCGCCTCCCGCTCCGGCTCCGGCTCGCTCTCCTGGAGCTCCTCTCCCAGCATCCGCTCCGCGGCGCCGCGGTGCAGCCGGGCGGCGGCGGGGTCGCCCAGCCGCTCCAGGGTGTCGGCGAGCCTGAGGTGCAGTGCGGCCTGCAACCGCACGTCCTCGGCGCGGCGCGCCCACTCGACGGCCTCCTCGCAGGTGCGCAGCGACTCCTCGAAGCGCCCCGCGTACTCCTGCACCCGCCCCAGCTCGCTCAGCGCCCGGGCGTACGCGGGCACGTCGCCGGTCCTTCGGTAGCCGGCCACGGCCGCCCGCCACTGCCGCATGGCCTCGCCGTAACGGCCGGCGTAGGTGTGCGCGGTGCCGATGCGGCCGTACAGCCGGGCGGCCTCGGCGCGCTCGTCCCGGGCGAGCCGCTGGGCCAGGGCGCGCCCGAACCAGTCGGCGGCCCGGTCGTAGTCCCCGAGCTCCAGATGGGCCCCGCCGACGGACTCCATGGCGCGACCGGTGGCGTACGGGTCGTCGGCGGCGCGTCCGGCGTCAAGGGCCGCCCGGTAGCGCGCGAGGGCCTCGGCGGTGCGGCCGGTACGGGCGTCGAGGTCGCCGAGGTTCAGCAGCGCGGCCGCCTTCTCGCGGGGCAGGTCGCGGCGCTCGGCGACGTCGAGGACCAGCCGGTGCACCCCGTACAGGTCGGCGGCCGAGGCCTCCGTGCCGAAGTGCGCGACCATGGCGCGGACCAGCTGGGACATCAGGCGCCGGGCCAGCGTGTCCAGCTCCCCGTCGGCGACCGCGAGGCGGGCCGAGGCGAGCAGGGCGGGGCGGCGCAGGCTCAGCCAGTCGGCCGCCGCGCGGGGCGTGGGGAAGCGCAGCGAGCGCGGCATGCCGAGCAGCTTCTCGCGGGCCTGCGGGCTGTCGGTCTCGGTGATGGCGCGGCAGGACTGCAGCAGCCGTACCGTCCGCTCCAGCATGCGGGCGCGGGCCAGCAGGATCTCCGCCGGGCGGTCGTGGGCCTCGGTGAGGGCGCTCAGCAGCGGGTGCAGGCAGCCCGGCACCTCGTACTGCGGTTCCGGCGAGTCCACGGCCCGCAGCAGGCCGAGGGCGACGAAGTCGTCCAGGGTCGTGCGGGCGCCGCCGACGGAGCAGCCGGCCAGCGCGGAGGCCGTGTGCGGGTCGACCAGGCCGGCCGGGGCCAGGCTGAGCAGTCGCAGTATCCGGGCGGCGGGGCCGGGCAGCGCGCCGTAGGTGAGCCGGAAGACGCGGGCGAGGGGGGTGCCCTCGTCGCCCTCGGCGTGCAGTTGCTTGGCGAGGTCGGCGACGGCCGCCTTGGGGCGGGCGGCGAGCCAGCCCCCGGCCAGCATCAGCGCGGCGGGGTGGGCCTGGCAGACCTCGACCAGGTCCTCGGCGGCGCGCGGGTCGACGGTGACGCGGACCGAGCCGGTGTGCCGGGACAGCAGTTCCACGGCCGACTTGGTGTCGAGGCCGCCGAGCGTGCAGGGCCGGACGTCGGCGATGCCGGTCAGCGGGCCCTCGGCGACGGCGACGGCCAGGCAGTCCGGGCTGTCCGGGAGCAGCGCGTCGACCTGTTCGGCGTCGGCCGCGTCGTCGAGCAGCAGCAGCGCCCTGCGGTCGGCGAGGGCGTCGCGCAGGGCCGCGGTGAGGTCGTCGTCGTCCGCGCCGGGCGGGGCGGTCACGTCGAGGGCGGCGAGGAGTTCACGGGCGGTGCGGCCGGTGGGCACGGGCGTGCCGTCGGGATCGCTGAGGCGGGCGCGCAGCACCCCGTCCGGGTAACGCTGTGCAACCTGCCGGACGAGTTCCTCGGCGAGTGCCGTGCGGCCCGAGCCGGGCCGGCCGGCGATGAGCAGGACGCGCGCGCGGGGCGCCTTCCGGCCGGAGAGGGTGTCGAGGCCGGCACGCTCGATGTCGGCGCGCAGCTCCTTCAACTCCCGTGTACGGCCCAGGAAGAGGCCCTCCGCAGCAGCGTCTGAGGACAGCTGCGCGCCGCCTGTGTCCACTGCCTGATCCGTCACGGGCCACACTCCCGTCCTACCGCACACCGGCGCCCGCCGGGAAACTCCGGATCGGGCCTTTCCAGAGCCTAGTTCACGCTCTGCGACGAACCGTGTGGAGCGCGGCGGACACGTCCCTCGATCGGATCAGCCGATCGTCACACCGCGAGACGTGTGCGGGGGGCGGGCGGACCGGGAGGGTCCGCCCGCGGCGCGGGAGTTCAGGCTTCGAAGGGGCGCGCCGGCCAGGGCGCCTCCGCCGGGCGCAGGGCCTCGAGCCCGTCGCCGGCCCGCGCGGCCACCAGCGACAGCACGCCGACGACGAGGCAGTTGTTGTGCAGTTCGCCGGCCAGCACGCCGCGGACGAGTTCCTCCAGGGGCACCCGCGCCAGCTCCATGTCGGCCTCTTCGTCCTCGACCTCGAACCGCTCGCCCTCGGCCTCGGACAGTCCGCGCGCGAGGAAGATCCGCACGGCCTCGTCGCAGCCGCCGGGCGTGGTGTACACGTCGGTCAGGACGCGCCAGTCCTCGGCCTTGACGTGCGCCTCCTCGTACAGCTCGCGCTGGGCGGCGTGCAGCGGGTTCTCACCGGGGATGTCCAGCAGCCCGGCCGGGATCTCCCACAGCTTGTGCCGCACCGGGTGGCGGTACTGGCGCAGCACCACGACGCGGTCCGCCTCGTCGAGGGCGAGGACGGCGACCGAGCCGGGGTGGACCTGGTAGTCACGGGTGACGACCGTGCCGTCGGGCATGACCACGTCGTCCGTGCGGACGGAGGTCTTGTTGCCCACGAAGGGGGTGTCCGTCGCCCGGATCTCCCACTCGGCGGCAATGTCCTTGATCGTCATGCCCACAATGTCCTTCCACACGTACGGCGGCCGGGTGCGCACCTCGTGAACACGCGCGCCCCGGCCACCGTACAACTGACGTGCTACTTGCCCTGCTGCCGCTCGACGGCCGCCTTCACCAGGCCGGCGAACAGCGGGTGCGGTCGCGTCGGACGGGACCGCAGCTCGGGGTGCGCCTGCGTGGCGACCAGGTACGGGTGCACCTCGCGCGGGTACTCCACGTACTCGACGAGCTTGCCGTCCGGCGAGGTTCCCGAGAACAGGATGCCCGCCTGCTTCTCCAGCTCGGAGCGGTAGGCGTTGTTCACCTCGTAGCGGTGCCGGTGGCGCTCCTCGACGTACTCCTTGCCGTCGTACACCTCGCGCACGATCGAGCCCTCGGCCAGCTTGGCCGGGTACATGCCGAGCCGCATGGTGCCGCCCATGTCGCCCTCGCCGGCCACGATGTCGAGCTGCTCGGCCATGGTGGAGATGACCGGGTGGGCGGTGGCCGGGTCGAACTCGGTGGAGTTGGCGTCCGCGATGCCCACCAGGTTGCGGGCAGCCTCGATCACGATGCACTGCAGGCCCAGGCACAGGCCGAGCAGCGGGATCTTGTTCTCGCGGGCGTACTGGATCGCGCCGACCTTGCCGAGCACGCCGCGGTCGCCGAAGCCGCCGGGGATGCAGATGCCGTCGACGTCCTCCAGCTGGGCCTTGGCGCCGGCCGGGGTCTTGCAGTCGTCGGACGTGACCCACTTGATCTTCACGCGGGCCTTGTTGGCGAAGCCGCCGGCGCGCAGCGCCTCGGTCACCGACAGGTAGGCGTCCGGCAGGTCGATGTACTTGCCGACCAGGGCCAGGGTGATCTCGTGGTCCGGGTTGTGGACGCGGTCCAGCAGGTCGTCCCACGTGGTCCAGTCGACGTCGCGGAAGGGCAGGTCCAGCTTGCGCACGACGTAGGCGTCGAGGCCCTCGGCGTGCACCACCTTCGGGATGTCGTAGATCGAGCGGGCGTCGGGGCAGGCGACCACGGCTGCCTCGTCGACGTCGCACATCAGCGAGATCTTGCGCTTGATGGCGGTGGGGACCTCGCGGTCGCAGCGCAGCACGATGGCGTCCGGCTGGATACCGATGTTGCGCAGGGCGGCGACCGAGTGCTGGGTGGGCTTCGTCTTCAGCTCGCCCGACGGCCCGATGTAGGGCAGGAGGGAGATGTGGACGACGAACACGTTGTCCCGGCCGACCTCGTGCCGCACCTGGCGGACGGTTTCCAGGAAGGGCAGCGACTCGATGTCGCCGACCGTGCCGCCCACCTCGGTGATGACGACGTCGACCTCGTCGGTCGCCATGCGGCGGATGCGGTGCTTGATCTCGTTGGTGATGTGCGGGATGACCTGCACGGTGTCGCCCAGGTACTCGCCGCGCCGCTCCTTGGCGATGACCGTCGAGTACACCTGTCCTGTAGTGACATTGGCGGTGCCGTCCAAGTCACGGTCGAGGAAGCGCTCGTAGTGTCCGATGTCGAGGTCGGTCTCCGCACCGTCGTTCGTGACGAACACCTCACCGTGCTGGAAGGGGTTCATCGTGCCCGGATCGACGTTCAGGTACGGATCGAGCTTCTGCATGACGACGCGCAGGCCGCGGGCCTTGAGCAGCATGCCGAGGCTGGAGGCCGTGAGGCCCTTGCCGAGCGAGGAGGCGACACCCCCAGTGACGAAGATGTGCTTGGTCGTCGAGGCTGCGTTGGATCGAAAAGCAGGGGGCGGCATGGCCAAGAGGGGGCTCCCGTGGTCGCGGTCTGGGTTGCGGTTCCGGGGTTTCTCGCCCACCGGTCCACGGGCTACCAGGGTAACAGCGACCGGCACCGATGGCGTCCGGCCACGCTGCGCGCACGGTCCGACACGTATGCGCGTCACCGGGCGATTTCTCACCCGTGGCTCACCCGTTCGGATGAGTCGCGTTGCCGAGAGCGGCACACGGATCATCTACGTGCGTCGTATCCTGCTCGGACATCGCTGCCGAGCCCGGCCGGCAAAACGGCACCACCCCCCGTCCGTGAGCCCCGGAACAACGAGAGCTCGTCAGTTCGTTGAGCAGGAATTGTCGTTTTGCCACACAGCGGGGCGACTGCTTTGCTTCGTCGCTCAACGACGTTTTACAACGACCCCTTGACCGCATCAGCGACAGCCCCCTTGCGGGGCGACGTGGCCGTTCGACTGGAGTTGCACGTGGCCGGGCGCATCGAAGACTACGCACTCATCGGAGACATGCAGACCGCCGCCCTGGTCTGCCGGGACGGCACGGTCGACTGGCTGTGCCTGCCCCGCTTCGACTCGCACGCCATCTTCGCCGGTCTGCTGGGCACCGAGGAACACGGGTTCTGGCGCCTCGGGCCCGCGCACGCGCCGGACGAGGAGCCCCCCACGGCCGCCCGGCGCAGCTACCGCGGCGACTCGCTGATCCTGGAGTCGGAGTGGGACACCGGGCGCGGCACGGTCCGCGTCACCGACTTCATGCCCCCGCGTGACGGCGCCCCGCAGCTGATCCGCATCGTGGAGGGCGTCTCGGGCCGGGTGAAGATGCGCTCGGCGCTGCGGATGCGGTTCTCCTACGGGCGGGTCGTGCCGTGGGTCCACAAGCACGAGGGGCGCACGGTCGCCGTGGCCGGCCCGGACTCCGTGTGGTTCGACACACCGACGGAGACCTACGGGAAGTCGCTCACGACGTACTCGGACTTCACGGTGGCGCCGGGCGACCGGATCGCGTTCACCATCTCCTGGCAGCCCTCGCACAAGGAGCCGCCGCCGCTGCCGGAGCCCGAGCAGTCGCTGGAGGCGACGGAGGACTTCTGGCGCGAGTGGGTCGAGCACTGTACGTACCACGGCCCCTACCGCGAGGCCGTCGTCCGCTCCCTGATCACGCTGAAGGCGCTGACGTACGCGCCGACCGGCGGCATCGTCGCCGCGCCCACCACCTCCCTGCCGGAGGACATCGGCGGCGTGCGCAACTGGGACTACCGCTACACATGGCTGCGGGACGCGGCGATCACGCTGTCGTCGCTGCTGCGCACCGGCTACCGCGAGGAGGCCCGCGCCTGGCGCGAGTGGCTGCTGCGCGCGGTGGCGGGCGACCCGGAGAACCTGCAGATCATGTACGGCATCGCCGGTGAGCGCGAGCTCGGCGAGGCGGAGCTGGACTGGCTGCCCGGCTACGAGAACTCCGCGCCGGTCCGGGTCGGCAACGGCGCCGCGCACCAGCTCCAGCTGGACGTGTACGGCGAGGTCACCGAGGCGCTGCACCTGGCCCACATGACGGGCCTGGCCCGCAACGACTACGCCTCGCTGCTCCAGCTGAAGCTGATCCGCTACCTGGAGAAGCACTGGCAGGAACCGGACGAGGGCATCTGGGAGGTGCGCGGTCCGCGCCGCCACTTCGTGCACTCCAAGGTGATGGCCTGGGTGGCCGTCGACCGCACCATCAAGCTGATCGAGTCCGGCGACGCCGACGGCCCGCTGGAGGAGTGGAAGCAGCTGCGCGACGACATCCACCGGGACGTCTGCGAGAAGGGCTACGACAAGGAACGCAACACGTTCACGCAGTCGTACGGCTCGAAGGAACTGGACGCCTCGCTGCTGCTGATCCCGCAGATGGGTTTCCTGCCGCCGGACGACAAGCGCGTCATCGGCACCATCGAGGCGATCCAGCGGGAGCTGTCCACGACGGACGGCTTCATCCTGCGCTACCCGACCGAGGGCGACCACGCGGGCGTCGACGGGCTGCCCGGCGACGAGGGCGCGTTCCTCGCCTGCTCGTTCTGGATGGCCGACGACCTGGCGATGATCGGCCGCGTGGACGAGGCGCGGAAGCTGTTCGAGAAGCTGCTGTCGCTGCGCAACGACCTCGGTCTGCTGGCGGAGGAGTGGGACCCGCGCCTCAAGCGCCAGGTCGGCAACTTCCCGCAGGCCTTCAGCCACGTGCCCCTGATCGACACGGCACTGCGGCTGACGGCGTCCGGGGCGTACGGGGGCTGAGCGCCCGGGTAGCGTCCGGCCCATGGACAGCGGCAGGGACAGCGGCAGGGACGGCGGATTCGACACCCACGGCGCCGGGATCACCGTGCGGCGGGCACTGGAGCTGCCCGGACTGCGCAGCGGGCTCCCCGAGGTCGTCGCGGGCGGCGACCGGCTGGGCAGGACGGTGCGCTGGGTGCACGCGGGCGAGGTGCCCAACATCGCCTCGCTGCTGAAGGGCGGCGAACTGCTGCTGACCACGGGCTACGGGCTCGGCACCCGCCCCGCCGACCAGCGGGCGTTCGTGCGCACGCTGGCCGAGCGGGGCATCGCCGCCCTCGTGGTGGAGCTGGGCCCCCGCTTCACGCGGCTGCCCGCCGCTCTCGTCGACACGGCGCGGGCGACGGGGCTGCCGCTGGTCCAACTGCACCGCGAGGTGCCGTTCGTGACGGTCACCGAGGAGATCCACACCGAGATCGTCAACGGGCACTACGCGCTGCTCCAGCGCGCCGAGGAGGTGCACCGGCGCTGCACCCGGGCCCTGCTGGACGGCGGCGGAGTGCCCCAAGTGCTCGGCATTCTGGCCGACTTCAGCGACAACCCGGTCTTCCTGGAGACGACGGACGGTCAACTCCTGTACGCCGCCGGGGCCGGGCCCGAGGGCGCGGAGCCCTTGCAGGTGTGGGAGGGGCTGCGCGGCCAGCACAAGGACGTGCCGCCGCCCGCGGGTTCGGTGCTGGTGGACGTGCCCGGCGGCGGGCCTGGCGCCGGTGCGGTGCGGGCGCGCCTGGTGCTGCTGCCGGTGCGGTCGCCGCTCGCGCCGGTGCACCGGATGGCGGCCGAGCGGGCGGCGGGCATCCTCGCCGTGGTGCTGATGCAGGCCCGCCAGGAGGAGGAGCTGGCGGCGCGGGGGCGCGGCGACTTCCTGACCGACCTCGCGGAGGGCCGTGTCCCGGCGGAGGAGGCGCCGGCGCAGGCGCGGGTGCTGGGGTTCAGGCCGGGTGACGGTCCGCTGCTGCCGGTGGTGATGCGGCTCGGCGACGCCCTGCATCCGGGCGGTGGCTGGGCGGTGCTGGCGCGGGCGGTGGCGGAGGAGCTGGCGTCGGTGGGTGTGCCGGTGCTGCTGGGTGTGCGGCCGGTGGAGGGCCGGGTGCCGCTGCTGCTGGGCCTGCGGTCGGAGTCGGACCGGCCGGCGCTCGCCGACCGGGTGGCCGCGGCGCTGCGGGCGGGGGTGGAGCGCGCCGGGATGCGGCGTCCGGGGGCGCAGCCGCCCGTCGTGGTCGTCGGGGTGGCCGGCGGCTGGGCCGCGGCGTCGGCGGGGCTGCGGCACGCGGCCGAGACGGCGACCGCGGCACAGGGACTGCCGGACCGGCCGTGGTACGACGCCCGGCGGCTGGACATCGACCTGCTGCTGTGGCGGCTGCGCGACCATCCGGACCTGGCGGCGTTCGTGGACCGGGCGATCGGCCCGCTCCGCGACCACGACCACCGCTCGAAGCCGCCGTTGCTGCCCACGCTGGAGACGTACCTCGCGCACGCGGGCCGCAAGGCGGAGACGGCGCGGGAGCTGCATCTGAACCGGCAGACGCTCTACAACCGGCTGGCCCGCATCGGCGAGTTGCTCGGCACCGACCTGGAGGACCCGCAGACGGTCCTGGCCCTGAGCCTGGCGCTGCGGGCCCGCCGGCACGTGGCGCAGCGGCGGGCGTGAACGGGTCCGGGGCGGGAGCGGGCGGGTTGCTCAGATCAGCGGCCGGGGCTGCGTCAACTCGTCGTACACGCTGAGCACTTGGGCGATCGTCTCGTCCTCGGTCGGCCAAGTCGCCGCCTGCCGGGCCCCTTTGTCGCCGAGCACTTCGCGGCGCGCGGGGTCGTCGAGGAGTCGGACGACGGCCTGGGCCAGCGCCTGCGGCTTGCCGTACGGGACGAGTTCGGCGGCGTCGCCGACGAGTTCGCGGATGCCGCCCGCGTCGGCGGCGACGAGCGGTACGCGCGCGTGGAGGGCTTCCTGCGCGAGCACGGACCGGGATTCCCGGCTGCCGGGCAGCAGCGCGAGGTCGGCGGCGGCGAGCAGGTCGGTGATGTCGTCGCGCCGCCCGAGGAGCCGGACGGGCAGCTGCTCGCGTGCGATGCGGCACTGGAACTCGCCGCGCAGCGGGCCCTCCCCCGCGATCGCGACGAGCGGCGGCGGGTCGAGCCGGCGCCAGGTGCGCGCGGCGTCGAGCAGGACGTCGTGGCCCCGGTGCCCGTCGAGGGCGCCGACGGCCATCAGCAACGGGCGGCCCATGGCGCCGACTTCGGCCCGGACCTTGGCGCGCCGCTCCTCCGGGTCGTCGCAGTCGTCGGTGTCGCGGGGGCGGGGCAGGCCGACGGCGGCCAGCCGGGCGTCACGGGCGCCGGTCCGGCGCGCCAGGTCGACGAGGTACGAGGTGGTGCCGAGGACGACGGTGGCGGTTTTGGCGACGCGCCGCTCCAGCAGGCGCAGCAGATGGGCGCGGGCGCCCTCGGCGTGGGCGCGGTTGTGCCAGGTGACGACGAAGGGGACGTGCCGTCCGCCGAGGGCGAGCGCGGTGCGGAAGGAGGCATGCAGCCCGTGCGCGTGCACCAGGTCGGCGTCGGCGCAGGCGGCCCGCAGCGCGGTCACGGACGCCGGGTCGCTGCTGCGGGGCACGTGGACGTGGTCGGCGCCGACGCCGGCGAAGTCGTAGGTGCGTTCGGCCTCGACGGGGGCGCACACCGTGACTTTCACGCCCCGTGCGACGAGCCCCGCGGCCAGGGAGCGCACGTGGGCGCTGCTGCCGGCGTTGCCTCCGCCCAGCACCTGCACGGTGCGCAGCGGCGACTGGCCGTGCGGCGAGGGGCTGCTCACGGGGGTCACGTGGCCGGGGCTCCTGGTTCGGGGTCGGGCGGTCACGAAGAAAGTACAGAAGGATCGGGCACGCGGGGTGCACGGCACGATGCGTCTGGTGACACCCCCAAGGATGCCAGCACGCACGCGTGTTCCGGGAACGCCGGGTGCGCGACGGCCGTCCGCCGCGCCACCCCGCCTCACTCGTACGAGTGACTCAACCGCACCTGTGCCCGAGCCGTCCGGCGCACACTCGTCCCACCGAAGGGCCGCCGCCACGAGCCTCGCCGCACACGCCGGCAGACCGCGCGCCGGCCGTCAGAGATCCGCGCGGGCCGTCTCCAGGAGTTCCTCCGCATGGGCTCGGGCCGTCTCCGAGTCCTCCTGGCCGGCCAGCATCCTGGACAGTTCCCGGATGCGTTCCTCGCCTTCGAGGACCTTCACGCCGGACCGGGTCACGGAGCCGTCGTTGGTCTTCTCCACCAGCAGCTGCCGGTCGGCGAACGCCGCCACCTGCGGCAGGTGGGTCACGACGACGACCTGGGCGGTCTTCGCCAGGCGCGCGAGCCGCCGGCCGATCTCGACGGCCGCCTTGCCGCCGACGCCCGCGTCGACCTCGTCGAAGAGGTACGTCGGTACGGGGTCGGTCCCCGCGAAGACCACCTCGACGGCGAGCATCACGCGGGACAGCTCACCGCCCGAGGCGCCCTTGGCGATGGGCCTGGGCGGCGCGCCCGGGTGCGGCGCGAGGAGCAGCTCGACCTCGTCGGCGCCCGTGGGCCCGTACGCCACCGGACGGCCGCCGACCTCGACGCCCTCCGGGTCCTCGGTCTGCCGGATGTCGAAGGACACGCGCGCGTGCGGCATCGCGAGCGACGCCAGCTCGGCGGTGACGGCGGCGGCGAACCGCTCGGCGGCGTCCGTCCGCGCGTCCGTCAGCGCCTGCGCGAGACCGCCCAGTTCGGCCCGGAGCGCGTCCCGTTCGGCGGTCAGCTCACCGATCCGCTCGTCGTCGCCGTCCAGTTCGGTGAGCCGCTGGGCGCTCCGCTCGGCCCAGGCCAGCACGGCGGCGACGTCCTCGCCGTACTTGCGCGTCAGAGCGGTGAGCGCGGCCCGCCGCTCCTCCACGGCCGCCAGCCGCAGCGGATCGGCGTCCAGGTCGTCGGAGTACCCGGCGAGTTCCCCGGCGACGTCCCGCAGCAGGATCCCGACCTCGCTGATCCGGTCGGCGAGCGCGGCCAGCGCCGGGTCGTGCGACCGCACGGCGTCCAGGGCCCGCTGGGCGCCCGCGACGAGCGTGCTCGCGTCGACGCCCTCGGGGTCCTCGGGGTTGCCCGCGAGCGCGGCGTGCGCGGCGGTCGCCGCCGACGCCAGCGCCTCGGCGTGCCCGAGCCGCTCGGCCTCCTCCGCGAGCTCCACGTCCTCACCGGCGCGCGGCTCGACGGCCGAGATCTCCTCCAGCCCGTAGCGGAGCATGTCGGCCTCCTGGGCCCGCTCACGCGCACGCGTGGTGATCTCGTCGAGCTCGGCGGAGACGGCCCTCAGCCGCTTGTACGCCTCGGTGTACTTGGCGAGCGGCACGGCGACGGCGTCCCCGGCGTACCGGTCGAGCGCCTGCCGCTGCCGGGACTGCTTCAGCAGCCCCTGCTGGTCGGTCTGCCCGTGCACCGCCACCAGTTCGTCGGCCAGCTCGGCCAGCACGCCCACGGGCACGCTGCGCCCGCCCAGGTGCGCCCGCGACCGCCCCTCGGCGGAAACAGTACGGCTGAGCAGCAGCGCCCCGTCGTCCAGCTCGGCCCCGGCCTCCTCGGCGCGTACGGCGACGGCGGCGTCCGCGGGAACGGTGATCCGCCCCTCCACGACCGCCTTCCCGGCGCCGATCCGCACGAGCGCCGGGTCCGCGCGCCCACCGAGCAGCAGTCCGAGGCTGGTGACCACCATGGTCTTGCCCGCACCCGTCTCGCCGGTGACGGCGGTGAAGCCGGGCGACAGCTCGACAACAGCGTCGTCGATGACTCCGAGCGACCGTATCCGCATCTCCTCCAACACGGACACGACCATACGAGGTCGCGGGCGACGATGGCGACGGCCCCCGGCCCTCGATGTCACCCGAGGGGGTGGCAACGCCCGAAAGGGGCCGCCGTACACAAGAACATCACGTCGCGGACACGAACCAACGCGGCGCCCCACGCCGGACCAGCGCGGCGCCCCACGCCGAACTAGTGCGGTGCCCCGCGCCACCCCGAGACCGGCAGCGCGAACTTCGCCACCAGGCGGTCCGTGAACGACGCGTGGTGCAGCCGGGCCAGCCGCACCGGCACGGCTCCCCGCCGCACCTCCACCCGCGCCCCCGGCGGCAGCTCCACGGTCCGCCGGCCGTCGCACCACAGCACGCCCGGCGGGACGTGCGGCAGGACCTCGACCGCCAGCACCGAGTCCGGGGACGTCACCAGCGGCTTCGCGAACAGCGCGTGCGCCGAGATCGGCACCATCAGCAGCGCCTCCACCTCCGGCCACACCACGGGCCCGCCCGCGGAGAACGCGTACGCCGTCGACCCGGTCGGCGTCGCGCACACGATGCCGTCGCAGCCGAACCCCGTCACCGGCCGCCCGTCGATCTCCAGCACCACTTCCAGCATCCGCTCGGCGGACACCTTCTGCACGGCCGCCTCGTTCAGCGCCCAGTCGGTGTGCACGATGTCGCCGTTGCGGTGCACGACGACGTCGACGGTCATCCGCTCCTCGACCTCGTACGCCCGGCTCACCACCCGGTCGACGACCTTGTCCAGGTCGTCCCGCTCGGCCTCGGCGAGGAACCCGACCCGGCCCAGGTTGACGCCGAGCATCGGCACTCCGGAGGCGCGGGCGAACTCGGCGCCGCGCAGCAGCGTGCCGTCACCGCCGAGCACGATCAGCAGCTCGCAGTCGTCCAGGCACTGCGGGGTGGCCTCCGTGACGGTCTCCACCTCGTCCGGCAGCGGCAGGTCGACCGCCTCGGCCTCCAGCACCCGCACGCCGAGCCCGGAGCGCAGCAGCCCCTTGACGACGAGTTCGGCGCTGCGGATCGCCGCGGGCCGGCCCGTGTGGGCGAGCAGGAAAACAGTACGTGCCCGGTTCTGTGTCAACGCGGCCCCTCCGCCACTGCACGGTCAACGTCGGCCGGGTCCAGATCCGGAGCCCCGGCCCGCAGCCACAGAAAGTATTCGACATTCCCCGACGGTCCGGGCAGTGGAGAGGCGGTGACCCCGCACACTCCGAGCCCCAGTTCGCGGGCGCGCGCGGCGACCCCCCGCACGGCCTCGGCGCGCAGTTCCGGGCTGCGCACGACGCCGCCGCTGCCGAGCCGCTCCTTGCCCACCTCGAACTGCGGCTTGACCATCATCACCAGGTCGGCGTCCGGCGTCACGCACCGCACGAGGGCGGGCAGCACCAGACCGAGCGGGATGAAGGACAGGTCCCCCACGACAAGATCCACCGGCTCCCCGTCGATCGCCTCGAGCGTCAATTCGCGTACGTTCGTACGGTCCTTGACGGTGACGCGTTCATCGCTCTGCAGGGACCAGGCGAGTTGTCCGTACCCCACGTCGACGGCGACGACGTGCCGGGCGCCCGCCCGCAGCAGCACGTCGGTGAAGCCGCCGGTGGAGGCTCCGGCGTCCAGCGCCCGGCGGCCCTCTACGACGAGGCCGCGCGGCACGAACGCGGCGAGCGCGCCGGCGAGCTTGTGGCCGCCGCGCGAGACGTAGTCGGGGTCGTTGTCGTCCTTGGCGACGACGATGGCGGCGGCGGTCTCGACCTGCGTGGCGGGCTTGGTCGCGACGGTCTTGCCGACGGTGACGCGCCCGGCCGCGATCAGCTGGCCGGCGTGCTCCCGCGAGCGCGCCAGCTTCCGGCGGACCAGCTCCGCGTCCAGACGGCGGCGTGCGACTCCTGCCACGTTCGGTTCAGCTCCCCTGTCGGTACGGCGATTCTCGGTACGGCGATGGGGGCTCCGGAGGTCCCGGGCGGGCGTCGAGCGCGGTGAGCGCGTCGCGCAGCCCCCGGTGTACATCCTCGTACACCTCCAGGTGGCCGTCGGTGGCGAGGTGGTCGGCGTCGGCCAGCCGCTCCAGCCGGGCGTCCACGTCGGCGTTGCCGGTGGGGGTGCGCGGGACGTTCAGCGGGGCGGGGGCGGCGGGGTCGTGGCCGCCCGCATCCGGTGCCGTCTCGTGCGCCGGGTCCCGGTGCGGTGGCGTCTCGTCCCCCGGCCGCTGTGGCGTCTGCTGCTCCGGGACTGCGTCGTTCATGCCCCGACGCTACCGCGAAGCGCTGCGGTACCGTCGGTCGCGATGGCGACGATCGAGGAGTGCCGCGCGGCACTGGAGAAGCTTTCGGACAGCATGGGCGGCGCCGAGGGCGACGTGCGCGAGGCCGCCGCCCTGGACCGCACCGTGAGCTGCCGGGTCACCGACCTGGACGTCACCTTCGTCGGCCGTCTCGAGGACGGCCGGATCGTGGTGGACGACACGGTCCAGGGCTCGCCCGCGAGCAGGGCGCAGATCCGCCTCACCATGACCGGCGACGACCTCGTGGCACTGGTCGACGGCGAGCTGCACTTCGCCAAGGCGTGGGGCTCGGGGCGGGTGAGGCTGGAGGCGGGCCTGTTCGACCTGTTCCGGCTCAGGAAGCTCCTGTAGCGGCGACTTTCCGGCTCAGGCGGCTCCCGGCTCAGGCGGCTCCCGCGGCGGCGGCGCGGGCCTTGCGCGCCGCGGGCACCACCAGCGGCGTGCCCGTCTCCGGGTCGTCGATGACCTGGCAGCGCAGCCCGAACACCTCCTCGACCAGCTCGGCCGTGACGATGTCGTTCGGCGGGCCCTGGGCGACGACCTGACCGCCGCGCAGCGCGACGAGGTGGGTGGCGTACCGGGCGGCGTGGTTGAGGTCGTGCAGCACGGCGACCAGGGTGCGGCCCTGCTCCTCGTGGAGCGTGGCGCACAGGTCGAGGACGTCGATCTGGTGCTGGATGTCCAGGTAGGTCGTCGGCTCGTCGAGCAGCAGCAGCGGCGTCTGCTGCGCGAGCGCCATGGCGATCCACACGCGCTGGCGCTGACCGCCGGACAGCTCGTCGACGTAGCGGTCGGCGAGTTCGGCGACGCCGGTCTGCGCCATCGACTCCTGGACGACGCGCTCGTCCTCGGTGGACCACTGGCGCAGGATGCCCTGGTGCGGGTAGCGGCCCCGGCCGACGAGGTCGGCGACGGTGATGCCGTCGGGCGCGATGGAGGACTGCGGCAGCAGGCCGAGGGTGCGGGCCACCTTCTTCGCCGGCATCGACTGGATGACCTGCCCGTCGAGCAGCACCCGGCCCTCGCTGGGCCGCAGCATCCGCGACAGCGCGCGCAGCAGGGTGGACTTGCCGCAGGCGTTGGGGCCGACGATCACCGTGAAGGAGTTGTCGGGTATCTCCACCGACAGCCGCTCGGCGATGACGCGCTGGTCGTAGGCGAGGGTGACGTTCTCGGCGGACAGGCGGTTCACGGTGCTCCTTCGGTTGTTCGGCCCGGTGCCGGCGATGCTGTCGACGCTCATGTCCGGCCCGCCTTCATATCCGGCCCGCCTTGCGCTCGGTGACCAGCAGCCACAGCAGGTAGACGCCGCCGACGACGCCGGTGACCACGCCCACGGGCAGCTGGTCGGCGCCGAAGGCCCGCTGGGAGGCCCAGTCGGCGGTGACGAGGAGGGCGGCGCCCATGCACATGGCCGGCAGCAGGTTCGGTCCGGGCGAGCGGGTCAGGCGCCGGGCCAGCTGGGGCGCGGTGAGCGCGACGAAGCTGACGGGGCCCGCGGCGGCCGTGGCGGCGGCGGTGAGCAGGACGGCGGCGACCATCAGCAGCGCCCGCACCCGCTCCACGCGCACCCCGAGGGCGTACGAGACGTCGTCGCCCATCTCCATCATGCGCAGGCCGCGCGCGTTGGCGAGGACCAACGGCACGAGCACCGCGCACAGCGCGAGCAG
Source organism: Streptomyces sp. NPDC037054 (assembly GCF_055606745.1). Lineage (NCBI taxonomy): Bacteria > Bacillati > Actinomycetota > Actinomycetes > Kitasatosporales > Streptomycetaceae > Streptomyces > Streptomyces sp. NPDC037054. Next base: position 6,288 of record NZ_JBVJSJ010000018.1, on the reverse strand, counting down.
CGGCCAGACCTGTTCCCAGCCGCGGCCGTTGAGGGACCCGGTCATCCAGACGACGGCGCGGGCCGCGTCGACCAGGTCGGCCTTGGTGAGCAGATACCCGTTGATCGCGGTGACGATCGCGGACACGCCGATGCCGACGAGGACCAGCCGGTAGCCGTGCACGCCCTGCTTCCAGGCGAGCACGTAGATGGCGAAGCCGGTCGCCAGGCCGCCCAGGAGCGCGCCGAGGGTGACCTGGGCGGCGCTGCCGGAGAACACCACGATCGTCGTGAGCGCGCCGGCCGTCGCGCCCTGGCCGAGGCCGAGGATGTCCGGGCTGCCCAGCGGGTTGCGGGACACGGACTGGAACAGCGCGCCGCCCAGCCCGAGCGAGGCGCCGACCAGCAGCCCCACCAGGACGCGCGGCAGCCGCAGTTCGTTGACGATGAACTCCTGGCCCGCGTTGCCCTGCCCGGCGAGCGTCCGCAGCACGTCGGCGGCACCGATGGGGAAGTCGCCGGTGCCGATCAGCACGACGCTCGCGGCGAGCGCGGCCACCAGCAGCAGGACGACGACGGTCAGGGCGCGCACGTCGAGCCGGACCGACAGGCCGCCCGGGGTGCGCACCGCACGGTTGGTCTTCACAGCTGCGCCGTCCTGCGTCGTCGTACCAGAAGAATGAAGACCGGTCCGCCGAGGATCGCGGTCACGATGCCGACCTGGAGCTCCGAGGGCCGGGCCACGATCCGCCCGAGGACATCGGCGCCGAGCAGCAGCACGGGCGACAGGATCGTGGCGTACGGCAGGATCCAGCGCAGGTCGGGGCCGGTGAAGGAGCGCACGACGTGCGGCACCATCAGCCCGACGAACACGATGGGCCCGCACGCGGCGGTCGCGGCCCCGCACAGCACGGTCGCGGCCAGCATGGACAGCACGCGGGTGCGGTTCAGGCTCGCTCCGAGGGCCTTGGCGGTGTCGTCGCCCATGGCCATGGCGTTGAGCGGCCGGGCCAGCGAGAGGGCCAGGACCGTGCCGACCGCGAGGAAGGGCAGCACCTGGCCGATGGTCGCGTCGGTCGCCGAGGACAGGGAACCCACCGTCCAGAAGCGCATCTTCCCGAGCGCCGCGCTGTCCATGATCATCACGGCCTGGAGATAGCCGTACAGCGCGGCGCTGATGGCCGTGCCGGCGAGCGCGAGCCGCACCGGGGTGGCGCCGCGGCTGCCGCCCAGGAACCACACGAGCGCGCCCACGGCGGCGGCGCCGAGGAAAGCGAACCACACATAGCCGCTCAGGCTCGTGACGCCGAAGTACGTGATGGCGGTGACGACCGCGGCGGAGGCGCCGGCGTTGATGCCGAGCAGTCCGGGGTCGGCCAGCGGGTTCCGGGTGAGCGCCTGGAGCACGGCACCGGCCAGGCCGAGGGCGGCGCCGGCGAGCAGTCCGAGGAGGGTGCGCGCCAGCCGCTCGTCGACGACGACGTCGCCGTACGTGCCGGAGCTCTCGAACAAGCCGTGCCAGACCTGTTCCAGGGTCAGCTCCTTCGCGCCGACCGCGATGCTCGCCACCGCAACGAGCATCAGGATCAGGACGGAGAGGAGCAACCCGAAGGAACGTATCGCCCGGCGGGTTGGGGGCGCGGGGGCGGTCTCCGCGCGCTGTTCGGGAGGACTGTCGACCAACACGCAGTTAGGTTAGCCTACCCTCGCAAGCGATCACGCTCCCGAGGTGTGCGCCGTACGGCCGACGGCGCCCCCAGGCCGGTCGACCGCACCGCCGCCCAGCTCAAGGCCGCCGTTGCCCCTGGGGGCAGGTCCGCCATCTGACGCCCGCTCACATCCCGAGCCGCGCCAGCGCCTTGCCCGCGTCGAGCCCGCACACACCGTCCCCGGCCGCCGTCCAGGCCGCCGCGCACAGGGCCCGCAGCCCGTCCTCCGCGGTGCCGTCACCATCCAGTTCCAGCCGCTCGGCGTCGACCCGCGCCGTCCAGCCACCGCACCGGAACCCGCCCTCCACGGCGGACACTTCCGGCTGCCCGGCGAGCAGACCGCGCAGATCGGTGTTGACGTACGTCGGCCGGTGCCGCGGCGGCGCGGCCAGCAGCTGCGCGCCGTCCGTCACTCCCGTCAGCACGAGCAGCGAGTCGACGCCGCCGTTGAACGCACCCTCGATGTCCGTGTCCAGCCGGTCCCCGACCACCAGCGGGCGCCGCGCCCCCGTGCGCAGGATGGTCTCCCGGTGCATCGGAGGCAGCGGCTTGCCCGCCACCTGCGGCTCGGCGCCGGTCGCGATCCGGACGACCTCCACCGCCGCGCCGTTGCCCGGCGCGATCCCCCGCGCGCCCGGAATCGTCAGGTCGGTGTTGGACGCGAACCACGGCACCCCGCGCGCGATGGCGTAACAGGCCTCCGCGAACCGCCCCCACGGCAGCTCGGGGCCGCCGAACCCCTGCACCACCGCCGCCGGATCGTCGTCCGCCGAATCCACGGGCACGAGGCCACGCTCCCGCAACGCCACCCGCAGCCCTTCACCGCCGATGACCAGCACGCGCGCCCCCGCGGGCACCTGCTCCGCGATCAGCCGGGCGACCGCCTGCGCCGACGTGATGACATCGTCGGCGCCCGTCGGTATGCCCAGCTCCGTGAGGTGCGCGGCGACCGCGTCCGGCGTCCGCAGCGCGTTGTTCGTGACGTACGCCAGATGCATGCCGCCGGCGCGCGCCGCCGCGAGCGACTCGACGGCGTGAGCGATCGCGCTGCCCCCCGCGTACACCACGCCGTCCAGGTCGAGCAGCGCCGTGTCGTACGCCTCGCTCAGGGCCTGCCCACTGGCCTCGGGCCTCGTCCTGACGCTCTGGCTCATCACGCATCGCTCCTCGTTCGCTCGCCTTTCCCCCGATCATCCCGCATGCCACTGACACACGTACGATGCCGGGATGGACACAGCAGGTCACTCGGAAGCAACGACGCGCCGAGGCCTGGAACTCACCCCGTTCCGAGGCCTGCGCTACGACCCCGACCGGGTCGGCAGTCTCGCCGCCGTGACATCCCCGCCCTACGACGTCGTCGTCCGCCCGGACGGCCTGCACCACCTTCAGAGCGCCGACCCGCACAACATCGTCCGGCTGATCCTCCCCCAGGCCGACACGGCCACGGCCCGCAAGGAGCAGGCGGCGGACACCCTGCGCCGCTGGCGCTCCGAGGGCATCCTCACCACGGACCCCGAGCCCGGCCTGTACGTCTACGAACAGAGCGACGGCGACGGTCTGGTCCAGCGCGGCATCATCGGCACGCTGCGCGTCACCGACCCGGCCGACCTGGTGGTGCTGCCGCACGAGGACGTCATGCCGCACGTCGTCGCCGACCGCGCGGACCTGATGCGGGCCACCTTCGCGAACCTGGAGCCGCTGCTGCTGACGTACCGCGGCGACGGCGCCGCCACTGCCGGGCTGATCGAGCGGACCGCCGAGCGGCCTCCGCTGCTCGCCACGACCACCGAGGACGGATACCACCACCGCCTCTGGTCGGTCACCGACCCCGCCGAGGTGGCGACCGTCCAGGCCGACCTCGCCCGGCACCAGGCCCTGATCGCCGACGGCCACCACCGCTGGGCGACCTACCGCCGGCTGCGCGCCGAGCACGCCTCGCCCGGCCCCTGGGACCACGGCCTGGTCCTGCTGGTCGACACGTCCCGCTATCCGTTGCGGGTCCGCGCCATCCACCGCCTCCTGCACGGCCTGCCGGTCGCGGACGCGCTGGCCGCCCTCGACGGCCTGTTCCGGGTCCGCCGCCTGGACGCGCCGCTGCCCGACGCGATGGCGGTCCTGGCCGAGGCGGCCGGGAGCGGCAACGCGTTCCTGCTGGCGGGCGACGGCGCCTTCCACCTCGTGGACCGGCCGGACCCGGACCTGCTGGCCCGCACGGTCCCCGCCGATCGCCCGGAAGCCTGGCGCACCCTCGACGCGACCGTCCTGCACGCCGCGCTCCTCGACCATGTCTGGCACATCCCCGAGGACTCCCCGGCGCACATCGCCTACATCCACGACACGGCGGCCACGGTCCGCAAGGCGGAACGCGACGGCGGTACGGCCGTCCTGATGCACCCGGTCCGCGAGGACGTCGTCCGCGACCTGGCCCGCCAGGGCGTGACGATGCCCCGCAAGTCGACGTCGTTCGGCCCGAAGCCGGCCTCGGGCCTGGTACTGCGGGCCCTGGACGTCTGACGCCCGGCACATACACAAAAAAAAAGGGGGGCGGGACCTCTTGGGTCCCGCCCCTCCTCACGTCACCTCACGCACCGCGGAGGTCAGTCCTCAGTCGCGTCACGGCTCTCGCCGGAGGCATCCGCGTCCCCGGCCTCGGTCTCGTCGTCGGCGACGTCGTTCTCGTCGAGCGCGTCGACGAACTCCACGCCGTCCAGTTCGGCGAGCCGGTCCGAGGCGTCCGTGCTGCCGTCCCGGTCCGACTCGACGGCCTTCGCGAACCACTCCCGCGCCTCGTCGCTGCGACCGGCCGCGAGGAGCGCGTCGGCGTACGCGTACCGCAGCCGCGCGGTCCAGGGCTGGACCGAGTTGGACGCCAGCTCCGGGCTCTGCAGCGTCACGATCGCCGCGTCGAGCTGCCCCATGTCACGCCGGGCACCGGCCGCGACGAGCCGCATCTCGACCTGCCCGGCCTTGTCGAGCTTGTGCACGTCGGGGGCCCCGGCCATGTCCAGCGCCTTCTCGGGCCGGCCGAGCCCACGCTCGCAGTCGGCCATGACGGGCCACAGCTCCGCGCTGCCCGTCATCCGCCGCGCCGCCCGGAACTCGGCGAGCGCCTCGCCGTACTTCTGGGTGGCGTACGCCGCGAAACCGGCAGCCTCCCGTACGGCGGCGACCCGCGAGGCCAGGCGCAGGGCGACCCTGGAGTAGCCGTAGGCGCCCTCGGGGTCCTCGTCGATGAGCCGCGCGACCATCACCAGGTTCTTGGCGACGTCCTCGGCGAGCGTCTTCGGCAGGCTCTGCAGTTCCTGCCGCACGTCCTTGTCGATCTCGTCGCCGGTCACGTCCTCCGGGATGGGCAGCCGCTTGATCGGCTCGCGGTCGCGGTCCCGCTCGTCACGGAACCGGCCACCGCCGCCGCCACGCCGGTCGTCCCGACGGTCGTCGCGCCGGTCGTCCCGTCCACGGAACCCACCCGGGCGCCCACCGCGGTCGTCCCGGCCGCGGAACCCACCGCGGTCACCCTCGTCCCGACGGAACCCGCCCCGCTCACCGCGGTTGTCGTCCCGCCGGAAGCCACCGCGCTCGCCACGGTTGTCGTCACGCCGGAAACCGGGGCGAGGCCCCCGGTCGTCGGTGCGCCGGTCGTCACGGCGGTCATCCCGCCGGTCGTCGCGGCGTACGTCGCGCCGGTCATAACGGCGGTCGTCGCTGCGGCGGTCGTCACGACGATCGTCGCGCCGGTCATCCCGCCGGTCGTCACGCCGTTCGTCGCGGCGGAACCCACCACGGTCGTCACGGCGGAAGCCGCCGCGAGGGCCGCGATCGTCGCCGCGACGCTCGTCCACCCGGCGGTCGTCGCGGCGGCCGTAGCCCCCGCCGCCGCCCGCACCACGGTTGTCGTCACGCCGGAAGGTGGGACGGTCGCCCCGCGCGCCGCGGTCGTCCCGTCGGTCGTCACGGCGGTCGTCGCGCCTGTCATCGCGGCGGTCGTCCCGACGGAACCCACCGCGAGGCGCCCCGTCGTCACGGCGCGGACCACGGTCCCGGTCGTCACGCCGGCCGTAACCGCCGCCGCCCCCACCACGGTTGTCATCGCGACGGAAGGCCGGACGGTCACCGCGATCGTCGCTACGACGGTCATCGCCACGACGGTCGTCTCCGCGCCGGTCATCGCGCCTGTCGTCACGCCGGTCGTCGCGGCGGAACCCACCACGGTCGTCACGGCGGAATCCGCCACGGTCGCGGTCGTCGCGACGGAAGCCGCCACGGTCCCCGCGCTGACCGCCACGATCGCTGCGGTCGCCGCGGTCACCACTGTCCCGTCGCCGCTGATCGCGCTCCGGTCGGTCGTCGGGAGAGTTGGTGGACATGGTGGTGACTCCTGTCATCGGTACCGCAAGTCATTCTCGCGCAGCCGACTAAGCGGCGCGCTTCGGGCTGTATTTGTTTCAGAACGCAAAAAGGACCCCTGGTCCCAGCTGTACGCTGGTGACCAGGGGTCCTTCCAAAGATTGTTCGGCGGTGTCCTACTCTCCCACAGGGTCCCCCCTGCAGTACCATCGGCGCTGTAAGGCTTAGCTTCCGGGTTCGGAATGTAACCGGGC
>NZ_JBVJSJ010000017.1:0-152513 GCF_055606745.1 Streptomyces sp. NPDC037054 | reverse complement strand
CTTCGGTCTTGCGTTTCCGACTCTATCAGATCCTTTTCTCGACCTGACCCCCAGTCAGCGGGGTTTGTCTTCCCGGCCGTTGGGCCGTTCCGACGAGTGAGACTTTAGCGGATTCTCAGCTCCCGAGCGAATCGGGGGTTGATTCCTCATTTCGCGAATACGCATACCAATGAAACGACGGCAGACGCAGCACGACTGTCGCCGAGTAATGGTGGTACTTGCGGAATGGTTGTCCGGGGACCGACCGGAGTCGGCGCTCACGTCGGACAACTCGGAGAACAGTACGGAGGGACCCGGGGCGTGTCAACTTCGGTGCGGACGGCACCCCCGGGGCGTACCCTGAGCCGCATGACGACGCGTACGCGCAACCAGTTCTGGTGGGCCGCCTGACGGCGGCCGCGCTCACGTACGCACTCAACGGCCGCCGCTACGGCGGCCGTTCTCGTTTCTCCTCCGGGGGTCGGCCGGCCGGTCGCGGCGGTCTCGACCAGGAGGTGGAGAGATGAAGCGGGTTTTCAGCGGGATCAAGCCGACCGGGCATCTGACGCTCGGGAACTACCTGGGGGCCATGCGGCAGTGGGCCGCGGTCGACCAGCACCGGGCCGACGCGTTGTTCTGCGTCGTCGACCTGCACGCGCTGACCGTGGACCACGATCCGGCGCGGGTGCGGCGGCTCAGTCGGCAGGCGGCGACGCTGTTGCTCGCCGCCGGTCTCGATCCGCGGTTGTGCACCGTGTTCGTCCAGAGTCACGTGGACGAGCACGCCCGGCTGTCGTACGTGCTGGAGTGCGTCGCGACCGACGGGGAGATGCGGCGGATGATCCAGTACAAGGAGAAGGCCGCGCGGGAGCGGGGGCGCGGCGGGAGTGTGCGGCTGTCGCTGCTGACGTATCCCGTGCTGATGGCGGCGGACATCCTCGCGTACGGGGCCGACGAGGTGCCGGTCGGTGACGACCAGGCGCAGCACGTGGAGCTGACGCGGGACCTCGCGGTGCGGTTCAACCAGCGGTACGGGCACACGTTCGTGGTGCCGCGCGCGACGGTGCCGAAGGTGGCGGCGCGGGTGATGAACCTCCAGGACCCCGCGTCGAAGATGGGCAAGTCCGACGACTCGGGGCCGGGCATCGTCTATCTGCTCGACGAGCCGGACGTGATCCGGAAGAAGGTGATGCGGGCCGTGACCGACAGCGGGCAGGACGTGGCGTACGACCCACAGGCGCGGCCCGGGGTGGCGAACCTGCTGGAGATCCTCGCGGCGTGCTCGGGCGGGGATCCGGCGGAGCTGGCCGGTGCGTACGCGTCGTACGGGGCGCTGAAGAAGGACACCGCCGAGGCCGTGGTCGAGACCCTCAGGCCCGTGCAGGAGCGGCATCGCGAGCTGTGCGCGGACCCCGGTCACGTGGAGGGCGTGCTGCGGGACGGGGCCGAGCGGGCGCGGGGCATGGCCCGCCCGACCGTGGACGCGGCCTATCGGGCGATCGGGTTGCTGCCGGCCGGGTCCGAAGCGGAGGCGGAGGCGGGAGTCGTGCTGAACGCGGCGCGGTAGGCGCGTGGGCTGGTGGCGAGGCGCGATGCGAAGTGCTGGCGCATCGTGACCTCGCTGCCGAAGCCGGCGCGGCGGGCGACCTCGGGCATGGGCAGGTCGGTGCGTTCGAGGAGTTTCTGCGCGGCGGCGAGGCGCTGGTCGAGGAGCCAGCGCAGCGGCGTGGTGCCGGTCTCGGCCGTGAAGTGCCGGGCGAAGGTGCGGGGGGCCATCCCGGCGCGGGCGGCCAGGTCGGCGACCGTGAGCGGTTCGTGCAGGTGGCGCAGGGCGTGTTCGCGTACGGCGGCGAGGGTGTCGGCGGCGCGGTCGGCGCGTGGGGTGGGGCGCTCGATGAACTGGGCCTGCGTGCCGGTGCGGAAGGGGGCGGTGACCATGGAGCGGGCGATGGCGGCGGCGGCCTCGGCGCCGTGGGCGACGCGTACGAGGTGGAGGCACAGGTCGATGCCGGCTGCCGTGCCGGCGGAGGTCCAGACGGTGCCGTCCTCGATGAAGAGGGCGTCGGGCTCGACCGTGATCCGGGGGTAGCGGGCCTGGAGGTGCGGGGCGAGGTGCCAGTGGGTGACGGCGCGGCGGCCGTCGAGGAGTCCGGCCTGGGCGAGGACGAAGGCGCCGGCGCAGAGGGCGGCGATCGGGGTGCCGACGGCGTGGGCGCGGCGCAGCGCGTCGAGGACGGGGGCGGCGACGACGGTGTCGTGGTCGACCAGTCCCGGGACGACGACCAGGTCGGCCCCGTCGAGCCAGTCGAGGGGGCGATCGGGGGTGAGGGTGAGGCCGCCGGGCATCGGGACGGGGTCGCCGGGGGCGGTGGCGGCGCGGCGCAGTTCGAAGGGCGGGACGCCGCGGAGGGTGCGTTCGCTGCCCCAGACCTCGGTGATGACGGAGACGTCGAAGGCGCGGATGCCGGGGAAGGCGAGGAGGGCGATGCGCTGCATGGCGTCATGATGGCAGTAAGCCATCGATGCTCGGCGTTGCTGCCACTGTTTCGGCGGGTGCCGGATCGGCAGCATCGTGGCCATGGAGAAGACACAGCTTGAGGTGGCAGGCGACGCGGCGCTCGTGGTCGTGGATGTGCAGAAGGGGTTCGAGGACGCGTTCTGGGGGCTGCGGAACAATCCGGACGCGGAGCGGAACATCGCCGCGCTCATCGATGTCTGGCAGGCGACGGGGCGGCCGGTGGTGTTCGTGCGGCACGATTCGCCGGCGCAGTCGCGGTCTCCGCTGCGGGTGGGGTACGCGGGCAACGACTTCAAGGACTTCGTGGAGGTGCGGCGGGGCAGGGGTTCGGGCCCCGAGCTGCTGGTGACGAAGTCGGTGAACTCGGCGTTCTACGGCGAGCCCGATCTGGACGGCTGGCTGAAGGGCTCCAGGGTGCGGCAGATCGTGGTCGCCGGTATCCAGACCAACATGTGCAACGAGACGACGGCGCGCATGGCCGGGAACCTCGGGTACGACGTGCTGTTCGCGCTCGACGCCATGCACACCTTCGACCTGGCCGGGCCGTTCGGCTGGTCGGCGACGGCGGACGAGTTGACGCGGGCGACCGCGGTGTCGCTGCACGGCGGTGGATTCGCAAAGGTCGTGACGACCGGGGACGTGGTGGCCGCGGCGGAGTGAGGCCGCGGCCGGGCGGGGGCCGCCGGGTCAGCCGTTGCCGGAGGCGAGTTCGCGGCTGCGGTCGCGGGCGGCTTCGAGGGCGGCGATGAGGGCGGCCCGTACGCCGTGGTTCTCCAGTTCGCGGATGGCGTTGATGGTGGTGCCCGCGGGGGACGTGACGTTCTCGCGGAGCTTGACCGGGTGTTCGCCGCTGTCGCGGAGCATCGTGGCGGCGCCGATCGCGGACTGGACGATCAGGTCGTGGGCCTTGTCGCGGGGCAGGCCGAGCAGGATGCCCGCGTCGGTCATGGCCTCGACCAGGTAGAAGAAGTACGCCGGTCCCGAGCCGGAGAGCGCCGTGCAGGCGTCCTGCTGGGACTCGGGGACGCGGAGCGTCTTGCCGACGGCGCCGAAGATCTCCTCGGTGTGGGCGAGGTGATCCGCGGTGGCGTGGCTGCCGGCGGAGATGACGGACATGGCCTCGTCCACGAGGGCGGGCGTGTTCGTCATGACGCGGACCACCGGGGTGCCGGGGGCGAGGCGCTCCTCGAAGAACGCGGTCGGGATGCCGGCGGCGCCGCTGACGACGAGGCGGTCGGCGGGGACGTGGGGGGCGAGTTCGTCGAGGAGGGTGCCCATGTCCTGCGGCTTGACCGTGAGGATCAGGGTGTCGGCGCTCTTGGCGGCCTCGGCGTTGGTGACGGGGGTGACGCCGTGGCGGGCGCGGAGTTCCTCGGCGCGCTCCGGGCGGCGGGCGGTGACCAGGAGGTCGGCCGGGGCCCAGCCGGCCCGGATCATTCCGCTGAGCAGGGCTTCGCCGATCTTGCCGGTGCCGAGGACTGCGACTTTCTGGGTCATGGTGCGGGGCCCTCCGGGGGTTGCGTCGTCCGGGGTCATCCTCGCACCGCGGGCGTGGTGGCGGGGTGGTTGTCCGGTGGGCGGGACGCGTCGGTGGCCGCTGGCGAGGTGCTCGCCCCCGCCACCCCTTCCCTTCCCGACCCCGGGGGGCTGCCGCCCCCGGATCCCCGCTTCGGCCCGAAGGGCCTCGTCCTCAAGCGCCGGACGGGCTGGTTGGTCACTGTGTGCGGCGTTTCAGTGTGGCCGCTCCCAGGCCCAGGACCAGCAGGGCGCAGCCCGCGACGATGAGGACGTCCCGTACGAAGGCCGCTGTCATGTCGGTGTGCCTGAGGACCTCGTTCATGCCGTCGACCGCGTACGACATGGGGAGCGCGTCGGAGACGGCCTCCAGGGCGGGGTGCATCTTGTCGCGCGGGGTGAACAGGCCGCACAGGAGGAGCTGGGGGAAGATCACCGCCGGCATGAACTGCACCGCCTGGAACTCGGAGGCCGCGAAGGCCGAGACGAAGAGGCCGAGGGCCGTGCCGAGGAGGGCGTCGAGCAGGGCCACCAGGAGCAGCAGCCAGGGGCTGCCGGTGACGTCGAGGCCCAGGAACCAGACCGCGAGGCCCGTGGCGAGGGCGGACTGGACGACGGCGAGGGTGCCGAAGGCGAGGGCGTAGCCCGCGATGAGGTCGCCCTTGCCGAGGGGCATGGCGAGGAGGCGTTCGAGGGTGCCGGAGGTGCGTTCGCGCAGGGTGGCGATGGACGTCACCAGGAACATCGTGATCAGCGGGAAGATCCCGAGGAGCGAGGCTCCGATGCTGTCGAAGGTGCGGGGGCTGCCGTCGAAGACGTAGCGCAGCAGGAGCAGCATCACGCAGGGGACGAGGATCATCAGCGCGATGGTGCGCGGGTCGTGGCGGAGCTGGCGCAGGACGCGCGCGGCGGTCGCGGTGGTGCGGGACGCGTTCAGGGCGCGCGGGGCGGGCGGGTGGGTGGTGGTCATCGGGTGCGCTCCTTGTCGCGGCGTGCGGCGGTCGCCTCGTCCACGAGGTGGAGGAAGGCGGCTTCCACGGTGGCGGTGCCGGTACGGGTGCGCAGGGCGTCCGGGGTGTCCTCGGCGAGGATCTCGCCCTCGCGCATGAGCATGAGGCGGTGGCAGCGCTCGGCCTCGTCCATGACGTGGGAGGAGACGAGGAGTGCGGCGCCGCGGTCGGCGGCGATGGTGTGGAAGAGGGCCCACAGGTCGCGGCGCAGGACGGGGTCGAGGCCGACGGTCGGCTCGTCCAGGACGAGGAGTTCGGGCGTGCCGAGGAGGGCGACGGCGAGGGAGACGCGGCTGCGCTGGCCGCCGGAGAGGTTGCCGGCGAGGGCGTCGGCGTGGCTGGTGAGGTCGACGTCGGCGATGGTGCGGGTGACGTTGTCGTGGCGGCGCTCGGCCGCCGCGCGGCCGGGGTCGAGGATCGCGGCGAAGTAGTCGAGGTTCTGGCGGACGGTCAGGTCGTCGTAGACGGACGGGGCCTGGGTGACGTAGCCGACGCGGTCGCGCAGGGTGGGGTGGCCGGCGGGGCGGCCGAGGACGTCGAGGGTGCCGGTGACCTTGGCCTGGGTGCCGACGACGGCGCGCATCAGCGTGGACTTGCCGCAGCCGGAGGGGCCGAGGAGGCCGGTGATGCGGCCGCGGGGGACGGTGAAGTCGAGGGAGCGCAGGACGGTGCGGGGGCCTCGGACGACGGTGAGCCCCGCGGCGTGGACGGCCGGGGCGGGGGTGTCGGGTGGTGTGCCGGTCGGCCTGTCGGGCGGGGTGGTGGCCGGCGGATCGGGCCGGCGATTTTTATTCATCACATGATGAATAATGCTCTCGGGTGCGGGGGCGGTCAAGCGACGGGAATGCCGAACGGGGCCGAACCCTCGGGCTCGTTCCGTGGTGCCGGAGGACAGCGGGCGGCGCGGGCCGGCGGGCGAGTGCGCCGCAGGGCGCGCCCCGCGCCCCCGGGTCCTCCAGGAACGTCGCCGGGCAAGCGCTCTCACCGACACGGAGGAGGGGATCACCCGAACCGATTTGGCGTATTTCCCTACTACTCCTCGCCGTCTTGTCTCCCCGTCCCCCGTCCGGCTTGCTTTCCCTGGGCCGGCGCACGGCGCGGCGGAAGCTCCGGTGGTTCCCGCCGCGAGCCGGCCGACACCGCCTGCCATCCGGCGGCGGACGGGCACACACCCATGAAGGAGAGCTCATGAAGAAGGCGTACGAGGCTCCGACCCTCGCCCGGCGCGGCACCTTCCGGAAGAAGACCGGCCTGCTCGGCTTCGCGGGCAACGACCGACTGGTCCTCAGCAAGAACTGACGCCGGCCACCCGGCATGACGCATCTGCACGAGAGTGCGGGGACGGGCCCCGGCGGCGCGGCGTACTTCGCGGTCTTTCCCGACCGCGCGGACGCGGCCGCCGTGGCCCGCTCCTTCCGACGTACCGGCACGCGTGTCCTCGCACACGCCTCGGGCCGGCCGTGGCTGGTGGGCGAGTGGGACGACACGGACGTCGTCACCGCCCATGTGCGCGGCACGTCCCTCGCCCTGATCGGCTCCGGCTCCCTCGACGCGGCGGGTCTGGAACGCCTGGCCGCCCGGCTGGACGGCCCGGCCGGTCTCGACCGCTGGGCGCGCACCGCGCCCGGCAGCTTCCACCTCGTCGCCGTTCTCGACGGGCGGCTCCGGGTGCAGGGCACCGCCTCCGGAACGCGGCTGGTGTTCCACGCCCTCGTCGACGGCACCCGGGTCGCCGCCACCCGCGCCGACCTCCTCGCCCACCGCCTCGGCCTCGAACCCGACGTCGAGCAGATCGCCGTACGGCTGCTGTGGCCCACGCCGCTGCCGCTGGCCGAACGGCCCCTGTGGGCCTCGGTCGACGCGGTCGCCCCGGACGAGGCGCTGATCGTCGACCGGGACGGACGCGGCGCGCACCACACGCGCTGGTGGACGCCGCCGGAGCCGGTCCGCACCCTCGCGGGCGGCGCTCCCCTGGTCCGGGAGGCGCTCGCCGGGGCCGTGGCCGTACGCACCCGGGGCGGCGGGGTCGTCAGCTGCGACCTGTCCGGCGGCCTCGACTCGACGTCCGTCTGCTTCCTCGCCGCCGCGTCGCCCGCCCGGGTGGTCGCCAGCACCTGGCCGGGCCGCGACCCGGCCGACACCGACCTGCACTGGGCGCGGCAGGCCGCGGCCGCCCTCCCGGACGTGGAGCACGTGATCTGGGACCCCGACGACTCGCCGCTGGTCTACACGGACCTGCTCGCCATCGACGACCTCCTCGACGAGCCGACCATCGGCGTGATGGACCGCTCCCGGATGCTGCGGCACCTGCCCGCCATGGCCGAGCGCGGCAGCCGCGTCCATCTGACGGGGATCGGCGGCGACCACGTGGCCTGGTGCTCCGAGGCGTACTACCACCGGCTCGCGCGCACCCGGCCGCTGTTCGCGCTGCGGCAGTTGCGCGGCTTCCGGGCGCTGTGGCAGTGGCCGCTTGGCGGCACGCTGCGCGCGCTGGCCGACTCCCGCCCCTACGCGACGTGGCTCGCGGACGCGGCCGGGCAACTGCGCGAGCCGCTGCCGCCCGGCGTGGCCACCGGCCTCGGCTGGGGGATGGCGCCACGGCTGTTCGACTGGGTGACGCCCGAGGCCGAGCGCCTCGCCGGGCGGGCGCTGCGCGAGGCGGCGGTCTCCGCCCGGCCGCTGCACCCGGACCGGGGACTGCACGCGGACCTGGAGCAGATCCGCTCCTGCGCCCGCATCATGCGCCAGTGGGACCACATGGCCGCGCGGGCCGGGACGCCGCAGGCGCATCCGTTCCTCGACGACCGGGTGATCGAGGCCTGCCTCGCCGTACGGCCCTCGGAGCGCGTCACGCCCTGGGCGTACAAGCCGCTGCTGGGCGCGGCGATGCGCGGGCTCGTGCCCGACGGGTGCCTGCGGCGCACCACCAAGGCCACGGCCTCGATGGACGCGGCGGAAGGGCTGCGCGCCCACCGGGCCGACCTGCTGGCGCTGTGGGAGGACTCCCGGCTGGCGCGGCTCGGCCTGGTGGACGGCGACGCGCTGCGCCGCCTCGCCCAGCGGCCGGGGACGCCCGAACTGCAGAACTCGATCCTCTACTCGACCATCGCGGCGGAGGTGTGGCTGCGGGGGCTCGAACGGGCCCGGCACCTCGCGTCCGCCCCGGAGCCGACCACGCCCGTGCGGCCCGGAACCGACCACGTCGGAAGGGACCCCTCATGACCCTGCGATTCGCGGACAGCGTGTCCACGGCGAAGACCGACCACGGCACTGTCCTGCTGGACGAACGCGGCGGTGACTACTGGGAGTTGAACCCGACCGCGAGCCTCGTCGTCGGCATCCTCATGGACGGCGGCGACGAGGAGACGGCGAGCGCCGCGCTCGCCGCCGAGTTCGACATCGACGCCGCGACCGCGCGGCAGGACGTCGACCACCTCGTACGGCAGCTGCGGGAATCGGGGCTGGCGCGGTGACCACGCCGAGCGCCATCGAACGGCCGCGGGGCGTGCCGCTGGGCCGGCGCGTCGCCGCCCGCCTGGTCCTGGTGCCGGCGCTGCTGCTGACGCTGCTGCCGCCGGGCCGGCTCCGGGCGGTCCTCGGCGTGCTGCGCCGGGGGGCGGTCCCGGCGACGGCCGCGCAGGCGCAGCGGGCGCGCGACGCGATGTGCGCGGTGAGCCTGCGCTGCGCCGGCCCGATGGGCTGCCTGCCCCGGTCCCTGGGGGCGGCGCTGCTGTGCCGCCTGCGGGGCACGTGGCCGACGTGGTGCACGGGCGTCCGCGTGGTCCCGCCGTTCACCGCGCACGCCTGGCTGGAGGCGGAGGGCCGGTTGGTGGGCGAGGCGGTCCCGGACGGCTATTTCGCGCGGCTGATCACGGTGGAGCCGGTGGGGCGGCCGGTGCCCCACCGGCCGCCGGCCGGCCCTGGGGCTCAGGCGCAGCGTGGGCGGATGTAGCCGTCGCTGCCCGTGTTGACGTAGGCGTCCGAGATGAACTGGCCGTTGGCGATGTTGTCCCAGATGTTCGACGTGCCGTACGGGCCCGTGACCCACGTGCCCGGGGACTGGCAGTTGATGGCGACGCGCGAGCCCTCGGGCAGGACGCCGACGATCGAGTAGCCGGTGCCGGGGCCGCTGCGGATGTTCACCCGGTAGCCCGGGGCGATCGCGTAGGAGCGGGTCGTCGTGGCCCCGGCCGTCGCCACCATCGGCTCCGGCGCGCCGCTCTCCGCCGCTTCGGCACGGTCAACAGACATGCGATTCCTCCCCCGTTGCACCCCATGACTGCCATGGGGACGCGTTGATACCCCCGGATCACGCCACGAAACAGTCGTGCGCGATTCGTACAAAGAGGCTAGCAAGCCGCCTCTGACTCGTACGAGTCATCGACTAGGCTCCGAGCGTCGCGCGCGCGGACGAAAGCACGGGGGTGGTCCCATGGCGCCACAGCGAAACGCCGGAGCGGGCGCGGAAGCGGAACTTCCCGAGTACGCCGGTCACTACCGTCTCGAAGCATGCCTGGGCTCGGGCGGCATGGGGGTCGTGCACCTCGCGCGCAGCACCTCCGGGATGAAGCTCGCGGTGAAGGTCGTGCACGCCGAGTTCGCCCGGGACCCCGAGTTCAGGGGGCGTTTCCGGCAGGAGGTGGCGGCGGCGCGCCGGGTCAGCGGCGCCTTCACCGCGCCGGTGGTGGACGCGGATCCCGAGGGCGAACGACCCTGGATGGCCACGCTGTTCATCCCCGGCCCGACCCTCGCCGAGCACGTGAAGCGGAACGGCCCGATGGACGCCGCCCAACTGCGCCGGCTGATGGCCGGGCTGGCCGAGGCGCTGCGGGACATCCACCGGGTCGGGGTGGTGCACCGGGATCTCAAGCCGAGCAACGTCCTGCTCGCCGAGGACGGCCCGAAGGTCATCGACTTCGGCATTTCTCGGCCAACCGACAGCGAACTGCGGACCGAGACGGGCAAGTTGATCGGCACGCCGCCGTTCATGGCGCCGGAGCAGTTCCGTCGGCCGCGTGAGGTGGGGCCGGCGGCGGACGTGTTCGCGCTGGGTTCGGTGCTGGTGCACGCGGCGACCGGGCGGGCGCCGTTCGACTCCGACAGCCCGTACGTCGTCGCCTACCAAGTCGTCCACGACGAGCCCGACTTGACGGGCGTACCGGCCGAACTCACCCCGCTCGTCCTGCGCTGCCTCGCCAAGGAACCCGCCGAACGGCCCACACCGGACGAGCTGATGCGCGAACTGCGGTCGGTGGCGGCGTCGTACGACACGCAGGCGTTCATACCGACACAGCGGACGCCGGCGGGGGCGTCGCCGCAGAAGCCGCCCGCCGGCCGCCCCGTGTCCGCGGCACCGCGCGGCCCCCGCAAGCGTGCCGCGCTGCTGGCCGCCACGGCGCTGGCCCTCGTCACGGGGGCGGGCACCGCCTTCCTGCTGCTGGACGACGACCCCACGCCGCGTCAGACCCCGGCGGGTGCCTCCGCCCCGTCGGCGGACTTCCGCCCCTGGGCGGCCACGCCGTCGATCGGAAAGCAGGGCATGCCCCGGTGCACGTACGGCGCGGAGCGGCTGCTGTGCGTACGGCCGGGGCGGGTCACCGCGCTCGACCCGGCCGACGGCCACGTGCTGTGGCGGCGCGCCCTCGACGGTGCCGAAGGTCCCGCCGAGGCGCCGGTCTTCTCCGGCGGCCTCGTGCACGTGCGGACCCACTCGGGGGCCCGCGTGGAGGCCCTCGACCCGGCGTCCGGCAAGCGCGCGTGGGAGCTGGACCTGAGCGAGTACCGCGCCTCCCGCCACGCGGGCGGCGTGCTGCTGCTGACGGCCGCCGACGGGCGGGTCACCGGCGTCGACAGCGCCTCGGGCGAGGCGCGGTGGACCCGGCGCGTCGCGGACCTGCGCAGCCCGTACTTCACGTCGTTCGACGGCGGCCCCTACGCCCTGTCCGCCACCCCGGCCGACGGCGGGACGCGGACGCGGCTCACGGCGGTGGCACCGGAGACCGGCGACGTGCTCTGGGACGTGCGCCTCAAGGGCCGGTTGACCCCGGTCGGCGTCGCGGGCGGCAGCGTCGTCCTCCTGTCGGCCAGTGGCACGTACGGGGAAATCGACGGCGTCGTCCGGTACGACCCGGGGGTCGGGGCCTCGCGGCGCGTCGCCCTGGGCGTTCCGCTGGAGCAGGCGCAGGCGACCGTGCGCGGGGACCTCGTCAGCCTCCTGGGCCTCGGCGGCTCCCTCACGGTCGTCGACACCGGCAGGGAGCGGCAACTGTGGTCACTGGAAACGTCGGTGAGCCGGGGATCGGCGCCCGTCACCGACGGTCGGCACGTGTATGTCACCGGCGCGGACGGACGGCTGCTCGCCGTGGACGCCGCCGGGGGCCGGCTCCTCGGTCAGACGCGGGCCCGGCTCGGCGGGAACACCGACGACCTCGTGTCCACCCTGCCCAGACCCATGCTCGCCTCCGGCACCGTCTACGCCACCGCCCCCGACGGCACCGTCTTCGCCGTGGACGGGCGGCGGCCCGCCGACTGGTAGGGCACCGGCCGGCGCGACGCCGAAGGGCCGCCCCCGTCACGGGAGCGGCCCTTCCTCACGCACGCGCGGCGTCAGCCCAGCTTCGACACGTCCCGCACCGCGCCCTTGTCCGCGCTCGTGGCCATCGCCGCGTAGGCGCGCAGGGCCGCCGAGACCTTGCGGTCGCGGTTCCTCGGCGCGTACGCGCCGTTGAGCGCGGTACGGCGGCTCGCCAACTCGTCGTCGGAGACGAGGAGTTCGATCGAGCGGTTCGGGATGTCGATGCGGATCCGGTCGCCGTCCTCCACCAGCGCGATCGTGCCGCCCGAGGCCGCCTCGGGCGAGGCGTGGCCGATGGACAGGCCGGACGTGCCGCCGGAGAAGCGGCCGTCCGTGATCAGGGCGCAGGCCTTACCGAGGCCGCGGCTCTTGAGGTACGACGTCGGGTAGAGCATCTCCTGCATGCCGGGGCCGCCCTTGGGGCCCTCGTAGCGGATGACGACGACGTCGCCCTCCTTGACCTGCTTGGTGAGGATCTTCTCGACGGCCTCGTCCTGCGACTCGCAGACCACCGCGGGCCCCTCGAAGGTCCAGATGGACTCGTCGACGCCCGCGGTCTTCACGACGCAGCCGTCGACCGCGAGGTTGCCGCGCAGCACGGCCAGGCCGCCGTCCTCGGAGTACGCGTGCTCGGCGGAGCGGATGCAGCCCTCCGCGGCGTCCACGTCGAGGGCGTCCCAGCGCTCGGACTGGGAGAAGGCCTCGGCGGAGCGGACGCAGCCGGGCGCCGCGTGCCACATCTCGACGGCCTCCGGGGACGGGGAGCCGCCGCGGACGTCCCAGGTCTTCAGCCAGTCCGACAGGGACGGGCTGTGCACCGAGTGGACGTCCTCGTTCAGCAGGCCGGCGCGGTGCAGCTCGCCGAGCAGGGCCGGGATGCCGCCCGCGCGGTGCACGTCCTCCATGTAGTACGTGCGGGTCTTGGCGACGTTCGGCGCGACCTTCGCCAGGCACGGCACGCGGCGCGAGAGGGCGTCGATCTCGGTGAGACCGAACGGCACCTCCGCCTCCTGCGCGGCGGCCAGCAGGTGCAGAATCGTGTTCGTGGAGCCGCCCATGGCGATGTCCAGCGCCATCGCGTTCTCGAAGGCGGCGAACGACGCGATCGAGCGGGGCAGGACCGTGTCGTCGTCCTGCTCGTAGTAGCGGCGGGTGAGGTCCATGACCGTGTGCGCCGCGCGGACGTAGAGGTCCTTGCGGGCGGTGTGGGTGGCCAGCACCGAGCCGTTGCCCGGCAGGGAGAGGCCGATCGCCTCCGTCAGGCAGTTCATCGAGTTGGCGGTGAACATGCCGGAACAGGAGCCGCAGGTGGGACAGGCGTTCTCCTCGATGCGGAGGACGTCCGCGTCGGACACCTTGTCGTTGGCGGCCTCCACCATCGCGTCGATCAGGTCCAGCGTGCGGACCGTGCCGTCGACCAGGGTGGCCCGGCCGGCCTCCATCGGGCCGCCGGAGACGAAGACCGTCGGGATGTTCAGGCGCAGGGCCGCGTTGAGCATGCCCGGGGTGATCTTGTCGCAGTTGGAGATGCAGATCAGGGCGTCCGCGCGGTGCGCCTCGACCATGTACTCCACGCTGTCCGCGATCAGGTCGCGCGAGGGCAGGCTGTAGAGCATGCCGCCGTGGCCCATCGCGATGCCGTCGTCCACGGCGATCGTGTTGAACTCGCGCGGGATGCCGCCCGCCTCGACGACCGCCTCGCTGACGATGCGGCCGACCGGCGCGAGGTGCGTGTGGCCGGGCACGAACTCGGTGAAGCTGTTGGCGACCGCGATGATCGGCTTGCGGCCGATGTCCGCACCGGGTACACCGGAGGCGCGCATAAGGGCGCGTGCGCCCGCCATGTTGCGGCCGTGGGTGACTGTGCGGGACCTCAGCTCGGGCATCGTCGCTCGCTCCTTCGGAGAGTTGTGACTCCCGTCGAGCGTACGCCCGTCATCCAGGGAGCGGACACGGTGTCCGGATCGCGGGACGCATGTCTCATGCGCGACGGGGGTTCCAGGCCCGGCCGGGGATGGGCTCAGGGGCCGGTCAGATGGCCCTGCACCACCGGCGCGACCCGCGCGACGATCTGCTCCGGGTCCGCCGTGGCCAGCGGTTCCACCTTGATCACGTACCGGATCATGGCGACCCCGACGAGCTGCGCGGCGGCGAGTTCGGCCCGCAGGTCGGCGTCCGGCAGGTCGAGCCGGGCGGCGACGCGGCGCAGCAGCTGCGTGGCGATCAGGCGCCGGAAGACGGCCGCCGCGGCCTCGTTGTTGACGGCCGAGCGGACGATGGCCAGCAGCGGGGCTCGGGTGACCGGGCTCTCCCACAGCCCGAAGAACATGCGGGTCAGGCGCTCGCCGACCCCGTCGAGGGGCCCTTCTAGGACCTCGTCGCGGACCTTCAGGGCGGGCGCGAAGGCCACCTCGACGGCGGCTTCGAAGACCTGTTCCTTGGTACCGAAGTAGTGATGCACGAGCGCGGAGTCGACGCCGGCCGCCTTGGCGATGCCGCGCACGGACGTCTTCTCGTAGCCGCGCTCGGAGAACTCGTCGCGGGCCGCGTCCAGGATGCGGCCCCGGGTGTCGCCGGACTCGGTGCGCGAGGGACGCCCCCGGCGCCGGCCGGGGGCCGCGTCCGCCTTGGGACCGTCGCCCGTCGCCGGGTCGGCGTCGGTCATCGCCGCGGCACCCG
This sequence comes from Streptomyces sp. NPDC037054, assembly GCF_055606745.1. NCBI lineage: Bacteria > Bacillati > Actinomycetota > Actinomycetes > Kitasatosporales > Streptomycetaceae > Streptomyces > Streptomyces sp. NPDC037054. Next base: position 138,238 of record NZ_JBVJSJ010000017.1, on the reverse strand, counting down.
CGCCGTGGACGCCAGGTGCAGACGCGTGAACGCCAGCGCCTCGGCGAGGTCGGCCTCCCGCTCGGCGCTGGACATGGCGCGGCGGGTGTTGACCTCGACGACCACGTGACCGTCGAAGCCGGTCAGGGCCAGGCGCTCCAGCACCTCGGCGCAGGGCTGGGTGCCGCGACCCGGGACGAGGTGCTCGTCCTTGGCCGAGCCCCGGCCGTCCGCGAGGTGGACGTGCCCGAGCCGGTCGCCCATCCGGTCGATCATGTCGAGGGCGTCGGAGCGGGCGGTCGCGGTGTGGCTGAGGTCGATCGTGAAATGCCGGTAGTCGTCCTTGGTGACGTCCCAGTCGGGGGCGTACGCCAGCATCTCGCGGTCGCGGTAGCGCCACGGGTACATGTTCTCGACGGCGAACCGCACGTCGGTCTCGTTGGCCATCCGCCAGACGCCGTCCACGAAGTCGCGCGCGTACTGCCGCTGCCAGCGGAACGGCGGGTGCACGACGACCGTGCTCGCGCCGAGCTTCTCGGCCGCCGCCCGCGCGCGCTGGAGCTTGGTCCAGGGGTCCGTGGACCACACCCGCTGCGTGATGAGCAGGCAGGGCGCGTGCACGGCGAGGACGGGCATGCGGTGGTAGTCGCTGAGTCTGCGCAGCGCCTCGATGTCCTGGCTGACCGGGTCGGTCCACACCATGACCTCGACTCCGTCGTACCCGAGGCGCGCGGCGATCTCGAAGGCCGTCGCCGTCGACTCCGGATACACCGAGGCCGTCGACAGGGCGACCTTCGCCTCCGGGATCCGTACGACTGGCTCTGCCATGGTGGACAGATTACGGGGTGCCGTACGGCGAACGCGGGGTGTCCCTTGGCCGTTGTGGTGTTCGCCACGGGCGCGTGCCGGACGCGTGCCGGACGCGCGTGCGGTCGTCCGGGGCCTTCCGCGGTCGGCTCCGGCCCCCACGGTCGGCCCCGGCCCCCGCGTCCGGTGTCACTCCGCGGGCATGTGGTCGAGCCGCCGCAGGATGATGCCCTCCCGCAGGGCCCATGGGCAGATCTCCACCGTCTCCACGCCGAGCAGGTCCATCGCGCCCTCGGCCACCAGCGCGCCCGCGAGCAGCTGGCCCGCCCTGCCCTCCGAGACGCCCGGGAGTTCGGCGCGCTCGGCGGCGGTCATGCCGGCCAGGCGCGGCACCCAGGCCTCCACGGACTGCCGCTTCAGCTCGCGCTGCACGTACAGGCCCTCGGCGGAGCGGGCCGCGCCGGCGATGCGCGCCAGCTGCTTGAACGTCTTGGACGTCGCCACCACGTGGTCGGGCGCGCCGAAGCGGGCTATCTCGCCGACCGTACGCGCGATCTGCGCGCGGACGTGGCGGCGCAGCGCCCGTACGTCCTCCGGTGCGGGCGGGTCGCCGGGCAGCCAGCCGGCGGTCAGGCGGCCCGCGCCGAGCGGCAGCGAGACGGCGGCGTCGGGTTCCTCGTCGATGCCGTACGCGATCTCCAGGGAGCCGCCGCCGATGTCCAGGACGAGGAGCTTCCCGGCCGACCAGCCGAACCAGCGGCGGGCGGCGAGGAAGGTGAGCCGGGCCTCCTCGGCGCCGGTGAGGACGGTGAGCTCGACGCCGGTCTCGGCACGCACGCGTGCCAGCACGTCGTCGGCGTTGCGGGCCTCCCGCACGGCGGAGGTCGCGAACGGCAGCAGGTCCTCGACGCCCTTGTCCTCGGCGGCCTGAAGCGCCTCCTGGACGACCGCGACCAGCTTGTCGATCCCCTCGGGGCCGATCGCGCCGTCGTCGTCGAGAAGCTGGGCGAGGCGCAGATCCGCCTTGTGCGAGTGCGCGGGGAGCGGGCGTGCGCCCGGGTGCGCGTCCACCACCAGCAGATGCACCGTGTTCGATCCCACGTCGAGGACACCGAGTCTCATGTACGGAACGCTACTGCCCGGCACGCGGCCCGCCGCCCCCGCGTCAGGGGCGGACGCGGTCCCGCCGGGGGCACCGGGCGACTTACCCTGGTCGGGTGCCAAAGACGAACAAGGCGAAGAACGGCAAGAACGACAAGAGCGGCAAGCGCCACAAGAAGGACAAGGTGGCCGGGAACGCCGGTTCGGCCACGGGTTCTTCGCAGGCGACCGCGCCGGGAGCGGGCTCGGCCCCGGTGGGCGACGAGAAGGGGATCGACTTCGCCCGGGCGTGGGTGGAGTTCCCTGATCCGGCGGACGACGAGCAGGTCTTCCGCTGCGATCTGACATGGCTGACCTCGCGCTGGAGCTGCATCTTCGGAAGCGGCTGCCAGGGCATCCAGGCGGGCCGCGCGGACGACGGGTGCTGCACGCTGGGCGCCCACTTCTCCGACGAGGACGACGAGAAGCGGGTCGCCGAGCACGTGGCGAGGCTCACGCCGGACATCTGGCAGAACCACGCCGAGGGCACCCGCGGCGGCTGGACCGCCGAGGACGACGAGGGCTCCCGGCAGACCCGCCCCTTCCAGGGCTCGTGCATCTTCCAGAACCGGCCCGGCTTCTCCGGCGGCGCGGGCTGCTCGCTGCACATCCTGGCGCTGCGGGAGGGCCGCGAGCCGCTGGAGACCAAGCCGGACGTCTGCTGGCAGCTGCCGGTCCGGCGGACATACGACTGGATCGACCGGCCCGACGACACGCGCGTGCTCCAGGTGTCGATCGGCGAGTACGACCGGCGCGGCTGGGGCCCCGGCGGCCACGACCTGCACTGGTGGTGCACGTCGGCGACCTCCGCGCACGGCGCGGGCGACCCGGTGTACGTCTCCTACCGGGCGGAGCTGACCGAGCTGATGGGCAAGGCGGGCTACGACCGGCTGGTCGAGCTGTGCGAGCAGCGCCTGGCCTCCCAGCTGCCCCTGGTGGCGCCCCACCCGGCGGACCCCGTCGGCTGAACCCCCGGCCCCAGGAGGTCTGAGCCCCGGCCTCAGGACGTCGACGGGCTCGGGTCGCCGCTGCCGCTCGGCGGTGGTGACGAGCCGCCCGGGTCGGACGGCGACGGCTCGCTCGGCGTCGGGTCCGGGGGCGGTGACGACGGCGTGTCGGTCGGCTCGCTCGGCGTGGGCTCCGGCGGGCTCGGCTCGGGCGGTGCCGGCGTCGGGTCGGACGGGCTCGGGGGCGGGCCGCCGGGGCCGCTCGGCAGCGGGGCGGGGCCCGGCCGGGACGGGCCGGGGGCGGTGCCGTACCCCTCGATGGAGACGACGGAGCCCGCGGGGGCGACGGCGACCCGCGCGCTCCAGTGCCCGGACGGCTCGCGCAGGTGGTCGACGTACACCTTGACCGTCAGCGTCTCGCCGGGCTTCAGCGTGCCCGACGACTGGCTCAGGTAGAGCCAGGACGCGCGCGTGGACGCCGACCAGCGGACCGGTGCCGAGCCGGTCGCGGTGAGGGTGATCAGCGTGGTGTCGCCGCTGTGTCCGGCCGACACCTCCAGGGCCGCCGCGCCCTTCCCGGCGCCGCCCGCGACGCTGACGACCTCCACCGAGACGTCCGGTCCGCCGCGCTTGCCGAACCGGCCGCCGGGGCTGGTGCTGGCGTTGCCGGCGTTCTCGTAGCCGCCCGCCGTCTCCCCGTCGAGCGCGTCCGGGCCGTGCGCCTCGCGCGCGCTGGCCGAGCGGCCGTCCTCGCCCTCGCCGATCGGCGTGCCCCGGTAGGCCGCCCACAGGGCGAGCACGGGCGCGGCGACGACGGTGGCGACGACGGTCGTCGTGACGGCGCGCGTGCGCAGCCGGTCGCGGCGGGCGGCGCGGTCGCGCGGGTCCATCGGGAAACCGCGCCGGTCGAAGCGGGGCGCGTGTCCACGCGTGCGCGTGGCGTGCGCCATCGCGGCGTGCAGGGCGGCGCGCGGCGCGACCAGCACGGGCAGTTCGGCGGGCGTGACGGCCGTGCCGGGCCAGCGCCCGGGGATGGCGCGCTCGGCGGTGCGGCGGCAACGCGGGCAGTCGTCGACGTGCCGGACGAGTTCGCGGCGCAGCGCCGAGCTGAGGACGAGCTGGTTGTCACCCGTGAGGTGGGCCACGCTCGGGCAGGTGCCGGTCTCCACGACGGCGAGCGCCGCGCGCGTGCGCTCGACCTCGCAGGCGGCCGAGGCGAGAAGTTCCTTGGCGGCGTCCGGTTCCATGCCGACGACCGCCGCGACCTCGTGCGGGGCGAGGTGGTGGCGGACGGCGAGCTCGAGCGCCTCGCGCTGCTCCGGGGTGATCCCGGCGGCCTCGGGCCAGGCCAGCAGGGCGAGTTCGCGGCGGCGGTGCTCCTGGACGTCCTCGGGCACGGCCGGTCCCGCGGGCCGCGCCACCCGTCGCCGGTCGGCGCCGGAGCGGCCCGCCGCGTGGGTGCCCGGACGTTTCTGCTGGGCCGCGGCGAGCCCTCGCAGGCACGCCCAGCGGGCCAGGGCGTACAGCCAGGCCCGGCGGTCGGCGGCGGACTCCGGGACGTGCCGGCCGCGCCGCTCGGCGAGCGCGAGGACGTCGCCGAGGGCGGCGGTGGCCGCGTCGTGGTCGCACAGCACGGACAGGCAGTAGGTGAACAGGCCGTCCAGGTACGGCTCGTAGCGAGCGGGCGGCCGTTCCGCCAGCGTACGGGCCGCCGCGCGGTCGCGCGCCTCCCTGCGCGCCCGGTGCGCGCCGGTCGTGCGGGTCGGGGTCTGCGGACTGCTGCTCATCATCCGGCGACCGTAGGCGCCGGTGGTCGGCCCCTTCTCCCACCTTGAGCACATTTAATCCGTACGGGTGAAACGATCCCTCATAAGGGGACGAGGGCCCGTTGTTCGAGGGCGCGTTCGCGCCGCGGTGGCCGGATCTCAACGGGCGTACGGTGTGCGCCGGTGGGCGTCGGCGGCCCGTTGTCACAGGCGGGGGCTACGGTTCACCCATGGCTGCCCGCACGAAGACCACCAAGGACCGGCCGTCCTACCGCTGCACGGAGTGCGGCTGGCAGACGGCCAAGTGGCTCGGCCGCTGCCCCGAATGCCAGGCCTGGGGCACGATCGACGAGTACGGCACGCCCGCGGTCCGCACCACGGCGCCGGGGCGCGTCACCACGTCCGCCCTGCCCATCGGCCAGGTCGACGGCAAGCAGGCCACGGCCCGTTCCACCGGCGTCCCCGAGCTGGACCGGGTGCTCGGCGGCGGCCTGGTCCCCGGCGCGGTCGTGCTCGTCGCGGGCGAACCGGGCGTCGGCAAGTCGACGCTCCTGCTGGACGTGGCGGCCAAGTCGGCCAGCGAGGAGCACAAGACCCTCTACGTGACGGGCGAGGAGTCGGCGAGCCAGGTCCGGCTGCGCGCCGACCGCATCAAGGCGATCGACGACCACCTGTACCTCGCGGCCGAGACCGACCTGGCGGCCGTGCTGGGCCACTTGGACGCGGTCAAGCCGTCGCTGCTGATCCTCGACTCGGTGCAGACGGTCGCCTCCCCGGAGATCGACGGCGCGCCCGGCGGCATGGCCCAGGTCCGCGAGGTGGCGGGGGCGCTCATCCGGGCGTCCAAGGAACGCGGCATGTCCACCCTGCTCGTGGGCCACGTCACCAAGGACGGCGCGATCGCCGGCCCCCGCCTGCTGGAGCACCTGGTGGACGTCGTCCTGCACTTCGAGGGCGACCGCCACGCGCGCCTGCGCCTCGTACGCGGCGTCAAGAACCGCTACGGCACGACGGACGAGGTCGGCTGCTTCGAGCTGCACGACGAGGGCATCACGGGCCTGACCGACCCGAGCGGCCTGTTCCTCACCCGCCGCGCCGAGCCCGTGCCCGGCACCTGCCTCACCGTCACCCTGGAGGGCCGCCGCCCGCTGGTCGCCGAGGTGCAGGCGCTCACCGTCGACTCCCAGATCCCGTCCCCGCGCCGCACGACGTCCGGCCTGGAGACCTCCCGCGTGTCGATGATGCTGGCCGTGCTGGAACAGCGCGGCCGGATCAGCGCCTTGGGCAAACGGGACATTTACTCCGCGACGGTGGGCGGCGTGAAGCTGTCCGAGCCGGCCGCCGACCTCGCCGTCGCGCTCGCGCTGGCGTCGGCCGCGAGCGACACCCCGCTGCCGAAGAACCTCGTCGCGATCGGCGAGGTCGGCCTCGCGGGCGAGGTGAGACGCGTCACGGGCGTGCAGCGCCGGCTGGCGGAGGCACACCGCCTGGGCTTCACGCACGCCCTGGTACCGGGCGACCCGGGGAGGATTCCGGCCGGTATGAAGGTCCTGGAAGTCGCGGACATAGGGGACGCCCTGCGGGTCCTTCCGCGCTCCCGTCGGCGAGAGGCACCCCGGGAGGAGACGGACCGCCGGTAGACTTTGCCCAGGTCTCGCCCGTCCGTACGACCGAGTGTGCGACACGGGAGCGCCCCAGAACCTGCGACCGGAGGAGTGCAGTGGCAGCCAACGACCGGGCCCCGGCTCCCGGAAAGTCCGGTGGGAGTGCCGGTTCCGATGGCCTGATGCGCGCCTCGCTGAGCGCCGTGGCTCCCGGCACGCCGCTGCGTGACGGCCTCGAGCGCGTGCTTCGCGGCAACACGGGCGGTCTCATCGTGCTCGGCTCGGACAAGACCGTGGAGTCGATGTGTACGGGCGGATTCGTCCTGGATGTCGAGTTCACGGCGACGCGGCTGCGCGAGCTGTGCAAGCTCGACGGCGGCATCGTGCTCTCGTCCGACCTGTCGAAGATCCTCCGGGCGGGCGTCCAGCTCCTCCCGGACCCGACGATCCCGACCGAGGAGACCGGCACCCGGCACCGCACGGCGGACCGCGTCTCCAAGCAGGTCGGCTTCCCGGTCGTGTCCGTCTCCCAGTCCATGCGCCTGATCGCCCTCTACGTCGACGGCCAGCGCCGCGTCCTGGAGGACTCCGCGGCCATCCTGTCCCGCGCCAACCAGGCCCTCGCGACCCTGGAGCGCTACAAGCTCCGCCTCGACGAGGTCGCGGGCACGCTGTCCGCGCTGGAGATCGAGGACCTGGTGACCGTCCGGGACGTGTCGGCGGTCGCGCAGCGCCTGGAGATGGTGCGCCGCATCGCCACGGAAATCGCCGAGTACGTGGTGGAGCTGGGCACCGACGGACGTCTCCTCGCCCTCCAGCTCGACGAGTTGATCGCGGGCGTCGAGCCCGAACGCGAACTCGTCGTCCGGGACTACGTCCCCGAGCCCACCGCCAAGCGCTCCCGCACGGTCGAGGAGGCCCTGGCCGAGCTGGACAAGCTCAGCCACGCGGAACTGCTCGAACTGTCCACGGTGGCCCGCGCCCTGGGCTACACCGGCTCCCCCGAGACGCTCGACTCGGCGGTCTCGCCGCGCGGCTTCCGCCTGCTGGCCAAGGTGCCCCGCCTGCCCGGCGCCATCATCGACCGCCTGGTGGAGCACTTCGGCGGCCTCCAGAAGCTGCTGGCCGCGAGCGTGGACGACCTCCAGACGGTGGACGGCGTGGGCGAGGCCCGGGCCCGCAGCGTCAGGGAGGGCCTGTCGAGGCTGGCGGAGTCGTCCATCCTGGAGCGGTACGTCTGACCGGACCGGGCCGTACGCGGACCTGTACGCGGACCCGTACGCGGACCCGGCGGGTCGACTGCTGGCCTCGCCGGTTTCCGGTCTCGTCGGCCTAGTCGGCCTCAAGCACGAACGACGTCTGCACCTTCGCGAAGCCCGGCGCCTTGGCCTCCACCAGATAGGTCCCGGCCTTGGCCGACCCCGCCGGAGGCGTCGCGCACTTCGGCGCGCTCGGCTCGCGCTCCCACTTCACGGTGTACGTGATGCCCTCCTTGGCCGGCACCCGGTACAGCCGGCTTCCGGCGTTCTTGGGGCAGTGGTCCGACGCCCAGAACGCGTCGTCGGCGGAAGCCTGAGTGACCGTCAGAACCGCGCTCCTGGGCCCGAGATCGATCTTGCAGTCGCTGCCGGAGATGTTCCGCGCGGCCAGCACGAAGGTCGGCGTCTGCCCGGGCTCGTAGGTGTTGCGGAGGCTGCGCAGGCTCAACTTCACCGCGCCCGGCGTGCAGTTGGGCAGCGAGGACCCGGCCGGAACCGTGTCGCCGGACCCCGTACCGACCCCGGTCCCGGAGCCGCCGCCGGAGCCTCCGGCACCGCCCGCGTCACCGGATCCGCCGTCGCCCGCCCCGGACCCGTCGCCAGAGCCGCTCCCGTCACCGGAACCGTCACCGTCTCCGTCGCCCGAGCCGCCGGTGTCCTCGCCCTCCGACTCGTCCCGCCCGCCCGGCGCCTGACTGATCGCCGGGCCGGAACTCGACGGTCCCGGAGTGATCGTGGGCGCGGGATTCTTGCCGTTGGCCCCGTTCTGACCGCCGTTGCCGCCCCCGCCGCCCGACGTGACGACCCAGGTGATCAGCAACGTCAACAGGGCGACGACGGACAGGAGTACGGCCCTCCGTCGCCAGTAGATGGAGGAGGGAAGCGGCCCGACCGGATTGCGCAGAGATCCCACGGCGCAAACTGTACGAGAGATCGAGGCGTTCACTGGCCCCACCCGCCGCCCCCGGCCACAACTTTTCCGGATCATCATCCTGCAAACGTTTCGGGTACGGCCCGCCCGCCGACCCCCGCTCGTCAGATACGGCCCGCCCACACCGGCGCGCGACCCCCACCCGCGGCACGCCGGCCCGCCGCCCAAGGGTCACGCACGGCATGCCCGCCACCGCCCGGCCACCACCCATGGCATGCCCGCCACCGCCCCCACCACGACGGTCCCGGCCCCCCTCGCCGCGCGAACCGCCCGCCCCGGTGCCCTTGCCCCCGTACGGACGGCTCCGCATGGCAGGATCGGAAGGGCCATGACTGCTCCCACGAAGCCCCCGCACGGCGGCACCGCCGAGACCGCGTCCGAGCGCACCGCCGGAGAGCCACCGCACTCTCCGCCACCGCACTCCCCGCCGCTGCACTCCCCCGTCATCGACTGGTTCGACGAGCACGCCCGCGACCTGCCGTGGCGGCGCCCGGAGGCCGGGGCCTGGGGGGTGATGGTCAGTGAGTTCATGCTCCAGCAGACGCCGGTGAACCGCGTCCTGCCCGTCTACGAGCAGTGGCTGTCGCGCTGGCCGCGCCCCGCCGACCTCGCCGCCGAAGCCCCCGGCGAGGCCGTCCGCGCCTGGGGCCGGCTCGGCTACCCGCGCCGCGCCCTGCGTCTGCACGGCGCGGCCGTCGCCATAGCGGAACGGCACGGCGGCGACGTACCGGCTGACCACGCCCAACTCCTCGCACTGCCCGGCATCGGCGAGTACACGGCGGCTGCCGTGGCGTCGTTCGCGTACGGGCAGCGGCACCCCGTGCTGGACACCAACGTCCGCCGGGTCCTCGCGCGCGCGGTCACCGGCGTGCAGTACCCGCCGAACGCGACGACCGCCGCCGAGCGCAGGCTCGCCCGGGAGCTGCTGCCCGAGGACGACGCCACCGCCGCCCGCTGGGCCGCCGCGTCCATGGAGCTCGGCGCGCTGGTGTGCACGGCCCGCAACGAGCAGTGCCACCGCTGCCCGATCGCCGCGCAGTGCGCCTGGCGGCTGGCCGGCAAGCCCGAGCACGACGGTCCGCCGCGCCGCGGCCAGACGTACGCCGGTACCGACCGCCAGGTGCGCGGCCGGCTGCTCGCGGTGCTCCGGGAGGCGCACGCGCCCGTGCCGCAGCAGGCCCTCGACCGCGTGTGGCACGAGCCGGTGCAGCGCGCCCGCGCGCTGGACGGCCTCGTCGCCGACGGCCTGGTCGAACCGCTGCCGGGCGGTCTGTACCGGCTCCCGCTCACGTGACCTGACGTTGACTCCGGCTCCGAAGCCGCGAATCCCCCATAGCCGCCCCACCCGGGCCCGCTCGGCGCCACTCCTCCGCCTCCGTTACACAACCGACGGACAGCCGCGCGTTTCCCGCAGGCTCCCCCGCACCGTGCCGTGACAAGCCGCCCGTAGCTTCTGTCCCGTTGCCCGGCGAACCCGGGACGACCACGGATCACAGGGGAGGCGGTTCACCATGGCGCAGGGCGAGGTGCTCGAGTTCGAGGAGTACGTCCGCACCCGGCAGGAAGCGCTGCTGCGCAGCGCCCGGCGCCTGGTCCCGGACCCGGTGGACGCCCAGGACCTGCTGCAGACGGCGCTGGCGCGGACGTACGGCAAGTGGGACGGCATCGCGGACAAGCGGCTCGCGGACGCCTACCTGCGCCGGGTCATGATCAACACCCGTACGGAGTGGTGGCGGGCGCGCAGACTGGAGGAGGTGCCCACCGAGCAGCTCCCGGACGCCTCCGTGGACGACTCCACCGAGCAGCACGCCGACCGTGCCCTGCTGATGGACGTGATGAAGGTGCTCGCGCCCAAGCAGCGCAGCGTGGTCGTGCTGCGACACTGGGAGCAGATGTCCACGGAGGAGACGGCCGCCGCCCTCGGCATGTCGGCCGGAACGGTCAAGAGCACGCTGCACCGGGCGCTCGCCCGGCTCCGTGAGGAGCTCCAGGCCCGCGAGCTGGACGCACGCGCGCTGGAGCGTGAGGAGCGGGAGCGTTGCGCGGCCTGACCTGTGCCGGTGATGGTGATGGCGCCTGTGCCACTCGGGCGCGGGGCGGTTTCAGGGCGGTGGGTGCGGCGGCGGCCGTGCTCACCGCCGTCGCTCTGTCCGTGTCCGGCTGCGCGGCCGGCGGCACCGGCGCCCGCGACGAGGGCCCGGCGCACGCCGACACCGTCTCGGGCGCCCCCGCCGTGCCGTCGGTGCGGCCGGTGCGGAGCCCCGACCGGGTGGACGCCGTGCGGCTGGTGAAGGACGATCCCCTGGTGTCGGCGGAGGTCAAGCGGGAGCTGAAGCCGTGCGTCGCCGACGAGTACCCCGTCGACGTGTCGTACGGCGAGCTGACCGACGGCCCCGCCGAGGACGTCGTCGTGAACGTCCTGACCTGCGGCGACGCGGTGGGGGTGGGGGCGTACGTGTACCGCTTGGAGGGCGGGGAGTACCGCAACGTGTTCCGGGCCGAGGAGCCGCCGGTGTACGCGGAGCTCGACCGGGGGGATCTGGTGGTGACGAAGCAGGTGTACGAGAAGGGCGACCCGGTGTCGAGTCCGTCGGGCGAGAACGTGATCACGTACCGGTGGGCGGCGGGGCGGTTCACGGAGCGCTTCCGCACGCACAACGACTACAGCAACGCGGTCGGCGGCGACGTGTCACCGGAACCGGCCGGCTGAGCGCGGGCCGACGCCGACCGGTCCCGGCGCGTGCCGATCCGGACCGGCGCGATCGGCGCAAGCCGACCGGGTCGGGCGTGAACCGATCGGGCGCGGTCGGACGATGAAGAGGTGAACGCGGACGCCGCACGACACGTCCGCACAAGTGAGAACGCCAGCTGCGACACGAGGACTGAGAGCACCGGGATGGCAGACCAGACCCACGTCCTGTTCGTCGAGGACGACGACGTCATCCGCGAGGCGACCCAACTCGCCCTGGAGCGGGACGGCTTCGCGGTGACAGCGATGCCCGACGGCCTGTCCGGCCTGGAGGCCTTCCGGTCGAGACGGCCCGACATCGCCCTGCTGGACGTCATGGTCCCCGGCCTGGACGGCGTCAGCCTGTGCCGCCGCATCCGCGACGAGTCCACGGTGCCGGTGATCATGCTGTCCGCGCGGGCCGACTCCATCGACGTGGTGCTGGGCCTGGAGGCGGGCGCCGACGACTACGTGACGAAGCCGTTCGACGGCGCGGTCCTGGTCGCCCGCATCCGCGCGGTGCTGCGCCGCTTCGGACACGCGAGCGGCGACCGGTCGGAGGCTCCCGCGTCCGACGACAGCGGCGGCGTGCTGAGCTTCGGCGACCTCGTGGTCGACACCGACGGCATGGAGGTGCTGCGCGCCGGGCAGCCGGTCGCGCTCACGCCGACCGAGATGCGGCTGCTGCTGGAATTCTCCTCCGCGCCGGGCACGGTGCTCTCCCGGGACAAGCTCCTGGAGCGCGTGTGGGACTACGGCTGGGGCGGTGACACCCGCGTCGTCGACGTCCACGTGCAGCGGCTGCGCACGAAGATCGGCCAGGACCGCATCGAGACGGTCCGCGGCTTCGGCTACAAGCTGAAGGCCTGAGCGGACCATGGGGCGGGGGTTTCCGGGTCGCCCGGCCACCGGAGTCATGGGTCGCGCGGGCATCCGTACGGGCCTGCGGTGGAAGCTGAGCGCGGCCATCGCCCTGGTCGGCGCGCTGGTGGCGGTCGCGCTGAGCCTGGTCGTGCACAACGCGGCCCGGGTCTCCATGCTGGACAACGCGCGCGACCTCGCGGACGAACGCATCATGATCGCCCAGCGCAACTACGAGCTGTCCCAGCGGCCCAACTTCCCGAACGTGAAGCTCGACGACCCGGACCTGCCGGCGGAGCTGCGCAAGAAGGTGGCCGCGGGGCGCCGGGCGACGTACGTTTCCGACCGGGCCGGAGGGCCGCCGGACATCTGGGCGGCGGTGCCGCTCAAGGACGGGCGCGTGATGTCGCTGCACACCGGCTTCACCGACCGCAGCACGGACATCCTCAAGGACCTCGACCAGGCCCTGGTGATCGGCTCCATCGCGGTGGTCCTCGGCGGCAGCGCGCTCGGGGTGCTGATCGGCGGGCATCTGTCGCGCCGGCTGCGGAAGGCGGCGGCCGCGGCCAACGAGGTCGCCCGGGGCGAGCCCGACGTGCGCGTGCGGGACGCCATCGGCGGCGTCGTGCGGGACGAGACCGACGACCTGGCGAGCGCGGTGGACGCGATGGCGGACGCGCTCCAGCAGCGCCTGGAGGCCGAGCGCCGCGTGACGGCCGACATCGCGCACGAGCTGCGCACCCCGGTGACCGGGCTGCTCACGGCGGCCGAGCTGCTGCCGCCCGGCCGGCCGACGGAGCTGGTGCTGGACCGCGCCAAGGCGATGCGCACGCTCGTCGAGGACGTGCTGGAGGTGGCCCGGCTGGACGGCGCCTCTGAGCGGGCCGAGCTCCAGGACGTCATGCTCGGCGAGTTCGTGAGCCGCCGCGTCGCCGTGAAGGACCCGAAGGCGACGGTGCGGGTGGTGCACGAGTCGGAGGTGACGACCGACCCGCGCCGCCTGGAGCGCGTGCTGTTCAACCTGCTGGCCAACGCGGCACGGCACGGCGAGCCGCCCATCGAGGTCACCGTCGAGGGCCGGGTGATCCGGGTCCGCGACCACGGCCCCGGTTTCCCCCCGGACCTGCTGGCGGAGGGCCCGAGCCGGTTCCGCACCGGCAGCAAGGACCGCGCCGGGCGCGGCCACGGCCTCGGCCTGACCATCGCGGCCGGCCAGGCCAGGGTGCTCGGCGCCAGGCTGACCTTCCGCAACGTCCGCCCGGCCGGCGCCCCGGAGCACATACCGGCCGAGGGGGCGGTCGCGGTGCTGTGGCTGCCGGAGCACGCGCCGACGAACACGGGCAGCTACCCGATGCTGCCGTCCGGCCAGTGACCGGCCGGCCCTGACCGCCCCCGCAGGCGCAGGCGGTCAGCAGGCCCAGTCCTTGGTGGTGTCGAGGCCGCCCTCGCGGGGCTGCGTGAAGGAGAACCAGTTCCCGGAGTCGTCGCGGAACAGTGCCTCCACGCCGTAGGGCCGCTCCTGCGGCTCCTGGAGGAACTCGACGCCACGGTCCTTGAGCTTCTGGTAGTCGCCGTGGATGTCGTCGGTGGTCAGCACGCCCGCGCCGAGTACGCCCTTCGCCACGAGCTTCTCGACCATCTCGGCGGACTCGGGGTCCATGCCGCTGCCCGGCACCATCAGCGTCAGTTCGACGTCGGGCTGGCTGGGGGCGCCGACGGTGAGCCAGCGCATGCCGCCGTCACCCATCGTCATGTCGGTGCGGACCTCCAGGCCGAGCTTCTCGGTGTAGAACTCCTTGGCCCGGTCCTGGTCGAGGACCCAGACGGTCGAGATCTTGAGTCCCTTGATCATGGGGCTGCTCCTGTCTGCGGTGGGAGTGCGGGGCGAATGCCCGACACCGTCACCGTAGGACCGGGTGCCGTCAGTCCGCTTCTTCAGAATTGCGCTGCCCCCGGCCGGGTCCGGAGCGGAAGCCGCCGGCCCAGAGCATCGCGTAGCAGCCGGGGATCAGGGCGGCCCCGCGGCCCACGTGCTTCGCGCGGTACTCGCTCGGGGTGAGGCCGGTCCACGCCTTGAACCGGGCGGAGAACGCGCCGAGGCTGCTGAAGCCGACGAGGGTGCAGATCTCGGTCACCGAGAGGTCGGCGGTGCGCAGCAGGTCCTCGGCCCGTTCGATACGGCGGTGGGTCAGGTACTGGCCGGGGGTCTCGCCGTAGACCTCCTTGAAGGCCCGCAGGAAGTGGTACCGCGAGTACCCGGCGTGTGCGGCCACGGCGTCGAGGTCGAGCCCCGGATCGGCCCAGTCCCGGTCCATGGCGTCCTTGGCCAGCCGCAACTGCCGCGTCTTGTCCATCCACCGATGGTGGCACGGGGGTCCGACAACGCCGGGGCGTCTACGCGGCGCCGGACGGGCCGACAACGCCGGGGCCCCTGTCTACGCGGCGCCGGACGGGCCGACAACGCCGGGGCCCCTGTCTACGCGGCGCCGGACGGGACGTCCTCCGCCGGCTTCGGTCCGGCCCCCTTGAGGGGCACCTCCTTGACGAACACCGCCGCCGCCAGCGACAGCACGGCCACGACCGCGCCCAGCAGGAAGGCCGCGTGCGTGCCGTCGGACACCGCGTACTGGTAGGCCTCCCGCGCGGCCTCGGGCAGCTTGGCGAGGCTCGCCGCGTCGAGCTGCGCGGACTGCTCGGTGACACCGCTGCCCAGCGCGCCGCCCCGCTCGGCCATGGCCTCCTGGACGCGGCTGTTGAACAGCGCGCCCATGATCGCGACGCCGAAGGAGGAGCCGAGGGTGCGGAAGAGCGTGGTGGACGAGGACGCGACGCCCATGTCCTTCATCTCGACGCTGTTCTGCGCGACCAGCATGGTGATCTGCATCAGGCAGCCCATGCCGAGGCCGACCACGGCCATGAAGACGCCGGAGGTGAACCGGCTGGTGCCGGTGTCCATGGTCGACAGCAGGTACAGCCCGACGACCATCAGGGCGCTGCCGGCGACGGGGAAGACCTTGTAGCGGCCGGTGTTCGTGGTGACGCGGCCGGCGACCATCGACGTGACGAGCATCGCGCCGAGCATCGGCAGGAGCAGCAGCCCGGAGTTGGTCGCGGACGCGCCCTGCACCGACTGCTGGTAGAGCGGCAGGAACAGCGTGGCGCCGAACATCACGAAGCCGGTGATGAAGCCGATGAGGGACATCAGCGTGAAGTTGCGGCTGCGGAAGATGTGCAGCGGCACGACCGGCTCGGCGGCCCGGGTCTGCCAGAACACGAACCCGACGAGCGCGGCGACGCCGATGCCGATGAGCTCCATGATCCGCGCGGACGTCCACGCGTACTCCGTGCCGCCCCAGGTGGTGACGAGGACGATCGCGGTGATGCCGACGGTCAGCAGCGCGGCGCCGAGGTAGTCGACGCGTGCCGTGGACCGTTTCTTCGGCAGGTGCAGGACGGCGCCCACGGCGGCGAGCGCGACCGCGCCGAGCGGCAGGTTGATGTAGAAGGCCCAGCGCCAGCCCCAGTGGTCGGTGATGGTGCCGCCGACGAGCGGCCCGCCGATCATCGCCAGTGCCATGACGCCGGCCATCATGCCCTGGTACTTGCCGCGTTCCCGGGGAGGTATCAGGTCGCCGATGATCGCCATGACGCCGACCATCAGACCGCCGGCGCCCAGGCCCTGCACCGCGCGGAAGCCGATGAGCTGGCCCATGTCCTGGGCCATGCCGCTGAGCGCGGAACCGATCAGGAAGAGCACGATCGAGGACAGGAAGGTGCCCTTGCGGCCGTACATGTCGCCGATCTTGCCCCAGATCGGGGTGGAGGCGGCGGTGGCGAGGGTGTAGGAGGTGACGACCCAGGACAGGTGCTCCAGGCCGCCGAGTTCGCCCACGATCGTCGGCATGGCGGTACCGATGATCATGTTGTCGAGCATCGCGAGCATCATCGCGATCATGAGCGCGAGCAGGACGACCCGCACGCTTCTGGGTTGCTTGCCGGTTTCCACCCCCGGCGCGGGTACCGCTGTGACCGCCATTGCTACCGCTCCCCCACTTCCCCTACTTACTTGCCGCCCGGCTAGTTGTCTACACTGGGGAAAGTAGACGCGTAGCTAGCCGGTCGTCAAGTAAGTTTCCGGTGGGCGCGGGTAAGAGGAGGATGGGCGCACCATGGACGGCACCAAGCAGCGGCGCCGCGGGGACACCCGCCAGCGCATCCAGGACGTGGCCCTCGGACTCTTCGCCGAACAGGGCTACGAGAAGACGTCACTGCGCGAGATCGCCGAGCGTCTCGGGGTCACGAAGGCCGCGCTCTACTACCACTTCAAGACCAAGGAAGAGATCCTGGTCAGCATCTTCGAGGACCTCTCCAGGCCGATCGAGGAGCTCATCGAGTGGGGCGCCGGGCAGCCGAAGACCCTGGAGACCAAGCGGGAGATCGTCCGCCGCTACAGCGAGGCGCTGGCGAGCGCCGCGCCCCTGTTCCGCTTCATGCAGGAGAACCAGGCGACGGTACGGGAACTGCGCATCGGCGAGACCTTCAAGCGCCGCATGCTGGACCTGCGGGACATCCTGATCGACCCGGAAACCGGCCTGACCGACCAAGTCCGCTACGCGAGCGCCCTGTTCACGATGCACGCCGGGCTGTTCGCCCTCCAGGACGTCGAAGTCGACCCCGAGGACAAGCGCTTGGCCGTCCTCCAGGTCGCCACGGAACTGGTCACCCGGGCCCACGAGGGAACCGTGGGCGCCGGGGGCGTCAAGAGTGCCGGGGGTGCCGGGGGCGTCAAGAGTGCCGGGGGCACCGAACGCCCTTAGAGGCGCACACCCTTGGACCGCAGGAAGGCGGCCGGGTCGACGGCCGAGCCGTAGTTCGGGCTCGTCCGGATCTCGAAGTGCAGGTGCGGACCGCTGGAGTTGCCGGTGTTGCCGGAGCGGGCGATGTGCTGGCCCGTCTTCACGATCTGGCCGACCCGCACGTCGACGCGCGACAGGTGCGCGTACTGGGAGTACGTGCCGTTGCCGTGCTTGATGACGACGGCGTTGCCGTAGGCGGGACCATCACCGGCGCCGTTGCCGCCGGCCTTGACGACGGTGCCGCCGTGGGCGGCCATCACGTTCGTGCCGGTCGGCACGGCGTAGTCCTGGCCGGAGTGCTTCTGCGTCCACATGCCGCCGGCCTGGGCGAACTTGGCGCTCAGCCGGTACTTCTTCACCGGGTCGACCCAGGAAGCCTTCTTCTTCTTGGCCGCGGCGGCGGCCTTCTTCTTGGCCTCGGCGGCGGCCTTCTGCTGGGCGGCGGCCGCGGCCTTCGCCTTGGCGGCCTTGTCGGCCTTGGCCTTCGCGGCCTTGGCCTGGGCGGCCGCCTGCGCCTCGACGGCACTGGCGGCGGAGGACGAAGCGGCGGCCGTGGTGTCGGCGGCGGCCGCGACCCCGACTCCCAGCACGACCGAGGCTCCCAGGCCGGTGGCCAGGACGGCGGCGCGGGTGCGGAGCAGGGACGTACGGAAGTTGCGGGGCGTGACGCGCTGGGACATCGAAACCTCATGGGGACGGGAGCAAGGAAAACACCCGGCGCACAGAACGCCGGATGGCCATCCCTTGGTAACCCGAACCCCCACGAACCCCCAAAGGTGTGACCTACGACGCCAGCTAGTACGTAAGCCCGAAAGACCTCGTCCATTGACAGAGGCCCCTTGAAGCCTCAATTCGGCCAAGATGGCCAAGTCGGACCCACCCCTCGGGAGGGAATGTCCTTTTTGCCCTTCGGGAGTTTTCCACTAAGCCTGCTAGTAACGGACAAAAGGCCTGTGCGGCATGTCACCGCTGACCGAGATCGAAAGACTCCGGAATGTGACCGGCGCTACGCTGACCAGCCGCGACAGCGACAAAACGGGGAGGGGCACGGCGAGATGGAACCGGCCGCGGGAATCAGGCTTGCGTCGAGCGTCGTCGGCCCTCTCGTCAGAAAGCTGTTCGTCACGGAAGGGCCCGGCGCCGGACTGGTCGACAAGCCCGTACGCATAGCGGGCTACGTCTCCTTCCGGGGCGAGAAGCGCACGCTGACGGAGCCCGACCTGCACCGGCTCGCCGCCAAGCTGGTCCTCCAGGCCCTGCGCGGCGGCGGTGAGCGCCCCGTGGCCGAGGACGAGGAACAGGCCGTGGTCCGCGCCCTCGCCGACACCCTGTTCGCGCTCGGCGAGCTCACCATGACGGACGTCCAGGCCGTGGAGCTGGGCCACGAGGCCCTGGCCGCCGCCCTGCGTGCCGCGAGCGGCCATCCGGAGCGGCACCTGTCCCTCGACGCGAGCCTCTTCTACCGCGGCCTCCTCGACACCGCCTGCCTGCACATCCTGCACTTCTTCACGCAGCGCTCCACCTTCGTGCCCCGCACCCTGGTCGAGCAGACCCGGCGCCAGCACGAACTGGTCGGCAAGGTCGACGAGCTCATCGCCCGCACCCCGCTGCCCGGCGGCACCGACGCCGCCTTCGAGCGCCGTTACCTGCCGTACGTCGCCACCCGGCACGGTCACCTCACCATCTACGGCATCGACCTCGTCAACTCCCCCGACCGCTGGCCCCTGGACGCCGCCTACCTCAGCCTCCAGGCCCTCGGCCCCGACGAGCACGACCACGCCACCGGCCCCGGCGGGCCGCACACCGCCGCGCCCACGCCCCGGCCCGCCGAGCAGGCCCTCGCCGAGCACGACCGGGTGCTGCTGCGCGGCGTCGCCGGCTCCGGCAAGACCACGCTCGTGCAGTGGCTCGCGGTGACCGCGGCCCGCGGCGAACGCGGCGACCGCGTCCCCTTCGTGCTGCCCCTGCGCACACTGGTCCGGCGCCCCGACGGCCTCCCGGCGCCGGACGCCTTCCTGGCCGCCGTACGCGTCCCGTTCCACGCGGCCCAGCCGGCCGGCTGGGCGGACCGGGTGCTGTCCGACGGGCGCGGGCTGCTCCTGGTGGACGGCGTCGACGAGATCCCCGACCGGGACCGCGAGCGCACCCGCCGCTGGCTGCGCGAGCTGCTCGACGTGTACCCCGGCAACCAGTGGCTGGTCACCTCCCGCCCCTCCGCCGTACGGGAGGACTGGCTCGCCCCCGACGGCTTCACCGAACTCGCCCTCACCCCGATGAGCCGCGACGACGTGGCCGCGTTCATCGCCCGCTGGCACGCCGCCGCCCGCGCCGGCGCGACCGGTCCCGACGCCGAGCGGCTGGCGGGCTACGAGCGCTCCCTGCTCGACGCCGTCGGCACCAAACCCGACCTCGGCCGCCTCGCTACCAACCCCCTGATGTGCGGCCTGATCTGCGCCCTGCACCGCGACCGGCGCGGCTATCTCCCGCACGGCCGCCAGGAACTGTACGACGCCGCCCTGTCGATGCTGCTGGCGCGGCGCGACGAGGAGCGGGACATGTTCCCGCAGGGCGCGGCCGGCGGCGTCCACCTCACCGAACTCCCGCAGATCCAGCTGCTCCAGCGCCTCGCGTACTGGCTCATCCGCAACAACCAGTCCGAGATGGACCGGGACCGCGCGGTGCGCATCGTGGCCGACGTGCTGCCGTCGCTGCCGGCCGCCGCCGCGCAGGGCGACGCCGAGCGGATCCTCGGACATCTCCTGGTCCGCAGCGGCCTGCTGCGCGAACCCAGCGTCGGCACGGTCGAGTTCGTGCACCGCACCTTCCAGGACTACCTGGGCGCCAAGGCGGCCGTCGAGGACGGCGACTTCGGGCTGCTGGTGCGGGGCGCGGCGGATGAGCAGTGGGCCGACGTGTTCCGGATGGCCGTCGCCCACGCCCGCCCGCGCGAACGCGCCGAACTCCTCGGCGCCCTCACGGAGTCGGCGGCGCGCCTCGAAGAACCGGCCGCCACGCGCGTACGGCTGCTCGCCCTGGCCTCCCTGGAACACGC
Source organism: Streptomyces sp. NPDC037054 (assembly GCF_055606745.1). Taxonomy (NCBI): domain Bacteria; kingdom Bacillati; phylum Actinomycetota; class Actinomycetes; order Kitasatosporales; family Streptomycetaceae; genus Streptomyces; species Streptomyces sp. NPDC037054. The sequence continues at coordinate 118,308 of NZ_JBVJSJ010000017.1, read as the reverse complement.
CACCCAGCTCGACCCGGCCGTGCGCGCCGCCGTCGAGCGGAACGCCGCCTCCCTCATCCCGCCGCGCGGCGTCGAGGAGGCCCGCGCCCTCGCCTCCGTGGGCCCGCTCGCCCTGGAACTGCTGCCCGGACCCGAGGGCCTCGGCGACGAGGAGGCGCGGGCCGTCGTCGTCACCGCCTCGCTCATCGGCACGGACGCCGCCCTGCCCGTCCTCGCGCGCTACCGCTCCCACCTGGCCCTGGACGTGCGCGCCCAGCTCACCTGGACCTGGAACCGCTTCCCGACCCGCCGCTACGGCGAGGACGTCGTCGCCCACCTGCACGAGGACGGCCTGTTCTTCACCGCCCACTCCGGCGAACAGGTGCGTTTCCTGGGGGAGTTGGGCGGCAGGAGCAGAGTCCAGCTGGCCGGTGACATCGATCCGGCCGACATCGCCGCCGGGCTCGTCCCCGACCGGCTGACCGAACTCGTCGTCCGGGGCAACGAGCGGCTGACCGGCCTGGAGTGGCTGCGGCCGCTGCACCGGCTCACGTACTTCGACCTCAGCCGCTCCCCCCTGGTCCGCGACCTCACCCCGCTCACGCACCTGCCGCTGACCTGGCTGTCCCTGGATTCCGTGCCGGGCCTGCACGACCCGGACCGGCTGTCCGTGCTCGGCCGGTGCGCCACGCTGAGCCGGCTCGACCTCGGGCTCGCCCTCCAGGGCGACTCACTCGACGAGGCGCTCCCCGTCGAACTGCCGCTGCGTTACCTGCGGCTCGCCAAGAACGCGGTGGTGCACACCGGCCTGCGCGGCCTGCACCGGTTCGCGTCCCTGCGGCAGCTCAGCCTCGCGAGCCTCTTCGCGGAGCTGACCCCGGGGGACTACGAGGAGATCGCCCGGCTGCCCGAGCTGACGGACCTGCGCATCGAATGGGACGCCGTCGGCTGGCACGGCCCCCCGCTGCCCGGCATCACCGGCCTGCGGCTCAACCGGCTCCACGGCACGGAGGACTTGAGCCGGATCCCGGCGCTGTTCCCGAACGTCCGTGAGATCACCGTCGTCCCCGCACCGGAGACGGACACCCTGCCGGACGAGCTCCTCGCCGCGCTGCCCGTCACCCCAACGGTCAAAAGGATCCGCCGAGTTGTGTGACGGGTTGTGTGACGCGTTGTGTGACGCACACCTCTAGCCACCTACCGTCCGGTAACCCTACGGTTCCTCCCGCGCCACCCTCACCCATGAGCATGCCCCTGACACCGGCAGCGACCCGACGTGAGAGGAACCCCCCACCATGACCCGCACCGTCAGCAGACGCGCCTGGACGCACCGCCTCGCCGGCACCGCCGTGGCCACCGCCGCCCTCGTCGCCCTGGCCGCCCCCGCCGAGGCGGCCACCGGCACCGCCCCGACCACCGCGACGGCCACCGCCGCCGCGGCCGACGTCGACTACGCCACCTGGCAGAAGGACGTCCAGGCCGTGATGAACACGGCGATGCCCTACCTCAAGCAGCGCATCGCCGCCCCGCGGCCGGGCGAGAAGCAGGCCGTCGTCCTCGACATCGACAACACCGCCCTGGAGACCGACTTCGGCTTCAGCTACCCGCAGCCCGCCAACAAGCCGGTCCTGGAGGCCGCCAAGTACGCCCAGGACCGCGGCGTCGCCGTCTTCTTCGTCACGGCCCGCCCCGGCATCATCTACTCGGTCACCGACTACAACCTGAAGTACACCGGCTACAAGGTCTCCGGCCTGTACGTCCGCGGCTTCTTCGACCTCTTCAAGAACGTCGCCGACTACAAGACGGCCCAGCGCGCCGACATCGAGTCGAAGGGCTACACGATCATCGCGAACATCGGCAACAGCGCCACCGACCTGTCGGGCGGCCACGCCGAGAAGACGTTCAAGCTGCCGGACTACAACGGCCAGCTCTCCTGAATCCAGCAGAAAAAGGGGGCTGCCCCGGAACCCTTGGTTCCGGGGCAGCCCCCTTTTCTCCTGCTCAAGCCGAGCGCAGCGGCTACGCGTCCTTGCTCAGGTTCGGCCCGGCACCGCCGGCCGCCTGCTCGATCGGCGGGACGTCGGGCAGCGCCGACTTCTCCTCGCCGCGGAACGTGAAGGTCTCGGCGTCGCCCTCGCCCTCGGTGTCCACGACCACGATGTGACCGGGGCGCAGCTCACCGAAGAGGATCTTCTCCGACAGCGAGTCCTCGACCTCGCGCTGGATCGTGCGACGCAGCGGACGCGCGCCCAGCACCGGGTCGTAACCCTTCTTGGCCAGCAGCTCCTTGGCGGACTGGGAGAGCTCGATGCCCATGTCCCGGTCCTTCAGGCGCTCGTCCACCTTGCCGATCATCAGGTCGACGATCCGCAGGATGTCGCCCTGGGTCAGCTGCGGGAAGACCACCACGTCGTCGACGCGGTTGAGGAACTCGGGCCGGAAGTGCTGCTTCAGCTCGTCCGAGACCTTGTTCTTCATGCGCTCGTAGTTGGTCTTCGTGTCACCCGCGGCGGCGAAGCCCAGGTTGAAGCCCTTGGAGATGTCCCGGGTGCCGAGGTTGGTCGTCATGATGATGACCGTGTTCTTGAAGTCCACGACCCGGCCCTGGGAGTCGGTCAGCCGACCGTCCTCCAGGATCTGCAGCAGCGAGTTGAAGATGTCCGGGTGGGCCTTCTCGACCTCGTCGAAGAGGACCACCGAGAACGGCTTGCGCCGCACCTTCTCCGTCAGCTGGCCGCCCTCTTCGTAGCCCACGTAGCCGGGGGGCGAACCGAAGAGACGCGAGACCGTGTGCTTCTCGCTGAACTCCGACATGTCGAGGGAGATCAGCGCGTCCTCGTCACCGAACAGGAACTCGGCGAGCGCCTTGGACAGCTCCGTCTTACCGACACCGGACGGGCCGGCGAAGATGAAGGAGCCACCCGGACGCTTCGGGTCCTTGAGCCCGGCGCGCGTACGGCGGATCGCCTTGGACAGCGCCTTGACGGCGTCGTCCTGGCCGATGACCCGCTTGTGCAGCTCGTCCTCCATGCGGAGCAGACGGCTGGACTCCTCCTCGGTCAGCTTGAAGACCGGGATGCCGGTGGCCGTCGCGAGGACCTCGGCGATCAGGTCGCCGTCGACCTCGGCGACGACGTCCATGTCGCCGGCCTTCCACTCCTTCTCCCGCTTGGCCTTCGCGGCGAGGAGCTGCTTCTCCTTGTCGCGCAGGGAGGCGGCCTTCTCGAAGTCCTGCGAGTCGATCGCGGACTCCTTGTCGCGGCGGACGCCGGCGATCTTCTCGTCGAACTCGCGCAGGTCCGGCGGCGCGGTCATCCGGCGGATACGCATCCGGGAGCCGGCCTCGTCGATCAGGTCGATCGCCTTGTCCGGCAGGAAGCGGTCCGAGATGTACCGGTCGGCCAGCGTGGCGGCCTGGACCAGCGCCTCGTCGGTGATCGAGACGCGGTGGTGCGCCTCGTACCGGTCGCGCAGACCCTTGAGGATCTCGATCGTGTGCGGCAGGGACGGCTCGGCGACCTGGATCGGCTGGAAGCGGCGCTCGAGGGCCGCGTCCTTCTCCAGGTGCTTGCGGTACTCGTCCAGCGTGGTCGCACCGATGGTCTGGAGCTCACCGCGGGCCAGCATCGGCTTCAGGATCGAAGCCGCGTCGATGGCGCCCTCGGCGGCACCCGCACCGACCAGCGTGTGCAGCTCGTCGATGAACAGGATGATGTCGCCGCGGGTGCGGATCTCCTTGAGCACCTTCTTCAGGCGCTCCTCGAAGTCACCGCGGTAGCGGGAGCCGGCGACCAGGGCGCCGAGGTCCAGGGTGTAGAGGTGCTTGTCCTTGAGGGTCTCGGGCACCTCGCCCTTGACGATGGCCTGGGCGAGGCCCTCGACGACGGCGGTCTTGCCGACGCCGGGCTCACCGATCAGGACCGGGTTGTTCTTCGTACGGCGGGACAGCACCTGCATGACCCGCTCGATCTCCTTCTCGCGCCCGATGACCGGGTCGAGCTTGGACTCACGAGCGGCCTGGGTGAGGTTCCGGCCGAACTGGTCGAGGACCAGGGACGTGGAGGGCGTGCCCTCGGCAGGACCGCCGGCGGTGGCGGTCTCCTTGCCCTGGTAACCGGAGAGCAGCTGGATCACCTGCTGCCGCACGCGGTTCAGATCTGCGCCCAGCTTGACCAGGACCTGGGCGGCGACGCCCTCGCCCTCGCGGATCAGGCCGAGCAGGATGTGCTCCGTGCCGATGTAGTTGTGGCCGAGCTGAAGCGCCTCGCGGAGCGACAGCTCCAGCACCTTCTTGGCACGGGGGGTGAAGGGGATGTGGCCCGACGGCGCCTGCTGCCCCTGGCCGATGATCTCCTCCACCTGCTGGCGGACCGCCTCGAGCGAAATCCCGAGGCTCTCAAGGGCCTTGGCGGCGACACCCTCACCCTCGTGGATCAGGCCCAGGAGGATGTGCTCGGTGCCGATGTAGTTGTGGTTGAGCATCCGGGCTTCTTCCTGAGCCAGGACGACAACCCGCCGCGCGCGGTCGGTGAACCTCTCGAACATCGTTAATCGCTCCTCAGAGCGGTCAGGCAGTGGGGGGAACTTCCCCTCCCTGTCCTTCCGCAGCTTAGTCCCGCAAGCGGGGACCGCTCATTCCAACTGCCGACACCGTCCTTGGCCTCCTGACCCCGAACGCCGACATGTGCTCCAACCCGATGGTGCGAGACGATGTTCCCGCAGGCCAGGCAGTTACCCCCATCGCCAGTACGCCGATGGCGAACGTGAGACGTCCTGTCCTGCGTGTCGCCCCCTCCCACTAGGGATGTCTTACCCGCCCGGACCGACAGTCCATGCCGCGCGCACCGGTTCCCTCCGCTACGGGCGAACAACCTTGCGCCTCCCCACAGCCCCACGAGCCCCCTTGTTCGACACGCTGCGCACACGTCGTGACACCCAGCGTAACTCGCGAGCCCTCGGGGCGGTTGCTCCTGACATGGTCGATCCCGCAGCCGTGCCACCGCCCCGCCGGCCACTCGAACAGAGCGGGCGGGGCGCGGGAACGCGAACGGACCGTGACCGCCGGGACGCGGGGGTCCGGCACTGGTACGAGAACGAACTGGGGTGGCCCACAGTGCCCGGCTCCCCCGTACGGCTCGCCGTGGGCGTCCGCTTCGACGTGCTGGACGTTCCCGCGGAGGCGGGCCGGGCGGCGCTGCGGCGCCTGGCGCCGGGCTCTCCGGTGGCCCTGCGGGGCGACCGGATGCGGCTGCTCGTGGCGGCGGGCTGCGCGGAGGAACTGCCCGGGCTGCTGGAGTGGCTGGAGTGGGGCGGGCTGGCGCTCGACCTGTCGGCGCTCGGAGCGGGCGCGGTCATGACCGCGCCGCCGCCTCCGGGGCCCGCCACCGGTGCCGGGGGTGCCACGGGTGCCGGGGCCGGTGGTTCGCAGGGGGCCGCCGTGTGGGTGCGGCCCCCCGAGCCCGGGTGCGAGGTCGAGGCCTCGCTGCCGACACTGTCGGCGCTGGGGGGCGGCGGGGGCGCCCCCGATCTCGTGCGGCTGGTCGACACGGTGGCAGCGCAGTGCCACCGGGTCCGGCTGCGGCGCGCGTGCACCCGGCCGTCTGCCTGGTGTGCGAAGGGTCGGTAAGGCCGTCGATCAGCCGTTGGCCTTCTCGTAGGCCTCGCGAATGGACGCGGGAACGCGGCCGCGGTCGTTCACCTCGTAGCCGTTCTCCTTCGCCCACGCGCGGATGGCCGCGGTGTCCTGGCTGCCGCCGGAAGAGGCACGGGACTTTCCGCGCCCGCCCGAAGCACGGCCCCCGGTACGGCGACCGCCCTTGACGTAAGGCTCGAGAAGGCCACGGAGCTTGTCCGCATTGGCAGTGGTGAGATCGATCTCGTACGTCTTGCCGTCCAACGCGAACGTGACGGTCTCGTCCGCCTCGCCACCGTCGAGGTCGTCGACAAGAAGGACCTGAACCTTCTGTGCCACCGGATTTCCTTTCATCGATAACTTCAGGACCGGGGGTGTCGGCATCCGCCGTATCGCCGTCCCCTGTTATATGCAGTACTGCAGTACGTCGGAAAGCAAACCGCTTTTGCCGGAAAAACACAAACCCCTGGGAGAGACTCACGGGCCGGGGCACGTCCGGAAACATGCGCGTTTCGGACATAGGGCACCGGGGCAGCTTCCCGTCGCGTCAATCGCCGACGATCACAGATGGAGAAGCATCCTGCTGTTGCCCAAGGTGTTCGGTTTCACTCGTTCGAGTCCGAGGAACTCCGCGACGCCCTCGTCATAGGAACGCAGGAGCTCCGCGTAGACATCGGTGTCGACCGGCGTCTCACCGATCTCGACGAAGCCGTGCTTGCCGAAGAACTCCACTTCGAAGGTCAGACAGAAAACGCGGCGAACGCCGAGCCAGCGGGCGGTCTCCAGCAACTTCCCCAGCAACTGATGGCCGACGCCGGCGCCCTTGAGGCCCGGCTTCACGGCGAGAGTGCGGACTTCCGCGAGGTCTTCCCACATCACGTGCAGGGCGCCGCAGCCGACCACCTCGGCGTTGTCGTCGCGTTCCGCCACCCAGAACTCCTGGATGTCCTCGTAAAGCGTCACCGTCGCTTTGTCGAGCAGGATGCGGTCACGGACGTAGACGTCAAGGAGACGGCGCACCGCCGGGACATCGCTGGTTCGGGCCCGCCGGACGGTGATGGCTTTTGCGGTGACTTCGGGGCTGTCTGCTGACATGAGCGGACGCTATCGCCCGACGTCGTCCGATGCGGAGCCGGGGTTCTCGTCGGGGTTCTGGACGATGCGCAAGGCGTCCCGGAGGGCCTGGCGCTGTTCGTCGCTCATCATCGCGAAGAAGGCGACGAGAGCGGCGGCGGGGTTGTCGCTCTGCGACCACGCCTCGTTCATCAGAGCCGCGGAGTACGCGGCCCGCGTGGAGACCGCCTCATATCGATAGGCCCGGCCTTCCGCCTCGCGGCGCACCCAGCCCTTCTGATGGAGATTGTCCAAAACGGTCATCACGGTGGTGTACGCGATCGAGCGCTCCTGCTGGAGATCTTCCAGGACTTCTCGAACGGTCACCGGGCGGTTCCACTTCCACACCCGCGTCATGACCGCGTCTTCGAGTTCTCCCAATGGGCGAGGCACTCTCAGCACAATAGTGGGAGATCGCGGCGATGGCGTGCCGAACGTGCGCTTTGCCGACAAACAGAACAAAAAGGGCGCGCGGCCCGAGAGGGGCGAGCCGGCGGCGAGCCGGGGCCAGGGCCGGAGCCGGGGGTCAGGCGTCCTTGGAGGCGGCGGGGCCGCCGGCCGCCTCGGCGCGGGCGAGCGCGGCGTCGACCGCCGCGTCCTCCTTGGTCTTGTTGGCGCCGCCCTGGGTCTTGACGATCACGCGGATCAGACCGATGAAGAACACGGCCATGACGACCGGGGGCAGCAGCGCGGAGACGTAGTCCATGGATCCAGGGTAGCCACGGTCGCGGGGTGGTCCGGGAGCGGGGCGGTCGCCGCCGCCCCCGGACCCGCGGTCAGCCGGCGGCCAGCTGCTGCGGCGGGTTCGCCGGGGGCGGGGTGGGCTTGCGACGCGGGAAGACCTCGCCCGGGGTGGGGATGGGCCGGCCGGGCCTGGGGGTGCCGGGGTCGGGAGCGGCCGGGGCGGGCTTCGGGGCCGCCGGCTTCTCGGCGGGCTTCTTGGCGGGCTCCTGGGCGTCGTCCTGACTCGTGGCGACGGCGACGGCCGGGGCCGGGGCGGGGCCGACGGGCGGAGCCTGCGGGGCGGCGGTCCGTCCGCTCTCCGCCGTGGCGCTCTCCGGGCGGGGCTGGGACAGCCCGCCGGGAATGGCGTGCAGACGGGTGCGGGAGGCGGGCACGACCGCGTCGGAGGCGTCGGCAGCGGCGCCCTCGGCGTCCGCCGCGCGGGCGGCGAGGCGGGCCCGTACGTCCTGCTCGGCGAGGCTCTCGCAGTGGGCGAGGAGGGCGGCCGCGGTGGGGTTGCCGCGCAGGGCGCGCAGGGCGGCGAGGTCGTCGGGGTTCGGGCGGTAGCCGGAGCCCAGGGCCTCCTCCAGGAGGGCGAGGTAGCCGACGGCGGTGCCGGGGAGGGCGGCGCGGTACCGGGCGAGGTCGGCCACCAGGAAGGCGCGCAGCCTGACGCCCTCCCGCATCGCCTCGTCGAGCGAATCGGCGAGCCGGAGGCAGTCCTTGACGTCCTCGGCCGAGGCGGGGGTGGGGTGAACGGCGAGAGCGAGGGCGCGGCGGAGCACACGCAGCTCCTCCACACCGAACGCCATGCCGCCGCGGGATCCGTATGGCGTGGGCATGCTGCGACAATACGCGCTAATCAGACAAACCGGGCGACCGACGCCGGTGTGGCGATCCCTCACTCCCCCAGATGCTGCTCACCGCCGGCCGCGGGCACCGTCCCAGCCGCGGGCAGTCGCGCCGCAGGACGGCACGGGTGGGCGCGGCGGCACCTCACGACGCCGGGCCGCGTGAACGCCGTGAGGCCCACCGCAGCGCCGGGTCACGACCGACCCACCTGCCACCGGCCCACCTGCCCCGGCCGGCGGAGCAGTCACATGCGCGCCACGTTCCGCTCGTACACCAGCCGCAGCCCGATCAACGTCAGCCACGGTTCGTGTTCGTCGATCACCGTCGACTCCCCCAGCACCATCGGCGCAAGCCCGCCCGTCGCGATCACCGTCACGTCGTCCGGGTCGTCGGACAGCTCCCGCACCATGCGGCTCACGACCCCGTCGACCTGCCCGGCGAAGCCGTAGATGATGCCGGCCTGCATCGCCTCCACGGTGTTCTTGCCGATCACGCTGCGCGGCCGGGCCACCTCGATCTTGCGCAGCTGCGCGCCCTTCACGCCGAGCGCCTCGACGGAGATCTCGATGCCGGGCGCGATGACGCCGCCGATGTACTCCCCGCGCGCGGACACCGCGTCGAACGTCGTCGCCGTACCGAAGTCGACGACGATCGCGGGACCGCCGTAGAGGTCGACCGCCGCGACCGCGTTGATGATGCGGTCCGCGCCGACCTCCTTGGGGTTGTCGGTGAGGATCGGCACGCCCGTCTTGACGCCCGGTTCCACCAGGACCGCGGGGACGTCGCCGTAGTAGCGGCGGGTGACCTCGCGCAGCTCGTGCAGCACCGACGGCACGGTCGCGCAGATGGCGATGCCGTCGATGCCGTCGCCCAGCTCGTCGCCGAGCAGGGGGTGCATGCCCATCAGGCCCTGCAGCAGCACCGCCAGCTCGTCGGCGGTGCGGCGCGCGTCCGTGGAGATCCGCCAGTGTTCGACGATGTCGTCGCCGTCGAACAGGCCCAGGACGGTGTGCGTGTTTCCCACGTCGATCGTCAGCAGCACGGCCGTCTCCCCCTACTCCGCCGCTCGCAGGTCCAGGCCGATGTCCAGGATCGGGGAGCTGTGCGTGAGCGCGCCCACCGCCAGGTAGTCGACGCCGGTGTCCGCGTACGCCTTCGCGTTGGCCAGGGTCAGGCGGCCCGACGCCTCCAGCTTGGCGCGGCCGTCGACGAGGGCCACCGCCTCCTCGCACTCGCCGGGCGTGAAGTTGTCCAGCAGGATCAGGTCCGCGCCCGCGTCCAGGACCTCGCGCAGCTGGTGCAGGGTGTCGACCTCGACCTCGATCGGCACGTCCGGGAAGCGTTCGCGCACCGCCTGGAAGGCCTGCGCGACGCCACCCGCGGCGACCACGTGGTTGTCCTTGACCAGGGCCGCGTCGGACAGGGACATGCGGTGGTTCGCGCCCCCGCCGCAGCGGACCGCGAACTTCTCCAGCGAGCGCAGGCCCGGCGTCGTCTTGCGGGTGTCGCGGACCTTCGCCTTGGTGTCCGCGAGGACGTCCGCCCACGCGCGCGTGGCCGTCGCGATGCCCGACAGGCGGCACAGCAGGTTCAGCGCGCTGCGCTCGGCGGTGAGGAGGTCGCGGGTGAGGGTCGTGACGGACAGGAGCTTCTGGCCGGCCTCGACGCGGTCGCCGTCCTCGACGTGGCGCTCCACCTCGAACTCGTCCGTGCAGACGATCGACATCACCGCCTCGGCGACCCTGAGGCCCGCGACCACGCCGGCCTCCCGCGCGGTGAAGTCGGCGGTGGCCACCGCGTCCTCGGGGATGGTCGCCACGGTCGTCACGTCGACGCCGTGCGCGAGGTCCTCCTGGATGGCGACGTTGGCGATGTCCTCGACCTCCACGGGGTCGAGTCCGGCCTCGGTCAGGAGCTGGGCGAGCGCCGGGTCGAGCCCGCACTCCAGGTACTCCTCGCCGGTGCCGGCACCGCAGGCACAGCCGTCACCGCAGCCGTCGGACGGGGCGAGGGGAAGGTCGGGTGAGGTCACTGCTGTCACTGCTCCTGAGGACGTCGCGCGGGGAGGGTCGGGGGGAAGTCTGCGGTGTCGGTGGTGTGCACGGCGAGGGTGCGGTCCGGATTCAGGCGTACGACGATGTGGCGGCGCCAGTTCGCGTCGTCGCGTTCGGCGTGGTCCTCGCGCCAGTGGCAGCCGCGGGTCTCCTCGCGCATCCGGGCCGCCGCCACCAGGACGCGGGCCACGCACAGCAGGTTGGTGGACTCCCACGTGTCGACGCCGGGCTCGGCCGTCTTGCCGTTCTCGGCCAGGGCGTCGCGGGCCTCGCCGTGCAGCCGCTGGAGGTGATCGGCGGCCTTCGCGAGGGAGTCGGCGGAGCGCAGCACGCCCGCGCCCTCGGTCATGATCCGCTGGATCGCGAACCGGGCCTCCGGCGGCAGCAACGGGTACGCCGGTGTCTCCGGGTGCGGGACCGGTGCGGGCACGCGCGCGTGGAGGACGTCGCGGGCGTGGCCCTCGGCGATGTCGGCGGCGATGCGCTCGGCGTAGACCAGGCCCTCCAGGAGGGAGTTGGACGCCAGGCGGTTGGCGCCGTGCACGCCCGTGCAGGCGACCTCGCCGCACGCGTACAGGCCCGGCACCGAGGTGCGGCCCCTGTCGTCGGTGCGGACGCCGCCGGACGCGTAGTGCGCGGCCGGGGCGACCGGGACGGGCTGCGTGACGGGGTCGATGCCGTGCGCGCGGCAGGCGGCGAGGATCGTCGGGAAGCGGTGCTCCCACATGTCGGCGCCGAAGTGCCGGGCGTCCAGGAACATGTGCTCGGCACCCCGCTCCTGCATGCGGCGCATGATGCCCTTGGCGACGATGTCCCGCGGCGCCAGCTCCGCCAGTTCGTGCTGCCCCACCATGAAGCGCACGCCGTCCGCGTCGACCAGGTGGGCGCCCTCGCCGCGTACGGCCTCGGAGACCAGGGGCTGCTGGCCCTCGGCGTCCGGGCCGAGGAACAGCACGGTGGGGTGGAACTGCACGAACTCCAGGTCGCTGACCTCGGCGCCCGCGCGCAGCGCCAGGGCCACGCCGTCGCCGGTCGACACGGACGGGTTGGTGGTCGCCGAGAAGACCTGGCCCATGCCGCCCGTGGCCAGGACCACCGCGGGGGCGTGGACCGCGCCCACGCCGTCGTGCTGGCCCTCGCCCATGACGTGCAGGGTGACGCCGGCGGTGCGGCCGTCGGCGTCCGTGAGGAGGTCCAGGACGAGCGCGTTCTCGATGGTGCGCACCCCACGCGCGCGGACCGCCTCGACGAGAGCCCGGGAGATCTCCGCCCCCGTGGCGTCGCCGCCCGCGTGCGCGATGCGGCGCCGGTGGTGGCCGCCCTCGCGGGTGAGCTCCAGGCCGCCCTCGGCGGACTCGTCGAACTGCGCGCCGGTCTCTATCAGGCGGCGTACGGCGCCCGGTCCCTCGGTGACGAGGAGCCGGACCGCCTCCTCGTCGCACAGGCCGGCGCCCGCGACCAGGGTGTCGTCCAAGTGCTGCTCGGGGCTGTCGCCCTCGCCGAGCGCCGCCGCGATGCCGCCCTGTGCCCAGCGCGTGGAGCCGTCGTCCAGCCGGGCCTTGGTGACGACGACGGTGCGCAGTCCGGCGGCCTCGCAGCGCAGCGCCGCGGTGAGCCCCGCGACGCCGGAGCCGACGACCACGACGTCGGCCGGGATCGACCACCCGGGCGCGGGCGCGTGCAGTCGTATGCCTGTGCTGGTCACGAGGCGGCTCCGAAGGTGAGGGGGATGTTGTCGATCAGCCGCGTGGTGCCCACCCGGGCGGCGACGGCGAGTACGGCCTCGCCCGTGTGGTCGTCGTCGATCTCGGTGAAGTCGGACGGGTCCACCAGGGCCAGGTAGTCCAGGGTGAGCGGCGGGTCGAGGCGGGCGGCGTCGTCCAGGATCAGACGGGCCGCGGCGCGGACGGCCGCCGGGGCGCACGGGGCGGCCTTGGAGACGGCGTGCGCGTCGGCGGCGGCGCGGGACTCGCCTATGGCGCTGAGGGCCTCGGCACGGGCACGCGTGGCGGGCCATTCGCGGGCGCGGGCGCGCAGCGCCTCCTGCGCGGCGTGCCGGTCGCGGCCCGCGAACAGGGCGCGCGACAGGGCGAGCGCGGTGCGCCGCTCCTGGGGCGAGAGGTAGCGGTTGCGGCTGGACAGGGCCAGGCCGTCGTCCTCGCGGACCGTGGGGACGCCGACGATCTCGACGCCGAAGTTCAGGTCGCGCACCATGCGCCGGATCAGGGCGAGCTGCTGGGCGTCCTTCTGCCCGTACAGGGCGACGTCGGGCCGGGTGAGGTGCAGCAGCTTGGCGACGACGGTGAGCATGCCGTCGAAGTGTCCGGGGCGCGAGGCGCCCTCCAGCCGTTCGCCCATGGGGCCCGCGGTGACGCGGACCTGGGGTTCGCCGCCGGGGTAGACCTCGTCGACGGACGGGGCGAACACGACGTCCGCGCCCGCCTCCTCGGCGATCTTGACGTCGGCGTCCAGGGTGCGCGGATAGCGGTCGAGGTCCTCGCCCGCGCCGAACTGGAGCGGGTTGACGAAGACGGTGACGACGACTTCGCCGTCCGGGCCGGCGATGCCGCGCGCCGTGCGGATCAGCGTGCCGTGGCCCTCGTGCAGGGCGCCCATGGTCATCACGACGGCGCGGCGGCCGGTACGCGTGCGTGCGTGCAGTTCGTCGGCGGTGCGCAGCAGGGTGGTGGTCATCGGGCGTCCCCTTCGGTGCCTTCCGTGCCGTCGGTCCCGTCCGGTCGGTGCGTTCCGTGCGTGCCGCGGGCTCCGCCGTTGGCGAGTACCCCGAGGAGGTCCTCGGCGAGCTCCGGCTTGAGCAGGCCGGACGCGAGCGCCCGGCCTGCGGTGGCGCGGGCCATCGCGAGGTAGCCGTCGACGGTGTCCGGGGCGTGCCTGCGCAGCTCCGTCACGTGCGCCGCGACGGTGCCCGCGTCACCGCGCGCCACGGGGCCCGTGAGCGCCGCGTCGCCGGAGCGCAGGGCGTTGTCCAGGGCGGCGCCGAGCAGCGGGCCGAGCATCCGGTCGGGCGCCCCGACGCCGGCCGTGCGCAGCAGTTCCAGCGACTGGGCGACGAGCGTGACGAGGTGGTTGGCACCCAGGGCGAGCGCCGCGTGGTACAGCGGGCGGTTCTGCTCGGCGATCCACTCGGGCTCGCCGCCCATCTCGATGACCAGCGCCTCGGCGGCGAGGCGCAGTTCGTCGGGCGCGGTGACGCCGAAGGAGCAGCCGGCCAGCCGCTGGACGTCGACGGGGGTGCCGGTGAACGTCATCGCGGGGTGCAGCGCCAGCGGCAGCGCGCCCGCGCGCAGGGCGGGGTCGAGGACCTTCGCGCCGTACCGTCCCGAGGTGTGCACCAGCAGCTGGCCCGGCCGTACGGCACCGGTCTCGGCGAGGCCCGCGACCAGGCCGGGCAGCGCGTCGTCGGGCACGGTCAGCAGGACCAGGTCGGCACGCCGGAGGACCTCAGCGGGCGGCACGAGCGGCACGTCCGGGAGCAGTTGTGCGGCGCGCCGGCGGGAGGCGTCGGAGACTCCCGAGGCGGCGACCGGGCGGTGCCCGGCGAGTTGCAGGGACGCGGCGAGCGCCGGGCCCACGCGTCCGGCGCCGACGACGCCGACGGTGAGCCGCGCGGGGCGGTCCCGGGGATCTGGCTGTTGGCTTGTACTCACGCGACGGCGGCCTTCCCGTTCCAGTCCGCTCTGGGTACCGGACGATTTCTCGTCATGTTAACGCGATCGGTTCGAGGGGCGTCCGGTTGTCCACAGGCTGTGGGTTTCTGTGGACGGCTGAGCCGTGCGGCGTGGGGAATTGGGGGTGCCCGTCCAGCGCGGCGCACGGGATGATCCGCTCCATGGAAGCACCTCTCCAGCACCCGCCCGTCCACGACGACACCCACGAGGACGAGCCCGGCGACCACGACGACCACGGCGGCCCCGACACCATCGACGGCCACGACGGCCACGACGACCGCGCGAAGCGCCTGAGGGAGCGCCGCACCGCCGCCCACCGGGGCGCGCGCCGCACCCTCGCGCGCCCCGGTTTTCTCGGCACCCTGAGGGACCGCCTCGCGCTTCTGGAGTCCGCGTCCGGCCTGTACGACCTGGACGAGCCGTCCGACATGTACGGCAACGGCATCGTGGAGGCCCTGGAGGAGCGCGTCGCCGGGCTGCTCGGCACGGAGGCCGCCGCGTTCTTCCCGACGGGCACGATGGCGCAGCAGGTCGCCCTGCGCTGCTGGGCCGGCCGCACCGGCGACCCCACCGTCGCCCTGCACGCCCTGAGCCACCCCGAGGTGCACGAGCGCAACGCGTTCAGCCGGGTCAGCGGCCTGCGGCCGGTCCGCGTGACGGGCGAGCCCCGGCTGCCGACGGCCGCCGAGGTGCGCGACTTCGAGGAGCCCTTCGGCGCGCTGATGCTGGAACTGCCCCTCAGGGACGCCGGTTTCGTGCTGCCGTCCTGGGAGGAGCTCACCGAGGTCGTGGACGCGGCGCGGGAGCGCGACGCGGTGGTGCACTTCGACGGCGCGCGCCTGTGGGAGTCGACCGTCCACTTCGGCCGCCCGCTGGACGAGATCGCGGGCCTCGCCGACAGCGTCTACGTGTCGTTCTACAAGTCCCTCGACGGCTACGGCGGCGCCGCGCTCGCGGGCCCGCAGACGCTCGTGACCGAGGCGAAGGCGTGGCGCCACCGCTACGGCGGGATGCTGTTCCAGCAGTTCCCGACCGTGCTGTCGGCCCTCGCGGGCCTGGAGCGCGAACTGCCCCGGCTGCCGGAGTACGTGCGGCACGCGCGCGTGGTGGCCGCGGCGCTGCGCGAGGGGCTCGCGGCGGCCGGGCTGCCGTGGGCGCGCGTGCACCCCGAGGTGCCGCACACCCACGACTTCCAGGTGTGGCTGCCGTACGACGCCGAGACCTTGTCGGAGACCGCGATCCGCACCGCCGAGGAGACCGGGACGATGCTCTTCGCACACGCCTGGGACCAGAGGGGGCCGGGCCTGGCCTGCACGGAGGTGTACGTCCGCGCGGCCGGCCTGGACTGGACGCCGGACGACGTGACCGAGGCGGTCGCCGAGTTCGCCGCCCGGCTCCCGTAGGACGCGGGAGTCAGCAGGCCGAGCGCGAGCGCGGACGCAGGAGGCGCAGCAGGCGTCCGCGGGTCCACCGCCCCCGGCAAGGGAGGGCGCGCCCCGTGAGAACGGCGTGGAACTCCCGCCGGTCGCGCAGTTCGCGCACGACCTGCCAGTCGTGGGCGCCGGGCGCGGGCGGTACGGGCTCGCCGTGCTGCCGGGCGCGGTAGGTGTCGAGGAGGTACTGCTCGGTGATGCTCATGACGGATCGCCCTCTCGGGACGCAGGAGACGTCGGAGACGTGGGTCGGAGACGTTGTTCGGAGACGTGGGAAAGGTGGGAGACGTGCCGGCCCACCGCGTCCACGACGCGTGTGACCTGTGGTTTCGGGCTCCGCGGCTGCCCCGGTGCCTCCAGGTTGCGCCGTCGTCGCGGCGAAGTCCCGTCGATTGACGGCGGCCGTCAAACGGGGGCCGCGTTGTCAGTGGCGGGGTGCACCATGAGGACATGGGCGTCGACATCGACATCACGGGGCTGCGGCCGGAGAGCGTCACGGTCGCGCCCTCGCCGCTGGCCGAGCTCGGCATGGCGCTGCACGCGCTGTCCGAGCCGGCCCACCATCCCGGCCTGCAGGGCTGGGTCACCGGCGTCACCGCGCGGCTCGACTCGCACCTGGCGGACCGCATGTGCGAGGCGGACTTCCTGTGGCGGACGACGCACTCGGACCTGTTCCTGCCGTGCGCGGGCCTTCCGGGCGGCCACACCCTGCCGGGCACCACGCTCACCGAAGAGCTGGACATACTGGACAAGCTGTCGGACGAGCAATTCGTGGACGCGGCCCTGGAGTTCACGTGCGCGCTGCCCTACAGCTCGCGCGGGCCCGCCGCGCTGGCCGACGCCGAGGTGCGCCGGCGCGCCCTCGACCTCGCGGCGGCGCGCGGTCCGCAGCAGCTGCGCTTCAGCGAGCGGCTGATGGCCGACCCGCCCCGCATCCGGTCCTGGCTGCGGCAGTTCCTGCGGGACTGCGACGAGGCGTTCTTCGCGGAGACCTGGGCGCGGCTGAAGCACCAGCTCGCGGCGGACGCCCGCCTCAAGACGGACCTGCTGCGGCACAAGGGCCTGGCCGGGGCGCTGACCGCGGTGTCCCCGGCGGTGACGGTGGACGAGTCGGCCGACAGGATCACGGTCGACAAACTGGGCGACGGCCACACCGCCACCCGCGGCGTCGGCCTGCTGCTGGTCCCGACGAGCCTCGGCTGGCCGCACCTGATGGTCCTGCACCGGTACGCCTGGCGGCCCGTGCTCCACTACCCGGTCGGCTCACCGGAGCTGGCCGCCCCGCCCTCCGTCGAGCAGCTGGCCCTGCGGATGACGGCCCTGTCCCACCCGGTCCGCATGCGCATGTGCCGCCACCTCGCGCGCAGCGCGTACACCACGGGCGAGCTGGCCCAGGTGCACGGCATGACGGCGCCGGAGATATCCCGGCACCTCGGGGTGCTGAAGAAGGCGGGCCTGATCACGACGCGCCGCCGCGGACGGTACGTGCTGCACCAGCTCGACGTGACGGTGGTGGCCCGGCTCGGCAGCGACTTCCTGGAGGGCATCCTCCGGTAGCTCGGCGGCCGTTCAGTCGAGGCGGATGTGCCGCAGCCCGACCCGGGCCTGCCGCAGCCTGGTGCGCAGCGCGCCCTCCTTGTTGGGCCGCAGCCGCAGCCCGGCCAGGACGGCTATGCGGTCGGCGGTCTTCGGCACGGTCGACTGGTCGGTCCACAGATGCTCGGCGAACTCGTCCCGGCTCAGCCGCTCCAGACAGTGGTCGAGCTGCCGCACGGCCCAATTCTCCTCGCGCGCCCCGGCGTTGCGGCCCGTGACGTGGCGCAGGGCGCGCCCGAGGCCGCGCTCGCGCAGCCGCCGCAGCACGGTCTCACGCTCGGCGAGGAGCGTGAAGTGCCGTACGTCGTGGCCGAGTTCGCGCAGCGCGCCGACCGTCTCGGCGAAGTAGCCGGAGTCGGTGACCGTCATCGGCACGATCACCACACCGTCGTGCTTGGTGAGCGCGAGGTCGAGCACCTCCACGACCCCCTGCCGCCAGGCGGTCAAGTCCTGGAAGTCGCCGCGCAGTTCGGGAGGGAGCATGCGTCGCAGACCGAACCCGGCGTGCTCGGGATCGCAGATGACGCTGCCCGTCAGGCGGCGCTGGATCTCGTGTGCGGTCTGTGTCTTGCCGCCCCCGAAGGGGCCGTTGATCCACAGGAGCATGCGCAGACCCTACCGACGCCCGCGCACCCCGTCAGCCCAGCCCTCCGGCCCGTACGAGACCCGTCTCGTAGGCCAGCACCACGACCTGCACGCGGTCCCGCAGGCCGAGCTTGGTCAGGATGCGGCCGACGTGCGTCTTCACGGTCGCCTCGGACAGCACGAGCCGCGCCGCGATCTCCCCGTTGGACAGGCCCTGCGCCACCAGCACCATCACCTCGCGCTCCCGCTCGGTGAGCCGTTCCAGCTCCTTGTGCCGGGGCCGGCCCCCGGCGCCCGGCAGCATCGGCGCGAACCGGTCCAGCAGGCGGCGGGTGGTGGACGGCGCGACGACCGCGTCGCCGCTGTGCACGGCGCGGATCGCGGTGAGCAGTTCGCCGGGCGGCACGTCCTTGAGCATGAAGCCGGAGGCGCCCGCCTTCAGCCCGGAGAAGGCGTACTCGTCGAGGTCGAAGGTGGTCAGGATCAGCACCTTCGGCGGGTTCGGCCCGGCGCAGATGCGGCGGGTGGCCTCCACGCCGTCCAGCTTCGGCATGCGGACGTCCATCAGCACGACGTCGGCCTCGGCCGAGGCCAGCACCTGGAGGGCCTCGACGCCGTCGCCCGCCTCCGCGACGACCTCCATGTCCGGCTGGGCGTCGAGCACCATCCGGAACCCGGTGCGCAGCAGCACCTGGTCGTCGACGAGCATCACGCGGATCGCCATCGGGGCCTCTTCCGTTTCTCTCTGGGGGTCTCTCGGTCGGTCTGGCTGGTCATCCGGTCGGCTGATTTCCGCCGCTCGGCCGGTAGCCGCTCGGCCGGTCGCTGGTCGGCCGGGGTCGTGACAGGTGTCAACGGAGGGCGTGCGAGAGCGTCAATGCGCGGGTTTGAGCGGGAGCAGCGCACTGATGCGGAATCCTCCGCCTGGACGCGGGCCCGCGTCCAGGGTTCCGCCGACCATGCCGACCCGCTCCCGCATGCCGATCAGCCCGTGGCCCCGGCCGTCGAGGCCGCCGTCCTCGTACAGCTCGTGCGGGGCGCCCTTGCCGTCGTCCTCGACGAGCAGGCCGAGACCGTCGTCGAAGTAGACCAGACGCACGCTCGCGCCCGCGTCGGGACCGCCGTGCTTGCGGGTGTTGGTCAGCGCCTCCTGCACGATCCGGTACGCCGTGAGCTCGACGCCGCTGGGCAGCGGGCGCGGCGTGCCCTCGACCTTGAAGTCGACGGGCAGCCCGGCCCCGCGGCACTGCTCGACCAGGTCCTCTATCTGCTCGACGTCGGGCTGCGGCACGTACTCGCCGGCCTCCTGGTGCTCGCCGGTGCGCAGCACCCCGAGCAGCCGGCGCATCTCGGCGAGGGCCTGGCGGCCGGTGGACGAGATGGTCTCCAGGGCCTTCTTCGCCTGGTCGGGCGCGGCGTCCAGGACGTAGGCGGCGCCGTCGGCCTGCACGACCATCACGGAGACGTTGTGCGCGACGACGTCGTGCAACTCACGCGCGATGCGGGCGCGTTCGGCGGCGACCGCGACCTTGGCCTGCGCCTCGCGCTCCTTCTCCAGCCGGGCGGCGCGCTCCTCGAGCTGCGCGAAGTAGGCGCGGCGGGTGCGGATGGAGTCGCCGAGCACCCAGGCGAGGGCGAACGGCACCGTCAGGAACACCGCCGTCGCGACGTTGCCCGCGACGCCCGTGTAGTCGTTCGGCCAGCGCAGCTGCGCCGCGGACGCGGCGCACAGGCCGGCGCCCAGCGCGAGCCAGGACGCCCAGCGCGCGCCCTCGGCGGCGACCGTGTAGATGATCACGAGCATGCCGAAGTCGGCGGCCATCGTCCCGACGTCCAGCACCAGCTGGCCGAGCCCCACCCCGAGCGCGAGGAGCAGCATCCGCTCCGGCATGCGCCGCCGCAGCGCTATCACCAGGCACAACAGGAGGATGACCGGGGCGATCAGCACCGGCGAATCGGTTCCGTTGGCCTCCTGCCGGGGACTTTCGGCCACCACCGCGATCCCGAGCAGGACGACGGCCCAGAAGGTGTCGACCCCGGTCGGGTGCCTGCGGAGGAAGTCATAGAGGCGCTGCACGTAACCCAGCGTAGGGAAGCGTGGTGCGTGCAGGAGTCAACCGGAGGGTCGATCCGTACCGCCCCGGCATACTCCGCAAGGTGGAGGGACCGGTCCCGGATACGCCCGGGGCCCGTCCGCGGCGTACCCGCGAGACCACCGCACGCAGGCGCCCGGCGGTGTCTAGCCTGGCCCGGTGACGGCGGAGACGAAGGACCGGGCGCGGGACCAGGACGAGTGGCGGGGCTGGCGGGACGCCGCCCTGGAGGCGCTGTACGGACCCGCGGGGTTCTACCGCCGGGCCGAGGGCCCGGCCGGGCACTTCCGGACGTCCGTGCACGCGTCGCCGTTGTTCGCCCGGGCCGTGGCCCGGCTGCTGGGCCGGATCGACGAGGCGCTCGGCGCGCCCGGGGAACTCGCTTTCGTCGACATGGCGGCCGGGCGCGGGGAACTCGTCACCGGCGTCCTCGCGGCCCTGCCCGCCGGCGTGGCGGCGCGCACGCGGGCGTACGCCGTCGAGATCGCCGACCGGCCCGCCGGGCTCGACCACCGGATCGAGTGGCTCCACGAGCCCCCGCGGGGCGTCACCGGCCTGCTGTTCGCCAACGAGTGGCTGGACAACGTGCCCGTGGACGTCGCCGAGGTGGACCCCGCCGGTGTCGTCCGGCGCGTGCTCGTCGGCCGCGACGGCACCGAACGGCTCGGCGAACCGGTCACCGGGCCGGAGGCCGACTGGCTGGCCCGCTGGTGGCCGCTGCCCGCCGAGGCCGGCCTGCGCGCCGAGATCGGGCTGCCCAGGGACGAGGCCTGGGCCACGGCCGTCGGCACGCTCGACCGGGGTCTCGCCGTCGCCGTCGACTACGCGCACCCGGCGCACGCACGCCCGCCGTTCGGCACCCTCACCGGCTTCCGCGAGGGACGCGAGACGGCA
The DNA here is from genome assembly GCF_055606745.1 of Streptomyces sp. NPDC037054. Lineage (NCBI taxonomy): Bacteria > Bacillati > Actinomycetota > Actinomycetes > Kitasatosporales > Streptomycetaceae > Streptomyces > Streptomyces sp. NPDC037054. The sequence goes on along the minus strand of NZ_JBVJSJ010000017.1, from coordinate 97,665 downwards.
CCCGTGCCGGACGGGTCGTGCGACATCACCGCGCACGTCGCCCTGGACGCCTGCGCGCTCCCCGGCGCACGCCTGCTCTCCCAGCGCACCGCGCTGCGCGCCCTCGGTATCACCGGCGCACGCCCGGCACTCGCCCTGGCCTCCAGTGACCCCGCCGGGTACGTACGCGCCCTCGCGAGCGCCGGTGAGGCCGCCGAGCTGACCGCGGCGGGCGGCCTCGGCGACTTCGGCTGGCTGATCCAGCCCGTGGGTCTCGGCGGCGAGGCGGATCCGGCGGACCTATTTGTCGATGTCGCCGACGACGAAGAACATTGACCCCAGGATCGCCACCATGTCCGCGACGAGCGTCCCCGGCAGCAGCTCGATGAGCGCCTGGATGTTGTTGAACGACGCCGACCGCAGCTTCAGCCGGTACGGCGTCTTCTCACCCTTGCTGACCAGGTAGTAGCCGTTGATCCCGAGCGGGTTCTCGGTCCACGCGTACGTGTGGCCCTCGGGCGCCTTCAGCACCTTCGGCAGCCGCTGGTTGATCGGTCCGGGCGGCAGCTCGGCGATCCGGTCCAGGCAGGCGTCCGCGAGGTCCAGGGAGTTGTGCGTCTGCTCCAGCAGGCACTCGAAGCGGGCCAGGCAGTCGCCCTCCTGCCGGGTGACGACCTTCAGGACGTCCTGCAGCTCGCCGTAGGCCAGGTACGGCTCGTCGCGGCGCAGGTCGAAGTCGACGCCCGACGCCCGCCCGATCGGCCCGCTGACCCCGTACGCGTGCACCGCCTCCGGCGTCAGGACGCCCACGTCGCGCGTGCGGCCGCGGAAGATCTCGTTGCCGAGCACCAGGTCGTCGATGCGGTCCATGCGCGAGCGCACACCCGCGACGGCGGCACGCGCGCGTGCGGTCCAGCCGGCCGGCAGGTCCTCCTTCAGGCCGCCGACCCGGTTGAACATGTAGTGCATGCGCCCGCCGGAGACCTCCTCCATCACGTTCTGGAGGGTCTCGCGCTCCTGGAACGCGTAGAACACCGGCGTGATCCCGCCCAGCTCCAGCGGGTACGAGCCGAGGAACATCAGGTGGTTGAGCACGCGGTTCAGCTCGGCGAGCAGCGTGCGCGTCCACACCGCGCGCGGGGGGACCTCCATGCCGAGCATGCGTTCCACGCCGAGGACCACGCCGAGCTCGTTGGAGAACGCCGACAGCCAGTCGTGGCGGTTGGCGAGCATGATGATCTGGCGGTAGTCGCGCGCCTCGAACAGCTTCTCCGCGCCCCGGTGCATGTAGCCGATCACCGGCTCGGCGCTCGTGATCCGCTCGCCGTCGAGGACCAGCCGCAGTCGCAGCACACCGTGCGTGGACGGGTGCTGGGGCCCGATGTTCAGCACCATGTCGGTGCTCTCGGCGGCGCCGCCGATACCGACCATGGTCTCCGTCGTAGGAGTCATGAACACAGTCTCTCCTACGTACGCTGGCCTCATGGAGACGGGGAGCCCGCACGACACGGGGACAGCGGGAACGGCACGGCCGGACGACGCCGGGCCGGTGTGGACCGGGCTGCCGCGCGGCCTGCTGCGCATGCGGCGCCTGCTGCTGGTGGTGTGGCTGGGACTGCTGACGCTCGCCGCCGGGCTGCTGCCGGGGCTGTTCGCGGGGCCCGGCTGGGCGGCGTTCGCCCTGCTGCCGCTCGCGCTCATGGCGTGGGGCTGGGTGATGCTCGGCCGCAACTGGCGCTCCTGGCGGTACGCCGAACGCGCTGACGACCTGCTGATCAGCCGGGGCGTGCTGTGGCGCCAGGAGACCGTCGTGCCGTACGGACGCATGCAGCTCGTGGAGGTGACGTCCGGGCCGGTCGAGCGGCACTTCGGGTTGGCCGGTGTGCAGCTGCACACCGCCGCCGCGGCGACCGACGCGACCATCCCCGGCCTCGACCCGGCCGAGGCGGAACGCCTGCGCGACCGCCTCACGGAACTGGGCGAGGCCCGATCGGCGGGGCTGTGACCACGCCCGACGCGGACCGCGAGACGCCCACGGCACCGCAGCCCGGAGACGGCGCCCCCATTGACGGCGCCCCCGGCAACGGCGCCCCCGGAGACGGCGTCACCGAGCGGCGGCTGCACCCCGTCACGCCGCTCAGGCGGGCCTGGGCGCCCATCGCCGTCGTCGCCGGGTGGGCCTTCCACGACCCCGACCAGGCACAGCGCCAGCTCACCAGGATGACCACGGGCACCCTCCTGATCGGCCTCGCCGTGCTCGTGCCGGCCGCCGCCCTGTACGGCTTCATGACCTGGTGGTTCACGCACTTCGCGGTGACCGGCACCGAACTGCGCATCCGCACCGGGCTGCTGTTCCGGCGCACCGCGCACATCCGGCTGGAACGCATCCAGGCCATCGACGTCACACAGCCGCTCCTCGCCCGGGTCGCGGGCGTCGCGAAACTCCGCCTCGACGTCATCGGCACCGACAAGAAGGACGAACTGGCCTTCCTCGGCGCCGGCGAGGCCCGCGCGCTGCGCGCCGAACTCCTCGCGCGCGCGGCCGGTTTCGCGCCGCAGACCGCGCACGAGGTCGGCGAGGCGCCCGCCCGCGAACTGCTGCGCGTGCCACCCGGCGTGCTCGCCGTCTCCCTGCTGCTGACCGGCGCGACCTGGGGCACGCTGGCCGCCGCGCTCGTCGTACCGCCGGTGCTGTGGCTGTTCACGCACAGTGTGTGGACGGTCCTCGCCACCGCCCTGCCCCTGCTCGGCGCGGCGGGCGCGAGCAGCGTGGGCCGCTTCGTCGGCGAGTACGACTGGACGGTGGGCGAGTCGCCCGACGGACTGCGCCTGGACCACGGGCTGCTGGACCGCGCCCACGAGACGGTGCCGCCCGGCCGGGTGCAGACGGTACGGATCGTGCAGCCCCTGCTGTGGCGGCGGCGCGACTGGGTGCGCGTCGAACTGGACGTGGCCGGCTCGTCCAACTCCGTGCTGGTGCCGGTCGCTCCGCGGGAGGCCGCCGGGGCGATCGTCGCGCGCGTGCTGCCCGGCGTGACCGTGCCGCCGCGCGAGGCGCTGTCCCGGCCGCCGCGCCGCGCCGCCCGGTGCGTGCCGGTGTGGTGGCGCGGCTACGGACTCGCCGTCTCCGACGCGGTGTTCGCGGCCCGCTCGGGGCTGCTGCGGCGCAGCCTCGCCCTGGTGCCGCACGCGAAGGTGCAGAGCGTACGGCTCACTCAAGGCCCCTGGGAGCGGCTCTGCGGGCTCGCCGACGTGCACGTGGACACCGGCGCCAACAAGACGGTGACGGCCCGTCTGAGGCCCGCCGACGAGGCCGCGCGACTCCTGCACGCCCAGGCCGAGCGCTCCCGCACGAGCCGCCGGGACGCCCGCCCCGACCGCTGGATGGCCTGAAGGGCCCGCCCCGACTCCGCAGGCGCGGGGTCAGGACGCCGCGCTGCGCAGGCCCTGTACGTCGATCTGCTCGGTCTCGTCGTGGGCCGTCAGGTCGATGACCTGAGGATGGTCACCGGACTCCGCGCCGGCCGGCTTGAAGGCGGCCTCGGTCTCCGCCTTGTGCAGGGCGAGGGCCTCCTGGCCGACGACGTCGGCGAGGTCCTCGTTCTGCACGGCGTCGAGCGCGCTGCCCTGCTCCGGCGCCTGCTTCTTCGTACCGAAGAAGTCGAACCCGCCCTCGGCCGACGGACGCCGCGCCGGCGCCTGGGGCACGACGGCCACCGCGGTCGGCACCGTGAAGTGGCCGGACTCGTGCCGCCCCTGCGGCTGCGCGACCGCGCCGCGGGCGGCCGCCGCCTCGTGCCCGTCGGCCGCCTCGGGCTTCCCCGGCGTCGCGTCCTCGCGCGCGGTGCCGCTGCCGGCGTCGTCCGCCGCCGTGTCCGCCCCGGCCTCCCGGTCCTTGGGCGCACCGCCACCGCCCTTCGGCGAACCGCCGCCGTCCGGGCCCGCGGGACCCTCGGACCGGTCCGCGTCGAACCTGGCCAGCGCCGCCCGCGCCTTCAGGAACAACTGCGAACCCTCGGGCGAGAACACCGCGGGTACGGCCGGCGTCTCCTCGGCGGCGTCGGCCGGGACGCTCTCGGGCTTCTTCTCCTCGACGGGCGGCGCCGCCTGCGCCGGAACGGGGGCGGGGGGCAGCGCGCGGGCCGGCGCCGCCGCCTCGATCTCCAGCAGACGGCGGCCCTCCAAGGCGCTCGCCCGCTCCGTCTCCGCCGTGGCGTACCGCCGCAGCAGCGCGGCGTGTTCGTTGCGCAGACCGGCCAGTTCCGTCCGCTTGGCCCGCAGTTTCTGCTCCAGCTTGCCGCGCAGTTCCCGCGACTCCTCGAGATCCGTCTCGAGTTCGGCGACGCGTTCCTCGTGACGCCATTCGTCGCTCGCACGCGCGCGCGTGAGGTCGGCGACCTGCTTGCCCGCCTGAATGTCCCAACGGCGCATGACGACGGCGCCGGCGACAGCGGTGACCGCCGCCGCGGCGGCCAGGCCGCGCAGCACCACGGCTTCCGCGAACACCCACGGTCCCAGCGCGCAGACGACGGAGACGCCTGCTATCGCCGACGGGGGCAGCAGCCTGTGCAAGGGCGGGGAATGGCGATGACGTCCACGTGGCATGGCCAGAAACTTACCGCGCGTAGGCGATTCTTGGCTCCCCGGGCCGCAAAAACAAAGCCATACCGAAGGCCTCACGGGGAATCAGGAATTCCGCCAAGATCGTTTATCGCTCGGGCGCCGTACGACCGCCCCGCCCGCCGCTTTGCCCGGCCCCGAAGAGCAATGGCGAAAGTGAGTGAACCTCCTCCGCCCAGGCACCGTCCTAGAGGGCGCAATGGCGCCGGAGGCCCCGGACCGGCATCCGGCCCAAGACCCTTCGAGGGACCGGCCCGAGGTCCCCCGACAACCGGCCCGAGGCCTCTCACGGAACCGGGCCGAAGTCTCTCGCCGAACCACGGGATGCGATGTCTGTCAGGAGCGAAGCGGAAAAGCCGAGCGGGGTCCCGCCCCGGCCGCGGCCCCTGCCGCGCGCCCTGCGCGGCCCCCGCCCCGAGGCCCTGCAAGCCCACCTCGGCGGCGCCTGCGCCCTCGCCGGAGTCCTGGACCTCGCCACCGGCGTCTTCCCCCGCCTCCCGCACGGCCCCGGACCCGCCCACCCGCCCGCCCTCGCCCACGCCCACGCCCACGCCACGGAAGCGCTGCCCGACGCGCTCGGCCCATGGGCCTCCGCCTGCGCCCTCACCGTCGGCGTCCTGCTGCTCCTGCTCGCACCCGGCCTCCGACGCGGCACGCGGCGTGCCTGGCGCGCGGCGGTCCTGCTCCTCCCGGCGGGCGCCGTCGCCCAGTTCGGCCACCCGCACGCCGTCGCCGGCGTCCTCGTCTCCCTGACCCTGCTCACGCTCCTGCTGCGCCACCACGGCCGGTTCACCGCCCCGCCCGACCCGCACGGCCACCGGCACGCCCTGGCCAACCTCGTCCTCATGGGCGCCGGTTCGCTCCTCCTCGGCCTGCTCGTCGTCAGCGCCCACCCCGACCGCACGGTCGGCGACCCGAGCCTCGCCGACCGACTCTCCCACGTCCTCCACGGCCTGTGCGGCCTCGAAGGCCCCGTCGCCTACGACGGCGACACCGCCCAGACCGTCGCCCTCTCCCTCGGCGCCCTCGGCCTGCTCACCGTCCTCACCACCGGCCGGCTCGCCCTGCGCTCCGCACACCCCGCCGCCCGCCGCACCCACCAGGACGAGGCCCGCCTGCGCGCCCTGCTCACCGCGCACGGCGCCCACGACTCCCACGGCCACCCCGCCCTGCGCCGCGACCGGGCCGTCGTCTTCTCCCCCAGCGGCAAGGCCGCCGTCACCTACCGCGTCCTCCCCGGCGTGCTGCTGGCCGACGGCGAACCCGTCGGCGACGCCGAGGCCTGGCCCGGTGCCATCGAACGCTTCATGGACGAGGCCCGCGCCCACGCCCGGACCCCCGCCGTCACGGACTGCTCCCAGGCAGCCCGCCGGGCGTGGACCCGCGAGACCGGCCTCACCTTCCGCGGGGAAGACCGCCGGCTCCCCCAGGGACGTGACGGGACAGGCCACCGGACCGCCCCACCACGCGCGCGTACCCGGCCCCGACCACGCCCCCGGCCACACCCCGCGAGCAGCCGCAACGCCGGATAGCCCGCCCCAGGACAGGCCCGGGCGGCAGCCCACCCCCCACCTCGGGGCTCCCGCCCGGGCCGCATCACCCACCCCCCGCCCACGGGCCTACGCTGAACACATGAGCAAGCAGAGCAGCGGACGCGGACGCGTGGCGGGTCTCCCGGACTGGGACCGCTGCGCGGTCATGGGAGTCGTGAACGTCACCCCCGACTCCTTCTCCGACGGCGGCCGCTGGTTCGACACGACCTCCGCCGTCAAGCACGGCCTCGCCCTCGTCGACGAGGGCGCCGACCTCGTGGACGTCGGAGGCGAGTCCACCCGCCCCGGCGCCACCCGCGTCGACGAGGCCGAGGAACTCAGGCGCGTCGTCCCCGTCGTCCGCGGCCTCGCCTCCGAGGGCGTCGTCGTCTCCGTCGACACCATGCGCGCCTCCGTCGCCGAACAGGCACTCGCGGCCGGCGCCGCGCTCGTCAACGACGTCAGCGGCGGCCTCGCCGACCCCGCCATGATCCCCACCGTCGCCGCCGCCGGCGCCCCCTTCGTCGTCATGCACTGGCGCGGCTTCCTGGAGGGCGGCAACGTCCGCGGCGTCTACGACGACGTCGTCACCGAGGTCGTGGACGAACTGCACGCACGCGTGGAGGCCGTCCTCACCGGCGGCATCGCCCCCGACCGCGTCGTCGTCGACCCCGGTCTCGGCTTCTCCAAGGACGCCGAGCACGACCTCGAACTCCTCGCCCACCTCGACCGCCTCCTCGGCCTCGGCCACCCCCTGCTGGTCGCCGCCTCCCGCAAGCGGTTCCTCGGCCGCGTCCTCGCCGGACCCGACGGCGCCCCGCCGCCCGCCCGGGAACGCGACGCCGCCACCGCCGCCGTCTCGGCGCTCGCGGCCCACGCCGGCGCCTGGGCCGTGCGCGTCCACGAGGTCCGCGCCACCGCCGACGCCGTACGCGTCGCGCACGCCGTGACCGAGGCGCGCACCGGAACCGGCACGCCGGGCGCATCCGGCGCCCACGGCGCGGAAGGAGCCCGGTGAGCGCCCCCCACACGGACGTCGAGCAGGTCGAGGCCGCCAACAGGGCCTTCTACGAGGCCCTGGAACGCGGCGATTTCGAGACGCTCACCTCGCTCTGGCTCACCCCCTCCGACCTGGGCGTCGACGAGACCTACCACGACCCCGCCGACACCGGCGTGATCTCCTGCGTGCACCCCGGCTGGCCCGTCCTCACCGGCCGCGGCGAGGTCCTCAGGTCGTACGCGCTGATCATGGCCAACACCGAGTACATCCAGTTCTTCCTCACCGACGTGCACGTGTCCGTCACCGGCGACACCGCCCTGGTGACCTGCACCGAGAACATCCTCAGCGGCGGGCCCGCCCCCGAGGGCAGCGACGAGCCCGGCCCTCTCCTCGGCCAGCTCGTCGTCGCCACGAACGTGTTCCGCCGCACCTCCGACGGCTGGAAACTCTGGTCCCACCACGCCTCCCCCGTCATGGCCGAAACCGACGAGGAAGAAGGCGACGAGACCCCCTGAGCGGGTGCGCGCGAAGACCTGAGCGGGTAGGCGAGTAGTCAGGACGTGGTCGGAATCACCAGCACCCCGGTGCGGTCCGCCACCACACCGTGAGCCACCGGGTTCTCCAGGGGAAACACGCGATGAATCCTCCGGACTCCCACCCCGGCGCCCGCCCCCGCGGCCCGGCCCCGTCAGTGCCCGCAGGTAGATTCGACCGAGGCCACCCGTGCCGCCCGCACACGGCACGGACCGGCCGACACCGACGATTGCAGGAGTGATTCGCGTGGATCGTGTCGCGCTGCGCGGCCTGAAGGCCCGCGGGCACCACGGAGTGTTCCCCAAGGAGCGCGAGGAGGGCCAGACCTTCATCGTGGACCTCGTCCTTGGCCTGGACACCCGCCCGGCCGCTGCCGACGACGACCTGGCGAAGACCGTGCACTACGGAATCGTGGCCGAGGAGGTCGTGGCCGTCGTCGAGGGCGAGCCCGTCAACCTCATCGAGACGCTCGCCGAGCGCATCGCCCGGACGTGCCTGAAGCACGACGGGGTCCACGAGGTCGAGGTCTGCGTCCACAAGCCCGACGCGCCGATCACGGTCCCCTTCGACGACGTGACCGTCACCATCACCCGGAGCCGCGTATGACCAGGCCGTTCACCCCGGGCCACACCGACCCGACCGTGCAGCCCGTCCCCGCCTCCGTCGTCGAACAGGTCGACGCCGCGGACACCACGCTGCACAACCCCAAACGCGCCGTGATCTCCCTCGGCTCGAACCTCGGCAACCGCCTGGAGACCCTCCAGGGCGCCATCGACGCGCTGGAGGACACGCCCGGCGTCCGCGTCAAAGGCGTCTCACCCGTCTACGAGACCGAGCCCTGGGGCGTCGAGCCCGGCAGTCAGCCCTCGTACTTCAACGCCGTCGTGGTCCTCAAGACCACCCTCCCGCCGTCCTCGCTCCTGGAGCGCGCCCAGGCCGTCGAGGAGGCCTTCCACCGCGTACGGGACGAGCGCTGGGGCGCCCGCACCCTCGACGTCGACATCGTCGCCTACGCCGACGAGATCTCCGACGACCCCCGGCTCACCCTCCCCCACCCGCGCGCGCACGAACGCGCCTTCGTCCTCGCCCCCTGGCACGACCTGGACCCCGAGGCCCGGCTCCCCGGCCACGGCGCCGTCGCCGGACTGCTGGCCGCCGTCACCCGCGAGGGCGTCGCGCCCCGCGCCGACCTGGAACTCAGGCTGCCCGAATAGCCGTTAAGGTCGAGACGACCGCGTTTTCGCGGCCGCGGCGGGCAACCGAAGGGACACCGTGAGAGAGCTGCGCATCAGGGTGCTGGCCGGCGTCTTCGCCGTCGCCGGAGTCCTGTCCTGGGCGGGCGCCCGCCTGTGGAACTCGGTCGGGACCCTGCCCAGCGTCCCCCTGGCCGCCCCCGTGGTCCTGGCCCTGATCGCCGTGGTCCTGCTGGCCACGGCGATCTCCCTCCGCGCCCGTCTCAAGGCCCAGCGCGAGCGCCGCCCCGACGCCAAGGGCGTCGACCCCCTGGTGGCGGCCCGCGCGGTCGTCTTCGGCCAGTCCAGCGCCCTGGTCGCCGCCCTTGTCGCCGGCATGTACGGCGGCACGGGCGTCTTCCTCCTGGAGTTCCTGGACATCCCGGCCCGCCGCGACCAGGCCGTCTACGCCGGCTTCTCGGTCCTCGCCGCCATCGCCGTCATAGCGGCGGCCCTCTTCCTGGAACGAGTCTGCAAACTCCCGGAAGACGAAGACAACGACACCCCGGGCACAGCCCCGGCAGCGTGACTCACCAGGCCTGCCGGGCGAGATGCCCGTTGACCAGGAATCCCGGACAGGGCTCCAGTCGGTAGCCGTAAAGGGTGAACGGTTTGTTCCCCTCGGCTCTCCGCAGCCGCACCTCACGGACCTCCGCCCAGCCGGATTCCTTGAGTTGAAGGGGGTGCTGTTCAGGCTTGAACGTGCCGCGCGAGGGCCAACTGTCGGCGACGACGAGGTGGGACCCCCGCCTTTCGGGCCGGGGAGTGAACCGCGCCCCGATGATCTGTGCCAGTTCCGCGAGAAACGCCGGGTTGGCGCTCACCAACAGACGACCGGACCACTGCTTGCTGCGGAAACCGTCACCGTCCGTATAGCCGTCCAGAAATCCCTCGAAGGTCTCCCGGTCCCGAAGCACCACTCGTGGAAACCGCTGCCGCATGTGATGAGCGTCCCCGCCCACGTACTGGCGCATCAGGTCGGCCAGGTATGACGACACCGCACGGACCCGGAAGCCTGGCGCATCGCGCTGGAGATATCCCGACGGGCGAGACACCGCTTCGAGGCGGGCGGACAGCCCCGTCGCCGCAGTGAGGCACTTCGCGAACCGCGCGGCGAAGTCCTCGTCGTTGACGACCAGAGACACATAGTTCCTGCCGACCGTCGCATCAGAGCAGCAGGCCCCGACGAAGTAACCGAACTCGTGGCCCGGCACGATCGTCAACCGCTCCCGGCAGAGCTTGCGCGCATGAGTCCAGGCGAGAACCGTTCCCTCGGCGTCCCTCGCGTGCACCCAACCGTCGGGCGTGCCCAGCAACTGATCGGCGCCGACGGTGAACATCACGCGCTCGGTGACCACCTCCACGACCTCACGGGTCGTGGCAGCGGCCACTTCCACAACCGTGCTCTCGACTGTGCGATCTCCGTCCAGCGCCCAGACTCGGCATCCCACGTACACGTCCCGGGCCCGCAGGCGCCCACCGACCACGTTCACCGTCTGCCTGCTGGGCAAGCCGTTTCCCACCACGATCCCCTTGATCAGCGATCAACTCACCGATCCGGACCGTATCGGGCAGCACTGACAATCAGGTCAACGCGCCAGTATCAGACTCATCGCCTCGGCCCGGGTGGTGGCATCCCGGAGCTGGCCACGCACGGCCGACGTCGTGGTCTTTGCGCCGGGCTTGCGAACACCGCGCATCGACATGCACATGTGCTCGCACTCGATGACGACGATCACGCCTCGCGGCTCGAGGATCTTCATCAGGGAGTCGGCGATCTGGGTGGTGAGCCGCTCCTGCACCTGTGGACGCCGGGCGTAGACGTCCACCAGCCGGGCCAGCTTCGAAAGGCCGGTGATCTTGCCATCGGCCGACGGAATGTACCCAACATGGGCAACTCCGACAAACGGCACCAGATGATGTTCACAGGAACTCAGGACCTCAATGTCCTTCACGAGCACCATCTCGTCGTGCCCCAGGTCGAACGTCGTCGTCAGGACGTCCTCGGGCTTCTGCCACAGCCCCGCGAAGATCTCCTTGTAGGCCCGGGCCACGCGGGAGGGGGTTTCCCTCAGGCCCTCGCGGTCCGGGTCCTCGCCGACCGCGATCAGCAGTTCGCGTACGGCGTTCTCGGCCCGCTTCTCGTCGAAGTCGCCGATCGGGCCCTCGCCGTCCAGCGTCACGGGGTCGGTCATGTGGTGCCTCGTTCCTGTGTCTCTGCCTGCGGTCATGCAGAAATGCCGCGCCCCCCAGGCTAGAACCTGGGGGGCGGGGCATCCATTCCGGGCCGGGGTCAGCTCTCGGAGCGTTCCTCCGGGGTGCGCTCGGCGGACGGAGCGGGCTCCGTCGCCGTGCTCTTGGCGGTGATCGCCGCCGTCGCGCCGTTGGCGCCGTTCGTCAGTGCGAGCTCCTTCGGGGAGAGCACCGGCGGACGGGTGGACGGCGTACGCCGCGAGGAGCCGGTCCAGGCGGGCCGCGGCGGGCGCTTGACGATCGGCGCGAAGATCTCGGCGATCTCCTCCTTGCCCAGCGTCTCCTTCTCCAGGAGGGCCAGCACGAGGTTGTCGAGCACGTCGCGGTTCTCGACCAGGATCTCCCACGCCTCGTTGTGCGCGGTCTCGATGAGCTTCTTGACCTCTTCGTCGACCAGCGCGGCGACCTCTTCCGAGTAGTCGCGCTGGTGAGCCATCTCACGTCCGAGGAACGGCTCGGTGTTGTCCCCGCCGAACTTGATCGCGCCGAGACGCTCGGTCATGCCGTACTGCGTGACCATCGCGCGGGCCAGGTTGGTGGCCTTCTCGATGTCGTTGGCGGCACCCGTCGTCGGGTCGTGGAAGACGAGCTCCTCCGCCGCGCGACCGCCGAGCATGTAGGCCAGCTGGTCCAGCATCTCGTTGCGCGTGGTGGAGTACTTGTCCTCGTCCGGCAGCACCATCGTGTAGCCGAGGGCGCGACCTCTCGACAGGATGGTGATCTTGTGGACGGGGTCGGAGTTCGGTGAGGCCGCCGCGACCAGGGCGTGTCCGCCCTCGTGGTACGCGGTGATCTTCTTCTCCTTGTCCGACATGATCCGGGTCCGCTTCTGCGGGCCGGCCACGACGCGGTCGATCGCCTCGTCCAGCATGTGGTTGTCGATCAGCTTCTGGTCGCTGCGGGCCGTGAGCAGGGCGGCCTCGTTCAGGACGTTGGCCAGGTCGGCACCCGTCATGCCGGGCGTGCGGCGGGCGACGGCGGACAGGTCGACGTCGGGCGCGACCGGCTTGCCCTTCTGGTGGACCTTGAGGATCTCCAGGCGGCCCTGCATGTCGGGCCGGTCGACGGCGATCTGCCGGTCGAAGCGGCCGGGACGCAGCAGCGCCGGGTCCAGGATGTCGGGGCGGTTCGTCGCGGCGATGAGGATCACGCCGCCCTTGACGTCGAAGCCGTCCATCTCGACGAGCAGCTGGTTCAGCGTCTGCTCGCGCTCGTCGTGTCCGCCGCCGAGGCCGGCGCCGCGGTGGCGGCCGACCGCGTCGATCTCGTCGACGAAGACGATCGCGGGGGCGTTGGCCTTGGCCTGCTCGAACAGGTCACGGACACGGGAGGCGCCGACGCCGACGAACATCTCGACGAAGTCGGAGCCGGAGATCGAGTAGAACGGGACGCCGGCCTCGCCCGCGACGGCACGCGCGAGCAGGGTCTTGCCGGTGCCGGGCGGGCCGTAGAGCAGCACGCCCTTGGGGATCTTGGCGCCGACGGCCTGGAACTTGGCGGGCTCCTGGAGGAATTCCTTGATCTCGTGCAGTTCCTCGACGGCCTCGTCGGAACCCGCGACGTCCGAGAACGTGGTCTTCGGGGTGTCCTTGGTGATGAGCTTGGCCTTCGACTTGCCGAAGTTCATCACCCGGGAGCCGCCGCCCTGCATCTGATTCATCAGGAACAGGAAGACGACGACGATGAGGACGAAGGGAAGCAGGGAGAGCAGGATGCCGACGAACGGGTTCTGCTTGGACGGCGAGACGGTGTAGCCGTCCGGGATCTGCTTTTCCTGGAACTTGTTCTGCAGCGTGTTGGCGATGTCGACGCCCTGGTCGCCGATGTAGCTCGCCTGGATCTTCGAGCTGTCCTCGACCTTTACGCCGTCCTTGAGCTGGACCTTGATGGTCTGCTCGTCGCCGGTGGTCAGCTTGGCCGACTCGACCTTGTTGTCATTGATCGCCTGGACGACCTGGCCGGTGTCCACCGTCTTGTAGCCGCCGGACGAGCCGACGACCTGCATCAACACGACCACGGCAAGGACGGCCAGCACGATCCACATGACCGGCCCACGGAAGTATCGCTTCACGTCCATCCATACGGAGCGGTGCCGCCCCGTCCCTCCTGCCATAGTGAGTTTGATAAGACAGTTCTTCTGACGGTACCCCAGCATTGTCGCCCGAAGCCGCACAGGAAGACTGGCGAGCCCGTCTGCATGCTCCAACGGCGCGAGGGCCGCCGGGGTTCCCGATCGTCCTACATGGGCCGTCCCGGGGGCTCAGCCGCCGTAGACGTGGGGCGCGAGAGTACCGACGAACGGGAGGTTGCGGTACTTCTCGGCGTAGTCGAGGCCGTAGCCGACGACGAACTCGTTGGGAATGTCGAAGCCGACCCATTCCACGTCGATGGCGACCTTTGCGGCCTCGGGCTTGCGCAGCAGGGTGCACACCTTGAGGGTGGCGGGCTCGCGCGAGCCGAGGTTGGAGATCAGCCAGGACAGGGTCAGGCCGGAGTCGATGATGTCCTCGACGATCAGGACGTGCTTGCCCTTGATGTCGGTGTCGAGGTCCTTGAGGATCCGCACGACGCCGGAGGACTGGGTGCCCGCCCCGTAGGACGACACGGCCATCCAGTCCATCGTGACGGGGGTGGACAGCGCTCGGGCGAGGTCGGCCATGACCATCACCGCGCCCTTGAGGACGCCGACGATGAGGAGGTCCTTGCCCGCGTATTCCGCGTCGATCTTCGCGGCCAGCTCGGCCAGCTTCGCGTCGATCTCTTCCTTGGTGATGAGTACCTGCTTGAGGTCGGCACCCATGTCTTTCGCGTCCACCCGCATCACTTTCGGTCGGTCGTACCGCATTGAATGGCTCGTTCGCCTCCGGGGCGACGGGCCCCTTTGCGCCGCCGGCCGTCCCTCCGCTGGGGTACTGGAGGTCCCGACTCAGCCTTGCCGAATCACCAGTCTGCCACCCTGCCGCCGGGCGACGACTTTGCCGGGGAGGTTGATGGCTCCCTGGCCGCGCCAGCCGGTGATCAGCCGGTCGACTTCCTCGATGTGCCGGGCGAACAGCGAACCGGCCGGGGCGCCCGCGTCGATGGCGGCGCTGCGCAGGACGCGGCGGCGTACGGCGGGGGGCAGGGCGTAGAGCTTGGCGCACTCGAGGCGGCCGGTGGCGTCCCGGACGGAGGCCTCGGCCTGGCGGGCCCAGGTGTCGAGGGCGTCGGCGTCGTCGCGGGAGAGCCGGGCGGTGCGGGCGAGGGCCTCGACGACGCCCTTGCCGAGAGCTTTCTCCAGGGCGGGCAGGCCTTCGTGGCGGAGCCGGGAGCGGGTGTAGGCGGGGTCGGCGTTGTGCGGGTCGTCCCAGACGGGGAGGGACTGGACCATGCAGGCCTTGCGGGCGGTCTGCCGGTCGAGTTCGAGGAAGGGGCGCCGGTAGCGGCCGTCGGCCCCCGAGACCGCGGCCATGCCGGACAGCGAGCGGATGCCGGAGCCGCGGGCGAGGCCGAGCAGGACGGTTTCGGCCTGGTCGTCGCGGGTGTGGCCGAGGAGGACGGCGGCGGCGCCGTGGCGTTCGGCGGCGGCGTCGAGGGCGGCGTAGCGGGCGTCGCGGGCGGCGGCTTCGGGGCCTCCCTCGCGGCCGACGGTGACGGCGACGGCGTCCACGGGGTCGAGTCCGAGGCCGCGCAGGCGCAGGACGACTTCGTCGGCGCGCAGGTCGGAGCCGGGCTGGAGGCCGTGGTCGACGGTGACGCCGCCGGCGCGGATGCCGAGTTTGGGGGCTTCGAAGGCGAGGGCCGAGGCGAGCGCCATGGAGTCGGCGCCGCCGGAGCAGGCGACGAGCACGAGCGGGGACGGCGGGCGCTCGTGGGGCGGGGTGAGGGGGCCGCCGTCGGCGGCCGTGGGGCCGGTGCCGGGGGCGGCGGCGCTGTCAGTGGTGCGGTGGTGTTCGGTCAGGAGGTCGTGGAGCACGCGGCGGACCGCCAGGCGTATCGCCGCAACCGCAGGATGGGGACCCATGTCCGGTTCCCTTCAAGAAAGTTTTCGGGGGTGAGCCCGAGGCCGGTCACTCAGAGTGTGTAGATGGTGACAGAACCGGGCCGTTCCCCGAGCATTGCACGCCTACCCATCGCTCACGGTCCCTCGGACGGGTGATTGGAGGGGCGTTCGCCTGCCGTCGGCCGGTTTCGTTTCACGACCGCTCCGGGGTGTTCATGCCTCGGGCCTGCCGTGCATCCGCGCGACCCAGTCCGCCGGTTTGGCGATCTCCGCCTTGGTGGGGAGGGTGTTCGGGGAGGTCCACACGCGGTTGAAGCCGTCCATGCCGACCTGGTCGACGACGGCCCGGACGAAGCGTTCGCCGTCGCGGTACTGGCGGAGTTTGGCGTCGAGGCCGAGCAGTTTGCGCAGGGCCAGGTCGAGGCGTGAGGCTCCCTTGGCGCGGCGCTGCTGGAACTTCTCGCGGATCTCGGCGACGGTCGGCACGACCTCGGGTCCGACGCCGTCCATGACGAAGTCGGCGTGGCCCTCCAGCAGGGACATCACGGCGGTGAGGCGGCCGAGGATCTCGCGCTGGGCGGGGGTCTGCACGATCTCCACGAGGGACCGTCCCTCGTCGCCCTCCTCGCCCTCGGGGCGGCCGCCGGCGAGGGTCTGGGCGGCCTCGCGGACGCGTTCGAGGACGGTCATGGGGTCGACGTCGGTCTCGCTCAAAAACGACTGGATTTCGCCCTCGAGGTGGTCGCGCAGCCACGGCACGGAGGAGAACTGCGTGCGGTGGGTCTCCTCGTGCAGGCAGACCCAGAGCCTGAAGTCGTGGGGCTGGACGTCGAGTTCGCGCTCGACGTGCACGATGTTCGGGGCGACGAGCAGCAGGCGTCCGGCGCCGTTCTCCCCGGCGGGCAGTTCGCGGGTGGGCGGGGCGAAGGTCTCGTACTGGCCGAGGACGCGGGAGGCGAGGAACGACAGCAGCATGCCGAGTTCCACGCCGGTGACCTTGCCGCCGACGGCGCCGAGGACCGCGCCGCCGGGGCCGCCGCCGCGCCGTTCCTGCATCTTGTCGAGGAGGGGCTTGAGGAGTTCCCGGAAGCCCGCGACGTTCGCCCGGACCCAGCCGGGGCGGTCGACGACGAGGATCGGGGTGTCGTGGGTGTCCTCGGTGCCCATCCGGGTGAAGCCCCGGACGTGTTCCTCGGAGGCCTTGGCGTGCCGGCGGAGTTCCGCGACGACGGCCCTGGCCTCGTCGCGGCTCACTTCCGGGCCAGGCCGCACGAGCCGGGTCGCGGTCGCCACCGCGAGATTCCAGTCGACCATCTCCGCACCACGGATGCTCGTCATGCGTCAACCGTACGTGAGCGTTCCCCCTTGGGGCAGGCGGCGCGGGGCGCCGGGGGCGGGCGCGGGGGCGGGCAGGTCAGCGGCAGCCGCACGTCGACAGGGTGGTCGCCGCGGTGTCCAGGGCCTTCTGGGCCGCGGCGGGGTCGGTCGTGCCCGAGGCCAGGAAGGCGAAGGCCAGGACGCGGCCGCCGCGGTCGACGACCGTGCCCGCGAGGGCGTTGACGCCCGTCAGGGTGC
Organism: Streptomyces sp. NPDC037054; assembly: GCF_055606745.1. NCBI lineage: Bacteria > Bacillati > Actinomycetota > Actinomycetes > Kitasatosporales > Streptomycetaceae > Streptomyces > Streptomyces sp. NPDC037054. Next base: position 80,958 of record NZ_JBVJSJ010000017.1, on the reverse strand, counting down.
CGGTCTTGGCGCGGACGAGGCCGGCCGCGCCGTCGGCGTAGCGGCCGCTGAGGGTGCCGGTGAAGCCGGCGACGGGCAGGCCGGTGAGGGCGGGGCGCAGTTCGGGGTGGTCGGGGTCGGCGGCGGCGACGAGGAGGGCGGTGAGGAGGTCGGCGGTGAGGCGGCCGGTGCGGTCGAGGCCGCTGCCGTCCTTGATGTCGGCGCCGGCGACGGGCAGGCCGAGGCGGTCCAGCCGGGCGCGGATCGCGTCGCCCGCGCCGGCGAGGTCGGCGCGTGCGCCGGTCGCGACGGCGGTGTGGCGGGCGAGGGCCTCGGCGATGTCGTTGTCGCTGTTGGTCAGCATGCGTTCGACGAGGGCGGCGACCGGGGGCGAGGAGACCGTGGCGAGGGTTTCGGCGCGGCCGGTGGCCTTGGAGGGGCCGGGCGGCGTGGTCGTGATGCCGTGGTCCTCCAGAAGGTCGCCGAAGCGGCGGGCGGCGTCGGCGGCGGGGTCGGGGACGCGGGGTGCGGGGCCGCGGGTGGAGTCGTCGGTGCGGGCCTCGTCGACCATGAGGGCGGTGACGGGGGCGAGGTTGTCGTTGACCCCGATCGAGTGGAGTTCGGGGCCGGCGTACAGGGTGGTGTCGTAGGACAGGGTGACTTCGCGCAGGCCGCGTTCGGTGAGGGCGGCGGCGGTGCGGTCGGCGAGGGCGCGCAGGTCGGCGTTGCCGTCGGTCTTCTCGCGGGCGGTGAGGGTGGGGTCGCCGCCGCCGACGAGGACGAGTTCCTTCGTGTCGGGTTCGAGGGCGGTGCGGGTGGTGAGGCGGTGGTCGGGGCCCAGCGCGGAGAGCGCGGCGACGGCGGTGGCGATCTTGGTGGTGGAGGCGGGGGTGAGGGCCTCGCCGGCGCCGAGGCCGTGGAGCCGCTCGCCGGTGGTGACGTCGACGACGGCGGCGGAGCGGCGCGGGCCGAGCGCCGGGTCCTTCAGCAGCGGCGCCAGGGCGTCCGCGATCTTCTTGGCGTCGGGGGCGTCCGGGGCGGCCTGGACGGTGGTGCCGGCGCCGAGGCCGGTCAGGACGGACGCGGCGCTGGGCGCGGGCTCCGGTTCCCGGGACGCGGGGTCGCGACCGTGATCTGCGCCACCCGTGGCTTCCCACGCGGCCGCCCGGTCCCGCTCGGCCGTACGCTGACCCGAGGAGTCCCAGGGGCCGGCGGCGGTCACCACACCGGCGGCGAGCGCCAGTCCGGCGGTGGCGGCGCCCGCGGTGTACTGCCAGGTCCTCGTCATCCGCTTGAGCTGCGGTTTCGTGGTCGTCGCAAGCCGTGCGAGCCGCGGCCCGGCGGCTGCGGCGGCCCGGGCGAGACGCGGCCGTACGGCGCCCACGAGACGCGTCACATGCGGTCTCGCGGATCGCCAAGGTCTCAGCTCTGGCACGACACCAGCCCCTTTCGCGATCACACACCTGCGTGAGGGACACTTAACCACCAGAACTATGTGCTGATCATGGAGGAGCCACCGGTGGAGTTCGACGTCACGATCGAGATTCCGAAGGGTTCGCGGAACAAGTACGAGGTGGACCACGAGACCGGTCGTATCCGCCTGGACCGCCGACTCTTCACCTCGACCAGCTACCCGGCCGACTACGGCTTCGTCGAGAACACCCTCGGCGAGGACGGCGACCCGCTGGACGCGCTGGTCATCCTGGACGAGCCGACCTTCCCCGGCTGCCTCATCCAGTGCCGCGCGATCGGCATGTTCCGCATGACGGACGAGGCGGGCGGCGACGACAAGCTGCTGTGCGTCCCGGCGCACGACCCGCGTGTGGAGCACCTGCGCGACATCCACCACGTGTCCGAGTTCGACCGCCTGGAGATCCAGCACTTCTTCGAGGTCTACAAGGACCTGGAGCCCGGCAAGTCGGTCGAGGGCGCCAACTGGGTGGGCCGTACGGACGCCGAGGCGGAGATCGAGCGGTCCTACAAGCGCTTCAAGGAGCAGGGCGGCCACTGAGCCTCCGGTTCCTGCCGAACGGGTCGTACGCGTGCGCGTGCGACCCGTTCGTCTTTGTGTGCGCATACTTGGGCGTACCGGAGGTGTCGTTCAGGGAGCGCTACGCAAGTGACGGACGCGGAGGACCGCAAGCCGCAGTCGGACGAGGCCAGGAGCGCGTTCCTGCCTCCTGCCGGGCTGGCGGTGCCACCGGTCGACAGCGAGTCGTCGACGACCTCGGAGTTCGCGCTGCCGGACGGGCTGGCCGTCCCGAAGGGCGGTTCGGAGTCGGAGACGACGTCGGAGTTCGCCGTGCCGGACGGGCTCGACGTGTCAGCGCCGGCCGAGTCGGAGGGCTCGGCGTTCAGCACGCCGCGCACGTACAGCGCGCGGCAGGCCCCGCCCGCGTTCACGCCGCCGAGCGGGATACCGATCGTCGACCTGACCAAGGACGTGCCGTGGCAGGACCGCATGCGCACGATGCTGCGCATGCCGGTGGCCGAGCGGCCCGCGCCGGAGCTGGTGCACAAGACGGAGGACGAGACCGGTCCGGCCGTCCCGCGCGTGCTCGACCTGACGCTGCGTATCGGGGAGTTGCTGCTGGCGGGCGGCGAGGGCGCCGAGGACGTGGAGGCGGCGATGTTCGCCGTGTGCCGCTCCTACGGCCTGGACCGCTGCGAGCCGAACGTCACGTTCACGCTGCTGTCGATCTCGCACCAGCCGTCGCTGGTGGACGACCCGGTGACGGCGTCGCGCACGGTGCGCCGCCGGGGCACGGACTACACGCGGCTCGCGGCCGTGTACCAGCTGGTGGACGACCTGTCCGACGCGGACACGCACATCTCGCTGGAGGAGGCCTACCGGCGGCTGGCGGAGATCCGCCGCAACCGGCACCCCTATCCGACGTGGGTGCTGACGTCGGCGAGCGGGCTGCTCGCGGGCGCGGCCTCGGTGCTCGTCGGCGGTGACCTGATCGTGTTCGTCGCGGCCGTGATCGGCGCGATGCTCGGCGACCGGCTGGCGTGGCTGTGCGCGGGGCGCGGGCTGCCGGAGTTCTACCAGTTCACGGTGGCCGCGATGCCGCCGGCCGCGATGGGCATCGCGCTGACGCTAGCGCACGTGGACGTGAAGGCGTCCGCGGTGATCACCGGTGGGCTGTTCGCGCTGCTGCCGGGGCGGGCGCTGGTGGCGGGTGTGCAGGACGGTCTGACGGGCTTCTACATCACCGCGGCGGCGCGGCTGCTGGAGGTCATGTACTTCTTCGTCGGCATCGTCGTCGGCGTGCTGGTGGTGCTGTACTTCGGGGTGAAGCTGGGCGCCGAGCTCAATCCGGACGCGGCGCTGAGCGCCACGGAGCGGCCGCTGGTGCAGATCGGCGCGTCGATGCTGCTGTCGCTGACGTTCGCGGTGCTGTTGCAGCAGGAGCGGGCCACGGTGCTGCTGGTGACGCTCAACGGCGGTGTCGCGTGGACGGTGTACGGCGCGATGCACTACGCGGGCGGGATCTCGCCGGTGGCGTCCACGGCGGCGGCGGCCGGTCTGGTGGGGCTGTTCGGGCAGTTGCTGTCCCGCTACCGGTTCGCGTCCGCGCTGCCGTACACGACGGCGGCGATCGGGCCGCTGCTGCCGGGTTCCGCGACGTACTTCGGTCTGCTGGCGATCTCGCAGAACGAGCTGGACGCGGGGCTGTTGTCGATCACGAAGGCCGTGGCGCTGGCCATGGCCATCGCGATCGGGGTGAACCTCGGGTCGGAGATCTCCCGGCTGTTCCTGCGGGTGGGCTCGGCGGGCCAGCGGCGGGCCGCGAAGCGGACCCGAGGATTCTGACGCGGGGCGCCGAGCGTCCCTGGCCGCCCCGCGCCCTCCGTCGTTCCGTCTCGGTCAGTAGCCCTCGTTGTAGGGCTGCTGGGGGTTCTGGTGCCCGTAGCCCTGGGGGTACTGGGGCGCCTGCGGGGCGTACGGCTGCTGGGGCTGGGGCTCCCGGCCGTAGTACTGCTGGTCGTACGGCTGCTGCGGGTGCTGGGGCTGCTGCGGGTGCTGGGGCCGGTGCTGCTGCGGCTGGTGCTGCTGGGGGTACTGGTCCTGGGCGTACGGGTCGGCGTACGGGTCCTGGTGGGCCGGGGGAACGCGGCGGAGCTGGGTCGTGGCGTCGTCCATCATCGAGGGCTGCTGCTGGGCCGCCGGGTACGGGGCCGCGGCGGCCGGGGCCTCGGCGGCGGCGCGCTTCTTCTTGGCACGCTCGCGCAGGTACTCGACGATGATCGGGACGACCGAGAGCACGACGATCAGGATGAGGATCGACTCGACGTTCTTCCGAATGAACTCGATCTGGCCGAGCCAGTAGCCCGCCACGGTGACGCCCGTGCCCCAGGCGATGCCGCCGATGATGTTGTACGTGACGAACGTGCGGTACTTCATGCGGCCGGCGCCCGCCACGATCGGCGCGAAGGTGCGCACGATGGGGACGAAGCGGGCCAGCACGATGGCCTTCGGGCCGTACTTCTCCATGAACTCGTGGGCCTTCTCCAGGTTCTCCTGTTTGAAGAGCTTGGAGTTGGGGCGGTTGAAGAGCCTCGGCCCGAAGAACTTCCCGATCATGTACCCCACCTGGTCGCCGACGACGGCGGCGATCACGATCAGGGTGCAGACCAGCCACAAGGGCTGGCTGATGTAGTTCCCCTCGGCCACGAAGAGGCCCGCGGTGAACAGCAGCGAGTCACCGGGCAGGAAGGCGAAGAGACCCGACTCGGCGAAGACGATCAGCAGGATGCCGGGGAGGCTGAAGGTCGAGATCAGGTAGTCGGGGCTGAGCCACTCGGGGCCGAGCGCAAGCGTGGTCACGGGAATGTGGCTCCTGCTGCTGAGGTACGGGGGTACGGGCTGGGGGGCTGGCTGCCCAAAAGTATCAACGCAACCGTCGTGGCCCAGGTTCCACGGGCGTTCCCAGCATGCCCTGTGCCCGGCCGGGGCCAAAGTCGTGCTGGTCCCGGCCGGGCGGTGGGTGCCCCCGGCGTGCGGCCTAGGCGGTGCGCCGGGCGGCGTTGGCGGCGATCGCGTCCCTCAGGTAGACCGCGAGGCCGGGGCGGATCTTGTCGTAGGTCGCGGTGAACCGGGGGTCCGCGACGTACATGTCGCCGAGGCAGGTGTGCATCTCGTGCGAGCAGTCGTAGGCGGTGCTGGAGATGACCAGGCGGTGCTCCTCGGCCGCGTCCATGGCCTCCTCGGAGTCCGCCGGGGTGCCGGCCGCCATCAGATCGGCGATGCGGCGGTGGACCGCGTCGAACTGCTCGGTGGCGCGTTTCCAGTCCTCCTTGGTGGCCGAGGCGGCCCGCTCCTGCGACTGGCGGTAGGCCTCGGTGTGGCCCCAGCGTTCGCGCACCTCGTCCTGGTACTGGTCCGGGTCGAAGTCCCCGAACACCTCGAACTTCTCCTCGGGCGTGAGGTTGATCCCCATCTTGCGTGCCTCCATGGCCTGCTCCACGGCCTCCGCCATCTTGCGCAGCTTCTCGATCCGGGCGGTCAGCAGCTCGTGCTGGCGGCGCAGGTGCGCGCGCGGGTCCGCGTCCGGGTCGTCGAGCAGGGCGGCGACCTCGTCGAGCGGGAAGCCGAGCTCGCGGTAGAACAGGATCTGCTGCAGCCGGTCGAGGTCGGCGTCGCTGTAGCGCCGGTGCCCCGCGTGGCTGCGCTCGCTCGGGACGAGCAGGCCGATGCCGTCGTAGTGGTGCAGCGTGCGCACGGTCACGCCGGCGAAACCGGCCACCTGGCCCACCGAGTAGCTCACCTTCCGCTCCTTTCGGGTTGACGCCCTCAAGGCTGGGTCCTCACGCGGCGTGAGGTGCAAGCCGGAATGGTCCCGGGACCGGAACGGCCCTCAACGGCTCAGGCGGGCGAACCGCCGTACCGCCAGTGGGAGGAACACGGCCAGCAGGGCGAGCGGCCACGCGATCGCCGCCCAGACGTGACCCGATTCTCCCCCGGGGCTGCCGAACAGGTCGCGCACGGCCGTCGCGGTCTGGGACATCGGGTTCCACTGGACGGCCGTGCCGAGCCAGCCGGGCATGGACTCGGGCGCGGCGAACGCGTTGGACAGGAAGCCGACCGGCCAGACGAGGATCTGCACGGCCTGGACCAGTTCGGGCCGGCCCGCCACCAGGGCCAGGTGGATGCCGATCCACAGCATGGCGAACCGGAACAGCAGCAGGAGGCCAACGGCGCCGAGGAAGCCCGCGAGGGTGCCGGTCGCGCGCCAGCCGATCGCGTACCCGACGGCGATCAGCACCAGCAGGCCGATCGCGGACTGGAGCATGTCGGCCGCCGAACGGCCCACCAGGACGGCCCCGTCGGTCATCGGCATGGAGCGGAACCGGTCGATCACGCCCTTGTTGAGGTCCTGGGTGACCGCCAGCATGGTCCCTTCGAGTCCGAACGCCATGGTCAGCGCGAGCATGCCGGGCACCAGGTAGTCGACGTAGTCGCCGTCGACGCCGCGTCCGCCGCCGACGAGGTAGCCGAACATCAGCAGCAGCATCACGGGGAAGACGAGGCCGACGAGGACCTGCACCGGCTGCCGTGCCCAGTGGGCGAGTTCGCGGCGGGTCATGGTCCAGGAGTCGGTCAGGGCGTGTGTGGTCATGCGGTCCCCCTCACGCGCGCGTGCGCGTCGCTGCTCTTCGCGCGCGCGTGCGCGTCATCACTCGTCCCGCGCGCGTGCGCGTCGTTTCCGGTCAGCCGCAGGAACACCTCGTCCAGCGTCGGCCTGCGCAGGGCGATGTCCTCGGCGTGGATGCCGGCCTCCTCCAGGGCGCGCACCACGCCGGCGAGCGCCGTCATGCGGTCGGTGACGGGGGCGCTGAGCAGACGGCGGTCGGCGTCCACGGTCACCTCGTCCTTGGGTACGGGCAGCAGGGCGACGGCGGCGCCGAGCTGTCCCGCGTCGCGCAGGACGACGTCGATGCGGTCGGCGCCGACGCGGGCCTTGAGGCCGTCCGCCGTGCCCTCGGCGACGACTTGGCCGGCGTCGACGAGCGAGATGCGGTCGGCGAGCTGGTCGGCCTCCTCCAGGTACTGCGTGGTGAGCAGGACCGTCGTACCGCCGCCGACCAGGGAGCGGACCGCGGCCCACACCTCGGCGCGGCCGCGCGGGTCGAGGCCGGTCGTGGGTTCGTCCAGGAACAGCACCTCCGGTTCGGTGATGAGGGACGCGGCCAGGTCGAGGCGGCGCCGCATGCCGCCGCTGTACTGCTTGACGGGTTTGCGCCCGGTGTCGGAGAGGCCGAAGCGCTCCAGCAGTTCGCCGGCCCGCACGCGCGCGTGGCGGGCGCCCAGGTGGTGGAGGCGGCCGAACAGCTCCAGGTTCTGCCGGCCGCCGAGCTCCTCGTCGAGCGCGGCGTGCTGGCCGAGCAGCCCGATCCTCAGGCGGACGGCGTAGGCGTCGGTCACGACGTCGTGCCCCGCCACCTCCACCCGGCCCGCGTCGGGCCGCAGCAGGGTGGCCAGGACCCGGACCAGGGTCGTCTTGCCCGCGCCGTTGGGCCCCAGCACGCCGTGCACCGTGCCGCGCGCGACACGCAGGTCGAGGCCGTCCAGCGCGTCCCTGTCCGCTTTGCCGCCGTATCTCTTGCGTGCCCCTTCGACGGTGATCGCCGCGTCGGCCACAGACCCTCCCTCATTAGTCAAACTTGACTACTTGCGTCGAAGGTATCTCCACTCCCGCGATTGGTCAAACTTGATTAGCGGTCGTCCCCGGGATGCCGCTCCGGTGTCGCGTAGGGGTTCTTCTCGCCCTCGCGGAGCACTCCGACGAACGGCTCGCCCTCCCCGGCGAAGGTGTACGCGCCGCCCTCGATCCGCTCGATCAGGCCGCGGGCCCACTCGGCCTCGGCGTCGGCCGTGCGGACCCAGAAGTTCATGATCTCCCCGATGTGGCCCAGTTGTTCGGGGCCGTCCTCGGGCACGTAGTGCTCGGTGACGGCGCCCCGCCACTCCTCGATGCGCCGGGTGCGCTCCTTGAGGAGGGCCACCGCCTCGTCCCTCGGCAGGTACACGACGAAGCCGATGGCCGCGGACTTCATGTCCATCTTCTGGTCGTGGGCGACGAGGGCCTCGCGCAGCAGCGCGAAGAACTCCTCGTCGCCCGCCGGCGTGATCTCGTACTCGGTGCGCGGCGGCCCGCCCGCGGTGGACGGCGCGATCTCGTGCGCGTGCAGCAGGCCCTGCTTCGCCATCTGCTTCAGGGCGTGGTAGATCGAGCCGGGCTTGGCGTTGGACCACTCGTGCGCGCCCCAGTACTCCAGGTCGTTGCGCACCTGGTAGCCGTGGGCCCGCCCGTGCTGACGCACGGCGCCGAGCACGAGGAGACGGATCGCTGACATGTGCTCAGCCTAGGCCGCGCGACGCCCCCGGCCGGGGGCACCCCCAGCGGGCGCCTGTCAAGCGGCCCGCTCCATCGCGACCAGTTCGAAGGCCGTCCTGCCGTCCAGGGACTCGCGGACGATGTCGGCGTGACCGGCGTGCCGGGCCGTCTCGCGGATCAGGTGCAGCACCAGCCAGCGCACCGAGACACGGCCCTCGGGCGGGAACCACGGCTCGTCCGGCAGGGCGAAGGTGTCGTCGAGACTCGGCACCGAGCGGACGTACGCCTCGGTCTCCGCGGCGACCTTCTCCCAGTACGCGAGCCGGTCCTGGAGCGTCTCGCCCTCGACCAGCCGGAAGCACTCGTGCCAGTTCGACGCGTCGCGGTGCACCGCCGGCTCCTCGCCCTTGGCGCGGGCCAGCCAGCCCTGCTCGACCTCCGTGAGGTGCTTGACCAGCCCGCCCAGGGACAGCTCGCTCGCGCTGGGCGTGGCCGAGGCCTGCTCGTCGGTCAGGCCCAGCACCGCCCGGCGGACACCGCCGCGCTGCTCGGCGAGGAAGGAGAGGAGCGCGCCGCGCTCGTCGCCGTGCGCCTCCGCGGGAACGTGAGTGACCATGACCGGCCTGCCTTTCGTCGGGATCGGCATCTCTGCCTGACACCGACGAAGCTACGGGCCCTTGAGGACAGATCCTGTCCTCAAGGGCCCGTGATGACGAAGTCCCCGGTGGCCGTCGCGCCGACCGGCCGGGGCGATCAGAAGGGGAAGGCGCTCCGGCCGTGCTGGACCGAGATCCACTTCAGCGTCGTGAACGCCTCCAGCGTCGTCTCGCCGTTGAGGCGGCCGAGGCCGGAGTGCTTCTCGCCGCCGAACGGCACGATCGGCTCGTCGTGCACGGTGGCGTCGTTCACGTGGAACATGCCGGTGTCGATCCGCTTGGCGAAGTTCACGCCGCGCTCGATGTCGCCGGTGTGCACGGCGCCGCTCAGGCCGTACCGCGTGTCGTTGACGAGGCGCACCGCCTCCTCCTCGCCGTCGAACGGGATGAGGAAGGCGACCGGCCCGAAGACCTCCTGCTGGAGCAGTGCCGAGTCGGCGGGGACGCCGGTGAGGACGGACGGCTCCACCAGGTTGTCGGTGGTGGTGCCGTGCACCAGGGCGGTCGCGCCCTCGGCGAGCGCCTGCGCGACCACGCCCGAAACGGCGTCCGCCTGCGAGGAGTTGATCACCGGCCCGATGATCGTCTCCGGGTCGCGCGGGTCACCGGTCTTGAGGGACTTGACCTTGGCGACGAACTTCTCGGTGAACTCGTCGGCGATCGAGGCGTCCACGAGGATCCGGTTGGCGGCCATGCAGACCTGCCCCTGGTGCAGGTACCGGCTGAAGACGGCCGCGTCGACCGCGTAGTCGACGTCCGCGTCGTCGAGCACCACCAGGGCGCTGTTGCCGCCCAGTTCGAGCACGGAGCGCTTGAAGTTCTTGGCGCAGACGGTGGCGACGTGCCGGCCGACGCCGTCGGAGCCGGTGAAGGAGATGACCTTGGGGACGGGGTGCTCCAGGAAGGCGTCGCCTATCTCGGCGATGTCCGTGACGACAACGTTGAGCAGACCGGCGGGCAGGCCCGCGTCCTCGAAGATCTTCGCGAGCAGGGTGCCGCCGGCGATCGGGGTGTTCTGGTGCGGCTTCAGCACGACCGCGTTGCCGAGGGCGAGCGCCGGGGCGACCGACTTCAGCGACAGCAGGAACGGCACGTTGAACGGGCTGATGACGCCGACGACACCGACCGGGACGCGGTAGACGCGGTTCTCCTTGCCGTCGATCGGCGAGGGGATGATCCGGCCCTCGGGCCGCAGCGCCACGTGGATCGCCTCGCGCATGAACTCCTTGGCGAGGTGCAGCTCGAAGTAGGCCTTGCCGATCGTGCTGCCCAGCTCGGCGACGAGCACCTCGGCGATGTCCTGCTCGCGCTCCTCGATCAGCCGCAGCGCCTTCTCGAACACCGCGCGCCGGGCGTACGGGTTGACCTCCGCCCACTCCTTCTGGGCGCGGGCCGCGACGCGGTACGCCTCGTCGACCTCGTCGACCGTGGCTATCGTGATCGACGCGAGCTTCTCGTCGTCGTACGGGTTGAAGTCGATGATGTCCCAGGAGCCGGTGCCCGGGCGCCACTCACCGTCGATGTACTGCTGAGCCAGGTCGGTGAAGTACGACGACATGTGATCCCTCAATCCCTTGCTGCCGAGGCCGACGGCGCCGGCGCCTGAGCAACTTCACGGTCTGATCACATGTCATCGTACTGATGTCTCAAGAGAGTTGAAGGAGTCCCCGGAGAAGGTCGCGGCTCTCGTCCGGGCCCGGACTGTCGTGCTGGAGCTCCTTGAGCGCGTTCTCGTACTGGGCGACGTCCTCGGCCTTGTCGAGGTAGAGCGCGCTGGTGAGCTGCTCCAGGTACACGACGTCCGACAGGTCCGACTCGGGGAAGCTGAGGATCGTGAAGGCGCCGCTCTCGCCGGAGTGCCCGCCGAAGCCGAACGGCATGACCTGGAGCCGCACGTTGGGCCGCTCGGAGAACTCGATCAGGTGCTGCAACTGGCCGCGCATCACCTCGCGGTCGCCGTAGGGGCGGCGCAGGGCGGCCTCGTCCAGGACCACGTGGAACTCGGGCGCGTTCTCGTCGACGAGGTACTTCTGACGCTCCATGCGCAGCGCCACGCGCCGGTCCACGTCGGCGTCGCTCGCGCCCTTCATGCCGCGCCGCACGACCGCGCGGGCGTACTCCTGCGTCTGCAACAGGCCGTGCACGAACTGCACTTCGTACGCGCGGATGAGGGAGGCGGCACCCTCGAGACCCACGTAGGTGGGGAACCAGCTGGGCAGCACGTCGGAGTAACTGTGCCACCAGCCCGCGACGTTGGCCTCCTTGGCGAGGGACAGCAGCGACGCGCGCTCCTGCTCGTCCGTGATGCCGTACAGCGTCAGCAGGTCCTCGACGTCCCTCGTCTTGAAGCTCACCCGGCCCAGCTCCATCCGGCTGATCTTCGATTCCGAGGCGCGGATCGAGTAGCCCGCCGCCTCGCGCGTGATCCCCCGAGCCTCACGCAGTCGCCTGAGTTGTGATCCGAGCAGCATGCGCCGCACCACCGATCCCGGCTCTCCCGCGCTCACCTTCGCCAGCCTCCCCAACCGTCTTCAGGTGCCGAAGTCTGCCACTAAAACACTCCGAGCAGTACTCGCTCGGTTACGGAAACGGAATCGCGCCAAAGAATTGACACAGGAGGCGACAGGCCGGGGCACTCAACAGAGGGAAGTCGGACAACATCCGCCACGAAGAAGCCGTGAAGATGACGGAAAAATTGGCCAAGAAGCGGTACGGGCAGGTCCATTTCGGTCACGTGCACGTGCATCTGCCCTTGCATCTGCTGTTCGCATCCGAAAGCATGGTCCCGCACCACCGCGCCGCCTCGCTATGACCGCGAACTCCCGGGGGAGTGCCTCGCATGGGGACGAATGGATCGACCATGCTCGAGCCGTTACGGCAGGGCCTTCCGCCGCTGGACCCCGCGGCCGTGTCCAACGCCGCCTCCTGCGCCCTGCCCGCACGCTACGAAGCGGTGCGCGAGGCACGTCACTTCACCCGCCGGACCCTCGCCCAGTGGGACGCCGCCGACCGTTACGACGACGTGTGCCTGGTGGTCTCCGAACTCGTGACCAACGCCCTGCGGCACGGCCTGCCGTCGGACACCCCCCGGGTGCCGGAGCAGACCCCGCCCGTACGGCTGCACCTGCTGCGCTGGACCGAGCGGCTGGTGTGCGCGGTGCGCGACCCCAGCATCGACAGCCCGGTGGCCCGCGACTCCGGCGACTTCTCGGCGGAGTCCGGCCGCGGGCTGTTCCTCGTCGAGTCCTTCAGCGACAGCTGGGGCTGGCACCCGCTGGCGGGCACCCTCAACGGCAAGGTGGTCTGGGCGCTGTTCCGTCTGAACCGGCCGCTGGACTGACGCGGTACCGTCCGGCGTACTCTCAGCCCCGGACGAGGTGGTCGAACTCGCCGTCCTTCACGCCCAGGAGCATCGCCTCGATCTCCGCGCGCGTGTAGACGAGGGCGGGCCCGTCGGGGAAGCGCGAGTTGCGCACCGCCACGTCTCCGCCGGGCAGCCGCGCGAACTCCACGCAGGAACCCTGAGAGTTGCTGTGCCGGCTCTTCTGCCAGGCCACGCCGTGCAGCTGCGTGGCGGCGATGCCGTTGTACACGCCGGACGCGTCGTGGGCGTGGTGCACGTCGTGGTCCACAGGTCGCTCCCCGGTGATGCACTGGCTGGTGAGGCCATAGATGCAGTGGTCAACTGTCCCGGATCATAGCTGTGTTTCAAGTGCAGTTGCATGAGCAGATGCACGTGCACGCGGGGTTATCCCGCGATTACACCTGCGGGCGGCACGGCACGTCTCGTGTTGCTGCGTCTGCCCTGGCCTCCCGATTCGAATCCCTCGCGCACGAGGAAAGACGCACGGCAGCGCGTTGGTGTTCCCTCCACCGACTGATCGTCCGGCCTCGGCCGCACCCATCCTCACCTGTGGACAACACGAAGGCGGAAGCCTCCCATACGTCACTACGCAGGGAGGCTCCCGCCCGTTCAATCGGCTCAGCGATGAATCGGATCAGCGATCGGCGTACGGCAACAGCGCCATCTCGCGCGCGTTCTTGATCGCCCGCGCCAACTGCCGCTGCTGCTGCGCCGACACGCGCGTGACGCGCCGGCTGCGGATCTTGCCGCGGTCGGAGATGAACCTCCGCAGCAGATCGGTGTCCTTGTAGTCGATGTACGTGATGCCTGCCGCGTCCAGGGGGTTGGGCCGGGGCTTTGCGGGCTTGCGGTCGCTCTTGCGGGGCATGGCGGGGTCAGACCTCCAGGAGGGTGTCGAAGGCGGGCGGCAGCCGCTTCCAGGCGTCGCGCCCGGCGGCGTACTCGGCGTCGGTCAGCAGGCAGGACTCCAGCAAGTGGGTCAGCCCGTCGCGGTCGAGGCCGGGGGACGTGAAGACGAGGTGCTGGCAGCGGTCGCCGTGCTCGGGGTGCCAGTCCAGTGCGGCGGCGGCACGGCGCACCGGCGGCACCATCTCCCAGGCGGCGTCCGGCAGCGAGGCGAGCCAGGGCCCGGCGCTCTCCACGCACAGCGCGCCGCCGGCCGCGTCCCAGTGCAGCAGCACGTCCGGCTTGTCGGCGAGCCAGAACCGGCCCCGGCTGCGGGCCGCGGCGCACGTCAGGTCCTCCAGCGCCTCGTACAGCCGCCCCGGGTGGAAGGGGCGGCGCCGGTGCCAGACCAGGGTGGCGACGCCGTGCGCGTCGGCGTCGGCGGGCAGCAGGGCGCACGCCGGGTGCTGGGCGGCGGCGGCCGCCTCCACGTCGAAACCGGCGAGGGCGGCGCGGGCCAACGGCGCGCCCTCGCCCGCCGGTTCGCCGTCGCCGATCGGCACCGTGCGGGCCGTCGGGTGCAGTTGCGCCAGCAGTTCCCGGTCCTCGTCGTCGGCCTCCGGGGAGTCGAGGACGGCGAGGACGGGCGCGTACTCCAGCTGGCGCGCGAAGGTGTCGGCGACCGTGCGCTGGTCGGTGGCCGCGGCGGCGAGACCGCCCTCGGCGAGGTCGTCGCCGTTGCCGAGGTACGGCAGCACCAGCGCCGGGTCGACGGCCGTGATCACGCCGGTGACGGTGAGCCCGCCCGCCGCGACCACCTCGGCCATGGCCTTCGGCTCGACGGAGTCCCACAGCTCGACGACCGCGAGCCGGGTGTCGCCCGCGTCCCGGAGCCGGACCAGCTCCGGCACCAGGTCCTCGCGCAGGGCGCAGCAGGCGCAGTCGTTGACGAGGGGTGCCTCGCCGGCGCCGACGACGCCGTGCGCGTCGCGGACGGTCCGTACGACCGTGCCCGCGGCGGCCGTCGCCAGGTCGTGGTGGAGGACGACGCTGCCGGGCACGTCGGCGAGCAGCCGCGCCACGACCGCCTTGCGGGCGTCGACGTGCAGACCGCCGACGATGACGACGGAGAGCTCGGGCACGGGATCAGCCCTGCTTCCCGTACCGGCGCTCGAAGCGCTCGACGCGGCCCGCGGTGTCCAGGACGCGCGCGGTGCCCGTGTAGAAGGGGTGGCTGACGTTCGAGATCTCGACGTCGACGACCGGGTAGGTGGTGCCGTCCTCCCACTCGACGGTGCGGTCGCTGGTCATGGTCGACCGGGTGAGGAAGGCGTAGTCGGCCGCCTTGTCGCGGAAGACGACGGGACGGTAGTCCGGGTGGATTCCCTTGCGCATGGCGGCTGTTCAGCGCTCCTCTCGGAAGTCGACGTGCCGGCCGGCGACCGGGTCGAACTTGCGCAGGGTCAGGCGGTCCGGGTCGTTGCGGCGGTTCTTGCGGGTCACGTAGGTGTAGCCGGTCCCGGCCGTGGACCGGAGTTTGATGACCGGACGGAGTTCGTTGCGTGCCATGCTGCTACCTTACTGAAAATGAATTCCATTTACACAACCTGAGGCAGAGAGGTACGTCACCACATGTCCGCGCACTGCATGCTGACCGGGGCCCGGCCGGGTTTCGGCAACCGCATCTCGCACTCCCACCGGCGCACGTCACGCCGGTTCGACCCGAACATCCAGACCAAGCGCTACTGGCTGCCGGGGGAAGGCCGGTACGTGCGGCTCCGGTTGAGCGCGAGGGGCATCAAGACCGTCGACACGATCGGCGTCGAGGCCGCCGTCGCCCGCATCCGCGCGCGGGGGGTGAAGGTCTGATGGCCAAGAAGAGCAAGATCGCGAAGAACGGGAAGCGGCAGGAGATCGTCGCGCGGTACGCCGCGCGCCGGGCCGAGCTGAAGGAGATCATCCGGCGCCCGTCGACGCCGGAGGCCGAACGCCTCGCCGCGCAGGCCGAGTTGCGCAGGCAGCCGCGCGACGCGAGCGCCACGCGCGTGCGCAACCGCGACCAGGTCGACGGGAGGCCGCGCGGATACTTCCGCACCTTCGGCCTGTCCCGCGTCTCGCTGCGCTCGCAGGCGCATGCGGGGTATTTGCCGGGGGTGCGGAAGTCGTCTTGGTGAAGCGCTCCCGATGAGGGAGTCCCGTTGAGGGGGGGCTCGGCGTGAGGGGTGGGGCTCTGTGTGAGGGGTGGGGCTCTGTGTGAGGTCGGCGTCGGGTCAGCGGGGCGGTTCGGTGGGCCCGGGAGGGCCGTGGAGATGGCTGGTAGCTTGCGGCCAGCGGGCCGACGGGCTCGATCCGGGCGGGTCCACGGGCTCGCCCCGGACCACCGGCTACAGCTTGGGAGTTCCAGTGACCTCGCCGACCTTCTCGCGTCCCTCACGCCCTGCACGCCGCACGCGCGCGTTGTCACGCCGACCACTGCGGGTCGTGGCCGCCGTCGCGGGGCTGGCCGGGGCCCTCGCGCTGACCGCGTGCAGCGACGGCGGTGACGCCGCCGGCAAGGCGTCGGACACACCCTCCGCCTCCGCGCCGGCCAGTGGTGGCGGCGACGGCGACGCGAGTGACGGCGCGTCGGCGTCCGCCTCCCCCGGCGGGCTGGAGGGCAGCTGGCTCACGACGACCGACGGCAAGGCCGTGGCCCTGGTGATCAACGGCACGCAGGCCGGCCTGTTCGCGACGGGCGGCACGGTGTGCAGCGGCACCGCCGAGGGCGAGTCGATCCGGCTCAAGTGCACCGACGGCAGCGACGACCGGGCGAACGGCACGGTCGGCACCGTGAACGGCAAGTCGATGACGGTGACCTGGGAGGGCACCCTCGGCGAGGAGACGTACACCAAGTCCGAGGGCGGCAAGATGCCGACGGGGCTGCCGACGGCGGGACTGGGGTCGTAACGCGCGGGGCCAGGGTCGCAACACGCGGCCCGGGTCGTAAACGCGCGAGGCTGAGGTCCCCACGCGCGCGTGGGTCATCACGCGCGCGGGGCGTTTTCGGTGGCCCGGGCGGCGGGACCACCGTGTCGTGCGTGATGATCCACGGGCAGCGTCAACGACCGAGCACCCTGGGGACCTTCATGCGCACCACACCGATCGCCGTCACCGCCCTCACCGCGGCCCTGTTCCTGACCGCCTGCGGCAGCGGAGGTGACGGCGACGACGGCAAGGCCGGCGCCGGGGCGACCGCCTCGGCCAAGAGCGGTACGGCCTCTTCGGAGGGCGGCGCGGCCTGCCGGATCGGCGACGTCGCCGTCGACGTCGGCCCCGCGAACGCCGCCCCCGCCGCCGGCGACACCGGCAACATCCCCGTCACCGTCACCAACCAGGGCGGCCCCTGCACCCTGGACGGCCTGCCCGGCGTCGACGTCTCGGCCGGCGGCGAGTCCGTCGAGGTCCCGGCCCAGGAGGGCGCCAAGGCGGAGCCCTTGACGCTCACCGAGGGTCAGTCGGTGTCCTTCACGATCACGTACGTGCGCGGCGAGGAGGGCGCCGCGGACGGCGTCGACGCCGACGGCCTGAAGGTCAGGCTCCCCGGCCACTCCGACGACCGCGACTTCCCGTGGACGTACGGCCCGATCGCCGGGACGAGCGCCGACATCTCCGTCGGCGCCTTCCAGCCGGCCGGTGACTGAGACCCGGACGGCCACGTGAGCCCGGCAGGCGGCCGGGGCGGGGCAGGTGCGGGCGCCTCGCGGCGGGGCAGGGCAGGGCAGGGCAGGTGAGCCCGGCAGGCGCGGGGCAGGGCAGGTGAGCCCGGCAGGCGCCGGGTCAGGGCAGGTGTGGGCGGGCCCTGACCTCGGCGTCGTCGGCCGCACGCGCGCCCTCCGTCCAGCCCGCCTCGTCGCGTACGCCGCGCAGCCGGGTCGTGGTCGTCTCCGGGAACATGCTGTCCAGCCGCCCGGTGACGGCGACGTCGCGGGAGGCGAGCACGGGCAGCAGGTCGTCGGTCACCTGCGTCTCCGCGGCGGCCCGCAGCCGGGTGCCCACGCGATGGGCGTACGCGGCGAGGAAGGCCTGCCGGAAGGACTTGGTCCGCTTGCGGCCGCCGGCCCGCTGCGCGGCCTCCGCCCGGGTCATCGCGGTCTGCGCCTGCACGAGCAGTGAGGTGTAGAGGAGTTCGACGACCTCCAGGTCGGCCTCGAAGCCGACGACCGTGGAGAAGCCGAAGGCCTCGTTCCACACGGCACGGCAGTGGTTCGCGTCGGCGACCGCGTCCAGCAGCACCGCCTTGGCCTGCTCGTACGGCGGCTCCACGCCGATCCGGCAGGCGCCGGGCGCGTCGGGCGAGGGCGCCTCGGCGGACAGCAGCGCGGCGTCGATGCTGTGCCGGGCCATCAGCTCCTGCGCCTTGGCGCTGAGCGCCTCCGCCTCCTCCGGGTATCCGGTCGCCTCCGCCTTGGCGAGCAGGGCGCGGATGCGGGTGAGTGCGCGGGACTCCGGGTGGCGCCCGCCGTCCCGGTCCCCGGCCCGCCCCTCGGCTCGCTCCCCGGCCCGTCCTCTTATTCGCTCCCCGGCGCGCCTCCGCGTGGGTTCCTCGAGCGGTTCGAGCGCGGGCAACCGCAGCAGCAGCCGGTACAGCTCCAGCACCGCCGTGGCGTGCGTGAAACGGTCGGTGCGGGGCGGCGGCGCCTCGGCGGCCAGCTCCTCGACCTGGGCGGCCCAGCGACGCCCCCGCGGCCGGTCGTGCGGCGCCTGCGCCCGGATCAGCGCGGACACCACGCGTACGTGTACGTCGTCCAGGTCGCGGCGCACGACGCGTACGACGTCGGCGGGCTGCCAGCCGCGCCGCCAGGCCGCCGCCACGAACTCCTCGCCGCGCCGGGCGAGTTCGGCGTCGGCGTCCTTGTCGGCCGCGAGCAGGGACGCGGCGGTGTCCAGGGACGCGTCGGCGGAGTCGTAGAGGGCGGCCCGCAGGGCGCGCTCGACGGTGCTGGTGGTGCTCACCGGGCGATGGTGCCACGTGGCCGGTGCGGACGGCGTCCCGCGTGATCACTGTCAACTCACGGTTGACACTTCGGATGGCGTCAACCTACGGTTGACACATGACGACGAACTCATCCATCACGTCATCCGTACGACTCGACGACCTCATCGCGGCCATCAAGAAGGTCCACACCGAGCCCCTCGAACAACTCCAGGACGCGGTCATCGCCGCCGACCACCTCGGCGAGGTCGCCGACCACCTCATCGGCCACTTCGTCGACCAGGCCCGCCGCTCGGGCGCCTCCTGGACCGACATCGGCAAGAGCATGGGCGTCACGCGGCAGGCGGCGCAGAAGCGGTTCGTGCCGAAGGAGTCGGCCGACCTCGACCCGAGCCAGGGCTTCAGCCGCTACACGCCCCGCGCCCGCGAGGCGGTCATGGCCGCCCACGCCGCCGCCAGGACCGCCGGCAACGCCGAGGGCGTCCCCGAGCACCTCGTCCTCGGCCTGCTCGCGGACCCCGACGGGCTCGCCGCCAAGACGCTCGTCGCCCTGGGCGTGAGCCTGGACTCGGTGCGCGAGGCCGCGACCGCCGCGCTGCCGCCCGCCGTCGAGGAGGTCCCGGAGCTGGTGCCGTACGGCTCCGCGGCCAAGAAGGTCCTGGAGCTGACGTTCCGCGAGGCCCTGCGCCTCGGCCACAACTACATCGGCACCGAGCACATCCTGCTGGCCCTTCTGGAGCACGAGAACGGCGAGGGCGTCCTGGCGGGCGTCGGCGTCACCAAGCAGGCGGTGGAGGACCACGTCACCGCGCTGCTGTCGCAGTTCCTGAAGACGGAGGGCGAGGACGAGGGCGGCGCCGGCAAGGACTGAGTCCACGCGGCCGACGGGCGCTCGGCGGGGTGACGCGGGCAGGTGGGCCCACGGGGGTGGCGGGGGCCCACCGTGGGCCACGGGGTGGGCGCGTCACCGGCAGGCCACCGTGGCCCACGAGTGGGCTCGCGGTCGTCGGACTCCACAAGCGGGGCCGTTGTCAGACCCCCCTGCGACACTCGCGGCATGACCGGTCGGTGGGTGCTCGCTCCGACCGAGGGTGGCGGCGCCGAGCTCGCCCCCCTCGGTCCGGACGGGCTGCCCGTCGGCCCCGTGCTGCGCGAGCCGGACCTCGTGGCGGCCGTCCGCGCGCGCCCGGACGTCACCCGCTGGGTGTGGCGCTCGACGCCCGAGGTGTACCCGCGCCTGCTCTCCGCGGGCGTACGGCCGGAGCGGTGCTACGACATCGAGGACGCCGAGACCCTGCTGCTCGGCCACGAGGGGCGGTACGGCGAACCCCGCTCGGCGGCTGCCGCCCTGGCCCGGCTGCGCGGCGGCCCCGTACCGCAGGACCCACCCCAGCGGTCCGCCGAACCGGGCGCGCAGTCCCCGCTGTTCGAGCCGCAGGGCGTCCACCTGCCGCTGACCGACCTCGCCGAGGTGTACGCCGAGCAGCAGCGGCGGCACGACCGGGCCGAGCACCCGGACCGGATGCGGCTGCTGACCGCCGCCGAGTCGGCGGGGATGCTGGTGGCCGCGGAGATGAACCACGCCGGGCTGCCGTGGAGCGCCGAGGTGCACCGCGACCTGCTGCACGACCTGCTCGGCGAGCGGTACGCGGGCGGCGGTGAGCCGCGCCGGCTCGCCGAGTTCGCGGAGGAGGTGTCGGCCGCGTTCGGGCGCCGGGTGCGGCCGGACCTGCCGGCCGACGTGATCAAGGCCTTCGCGCAGGCCGGAATCAAGGTCGCCTCCACCCGCCGCTGGGAACTGGAGTCGGTCGACCACCCGGCCGTGAAACCGCTCGTCGAGTACAAGAAGCTGTACCGCATCTGGGTGGCGCACGGCTGGTCCTGGCTCCAGGACTGGGTGCGCGACGGCCGGTTCCGCCCGGAGTTCCTCGCCGGCGGCACGGTCACCGGCCGCTGGGTCACCAACGGCGGGGGCGGCCTGCAGATCCCCAAGGTGATCCGGCGCGCCGTCGTCGCCGACCCCGGCTGGCGGCTGGTCGTCGCCGACGCCGACCAGATGGAGCCGCGCGTGCTCGCGGCGATCTCCCGCGACCCCGGCCTCATGGAGGTCGCGGGCCGCGAGACCGACCTCTACCAGTCGGTCTCGGACCGCGCGTTCTCCGGCGACCGCACCCAGGCCAAGCTCGCCGTGCTCGGCGCGGTCTACGGCCAGACGTCCGGCGACGGCCTGAAGAACCTCGCCGCGCTCAGACGCCGCTTCCCCAAGGCGGTGGCGTACGTGGACGACGCGGCGCGGGCCGGCGAGGAGGGCCGGCTGGTGCGGACCTGGCTCGGCCGGACCTGTCCGCCCGCCGCCCGCGCCGCCGGCGACGCGGAGGAGGCCGGCATCCCGGTCCCCGAGGCGGTCCCCGAGGAAGAGGCCGGGGCCGAGGCCCAGCAGTGGGTGCCGGGCTACGCCTCCACCAACTCCCGCGCGCGGGGCCGCTTCGCGCGCAACTTCGTCGTACAGGGCAGCGCCGCCGACTGGGCCCTGCTGCTGCTCGCGGCACTGCGGCGGACGTGCGCGTCCATGGCGGCGGAGCTGGTCTTCTTCCAGCACGACGAGGTGATCGTGCACTGCCCGGCGGAGGAGGCCGAGACCGTCGCCGCGGCCATCCGTGAGGCGGCCGACCTGGCGGGCCGCCTCACCTTCGGGGAGACACCGGTCCGCTTCCCGTTCACGACGGCGGTGGTGGAGTGTTACGCGGACGCGAAGTGAGGGAGTGGGCGCTCCTCTCCCTCACAGGAGCGCGCGCTCTTGACCGGGCCGGTCGCTCGTCGAACCGGTGCGGCGCAGGCGGGCCAGTGCGAGCAGGCCGACGACCGTGGCAGCCGACCCCAGTACGAGGGCGATGACACCCCCGGCCACGCCGTTGCCGGTGCCGAGACCTCCGTCGGCCACGGCCAGATTGACCGCGCCGGCGACCATGCCGACGAGGCCCGCCACGACGGCGGCGACGGCCCCCCGCCACCCACGGCCGCCACCACAGACAGACCGGGACCGCGACCGGGCCAGGGCCCGCACGCCGACGACCACTCCGGCCAGTGCGACCAACGCGGCCAGCGTGCCCACGAGGCGCCCGGAGGTCAGGTCGTAGGCACCGGCCGCGACCGACTGGACCGACGCGTGAGTGGCCGGTGCGGCAAGCGAGGCGGGTGCGGCGAGCACAGTTCCGACTGACATGTCTCCTCCTGCGACTGGACGTGGTCCGAGCATGTCTGCCGCACCCCCGCCGGTCGTCCCGCGAGCGGACGCACTTCGCACTGCCGCGAACGGCGCACCCGGCTACCGCGGACGCGGCAGTCGGAGTCGACGTACCGCAGCCGCGGTAGTCGACGCCTCGTCCGTGAGCGGGACTCCCGCCGGACGCCGCGCGGCTAGGGTGCGCCCATGAGGACGGGACTCTCGGGTGTCCGGGCTACGGTCACCGACTGGGCGATCGCCGTCGGCGTGGCGGCGACACTGCTGGTCACCGGGTTGTCCGGGCAGCACTCGGGCACACAACTGGACCCGCTCGGCCATGCGTTGCTGGCCGCCGGGGGCCTGGCACTGGCCGCACGCCGCCGCGCTCCGGTCACCGTCCTGGCCGTCACCGGGCTGAGCGCGGTGGGCTACCAAGCGGCCGGGTTCGACGTGCCGGCCGTCGCCTACCTGTTCGCGGTCTACGCCGCCGTACGAGCCGGTCGGCGCACCCCCACCATCGCGGCGAGCGTGAGCATGCTGGCCCTGCTGCCCCTCGCCGCCCTGGTGTCGGGCCTGCACGACACCGGCGAGGCGTTCGCGCAGGCCAGGGGCGCCCTGGAGATCGCCTGGCTGATCGCGGCGGGCGCCGCCGGCGAGGCGCTGCGACAGGCCGAGCGGCGGGCGGACGAGGCCGAGCGCACCCGCGAGGAGACCGCCCGGCGCCGTGCCGACGACGAGAGGCTCCGCATCGCCCGCGAGCTCCACGACTCGCTGACCCACCAGATCTCGATCATCAAGCTCCAGGCGGAGGTCGCCGTCCACGTGGCCCGCAGACGCGGCGAGCAGGTGCCGGAAACCCTGCTCGCCATCCAGGAGGCGGGCCGCGAGGCGAGCCGGGAGCTGCGCGCGACCCTTCAGGCGCTCCGCGACGACGACACGACCCCGCCGCGCGGACTCGACGACGTGAAGGAACTGGTGGAACGGGCCCGCACGTTGGGCCTCGACGCAACTCTGACGTTCGAGGGACAACACTGCGACGTACCCGCGGCGGTGGACCGGACCGCCTACCGGATCGTCCAGGAATCCCTCACCAACATCGCCCGCCACGCCGCCGCGACGACGGCGTCGGTCCGCATCGACTGCCGCCCGGACGCCCTCGCGATACGCGTCGACGACAACGGCAGGGCCACCCCGGGCACCACCCCCGTACCCGGAGTCGGACTCCTGGGCATGCGCGAGCGCGTGACCGCTCTCGGCGGCCGGCTGAGCGCCGCACCCCGCGACGAGGGCGGCTTCACCGTCCAGGCCGAACTCCCCGTGGACGCAACCTCATGATCCGTGTCCTGCTGGTCGACGACCAGCCGCTGATCCGCAGCGGATTCCGCGCGCTCCTCGACCTGGAGGAGGACATCGAGGTCGTCGCCGAGGCCGCCGACGGCGAGGAGGGCCTGGCCCTGGCCCGCGAACACCTGCCGGACGTCTCGCTCGTCGACATCCAGATGCCGGTCATGGACGGCATCGAGGTCACCCGCCGCATCGCCGCGGACCCGGCCCTGGACGAGGTGCACGTCGTCATCCTGACCAACTACGGCATGGACGAGTACGTCTTCGAAGCACTGCGCGCCGGCGCCGCCGGGTTCCTCGTCAAGGACATCCTCCCGGAGGACCTCCTCCACGCCGTCCGCGTAGCGGCCCGTGGCGACGCCCTCCTCGCCCCCTCGATCACCCGCAAACTCATCCACCGCTACCTCACCCAGCCGCTCAACACCGGTGCCGGCAAAGGCCTCCGGGAACTGACCAGCCGCGAACGCGAGGCCGTCGCCCTGGTCGCCCAGGGCCTGTCCAACGATCAGATCGCCGACCACATGGTGATCAGCCCGATGACGGTGAAAACCCACATCAACCGAGCCATGACCAAACTCCACGCCCGCGACCGAGCCCACCTCGTGGTCCTGGCCTACGAATCGGGCCTGGTGACACCGCGCACCGCGTGACACCACTCGCGCACACACAAAAGGCCAGGTCACACCTGGGTGACCTGGCCTTTTACCGGAGCCGCCTTCGGGATTCGAACCCGAGACCTACGCATTACGAGTGCGTTGCTCTGGCCATCTGAGCTAAGGCGGCGTGCTGCCCGCACCCATGGTGCGATCGGCAACGTCGGTAAGTCTACACAGTTTCCGGGGGTGCTTCGTACCAGCCCCGGAGGCCTCTGGTCCGGGGCCGGTACGAAGGTCGGGACAAGGTGGGAGCAGTCGGGCGAGAGGCCCTATGAGCAGCGCTTTCCGTCCTTCGGCGGGGTTCCGCGGAGCAGGTACGCGTTGATCGCAGAGTCGACGCAGGCGCTCCCCCGGCCGTAGGCCGTGTGGCCGTCGCCGTCGTACGTCAGGAGGCGCGCCGAGGACAGCTGGGCGGCCAGGGACTTCGCCCAGCGGTACGGCGTCGCCGGGTCCCGGGTGGTGCCGACCACGACGATCGGCGAGGCGCCCCGTGCCTTGATGCGGTGCGGTTCGCCGGAGGGCGCCACCGGCCAGTACGCGCAGTTCAGGGAGGCCCACGCCAGGCCCTCGCCGAACACCGGGGACGTCTTCTCGAAGGCCGGCAGCGCGTCGCGCACCTCGTCTGGACCGCTGAAGGCCGCCGGGAGGTCGAGGCAGTTCACGGCTGCGTTGGCGAACATCAGGTTGCTGTAGCCGCCGTCGGCGTCGCGCTCGTAGTAGCTGTCGGACAGGACGAGCAGGCCCGCGCCGTCGTTCTCCTTCATCGCCGCCGTCAGCGACTCGCGCAGTTGCTCCCAGGCACTCTCGTCGTACATCGCGGCGATCACGCCGGTCGTCGCGAGGGACTCGGTGAGGCGGCGGCCGTCGGCGTCGCCGGCCGGGACGGGGCGCTTGTCGAGCCGTTCGAAGAACGCCTTCAGGTTCTTGCCGAGCTGGGCCGGTGTGGTGTTCCGGTCGCCCAGGGGGCAGTCGGGCCGGCGTACGCAGTCCTTCGCGAACGACTGGAACGCCGTCTCGAAGCCCGCCGTCTGTTCGAGGTTCAGCCGCCGCGCGGGCAGCGACGGGTCCATCGCCCCGTCCAGCACCAGCCGCCCCGAGCGGTCGGGGAACAGCCCGGCGTACGTCGCCCCGAGGAACGTCCCGTACGACGCCCCAACGAAGTTCAGCTTCCGGTCGCCCAGCACGGCCCGCAGGATGTCCATGTCCCGCGCCGCCTCGACCGTGGACACGTGCCGCAGCAGCCCCGGCGCGTCGGCGCCGCAGCCCTCCGCGAACGTCCGGTACGCGCCGACGAGGGCGTCGGTCTCCTTCTCGTCGTCCGGCGTCACGTCCGTCTGCGTGTACGTGTCCATCTCCCGCCCGTCGAGACACTCAACGGGCTCGCTGCGGGCCACGCCCCGCGGGTCGACCGCCACCATGTCGTACCGGGCGCGGACGTCGGGCGGGTAGCCGACACCGGCGTACGCCTGGAGGTAGTCGACGGCGGAGCCGCCCGGCCCGCCCGGGTTCACCAGCAGCGAGCCGAGCCGCTCGCCCGGTCCGGTGGCCTTCTTGCGGGCGACGGCGAGCCGGACGTCACCGGCCGACGGCTTCGCGTAGTCGAGCGGCGCCCGGAGCGTGGCGCACTGGAAGCCGGGGGCGCCGCAGCCCCGCCACTTCAGCTTCTGCCCGTAGTACGGCGAGAGGGCCGCCGGGGTGGCCCTCGGCAGAGCGGCCAGCGCCGCCGCCCCTTGGGCCGCCGAACTGGCCGTTCCCGACGCGCCGGGCGAACAGGCCGGGACCAGCAGGCCTACGGCGGCGAGGAGGCCGATGCCGATCCTGGCGGTGCGGGATCTGCGGTGAGTGCGCCTTGTGTGCATCCAGCGAGCGTAACTCTGCGCTACGACCCGTACGCGTTGTGTGCGGGACGTGCCTCTTACGAGTTATCCCGTCAACCCTGACGGACACCCCCGTGCGTGCCGGCCCGTCTCGTCAGCCCGCTCTGAGGGCCATCGTCATCGCCTCCACCGCGAGCAGCGGTGCCACATTGCGGTCGAGGGCGTCGCGGCAGGCGGCGATCGCCTCAATGCGGCGCAGCGTGGCCTCGGGGGTGCTGCCGCGGGCGATCCGGTCCAGGGCGTCCTCGGCGTCGACGTTGGCGATCGCGATGCGGGAGCCGAGCTGGAGGGCGAGGACGTCGCGGTAGAACGCGGTGAGGTCGCTCAGGGCGAGGTCGAGGCTGTCGCGCTGCGTGCGCGTCCTGCGGCGCTTCTGGTTGTCCTCCAGGTCCTTGATCACGCCCGCCGTGCCGCGCGGCAGCCGGCCGCCCTGTGCCGCGCCGAGCGCCGCCTTCATCTCCTCGGTCTCCTTGGCGTCCGTCTCGTCGGCGAGCACCTTGGCGTCCGCCGACGCGGCGTCCACGAGTTCCTGGGCGGCCCGGAGACAGCCGCCGATGTCCTCGACGCGCAACGGCAGCTTGAGCACGGCGGCTCTGCGCTCGCGGGCGGCCGGGTCGGTGGCCAGCCGGCGCGCCCGCTCCACGTGCCCCTGGGTGGCGCGGGCGGCGGCCATCGCGACGTCCGGCTCAACGCCCTCGCGCCGTACGAGCATGTCGGCGACGGCGTCCACCGAGGGCGTGCTGAGGGTCAGGAGCCGGCAGCGGGAGCGGATCGTCGGCAGCACGTCCTCCACCGATGGCGCGCACAGCAGCCAGACCGTGCGGGACGCGGGCTCCTCGACGGCCTTGAGGACGGCGTTGGCCGACTTCTCGTTCAGACGCTCGGCGTCCTCCACGAGGATGACCTGCCAGCGGCCGTTCGCCGGCGCGGTGAACGACTTGCGGACCGTGTCCCTCATTTCCTCGGCCCGGATCTGCGCGCCGACCGCCGTGACCGTGCTGACGTCGGCGTGCGTGCCGATCAGGGCCGTGTGGCAGCCGTCGCAGAAGCCGCAGCCGGGGGCTCCGCCGAGGGCGCGGTCGGGGCTCACGCACTGCAGGGCGGCGGCGAAGGCCCGCGCCGCCTGGACGTACCCGGCGCCGGGCGGGCCCGTGAACAGCCAGGCGTGCGTCATCTTCGACGCCTCGGGCGGGGGCGCGTCGGTCGCCGCCGCGGTCACGAGGGCGTCGGCGTCACGCGCTGCGGCGGCGAGCTGGTCGCTCACCCGCTCCTGCCCCACGAGGTCGTCCCACACGGTCATGGGTCACGCCGCCCTTCCACCACGTCAGCCTTGCGGGATCCATTGTGCGGGCGGGCACTGACAATCCCGTTCCACACCGGACACTCCGGCCGCCCCGACCCCGGACGCCCCGACCCCGGATGTCCGACCTCGAACGGCCCGGCTCCGGACGCCCGACCTCGAACGGCCCGGCCGCGGCCACCCCCGCCCGGCGCGGGACACTCCGGCCCCGTCCGTGCGCGCCGGGATGCTCCGGCTCCGGCTCCGGCCGCCCCTCCGGGCGGCCGGGCCCCGACGCGCGACCCGCAGGTCAGCGCCGACGTCCCCGGCCCCGGCCGCCGTCCTCGTCGTACTCGTCGTCGCGCGGGCCCAGCAGTTCGTCCGCCAGCGTCGGCAGGTCGTCCAGCGGGGTCTCCTCGGCCCAGTCGGAGCGCTGCCGGCGGCGGGGCACCTCGTCGGCGTCCACCTGCGGCAGCTCGCGCGTGCGGTCCTCGGTGCCGTCCGGGCGGGGGGCGGCAGGCTGTTCGTCGCGGAAGTAGCCCGGCGGCACCCGGTCGGCGGGTTCGTCCCCGCGCGCGTCCCCGCGCACCGGCGGCAGTACGGCCGTGTCGTCACCGGCGCCCGGGACCTGCGGAAGGACCGCCGTCTCGTCGGCGGTGCCCGGCGCCGGCTTCGGCAGCTCCGCGGTCACCTCGGCCTCGGAGACCCGCCCCGAACCGCGCCCCTGCTCACGCTCGTCGAACCGCTGCTCACGCTCGTCGCGGACCGGCCGCAGCACCGCGGTGTCCTCACCCGGGCGGACGACCGGCGTCGGCACGGTCGCCGCGTCCTGCCCGGCCGCCGGCCGGGGCGTCCGCGCCGCCTCGGGGGCGGTGGGCCTCGGTCCCGCCGCTGCCGCAGCCGCCGCCTGTTCCGCCTGGCGGCGGGCCTCCTCGGCGCGCAGCAGTGCCTCCTCGGCCTTCCGCTGCTTCTCCAGTCGCTGCGCCTCGGCCTCGGCGCGCAGCCGCGCCTCCTCCTCGGCCTGCTTGCGGCGCCGCTCCTCCTCGGCCCTGCGGCGGGCCTCCTCCTCGGCGCGCGCCTTCTCCTCGGCGAGGAGCCGGGCCCGCTCCTCCTCCGCCTTGCGGCGCGCCTCCTCGGCCCGTAGCCGGGCCTCCTCCGCCTGCCGCTCGGCCTCGCGGCGCTGCGCCTCCTCCAGCTCGCGCCGCTTGCGCTCCTCCTCCTCGGCGCGCAGCCGGGCGAGCTGCTCCTGGCGCTCGCGCTCCAGGCGCTCCTCCTCGGCCTTGCGGCGGGCTTCTTCCTCCGCCTTGCGCCTGGCCTCCTCCTCCGCCTTCCGGCGCGCCTCCTCGCGAGCCTGGATCTCGGCCTCGGACAGCGGCAGCACCTGGTCGAGCCGGTGCCGGACGACGGCGGTGACGGCCTCGGGCTCCTGCCCGGCGTCCACCACCAGGTAGCGCCCGGGGTCGGCCGCGGCCAGCGTGAGGAAACCGGACCGCACGCGCGCGTGGAACTCGGCGGGCTCGGACTCCAGCCGGTCCGGCGCCTCGGTGAACCGCTCGCGCGCGGTCTCCGGGGCGACGTCCAGCAGCACCGTCAGGTTCGGGACGAGCCCGTTGGTCGCCCAGCGGTTGATGCGGGCGATCTCGGTCGGCGACAGGTCGCGGCCGGCGCCCTGGTAGGCGACCGAGGAGTCGATGTAGCGGTCGGAGATCACCACCGCGCCGCGCTCCAGGGCGGGCCGTACGACGGTGTCCACGTGCTCCGCGCGGTCGGCCGCGTACAGCAGGGCCTCCGCGCGGTGCGAGAGTCCGGCGCTGGAGACGTCGAGCAGGATGGACCGCAGCCGCTTGCCGACCGGCGTCGCGCCCGGCTCGCGGGTGAGCACGACCTCGTGGCCCTTGGACCTGATCCACTCGGCGAGCGCCTCGGCCTGCGTGGACTTCCCGGCGCCGTCGCCGCCCTCCAGGGCGATGAAGAAGCCGGACGCGGCCGCCGCGGGCTCCGGGTCGTCGCCGCCGAGGACCGCGTCCCGCAGGTCGTGCCGCAGCGGCACGCCGGAGCGGTCGTCGACCTTGGCCAGCACCAGCGCCGCCACCGGCAGCAGCAGCGCGCCGACCAGCATCAGCGTGAACGCGGCGCCGCCGTGCGCGAACACGAACTTGCCGCTCTCCAGCCGGTGCGGGCCGATGCCCGCGGCCACGACCGGGGCGACCACCGCGCCGAGCGCCACGAAGACCCGCACGACCGCGTGCAGGTGCCCGGTGATCCGCGCGCGCCGCAGCGCCTCGGTCTCCTGGTCGAGCAGGGTGTGCCCGGTGTTGGCGGCCACGCCCGCGCCGACGCCGGCCAGGGCGAGGATCACCAGGACGCTGGTGACGTCCGGGACGAGGCCCGCCACCAGCAGGTCGACGCCCGTGAAGGCGATGGCGAGCGCGAGGAGCCGCCGCCGGGACAGCGTGGGCAGCACGCCGGGCGCCGTACGGATGCCGACGACGACGCCGCCGGTCAGGGCGAGCACCAGCAGGCCGAACAGAACGGGCCCGCCGCCGAGGTCCTTGGCGTGCAGCACGGTGACGCCGACAGCGGCGGCCACCGCGCCCGCGACGGCCGCGCAGGCCAGGACCAGCAGCGGTATCGCACCCGTGCGGCCCTTCTCGACGCCGCCGCGGCCCTTGTCGCCACCGCCGGCCGACTTCGGGCGGCGCAGCCCTTCCAGCGGCGACCGCGCGCGCGGCGTGCGCGTGCCGGGCAGTTCGAGGAACGTCAGCACGGACAGGGACGCGGCGAACAGTCCCGCCGCGACGTACGAGGCGAGGGCCGCCTGGTGCTGGGCGAACCAGGCGATGCCGGCACCCAGCACGTTGTTCACCAGACCGGCGACGACCAGCGCGGCGCCCGCGAGCGGTATCGCGACGAAGCCCGTGCGCAGCGACAGGCGGCGCAGCGCGTCCATGTGGTCCGGCAGCGGCCGTACCGTCGCGCCCTCCGGGGGCGGGGCCGGCAGCAGGGCGGGCGCCGCGCTCTCGCGGCAGACCCCCCAGAACCGCTCGGCGACGGCCGCCACGAAGGCGGTGACGAGGAGGGCGGCGAGGGCGTCGTCCGGCATCCAGTCGATCCACAGCGGCGCGACGATCAGCAGCGCGGCGCGCACGCCGTCGGCGCCGACCATCGTCCAGCGGCGGTCGAGCGGACCGTCGGGCGAGGTCAGTGACGTGAGCGGGCCGAGGAGGACCGCTCCGAAGAGCAGCGTCGCGAGGATCCGCACACCGAAAACGGTCGCCACTGCGAACGCCACGCCGCGATAGCCGCCCCCGAAGGAGCCCTCGGCGATCGCCGTCTGGAGGACGAGGACGACCAGGACGAGGAGGGCGAGGATGTCGCCGACACCACCCACGAGCTGTGCGCTCCACAACCGCTTCAACTGCGGTCGGCGCAGCAGTGCGCGGACGGCGCGCTCGCGGGAGTCCGCGACCAGTGCGTCGTCGGGGGCCGGGTGAGGGGCCGTTGACTGCTCGGCTGGCTGCTCGGCTCGCGTCATGCGTTCAGCCTATCGGGCCGCACCGACAGCCCGGGGCGCCTGTCCGAACGTACGGCCGCCCCGGCACCGATGAGGCGCCGGGGCGTTCGTTTCGCGAACTCCGCGTGGTTTCTGAGAGCCGCTCAGTCCTCGGTCGACTTGGCCGCGGTGGTCTTCTTCGCGGCCGTCTTCTTCGCCGTGGTCTTCTTGGCGGCCGTCGTCTTCTTCGCGGCGGCCGTCTTCTTGGCGGGTGCCTTCTTCGCGGCGGCCTTCTTGGTGGTGGCCTTCTTCGCCGTCTTCTTGGCGGGGCCCTTGGCGCGCTTCTCGGCGAGCAGTTCGAAGCCGCGCTCGGGGGTGATCGTCTCGACGCTGTCGCCGGAGCGCAGGGTCGCGTTGGTCTCCCCGTCGGTGACGTACGGGCCGAAGCGGCCGTCCTTGACCACGACCGGCTTGTTGCTGACCGGGTCCTCGCCGAGTTCCTTCAGCGGCGGCTTGGCCGCGGCGCGACCGCGCTGCTTGGGCTGGGCGTAGATCGCCAGCGCCTCTTCCAGCGTGATCGTGAAGAGCTGCTCCTCGGTCTGCAGTGACCGCGAGTCCGTGCCCTTCTTCAGGTACGGGCCGTAGCGGCCGTTCTGCGCGGTGATCTCCTGGCCCTCGGCGTCGGTGCCGACGACGCGCGGCAGCGACATCAGCTTCAGCGCGTCCTCGAGCGTCACGGTGTCCAGGGACATCGTCTTGAAGAGGGAGGCCGTGCGCGGCTTGACGGCGTTCTTGCCCGTCTTCGGGGTCCCTTCGGGGAGGACCTCGGTGACGTACGGGCCGTAGCGGCCGTCCTTGGCGACGATGGTGTGGCCGGTCTTCGGGTCGGTGCCCAGTTCGTAGTCGCCGCTCGGCTTGGCGAGGAGTTCCTCGGCCAGGTCGACGGTCAGCTCGTCCGGCGCGAGGTCGTCGGGGATGTCCGCGCGCTGGTGCTGCTCGGTGTCCTTCTCGCCGCGCTCGATGTACGGGCCGTAGCGGCCGACGCGGAGCACGATGTCGTTGCCCACGGGGAACGACGACACCTCGCGGGCGTCGATCGCGCCCAGGTCGGTCACGAGTTCCTTGAGGCCGCCGAGGTGGTCCCCGTCGCCGTTGCCGGCGTCGGCCGCGCCGCCGCCGTGGTCCGGGCCCTCGCCGAAGTAGAAGCGCTTCAGCCACGGCACGGCCTGGGCCTCGCCGCGGGCGATGCGGTCGAGGTCGTCCTCCATGCGGGCGGTGAAGTCGTAGTCGACGAGCCGTCCGAAGTGCTTCTCCAGGAGGTTGACCACGGCGAAGGACAGGAAGGACGGCACGAGGGCCGTGCCCTTCTTGAACACGTAGCCGCGGTCGAGGATCGTGCCGATGATCGACGCGTACGTCGACGGGCGGCCGATCTCGCGCTCTTCGAGTTCCTTGACGAGGCTGGCCTCGGTGTAGCGGGCCGGGGGCTTGGTGGCGTGGCCGTCGACCGTGATCTCCTCGGCCGTCAGCGCGTCGCCCTCGGTGACCTGCGGCAGGCGGCGCTCGCGGTCGTCCAGCTCGGCGTTCGGGTCGTCGGCGCCTTCGACGTAGGCCTTCAGGAAGCCGTGGAAGGTGATCGTCTTGCCGGACGCGCTGAACTCGACGTCCCGGCCGTCGGCGGCGGTGCCACCGATCTTCACGGTGACGCTGTTGCCGGTCGCGTCCTTCATCTGGGAGGCGACGGTCCGCTTCCAGATCAGTTCGTACAGCTTGAACTGGTCACCGGTCAGGCCCGTCTCGGCGGGCGTGCGGAAGCGGTCGCCGGAGGGGCGGATCGCCTCGTGCGCCTCCTGCGCGTTCTTGACCTTGCCGGCGTACGTACGGGGCTGCGGCGGCAGGTAGTCGGCGCCGTACAGCTGGGTGACCTGGGCGCGGGCGGCGGCGATCGCCGTCTCGCTCAGGGTCGTGGAGTCCGTACGCATGTAGGTGATGTAGCCGTTCTCGTACAGCTTCTGCGCGATCTGCATCGTGGCCTTCGCGCCGAAGCCGAGCTTGCGGCTGGCTTCCTGCTGCAGCGTCGTCGTACGGAACGGGGCGTACGGCGAGCGGCGGTACGGCTTCGACTCGACGGAGCGGACCGCGAACCGCGTGTTCTCCAGGGCGGCGGCCAGGGCGCGGGCGTTCGCCTCGTCGAGGTGGAGGGTGTTCGCGCTCTTGAGTTGTCCCAGGGAGTCGAAGTCGCGGCCCTGGGCGACTCGCCTGCCGTCGACGGTCTGCAGGCGGGCGACCAGCGACGACGGGTCCGACGAGTCACCGGCGCGGCCGGTCGCGAAGGTGCCCGTCAGGTCCCAGTACTCAGCGGAACGAAACGCCATGCGCTCGCGTTCCCGCTCGACCACGAGCCGGGTCGCGACGGACTGGACACGGCCGGCCGACAGGCGCGGCATGACCTTCTTCCACAGGACCGGCGAGACCTCGTAGCCGTAGAGGCGGTCGAGGATGCGGCGGGTCTCCTGGGCGTCGACGAGCTTCTGGTTGAGCTGGCGCGGGTTGGCCACGGCCTCCCGGATCGCGTCCTTGGTGATCTCGTGGAACACCATGCGCTTCACGGGGATCTTCGGCTTGAGGACTTCCTGCAGGTGCCAGGCGATGGCCTCGCCCTCGCGGTCCTCATCGGTGGCGAGGAAGAGCTCGTCGGATTCCTTCAGCAGGTCCTTGAGCTTCTTGACCTGCGCCCTCTTGTCGGCGTTGACCACATAGATCGGCTGGAAGTCGTGTTCGACGTCCACACCGAGGCGGCGGACCTCACCGGTGTACTTGTCCGGCACCTCGGCGGCGCCGTTGGGGAGGTCGCGAATGTGCCCGACGCTCGCCTCGACGATGTATCCAGGGCCGAGATAGCCCTTGATCGTCTTCGCCTTGGCAGGCGACTCGACGATGACGAGTCGGCGGCCGCCGTTCGCGGTCTCGCTGGTCGGGGACAACTTCGCTCTTCTCTCCGGTCGACGCTGGGTCTCCCCAGGGCCTTGATTCCCGGGGGCGGGTCGTGCTGACGCTGCGGAGTGTGACGGTACATCCCGCCCCCGTGTCAAACGGTAAAAGCCCGCAACGGCCACTCGAACGGTAACCCGACTACCACCATTCCTGCCGCCCGGAGTGCCGACCAGCCTGTTCGACACTATCCGGAGTTCCGCCTCCCATTTATCGGAGCGGCACTCCGGCGGCGGCCCCTTCGAAGATCCGCCCCCCTTTTCGAGCGCGGGCGCCGGGGCCGCTCAGACGCGGGTGAAGCACCACGTTCCGAGAGCGAGCGCGAGCAGTGCCGCGACGCTCGCGAGGGTCGCCGATGCGACGGGGTTCACACCGTGGGCGACAGGGCGGCGGTGCCGGACGCGGGTCGCGGTCCACACCGCCAGACCGGCTCCGAACAGGGCGAACACGATTCCTGAGAAGATCGCCGGCCCGCTCTCCATGGCGTCAGCGCCCCTTTTCTCCCGTCCGCGAGTGCCCAGCGACGCGAGACTGACACGCACGGGCGGCAGACAGGCGAACCCGAGGTGAACGGCGACGGGCGTGTCGCCCGGAGCGCCCGCCCTCGCTCGTCTCGCTCCGACCGGCCGGCGCGGGACGATCTTGCCGGGCACGAGACACCGGTCACTGTCCTCACGGCTCCCGTCCGGCTCCCGTCCTGCTCCGGTGTCGCGGGTATCACTCCCGCCACGCGTCCAGGACGGCGTGAATGGGCCGCCGCGCGCTCCGCGGCAGCCTGTTCGCCCGGATCAGGGGGCTGGGGCGGTGGCCCTCTGGATCACCGCACCGGTTCCAGGAACCCCTGCTCCACCAGCAGCCTGATCTGCGCCGGCGTGCGGTCCCGCAGCAACACGGGGTCCTCGCCGAGCAGTTGCGCGATGGCGTCCAGGATGCGGCCGGCGCTCATCGAGCCGTCGCAGACGCCCGCGAAGCCCGCGCCGACCGTGTCGACCTTGGTGGCCCGGCGCATGCCGCGGTTCTGCCGCAGCACGACGTGCTCCGGGTCCTCGGCACCGGGCAGTCCCACCTGTTCCTGCACGACCTCGTCGGCGAGCCTGAAGTGCTGTTCGAGCAGCGCCGCGTCGTCGTGCGAGCGCAGGTAGTCGAGCCGGGAGAAGTGCGCCCGGACCGCCTCGCCGAGCGGCTGCTCGACCGGGTGCGGCCACTCCTCGGCGGTGACCGACGGCACGGCGGAGCCGGTCCTGCGCAGCGTGATCCAGCCGAAGCCCACCGCCTTCACCTTGCGCGCCTCGAACTCGTCCAGCCACGCGTCGTACCGCGCCTGGTAGTCGGCCGGGTCGGCCCGGTGGTCACCGGCGTCCCTGAGCCACAGCTCGGCGTACTGCGTGACGTCCTGCACCTCGCGCTGCACGATCCACGCGTCGCAGCCGCGCGGCACCCACGACCTGAGTCTGTCCTGCCAGTCCTCCCCCTCGACGTGCTGCCAGTTGGCGAGGAACTGCGCGAACCCGCCCTCGTTCAGCCGCTCCCCCGCCTGTTGAACGAGCGTGCGGCACAGATCGTCCCCGCCCATCCCGCCGTCGCGGTAGGTGAGCCGGGCACCGGGCGAGATCACGAACGGCGGGTTCGACACGATCAGGTCGTACGTCTCCCCCTCCCGGACCGGCTCGAACAGCGAGCCCTCGCGCAGTTCGGCGGCCGGGGCTCCGGACAGCGCCAGGGTGAGCGCGGTGATGTGCAGGGCGCGCGGGTTCACGTCGGTCGCCGTCACGCGCGTGGCGTGCCGGGAGGCGTGCAGCGCCTGGATGCCGGACCCGGTGCCGAGGTCGAGCGCGGCGGCGACGGGCGTACGGACCGTGATGCCGGCCAGCGTCGTGGACGCGCCGCCGACGCCCAGGACGACGCCCTCGTCGTGGCTGCCGATGCCGCCCGCGCCGCCGACGGCGCAGCCCAGGTCGGACACGATGAACCAGTCCTCGCCGCCGGGCCCTCCGTACGGCCGTACGTCGACGGTCGCTGCGATCTCGTCGCCGCCCGCGCCCACCAGCCAGCCGGCGTCCAGGCAGGCGTCGACGGGCAGGACGTCGGCCACGCGCGCGTGCGGCACCGGCTTCTGGAGGAGGAACAGCCGGACGAGTGTCTCCAGCGGCGTGTCCCCGCGGGTCGCGCGGAGCGCGGGCACGGTCTCGCTGCGCGCCAGCGCCGCGTACGCGGGGGCGCCGAGCAGGTCGAGCAGTCCGTCGGCGGTGAAGGAGGCCGCGAGCAGCGCGTCGCGGAGCCGGGCGGCGGTCTCGGGACGGTCGGCGGAGGGCAGCGGGGACAGGGTGGTGTTACTCACGCCCCCATTGTGTCCGCTCGCGCCGGCATCGCGCGCATGCGCGACGACTCCCCGGCACACGCGCGTGCCGGGGAGTCGAGGGGTGCCGACGGGTTCTTGCGGAGGCCGGTTCCTGGTAGCGGTCTGTTCTTGGCTGCGGTCGGTTCCTGGTGGCGGTCAGTTCTTGGTGGCGGACGCCGACGCGCTCGCCGACTTGCAGCTGGCCTGCTTGCCCATGGCCTGGCCGACCTCGCCCTCCTCCAGCGTCTTCAGGGCGTTGTTGCCGCTCTTGCTGAGCTTGTCGAGTTCGGTGGCGACGTCCTTGAGGCCGTCGGCGAACTTCGCCTGGTCCTTGGTGTCGAGGGCGTCGACCTGCTTCTTCAGGGAGGCGTAGGCGGTGGAGATGCTGTTGAGCTCCTTCACCGCGTCCTTCTGCTTCTTCTCGCCGTTCTCGACGTCCGGCGCACCGGCCCGGTCGACGGCTGAGCCGATCGCCTTGTAGGCGTCGGACATGTCCTGGAAGGCCTTGGAGTCGGTCTTCTGGACCTCTTCCGGCGTGCTGTTGTCCGAGGTCTCCTTCTGGATCGCGGCGTTGGCCGACGCGATCTTCTCGGCCTGCGGCTGCACCGCGTCGCAGACCTGCTTGGCCCAGGAGTCCAGCTTTTCGTTGTCGTCGCTGCCGCAACCCGTCAGCGCCAGTACCAGTACCGCACCGCCGGACAGTGCGGCCGCGAGCTTCTTGTTCACCGGTTTGGTCCCTTCCATGGCTCTCGGCCCCGGAACATACACGCCAGATGGGCGACAAACGCATGCCGGGCATCCGTTATGACCCTATTGAAGCCATTTGCACCAAGCGAGAGAAGGCTCACGACCAGGGTGTGAACACACAAGTGCGGGCGGACGGCACGTCAACGCGCGCCGACCGCCCACACCTTGAGCTGGGACCTTGCCCCCTCCTCGGCCCGGCCGCTACGAAACCACCGCCGGGTCCGCCGACTTGGGCTCCGAACCCGCGTTGTCCTCGTCACCCATCGCGATCCCGCGCCGCTTGGAGACGTAGACCGCGCCGACGATCACGCCGAGCGCGAGGACCGCGATCGCGATCCTGACGCCGAGGCTCTCGTCGGCGCCGTAGGAGAACTTGATGACCGCCGGCGCGATCAGCAGCGACACCAGGTTCATCACCTTCAGCAGCGGGTTGATCGCGGGACCGGCGGTGTCCTTGAACGGGTCGCCGACCGTGTCGCCGATGACCGTCGCCGCGTGGGCCTCGCTGCCCTTGCCGCCGTGGTGGCCGTCCTCCACCAGTTTCTTGGCGTTGTCCCAGGCGCCACCGGAGTTGGCGAGGAACACCGCCATCAGCGTGCCCGCGCCGATCGCGCCCGCCAGGAACGCGCCGAGCGCGCCGACGCCCAGCGTGAACCCGATGAAGATGGGCGCCAGTACGGCCAGCAGCCCGGGCGTGGCGAGCTCCCGCAGGGCGTCCCTGGTGCAGATGTCGACGACCTTGCCGTACTCCGGTTTCTCCGTGTAGTCCATGATCCCGGGCCGCTCCCGGAACTGCCGGCGGACCTCGAAGACCACGGAACCCGCCGACCGCGAAACGGCGTTGATCGCCAGCCCCGAGAAGAGGAAGACGACCGCCGCGCCCGCGATCAGACCGACCAGGTTGTTCGGCTGCGAGATGTCCATCATCAGCGTCATGGGCGCGCCGTCGCCGGTGAGTTTCTCGCCCACGTCCCGCGCGCCGGTCGTGATCGCGTCACGGTACGAGCCGAACAGCGCCGCCGCCGCGAGCACCGCCGTGGCGATCGCGATGCCCTTGGTGATGGCCTTGGTGGTGTTGCCGACGGCGTCCAGGTCGGTGAGCACCTGCGCGCCCGCGCCCTCGACGTCGCCGGACATCTCGGCGATGCCCTGCGCGTTGTCGGAGACCGGCCCGAAGGTGTCCATCGCGACGATCACCCCGACCGTGGTGAGCAGCCCGGTGCCCGCGAGCGCCACGGCGAACAGCGCCAGCATGATCGACGTACCGCCCAGCAGGAACGCCCCGTAGACGCCGAGGCCGATCAACAGGGCGGTGTACACGGCCGATTCGAGACCGACCGAGATACCGGCGAGGACGACGGTCGCGGGCCCGGTGAGCGAGGACCTGCCGATGTCCCTGACGGGCCGCCGGGTCGTCTCGGTGAAGTAGCCGGTCAGCTGCTGGATGACCGCGGCCAGCAGGATGCCGATCGCCACCGCGACGAGCGCGAGGATCCGCGGGTCGCCGCTCTTGGCCTGGATCGCGGCGTCGGTGACGCCGTCCAGCTCCGCGTACGTGCCGGGCAGGTAGACGAAGACGGCCACCGCCACCAGCACGAGCGAGATCACGGCGGAGATGAAGAATCCGCGGTTGATCGCGCTCATGCCGCTGCGGTCGGCCCGCCGCGGCGCCACCGCGAAGATGCCGATCATCGCCGTGAGCACCCCGATCGCCGGCACGAGCAGCGGGAACGCCAGCCCGGAGTCGCCGAAGGCCACCTTGCCGAGAATCAGCGCGGCGACCAGCGTCACGGCGTACGACTCGAAGAGGTCGGCCGCCATGCCCGCGCAGTCGCCGACGTTGTCGCCCACGTTGTCGGCGATGGTCGCGGCGTTGCGCGGGTCGTCCTCCGGGATGCCCTTCTCGACCTTGCCGACGAGGTCGGCGCCGACGTCCGCGGCCTTGGTGAAGATGCCGCCGCCGACCCTCATGAACATCGCGATCAGCGCCGCGCCGAGCCCGAAGCCCTCGAGCACCTTCGGCGCGTCGGCCGCGTACACCAGCACCACGCAGGAGGCGCCCAGCAGGCCGAGCCCCACCGTGAACATGCCGACGACGCCGCCCGTGCGAAATGCGATCTTCATGGCTTTGTGCGAAACGAGGGTGAGATCCTTTTCCGGCTCACCCTCCGCCGGTGTCGCTTCCCGTGCCGCCGCGGCGACCCGCACATTGCTGCGCACGGCGAGCCACATGCCGATATAGCCGGTGGCCGCCGAGAACGCCGCGCCGATCAGGAAGAACACCGATCGTCCGGCACGCTGATTCCAGTCGTCCGCGGGCAGCAGCATGAGCAGGAAGAACACGATCACGGCGAATACGCCGAGCGTGCGCAACTGACGGGCCAGATACGCGTTCGCGCCTTCCTGGACCGCCGCCGCGATCTTCTTCATGCTTTCGGTGCCCTCGCCGGCCGCGAGTACCTGGCGCACCAGGACGCCCGCGACCACGAGTGCCGCCAGGGCGACCAGGGCGATCACCGCGACGAGCACGCGGTTCTCGTCCGTCAGCACCGCGGCGGCGAAGGTGGTGGGTCGGTCCAACTGATGGGGGAGAGAAAGCTCCGCCATTCGTCCTCCTTGACGCTTGGGCTGAGCTCAAGATGTGGACGGATTGTAGGTAGCCGGACCTGATCAAAACAGTGTGCGGTAAGCGGAATCAGCCGTCACATGCCTTTTGGCAAATGATCGACCCAGGCTCCCGAACCCGAAAGCGGTAATGCCTTTGGGGCATTCTCGCGTGATCGAATTGTCGCGCGTCGGATCGTGAATGGGTTCACGAAAAGAATCGCTCGGGATCACTGTAGGCGCGGGCCCCGGGGGCCGCCACGCAAAAAGGGCCCTACGGAGTAGGGCCCTTCGGGTTACGGCGTCCGACGCGGAAGTCCACGTCAGGAGTCGGCGTCGAGAGTCGGCGCCAGGAGTCGGCGTCAGGCGAGCACGGCGGTCGGCGGCGTGGTCGGCCACGTCATGCGGATCAGCCCGCCGTGTTCTCCGGCGGAGACCTCCACGTCGTCCACGAGGCCGCTGATGACCGCGAGGCCCATCTCGTCCTCCTCGGTCTCCGCGTCCGGGTCGCCCGGCCCGGCGGCCCGGTCACCGGGAACGGCGTGCGGCGCCTCGTCGCCGACCTCGATGGAGAACTGCTTCTCCTCCTCGATCAGCAGCACCTGCACCGGCGCGGTGATCCCACCCGTCTGGTGCAGTCCGACGGCGCGGGTGCAGGCCTCGCCGACGGCGAGGCGGACCTCGTCGAGGACCGCCTCGTCCACCCCGGCCCTGCGCGCCACCGCTGCCGCCACGAGCCGGGCGGTCCTGACGTGCTCGGGCAGCGCGCTGAAGCGGAGTTCGACGGTGGCCATGCATCCCCCTCGCGACTAACGGGCGTGCGGTCGGGAGGACAGGGCCGTCGACGGCCCGCCCCCCTTGGTACGAATCAGGCGCCCCGGGCGCGTGGCCCGGGGCGGAGTGGTCAGTCGGTGGCCGCCACCGCTTCCTCGACCGAGGTGTGGATCGGGAACACCTTGGTGAGGCCGGTAATGCGGAAGATCTTGAGAATGCGCTCCTGGTTGCAGACCAGGCGCAGCGAGCCCTCGTGGGCACGCACACGCTTGAGACCGCCGACCAGAACGCCGAGCCCGGTGGAGTCGAGGAAGTCCACGCCCTCCATGTCGACGACGAGGTGGAAACTCCCGTCGTTCACCAGCTCGACCAGCTGCTCGCGCAGCTTGGGCGCGGTATATACGTCGATTTCGCCACCGACCTCGACGACCGTACGATCGCCGACGGTACGGGTCGACAGGGACAGGTCCACGGATCCTCCAGCACCTTGCTATCGAGCGGTCGCCCCTCGGGCACCTCGGCTTGAAGCCCCCGGGACGGTTCGCCAGCCGCGATGGCATTCAATCACTTACCGGCAGGCGTGCACGACGCCTTGACTCCATTGTCCGTCACGCCAGTGACACACTCGGAGCCGATGGCCAAGAATCACCGATCCGATCGACCCACGACGGACCCCGTCTCCCGCCTGCATCCGGGCACGGTCCTGGACCGGCTCGCCGCCGGGCGGAGCCGGGCTTCGCGCATCACTCATACGGAGCACTTGCCCCCGCGTGAGGGCCGCCATGCCGTCTGGCCGGACCGGATCCGGACCGAGGTCGTCGCCGCCGTGCAGGCAGCGGGCATCGAACACCCGTGGGAGCACCAGGCCCGCGCGGCCGAGCACGCCCTGGACGGCGAGTCGGTGGTCGTCGCCACCGGCACCGCCTCCGGCAAGTCCCTGGCCTACC
This sequence comes from Streptomyces sp. NPDC037054, assembly GCF_055606745.1. Classification (NCBI taxonomy): domain Bacteria; kingdom Bacillati; phylum Actinomycetota; class Actinomycetes; order Kitasatosporales; family Streptomycetaceae; genus Streptomyces; species Streptomyces sp. NPDC037054. Next base: position 40,487 of record NZ_JBVJSJ010000017.1, on the reverse strand, counting down.
TGGCGCCGGTGCTCTCCACCCTTCTGGACGGCTCCGAGGCGCCGAACGGCCGAGGCGCGACCGCCCTCTACCTCGCCCCGACCAAGGCACTTGCGGCGGACCAGTGCCGATCGGTGAAGGAACTTTCACACCCCCTCGGCAATTCCGTGCGGACCGCCGTCTACGACGGCGACACGCCGGTCGAGGAACGCGAGTGGATCCGCCAGTACGCCAACTACGTCCTCACCAACCCCGACATGCTGCACCGCGGCATACTGCCGTCACATCCCCGCTGGGCCTCCTTCCTGAAGGCGCTCAAGTACGTCGTCGTCGACGAGTGCCACACCTACCGCGGCGTCTTCGGCTCGCACGTCGCCCAGGTGCTGCGCCGCCTGCGCCGGCTCTGCGCCCGCTACGGCGCCTCCCCCGTGTTTCTGCTGGCCTCCGCGACGGCCGCCGAACCGTCCGTCGCCGCCCGTCGCCTGACCGGCCTGCCCGTGGTCGAGGTCGCCGACGACGCCTCACCTCGCGGCGAACTGGTGTTCGCCCTGTGGGAGCCCCCGCTCACCGAACTGCACGGCGAGAAGGGCGCCCCCGTCCGCCGCACCGCCACCGCCGAGGCCGCCGACCTGCTGACCGACCTCACCGTGCAGGGCGTCCGCTCGGTCACCTTCGTCCGCTCCCGGCGCGGCGCCGAGCTGATCTCCGTCATCGCCCAGGAACGCCTCGGCGAGATCGACCGCTCCCTCGCCCGGCGTGTCGCGGCCTACCGCGGCGGCTACCTCCCCGAGGAGCGCCGCGCCCTGGAACGCGCCATCCACTCCGGCGAACTCCTCGGCCTGGCCGCGACCAACGCCCTGGAACTCGGTGTCGACATCTCCGGCCTGGACGCCGTCGTCATCGCCGGCTACCCGGGCACCCGCGCCTCCCTGTGGCAGCAGGCCGGCCGTGCCGGACGCTCCGGGCAGGGCGCCCTCGCCGTCCTGGTCGCCCGCGACGACCCCCTGGACACGTTCCTCGTGCACCACCCCGAGGCCCTGTTCCGCCAACCCGTGGAATCCACCGTCCTCGACCCCGACAACCCGTACGTGCTCGCCCCCCACCTGTGCGCGGCCGCCGCGGAACTGCCGCTGACCGACGACGACCTGAAACTGTTCGGCCCCGCCTGCGACGAGCTGCTCCCCCAGCTGGAGGCAGCGAAGCTGCTGCGCCGCCGTACCAAGGCCTGGCACTGGACGCGCCGCGAACGGGCCGCCGACCTCACCGACATCCGCGGTGAGGGCGGCCGGCCGGTCCAGGTCGTCGAGGCCGGCACGGGCCGCCTGCTCGGCACGGTGGACGAGGGCGCCGCGCACTCGACCGTTCACGAGGGCGCGGTCCACCTCCACCAGGGCCGCACCTACCTGGTGCGCTCACTCGACCTGGAGGACTCCGTCGCCCTCGTCGAGCAGGCCGCGCCGCCCTATTCGACGGTCGCCCGCGACACGACGGCGATCTCCGTCCTGGAGACCGACATCGAGGCCCCCTGGGGCGACGGCCGCCTGTGCTACGGCTCCGTCGAGGTCACCAACCAAGTGGTCTCCTTCCTGCGCCGACGCCTGATCACCGGCGAAGTCCTCGGCGAGACGAAACTCGACCTCCCTCCTCGTACGCTGCGCACCCGCGCCGTGTGGTGGACAGTCACCGAGGACCAGTTGGACGCCGCCCGGATCAACCCGGAGATCCTCGGCGGCGCCCTGCACGCCGCCGAGCACGCCTCGATCGGCATGCTGCCCCTCTTCGCGACCTGCGACCGCTGGGACATCGGTGGCGTCTCGGTACCGCTCCACCCCGACACCCTGCTGCCGACGGTCTTCGTCTACGACGGCCACCCCGGCGGCGCGGGCTTCGCCGAGCGCGCCTTCCACACCGCCCGCGAGTGGCTCACCGCCACCCGGCAGGCCATCGCCTCCTGCGAGTGCGACGCCGGCTGCCCGTCCTGCATCCAGTCCCCCAAGTGCGGCAACGGCAACGATCCGCTGCACAAGCGGGGCGCGGTGCGGCTGCTCACGGTGCTGCTGCGGGGGGCGGCGGGAGCGGAGGGCTCGGCGGAGGCTGGGGGCCGGGCTGGGGCTGGGGCCGGGGCGACGGAGGCGGAGGCGGAGGCGCCGGAGAACGTAGCGGGGAAGCCCGAGCGCTCACCGCAGTAGGCGCCGCGCTTGCCAGCCGCCTCCGGTGCGCCTGCGGGTGAGCCGCCGACGGCACTTGGGCTTCTTCGGCGGGCCGCGGTCCTGTACCGGGGCCGACTTCCGCGGGCCGCGGTCCTGTGCGGGCCTGAGGGCGCGTCGCGGCGGGCGGAGGCCCCGCTGCTAGTCCAGCAGGCTCTCCGGGTCCCACGAAGCTCACAGAGCCCGCAGGGCCCGTACCGGCGCCCGTCGGCTCCACGCGCCCCGCAAGGCTCACCTCGGCACCCACAGCAGGATCCACGGACCCCGCCGGTCCCACAGACCCCGCCGGTCCCGCAGGTCCCGCTCTGGCGCGCGCCTCGGCAGTGAAGGGTCCCAGCCCCGCCGTAGCCGTCACGTCCGAGATTTCGCCGGTCACCGTGCACCGCGCGAGCCTCGTGCCCTGGGCCTGGGCCACCCGGTCCGCCCGGGCGCAGGCCGCCGCCGCGCCCTCCGTCCAGTGGTCCGCCGCCGCGAGCGCCGCGAGATCGGCGCCGCCGGCCGCCCGGTGCCGGACCACGACGACCTGCCCCAGCGCGAGCACGACACCGAACACCACGCACAGGACGCCGATCGCGCCCACGCTCCAGACGGTGGCCGAGCCCCGGTCGGAGAATCGCGCTCTCACGTCGCTGCCCTCGTCCTCGGTGCCCCCGCCTCCGCTGTCGCCGCCTGGCCCTCCGCCTCTCGGCCTGTCGCCTCTCGGCCCGTCGCCTCCTCCGCGTCCGCCACCGCCTCCGCCCGCAGTTCGAACGGCAGCGGCGTCTTCGCCACGACCACCACCCGGACCTGGCTGTCCTCCCGGGTGACCGTGACCGCCGCACCGCGCGGCGCGATGCCGCGCGCGACCTCCTCGACCTGGTCCGCGGGATCCTGACGGGCCGCCGCCCGCGCCCCCGCCCGTGCCGCGTCCACGCACTGGATCTGCAGGAGCATCGCGACCAGCCCGCTCACCAGCAGCGCCGTGACCGTCACCAGCACGGGCAGTGCCAGGGCCGCCTCCGCCGTCACGAACCCGCCGTCTGCGCGCCGTCGCCTCTCACATCCGCGCATTGAGCGCCCGCTTCACGATGTCCTGCAGTTCCGTCGTGATGGCCCCGCTGGTCACCACCTTGTAGAGCACCATCGCGAACCCCACGGCAGCGACGATCCCCATCGCGTACTCGGAGGTGACCATGCCGCCGTCCCGCCACGCGCCGCGTCGCGCCGCCCGCATTCCGCACACCAGGGCACGCAGCCGTGCCCGCATCGCCAGATACATCACAACCCCCGTGGATTGATCAACGTGTTGGTTTTCTCGTGCCGTTGCCTGTCTTCGCCTTCGTCTTCGTCCTCCGCCTTCTCCGGGCCGGCGCCCGCGCTCGCCATGCCGGGTGGCACGCGCGCGCTCCGTACCCCGGCATCACCCCCCGCCCCCGCCCAGCACCCCGTCGGCGAGTCCGATGACGACGGGCAGGATGCCCACCGTGACGAACGCCGGGAGGAAGCAGAGCCCCACGGGTGCGGTGACCATGACAGCCGCCCGCCGGGCGCGCGTCGTCGCCGTGCGCGCCCATTCGGCGCGGGCCTCCGCCGCCAGCCGCGCGACCGGGGCGGCGGCCGGGAGACCGGAGACATCGGCCCGTTCCAGCAGGCGCGCCAGTGGTCCGGCGCCCGGTACGGCCGCCAACCTCCGCCACGCGTCGCCCGGTTCGCCGCCGAGCCGCACCTCAGCCGCCCCGCGTGCCAGCCCATGCCCGACGGGTCCGCCGAGTGCCTCTCCGACGGCCTGGGCGGCGATCACGGGCCCGGCGCCGGCCGCGATGCAGGCCGCCAGCAGATCCGCGGCGAGCGGCAGTTGACGGGCCGCCTCGGTCGTATCGCGTTCTCTCGCCGCCGTACCGGCCGCTTCCTGCCGCAGCCGCCATCGCCACAGACCACCCGCGACGACCGAGCCCACGACGACACCCACGACCCCGCCGATCAGCAGCGATCCCGCACACACCGCCCCCACGAGGGGCAGCCCGCGCCGCGCGACGTCCCGGACCGGAAACCGCCGCTCGGTGCGGCTCCCGCCGAGGACGGCCAGCACCGTCAGACGCCGCCGCAACCGCCTCTCGCTCCGCACCACCGCCAGCCGACGCACAGTCCAGGCGAGGACCAGCGCCGTCCCCACGGCCACCCCCAGCCTGTGGACAACTTCCGCGCTCACGCCGCCTCCGCTCCCCGGACGATCCGCATCGCCCACCACAGGCCCAGTCCCTCCAGCACGCCGCCGACGACCAGGCAGCCGAGGCCCACGCCCGTGTGCAGCAGGACGTGCAGCGGATCGGTCCCGAGCGCGGTGCCGAGCAGCAGCCCCAGAGCGGGCAGCCCGGCGAGCATCACGGCGGTGGCCCGGGCACCGGCCAACTGGGCCCTCAGGTCGGCGCGTTGATCCCGTTCGGCGCGCAGTGCCGCCTCCAGCCGGTCGAGTCCGGCGGCCAGGCCCGCGCCCTGGTCCACGGCCACCCGCCAGCACGCGGCCAGCCCCAGCAGCCCGTCGGCACCGGGTTGCCGCGCCGCCGCCGTGAGCGCTCCCGGCACATCCCCGCCGAACCGCGCCGCCGCCAGCACCGTGGCCTGCGCCTCCCAGAGCCCACCGGATTCACGGGCGGCACGCAGCAGGGCCTCACCCGGCTGCCGCCCGGCCCGCACCTCACCTGCGAACGCACCGCACAACGCGATCACCGCGTCGCCCCTCCGCTCCCGCCCCCGCCGGGCCCGCGCCGCCAGCCGCAGCCGCCGCACCAGAGGCACCCCGGCCGCCCCCGCGACGACCGGCAGCACCGACGAACCCAGCAGCCCCAGCACCAGTCCGGCCGCCACCACGCACCACTCGGCACGCAGCCGCCCCCGCAGCCCGCGCACCCCGTCGGCCAACTCCCGCCACCCCGGCGGCCCCGCGTCCACCACGCCGCCCCCGGCCAGCACCAGCCGAGCCCGCCGTGCGCCCGGGTGCCATCCGCCCATGAGCCACATCGCGGCCGCCGCGCACGCCATCGCCATGCCCGTCGTCGCCCCGGCAGTCCCCGTAGTCACTCGCGTCCCCTCTCGCAACCGTCGTTCCGCAGCAGCCCGCTGAGCCGCTCCCAGCCCCGCTCGTACGCGAAGGCCTCCGTGCCCCACCGCAGCGCCGGTACCGTCCTCACGAGTCCCGACGGGTCCCGCTCCAGCACGTGCACCTCGGCGATCCGCCGCCGACCGGCCCGGTCACGCACCAGGTGCAGTACGACCGACAAGGCCGCCGCCAACTGGCTGTGCAGGGCGGCCCGGTCGAGCCCCGCGGCCGTCCCGAGGGCCTCAAGCCGGGCGGGCACGTCCGCGGCGGCGTTGGCGTGGACCGTGCCGCAGCCGCCCTCATGTCCCGTGTTCAGGGCGGCCAGGAGGTGGACGACCTCGGGGCCGCGCACCTCGCCCACCACGAGTCGGTCCGGCCGCATCCGCAGCGCCTGCCGCACCAGGTCTTCGAGCGTGACCAGCCCGGCGCCCTCCTGGTTGGCGGGTCTGGTCTCCAGCCGGACGACGTGCGGATGGTCGGGCCGCAGCTCTGCCGAGTCCTCGGCGAGCACGATCCGCTCACCCGGCCCGACCAGTCCCAGCAGCGCGCTGAGCAGCGTCGTCTTGCCGCTGCCGGTGCCGCCGCTGATGAGGAACGACAGCCGGGCGTCCAGCAGCGCCCGCAGCACGCGGTCACCACCGGGCGGCACCGTGCCCGCCGCGACGAGTTCGCCGAGGGTGAAGGCACGCGGCCGTACGACGCGCAGCGACAGGCACGTGCATCCGACGGCCACCGGGGGCAGCACGGCGTGCAGCCGGGTTCCGTCCGGCAGCCTGGCGTCGACCCAGGGCCGCGCGTCGTCCAGGCGCCGTCCCGCCACGGCGGCCAGGCGCTGCGCTAGCCGGCGTACGGCCGCCGCGTCCGGGAAGGCGACGGAGGTCAGCTCCAGGCCGCCGCCCCGGTCCACCCACACCCGGTCGGGTGCCGACACCAGCACGTCGGTGACGCGCGGGTCGGTGAGCAAGGGCTCCAGCGGCCCGCTGCCGACCAACTCGGACCTCAACTGCTCAGCCGCCCCGAGCACTTCGGCGTCCCCGAGCACCCGCCCCTGCTCCCGCAGGGCTTGGGCCACCCGCGCGGGCGTGGGCTCGGCCCCGCTCTCCGCGAGCCGCCGCCGAACACCGTCGAGCAGCCCGCCGGGAATCCCGGTGCCGACGCTCCCGGCCATCCCGCCGGAGCCCCCTGAACTGCCGCCCGCCACAGGCCGGTCGGGCCCGGTAGAGCCACTCGCCCAACTGGGCCTGATCAGCGCAACGGAGCCCCCTGAACTGTCACCCGCCGCAAGCCGGTCGGGCCCGGTAGAGCCACTCGCCCAACTGGGCCCGGTCAGCGCATCAACCGCCCCCGTCCCCGCCACAGCCACGTCAGAACCACGGGTCCCACTGCGCCCCGGCCTCACCCCGACCACTCCGTCCCCGACCCTCACGCCGCCCCCGCCTCGATCAGCGCCCGCTCCCAGAACTGGCCGCAGAACCGCGCGAGCGGACCCCGTGCCGCCGCTCCCGGTGGGCGTCGGCTGCCCTGTGGGCGCAGCAGTCCCGGCTCGACCGGCACCTCACCCGCCAGCGGCAGCCCGAGCAGCCGGGCCACCTCTCGGTCGTCGAGCCCGGGCGCGTACGGCCCTCGCACCACCACGCGCAGATCGCGCAGGACCATGCCGACGGCGGACGCCACCCGCCCGGCCGCCGCGACGGCGCGCAGTTCGGCGGGGACCACGAGGAGTCCGACGTCGAGCTGGGCGAGGACCTCGGCGACCCCGTCGTCCACACGGCGGGGCAGGTCGACCACGACCGTGCCGCCCCTGCGCCGGGCCGCCGCCAGCACCGCCCGCACGGCCTGCGGCGGGACGGCCACGCAGTCGCCGCGGTCCCAGCTGAGCACGCGCAGCGAGTGCAGTTCCGGCAGCGACTCCTCCAGGGCGCCGCCGCCGACCCGCCCGCGGGACGCGGCGAACGCCGGCCAACGCAGCCCTTCGGCCGTCTCCCCGCCGAGCAGGACGTCGAGGCCGCCGCCGAGCGGATCGGCGTCCACCAGCAGGGTGCGCAGCCCTTCACGCGCGGAGGTCACGGCGAGGGCACACGCGAGCGTGGAGGCCCCGGCCCCGCCCCGGCCGCCGATCACGCCGACGGTGACGGCGGGCCGGCCGACGCCTTCGGCCACGTCGGCGATGCGGTCGACCAGCCACTGCTCTCCGTCGGGCAGCATCAGGACGTGGTCGGCGCCGATCTCGACGGCGCGGCGCCAGACATCTGGGTCGTCCTGGTCGCGGCCGACCAGCACCACACCTCGCCTGCGGGCGGCACCACGCACGCGCCGGGCGGCGTCGTCGCCGACCAGGACGAGCGGCGCGGCTTCCCAGCCACCGCCGCGCTCGGGCACCCCGTGGTGGACCTCGGGTGTGGCACCTGCCGCCGCGCACAGGCGCAGCAGGTCGTCGAGGAGCGCGGTGTCCTCGGTGATGATCAGTGGTCCTCCGCCTTGTCGCCCTCCGGCGGCCGGCGGATCGTGTGTGACGGCTCCGGGCATGAACGAGCTCCCCCTGTCGCTGCATTTCGCGCTGTCGTCGCATCTCGCGCTGTCGCTGTGTCTCGCGCTTCTCGCCGGGGCCCTTCGGCCCCGCGTTTCCCCCTCACACGGAGAACCGGCATCCGGTCCTCCATATGAGCGGCCGACGGAAACCGGCCAAACGCGACCCGACAAACAGAACCGGCCAAGAACTCGCCGCGAGCGGGCCGCGTGGGAATCACAGTGCAGCGATCCCGGAAATCGTGTGGATCTTGGTCGATAACTGTGGACAACTCGACGCCTGTGAATATCGCCATCACCCATACCGGTGACCGCTGGAGCGCCCCGTCGGCGTCATCCACAGAGCAGCACGACAGCTACCCAGCGTGACGGATCATGGAGGTGCCGGAAATCGGGGCCAAACGCCCCGGCCGCGACTCGGTCACCGCGAGGGAACCGGAAAAACCCATCCGGACATGCGACGACCCCCGCCGGGGGGGAGAGCGGGGGTCGTCTCCACGGCCGACTCGGGGGGGGGGAGGAGTCGGACCGGGTTAGCACGGTCGCGAACGATCCGTGACTTCCATGGTGTACCCGAGAGGCCTCTCAGGCAAACCCACGCGCCCACCTTACGCCGAATGGGCTGCGCCTATGCTCGGGGTCGTGGAAAACCACTCCTTGCCCCGCACAGCGGCCTTCTTTGACCTGGACAAGACGGTCATTGCGAAGTCGAGCACGCTCACCTTCAGCAAGTCGTTCTACCAAGGCGGCCTCATCAGCCGCCGGGCCGCCTTGCGTACCGCATATGCCCAGTTCGTCTTCCTCGCCGGCGGCGCCGACCACGACCAGATGGAGCGGATGCGCGAGTACCTGTCCGCGATGTGCCGCGGCTGGAACGTCCAGCAGGTCAAGGAGCTCGTCGCCGAGACCCTCCACGACCTGATCGACCCGATCATCTACGACGAGGCCGCCTCCCTCATCGAGCGGCACCACGCGGCCGGGCGCGACGTCGTGATCGTGTCCACGTCGGGCGCCGAGGTGGTCGAACCGATCGGTGAACTGCTCGGCGCGGACCGGGTGGTGGCGACGCGCATGGTGGTCGGCGACGACGGCTGCTTCACCGGCGAGGTGGAGTACTACGCGTACGGCCCCACGAAGGCCGAGGCCGTCCGGGAGCTGGCCGTGTCCGAGGGCTACGACCTGGAGCGCTGCTACGCCTACAGCGACTCGGCGACGGACCTGCCGATGCTGCAGGCCGTGGGGCACCCGCACGCCGTGAACCCGGACCGGGCGCTGCGCCGCGAGGCAGTCGCGCGCGGCTGGCCGATTCTCGACTTCCACCGGCCGGTGCGGCTCAAGCAGCGGCTTCCCACGTTCTCCGTGCCGCCCCGCCCCGCGCTCGTCGCGGCGGCGGCCATAGGAGCGGCGGCGGCCACGGCAGGCCTCGTCTGGTACGCGAGCCGACGACGCTCGTCGGTGGCCTGACCCCCACCCCGACCGCTTCCCGAGCCCGGCCCCACTTCCCGAGCCCGCCCGATTAAGGGCTGTTTGAACCCAAAAGTAAAGAAGTGGGGCGATGGGTTCCGCTTCCCCTGAATTCGCGGTACAAAGGAGTCAACGGCCCGCGAGACCAAGGACATCCGAGAGGATCACCTTCACTACGCAACTGGCCCACGGACCGAGCATGAACATCGGGCACCCACGCGACGTCGACCCGTCGATTACGGGCCAGCCGCACCAGGCCACGGGCAAAGCTCCCGGCCTGATGGGCACATATCGAGGACGCTTGGTAACCCGGTGCTCATGCCAGCGGCGGTACGAGAACTCGTACCGCCGCATCTCTGTCCGGACCTCGCGCGCGCGGAAGCCGGGAAACCACCACGCGCGGGAGCCGCTATGCCGCTCCGCGCTGCAGCGCCTCGCACACTGCCGTCGACTCGCGCGCCCCGAGCTGAACCGCCTTGCCGCAGTGGGCGATCCAGGCGGCCATACCCTCCGGAGTGCCGGAGACATAGCCGTCCAGCGCTTCCAGGTAGGCGTCGCGGCCCAGTTCGGCGTACCCCACCTCGGCCGGGCACACCGACTTCGGGTCGAGGCCGCTGCCGACCAGGACGACACGCTCCGCGGCACGCGCCACCAGGCCGTTGTGGGAGACGAAGGGCCGCAGCGCGAGGAGTTCGCCGTGCACCACGGCGGCCGTCACGAGCGCCGGCGCGGAACCGCCCGCAATGATCAGCTCAGCGAGCCCCTCCAGACGCCCGGAGACCTCCGCGGCGCCCGGCAGCGGCAGCGCGACGAGGGGCTCGTCCACCGGCTCGCCCTCCAGGCGGGGCCGCCCGACCTCGTCGGCGTTGTCCGCCGCCGCCACGAGGTGCAACCGGGCCAGGACCCGCAGCGGCGACTGGCGCCAGATGGACAGCAGTTGGCCCGCCTCGGCGGTCAGCCGCAGCGCCGCGCCCATCACGCGCGCCTCGTCGTCACCACTGAAGTCGGTGCGCCGGCGCACCTCTTCGAGGGCCCAGTCCGCGCCGGACAGCGCGGCGGTACCGCGCGCGCCGCGCAGCGCGGCCTCTGAGGTGATCTCGTTGCTGCGACGCCGCATGATCCGGTGCCCGTAGACCCGGTCAACGGCCTTGCGCACGGACTCCACGGAATCGGCCACTCCGGGCAGCGAGCCCAGGGCCGCGAGCGGATCGGCGTTCGCGCCTGTCGTACTCATGAGTACGACCCTACGCACCCGGCGCCCACACCCCACGAAGGAGTGGTCTTCTTCACGTCCGTGTGCCACATACAGCCATCGACTGACTACGCTTGGTGAACATGAAAATTGCTTTCGTCGGGAAGGGCGGCAGCGGCAAGACGACCCTGTCCTCCCTGTTCATCCGGCATCTCGCGGCCTCCGGAGCGCCGGTCGTCGCGATCGATGCCGACATCAACCAGCACCTGGGCGCCGCGCTCGGCCTCGACGAGGCGGAGGCGGCCGGGCTGCCCGCGATGGGCGAGCACCTGCCGCTGATCAAGGACTACCTGCGGGGTTCCAACCCGCGCATCGCCTCGGCCGCCACGATGATCAAGACGACGCCGCCCGGTGAGGGCTCGCGGCTGCTGCGGGTCCGCGAGGACAACCCGGTCTACGACACCTGCGCCCGGCCGGTGGAACTCGACGGCGGCGCGGTCCGTTTGATGGTCACGGGCCCCTTCACGGACGCCGACCTGGGGGTCGCCTGCTACCACTCCAAGACGGGAGCGGTGGAGCTGTGCCTGAACCACCTGGTGGACGGCCCCGACGAGTACGTCGTGGTCGACATGACGGCGGGCTCGGACTCCTTCGCCTCCGGCATGTTCACCCGCTTCGACATGACGTTCCTCGTCGCCGAGCCGACCCGGAAGGGGGTCTCCGTCTACCGCCAGTACAAGGAGTACGCCCGTGACTTCGGCGTCGCCCTGAAGGTCGTCGGCAACAAGGTGCAGGGCCCGGACGACCTCGACTTCCTGCGCGAGGAGGTCGGCGAGGACCTGCTCGTGACCGTCGGCCACTCGGACTGGGTGCGCGCCATGGAGAAGGGCAGGCCGCCCCGGTTCGAGTTCCTGGAGGACGTCAACCACCAGGCGCTGAGCGCGCTGCGGACGGCCGCCGACGCGACGTACGAGCTGCGGGACTGGGAGCGCTACATGCGGCAGATGGTGCACTTCCATCTGAAGAACGCCCGGTCGTGGGGCAACGAGCGCACCGGGGCCGACCTGGCTGCGCAGGTCGACCCCGGGTTCGTGCTCAGCGAGCGGGTCGCGGCGACGGCCTGACGGTCACTGCCTCGCCGCCGGCGCCCCGGGTACACCCTTGGGCGCTGGGGCGGGTCCGCCCGCCATGAAGGCCGGCCAGCCCTCCTTCGGTGCCTCGCCGACGGTCAGCGAGCGCAGCTTGTCCAGCGTGCCGGGGTCCTGGGCGTCCAGCCAGTCCGCGAGCTGCCGGAAGGACACACAGCGCACCTCGGCCTTGGTGCAGACGTGCTCGATGACCTCCTGGACGGCCCGCATGTAGGTGCCGCCGTTCCAGGACTCGAAGTGGTTGCCGATGATGAGGGGGGCGCGGTTGCCGTCGTAGGCCCGGTAGAAGCCCTTGAGGAGGCTGTCGCGCATCTGGTCGCCCCAGAGGCGGTGCTTGGCGGGGTCGCCCTGGGTGGTCGTGCCCGACTGGTTGACCATGTAGTTGTAGTCCATGGTCAGCTGCTCGAAGGAGTGTCCGGGGAACGGCACGAGCTGCATCGACAGGTCCCACAGGCCCTGCTTCTTCTTGGGCCACAGCTGATTGTTGACCCCGCTGGTGTCGTAGCGGAAGCCCAGCTCACGGGCAGCCTGCATGAAGTTCTTCTGGCCCTCCAGGCAGGGGGTGCGGGCGCCGATGAGCTCCTTGTCGTAGTCGAAGGGCAGCGGGGCCGCCTTCGTCATGCCGGTGTTGCTCTTCCAGGTCTTCACGAACTGCTTGGCCTGGGAGATCTCGTCCTTCCAGTCCTGCACCGACCACTCGCCGACGCCGCCGCCACGGCCGCAGAAGTGACCGTTGAAGTGGGTGCCGATCTCGTTGCCCTCGAGCCACGCGAGACGCAGCTGCTTGACGGTGTCGGCGATGCCGCGCGCGTCGTTGAAGCCGATGTCGGAGCGGCCCGGCGCGTGCTGTGGCGGCCGGTACTGGCTGCGCTTGTCCTCCGGCAGCAGGTACACGCCGCTCAGGAAGTACGTCATGGTGGCGTTGTTGGCCTTGGCGACCTCGCGGAAGTGGGAGAACAGCCGCTGGCTGTCCTCGCCCGCGCCGTCCCAGGAGAACACCACGAACTGCGGCGGCTTCTGGCCCGGTTCGAGGCGCTCCGGCCGCGGCAGATGGGGCTGCGCCCCGGTGAACGCGGTGGATCCGTCGCCGATCAGCCGGACGACGCTCTTGGGCGCCGGAGCCGCCGGCTTCGCTTTCTGCGGGGCCGACGTGCCCTGCTGGGAGTCGTCGGTGCCGATCCCGCAACCGGCGAGCGACGCGGCGCAGACCGCGGCGACCACGGCGCCCGCGGCAATCCTGTGGGTGGCGGCCAATCCGCCCACCTTCTTCCTTCTCTCGGGCCAACGCTGGGGAGGGCGATGTCTGGTGCTGCGCCGAGGGGGCCGACAGCGCCGTCAACGTCGCACGGAGAAAGAAAAAGGATTAGTAAGACAAGCCGACCAAAAAACTACTTCACTCTCTGGAGTGGCTCATTAGCCCATTTGCCTGGAAATTCCATGCTCGGCCTTTACTCTCCATTACGATCCGTTTACCGAGCGTTGATCCATCCCGCCGCTGCACGCCGTGACCCACGGCCGCGACCGATCCCCGCCACCCCGCGGGGACCACCAGTTCTGCGACCGCGACGCCCCGGAGGAGACGGGAAACATGTCCGCCTGCGTCCCCGCCCGCGCCGACTCGACGCCGACGAAGCGCGACCACCGCCCCCACAGCCCGCCGCCGGCCCCGCACCGCCGCTTCCGCATCGCGGGCGCCGACGTGTCCGCCTCGATCGCGGTCTTCCTGATCGCACTGCCCCTGTCCCTGGGCATCGCCCTCGCCACCGGCGCGCCCCTCCAGGCCGGCCTCGTCGCCGCCGCCGTCGGCGGCATCGTCGCCGGACGAATCGGCGGCTCGCCCCTCCAGGTCAGCGGCCCCGCCGCCGGACTCACCGTGGTCACCGCCGACCTCATCCAGCGCTACGGCTGGCGGACGACGTGCGCGATCACCGTCCTCGCCGGCCTCTGCCAACTCGCCCTCGGCTGCCTGCGGGTGGCACGCGGCGCGCTCGCCGTCAGCCCCGCCGTCGTGCACGGCATGCTCGCCGGCATCGGCGTCACCATCGCCGCCGCCCAGCTGCACATCGTCCTCGGCGGCACCCCGCAGAGCGCCGTGCTGGACAACTTGCGCGCTCTTCCCGCCCAGTTGGGCAACGTGCGGCCCGCCGCGCTCGCCGTGAGCGTGCTGACCCTGGCGCTGCTCCTGCTGTGGCCGCGCCTGCCCGGCCGGGTGGGACGCCTGATGCGCGCCGTGCCCGCCGCGCTCGTCGCCGTGACCGGGGCCACCGCCGCCGCCGCACTCGCCGGCCTGGGCCTGCCCGAGGCGGAGCTGCCGTCCTGGCACAGCCACGCACTCGCCGGGCTCCCCGAGGGCCCCGCGCTCGGCCTCGTCGCCGCCGTCCTGACCATCACGCTGGTGTGCAGCGTGCAGTCGCTGCTCGGCGCGGTGGCCGTGGACAAGCTGGTGGCCGCCCGGTCCGGTCCGTCCGCCCACGTCCACGTCCCCCGCTCGGACCTGGACCGCGAACTGCTCGGGCAGGGCGCCGCCAACATCGTCTCCGGCACCCTCGGCGGACTGCCCGTCGCGGGCGTCGCCGTGCGCAGCACGGCGAATGTGAACGCGGGTGCCGTGAGCCGGAACTCCACGATGCTGCACGGCGTTCTCGTAGTAGCCGCCGCACTGTTGATGGTCCCCGTCCTGGAGCTCATCCCGCTCGCCTCACTCGCCGCCCTGGTGATGGCCGTCGGCATCCAGATGGTGTCCCTGAACCACATCCGTACGGTGACCCGCCACCGCGAGATGCTCGTGTACGCCGTGACCACTCTCGGCGTGGTGTTCCTCGGCGTCCTCCAGGGCGTCGCGCTCGGAATCGCCGTCGCCGTCACCGTCGCCCTGCACCGCCTCACCCGCACCCGCATCACGCACGACGAGCAGAGAGGAGTCCATCACGTCCATGTACGCGGCCAGTTGACGTTCCTCGCGGTGCCGCGGCTCAGCCGCGCCCTGCATCACGTACCCCAAGGCGCCGACGTCGTCGTGGAACTGGACGGCTCGTTCATGGACCACGCGGCGTACGAGACCTTGCAGGACTGGCAGAAGACGCACACCGCGCGGGGCGGCACGGTCGAGATCACCGGCCGCCGCGCCGGAGTACGGATCGCCGAACCCGCCACCCTCGCGGCCCTCGCCGCCGAGGACGGGACCGACGAGCCGCAGGACTCCCCGGCCGACGGCGCACCGGTCGCGTCGGCCGACGCCGGCTGCCGCTGCCGCCCCTGGACCGCCTGGCGCAACCATCAGTGCGCAAGCCCGCGCCCCGCCCCGCCCGAACTCCCGGAGACCGGTCACCCGGCGGGCGGTCACCCGGCGGGAACCGACCGGCTCCCGCCGAGCGGGCACGAACTGGCGCGTGGCATCAGCGCGTTCCAGCGCCACACCGCTCCGTTGGTGCGCGGCGAGCTGGCCAGGCTCGCCCGCGAGGGCCAGCGGCCGTCCCAGCTCTTCCTGACCTGCGCCGACTCACGACTGGTCACGTCGATGATCACCTCCAGTGGTCCGGGCGACCTGTTCGTGGTGCGCAACGTCGGCAACCTCGTGCCGCCACCCGGCGAGGAGAGCGGGGACGACTCGGTGGCGGCCGCGATCGAGTACGCCGTGGACGTGCTGCGGGTGCGGTCCATCACGGTGTGCGGCCACTCCGGGTGCGGAGCCATGCAGGCGCTGCTCAGTTCCGAGCCCGGCGGGGCCCGGACACCGCTGAAGCGGTGGCTGCGGCACGGCCGGCCCAGCATGGAGCGCCTCACCGGCGACCCCGGGGAGCGACCTCGGCTGGCTGGGCGGGAGTCCGCCGACGCGGTGGAGCGGCTGTGCCTGGCCAACGTGGTCCAGCAGTTGGAGCACCTGCGCGCCCACGAGTCGGTGGCGCGTGCCCTGCGGGCCGGCGTGCTGGAGCTGCACGGGATGTACTTCCACGTGGGTGAGGCCCAGGCGTACCTGCTCACGGGGGCCGACGGGAGCGAGGTGTTCGACCTGGTGCGGGCGGCGGAGCTGTCCGTGTGACGCCGGCCGTCCTGCGGTGACGGTCCGGATGTGAGAGGGATAACAGGGGTGAACCGGTCCGTCGTACCGGCCGTGGGAACCGGTGAGCCCACAGCCGCCCAGCCGATGCCCGGACCCTCCGGAAACGACCCTCCGCACAGGTCTAAACCATTTTCCCGTCGACCCTTGTCATCGGCCCCTCGGGTCTGATGAGCTGTGGCCTGGGACACAACGGACACCCTTCGAAAGGGAGATGTCGTGAGCAACGAAAGCCTGGCCAACCTGCTCAAGGAAGAACGCAGGTTCGCGCCGCCCGCCGACCTGGCCGCCAACGCCAACGTCACGGCAGAGGCGTACGAACAGGCCAAGGCTGACAGGCTCGGCTTCTGGGCCGAGCAGGCCCGCCGGCTGACCTGGGCCAAGGAGCCGACCGAGACCCTGGACTGGTCGAACCCGCCGTTCGCCAAGTGGTTCAAGGACGGCACGCTCAACGTCGCGTACAACTGCGTCGACCGGCATGTGGAGGCCGGGCACGGCGACCGGGTCGCCATCCACTTCGAGGGGGAGCCAGGCGACAGCCGCGCCCTCACCTACGCCGAGCTGAAGGACGAGGTCTCCAAGGCGGCCAACGCGCTGCTGGAGCTGGGCGTACAGAAGGGCGACCGGGTCGCGATCTACATGCCGATGATCCCCGAGACGGCCGTCGCGATGCTGGCCTGCGCCCGTATCGGCGCCGCGCACTCGGTGGTCTTCGGCGGTTTCTCCGCGGACGCGCTCGCGACGCGCATCCAGGACGCCGACGCCAAGGTCGTCATCACCTCCGACGGCGGCTGGCGGCGCGGCAAGCCGTCCGCCCTGAAGCCCGCCGTGGACGAGGCGGTCGAACGCGCCGGCAACGTCGAGCACGTGGTCGTCGTCCGCCGCACCGGCCAGGACGTCGCCTGGAACGACGCGCGGGACAAGTGGTGGCACGAGCTCGTGGCGGGCCAGTCCGCCGAGCACACGCCGGAGGCGTTCGACGCCGAGCACCCGCTGTTCATCCTCTACACCTCGGGCACCACGGGTAAGCCGAAGGGCATCCTGCACACCTCCGGCGGCTACCTCACGCAGGCGGCGTACACGCACTGGGCGGTCTTCGACCTCAAGCCCGAGACCGACGTGTACTGGTGCACCGCCGACGTCGGCTGGGTGACGGGCCACTCGTACATCGTGTACGGGCCGCTGGCCAACGGCGCGACGCAGGTCATGTACGAGGGCACGCCGGACACCCCGCACCAGGGCCGCTTCTGGGAGATCGTCCAGAAGTACAAGGTCACGATCCTCTACACGGCGCCGACGGCGATCCGGACGTTCATGAAGTGGGGCGACGACATCCCCGCGAAGTTCGACCTGAGCAGCCTGCGCGTGCTGGGCTCGGTCGGCGAGCCGATCAACCCCGAGGCGTGGATCTGGTACCGCAAGCACATCGGCGCCGACCGGACGCCGATCGTGGACACGTGGTGGCAGACGGAGACCGGCGCGATGATGATCTCGCCGCTGCCGGGCGTGACGGAGGCCAAGCCCGGCTCCGCCCAGCGTCCGCTGCCCGGCATCGCCGCGACCGTCGTGGACGACGAGGCGAACGAGGTGCCCAACGGCGGCGGTGGCTACCTCGTGCTCACCGAGCCGTGGCCGTCGATGCTGCGCACCATCTGGGGCGACGACCAGCGGTTCCTGGACACGTACTGGTCGCGTTTCGAGGGCAAGTACTTCGCCGGTGACGGGGCGAAGAAGGACGAGGACGGCGACATCTGGCTGCTCGGCCGGGTCGACGACGTGATGCTCGTCTCCGGGCACAACATCTCGACGACCGAGGTGGAGTCGGCGCTGGTCTCGCACCCGTCGGTCGCCGAGGCGGCCGTGGTGGGCGCGGCGGACGAGACGACCGGTCAGGCGATCGTCGCCTTCGTGATCCTTCGGGGCACGGCGGCGGAGACGGAGGACCTCGTCGCCGACCTGCGCAATCACGTCGGTGCCACGCTCGGCCCGATCGCCAAGCCCAAGCGGATCCTGCCGGTGGCGGAGCTGCCGAAGACCCGCTCCGGCAAGATCATGCGCCGTCTGCTCCGGGACGTCGCCGAGAACCGCCAGCTCGGTGACGTCACGACGCTCACGGACTCCACGGTCATGGACCTCATCCAGGCGAAGCTCCCGGCGGCGCCGAGCGAGGACTGAGACAGGGCAACACCACGACTGAACCACGACTGAACCAGGACTGAATCCCTGGTCACCGGGGCACCCGACGTCTGACGCGCCGGGTGCCCCGGTCCTGTTTACGGTGAGACGGACGGATCGCCCGGCGGCACGTTAGGTAAACTAAGCAAAAGTCGTCATCAAAGGTGCGCCGGGAAGTCTGGTCGGCATGCGTTCCATGCTGCCCACCGACCGGAGGTTTCCCTTGCCCGCGCCGAGCACCACCAACACCCGCAAGGCATTCGGACGTCTTTCGCTGCCCGAGCGGACGTTCGTGACGGACGCGCTGCGCGCCGAGACGGTCGGCGGCGTCCTGCTCCTCCTCGCGGCGATCGCCGCCCTGGTCTGGGCGAACGTACCGGCCCTGCGCGACAGCTACGAGACCGTCAGCCACTACCACATCGGCCCCGCCTCCCTCGGCCTCGACCTGTCGGTCGCGCACTGGGCCGCCGACGGGCTGCTGGCGATCTTCTTCTTCGTCGCGGGCATCGAGCTCAAGCGCGAGCTCGTCGCCGGCGACCTCAGGGACCCGAAGGCGGCCGTGCTGCCGGTCGTGGCGGCACTGTGCGGCATGGCCGTACCGGCGCTGGTCTACGTCCTGACCAGCGGCACCGGCGGCGGGTCCATGGCGGGCTGGGCCGTGCCCACTGCCACGGACATCGCCTTCGCGCTGGCCGTCCTCGCCGTGATCGGCACGTCGCTGCCGAGCGCGCTGCGGGCGTTCCTGCTCACGCTCGCGGTCGTGGACGACCTGTTCGCGATCCTGATCATCGCGATCTTCTTCACCGACACCATCAACTTCGCCGCGCTCGGCGGCGCCGTCGTCGCCCTCGGCGTGTTCTGGCTGCTGCTGCGCAAGGGCGTGCGCGGCTGGTACGTGTACGTGCCGCTCGCGCTGGTCGTCTGGGCGCTGATGTACAACAGCGGCGTGCACGCCACGATCGCCGGTGTCGCCATGGGCCTGATGCTGCGCTGCCACCGGCGCGAGGGCGAGAAGCACTCCCCCGGCGAGCACATCGAGCACCAGGTGCGCCCCCTGTCGGCGGGCCTGGCGGTGCCGCTGTTCGCGCTGTTCAGCGCCGGTGTGTCGGTGTCCGGGGAAGCGCTCGGTCACGTGTTCACCCAGCCGGAGACCCTGGGCGTCGTGCTCGGCCTGGTCGTCGGCAAGACGATCGGCATCTTCGGCGGCACCTGGCTGACGGCACGTTTCACCAGGGCCTCGCTCAGCGACGACCTGGAGTGGGCCGACATCCTCGCGGTGGCGTCGCTCGCCGGCATCGGCTTCACCGTCTCGCTGCTGATCGGGGAGCTCGCCTTCGCGGGCGACGCGGTGCTCAGGGACGAGGTCAAGGCGGCGGTGCTGGCCGGCTCGCTGATCGCGGCCGTACTGGCGTCGGTGCTGCTGAAGGTGCGCAACGCGAAGTACCGCAGGCTGTGCGACGCCGAGGAGCGCGACGACGACCTCGACGGCATTCCGGACATCTACGAGGAGGACGAGCCGGAGTACCACCTCCGGATGGCCGTCATCCTCGAGAACAGGGCCGCGGAGCACCGCCGGATCGCCGGCGAGAAGGCCGAGGAGCGCCGCAGGCTTGCCGAAGTGTCGGGCGGGGCAGGCGTGGACGGGAACGGTCCGGCATGATCTGACGAGACGGTACAAAAGACGGAACCGTGAAGTCGGACGAACGCGGCCGGGCCCACGGTCCGTCAGACCCGCACCGTCGGACCGCAGACGGAACCGCACGCACATGAGGGAGACCGCGATGAGCGCACCCGACGGCAGCCCGGTCGGCGCCGAACGCAGCATCGGCCAGCTGTTCGCCTCGGCGACGACCGAATTGTCGGCGCTGGTGCACGACGAGATCGCGCTGGCCAAGGCCCAGCTCAAGCAGGACGTCAAGCGGGGCGTGACGAGCGGCGGCGCGTTCAGCGCGGCCGGCGTGCTCCTGCTGTTCTCCCTGCCGATGCTGAACTTCGCCCTGGCCTACGGCATCCGGACCTGGACCGACTGGAACCTGGCGATCTGCTTCCTGCTGTCCTTCGCGGCGAACGTCCTCGTCGCGGTCGTCCTCGCGCTGATCGGCGTCGTGTTCGCGAAGAAGGCGAAGAAGGGCCGCGGGCCGCAGAAGGTCGCCGCGTCGATGAAGGAATCGGCCGGCGTCCTGCAGAACGCCAAGCCGCATCCGCGCCCCGCCGTCGAGGACCGCGCTCCCCAGGCCATCGAGGCTGTGGCACGCTCGACCTCATGACGGACCCCGGCACTCCTTCGGCGCAGCCCGCCTCACTCGTACGGCTCGACGTGCCCGGTGGTCACCAGGTGACCCACCGGGACGTCGCCGCCAACGGCGCGCGCTTCCACATCGCGGAGGTGGGCGACGGTCCCCTCGTGCTGCTCGTGCACGGCTTCCCGCAGTTCTGGTGGACCTGGCGGCACCAGCTGACCGCCCTGGCCGACGCCGGTTACCGCGCCGTCGCCATGGACCTCAGGGGTGTCGGCGGCAGCGACCGCACCCCGCGCGGCTACGACCCCGCCAACCTCGCGCTCGACATCACCGGCGTGATCCGCTCCCTCGGCGAGCCGGACGCCGCGCTCGTCGGCCACGACCTGGGCGGCTACCTGGCGTGGACGGCGGCCGCGATGCGCCCGAAGCTCGTGCGGCGGCTCGCGGTCACGTCGATGCCGCACCCCCGGCGCTGGCGCTCCTCGATGCTCAGGGACGCCCGGCAGACCGCCGCCGGCTCCTACATCTGGGGTTTCCAGCGGCCCTGGGTCCCGGAGCGGCAGCTCACCGCGGACGACGGCGCGCTGGTCGCCCGGCTGATCCGGGACTGGTCCGGCCCTTGCCCGCTGGACGAGGAGGCGCTGGAGACGTACCGCCGCGCCATGTGCATCCCGTCGACCGCGCACTGTTCGATCGAGCCGTTCCGGTGGATGGTGCGGTCGATGGCCCGCCCGGACGGCATCCAGTTCAACCGCCGCATGAAGCGGCCCGTGCGCGTGCCGACGCTGCATCTGCACGGCTCGCTCGACCCGGTCGTACGGACCCGCAGCGCGGCCGGTTCCGGCGAGTACGTCGAAGCGCCGTACCGCTGGCGGCTGTTCGACGGGCTGGGCCACTTCCCGCACGAGGAGGACCCGGTGGCGTTCTCCACGGAGCTCGTCAACTGGCTGAAGGACCCCGAGCCCGACCGCTGAACCGGCTGAACCGCGCGGACGGGAACCCCTGTCCGACGAACGGCCACTTGCCCGGCGCATAGGCCAATTGGCGGCGCCCGAGGCGGTTATGGACCATGGGGCGGGGGCAGACGTCGGTGTATGGGCTGGACGCACGACTACAGTGACGCAGCACGCAACCGCCGCTCGGGCAGTGCCCTGAGCTTTCCCCAACGAGGTACCCCGCAGGTGGCGGGCACCGACCTCCGGGTGGGGATCCCGCGCATCCTGCGCCGCCGGGCCCGCTGGGTCTCGGTACGCCTGCGCCATCCCCGCGGCTGACCCCAGCTGACTCCGCGGCCGGGGTCTACAGGGCGCAGCTGTCGCTGTCGACCTGCTGGTTCGCGGCACGGCCCTTGGCGATGTCGTCCCGGATCTCGTCCGTCGTGAGGGCGTAGCCGGTCTCGGCGTCGTCCAGGGACTTCGCGAAGACGACGCCGTAGACCTTGCCGTCGGGCGTGAGCAGCGGGCCGCCGGAGTTGCCCTGGCGGACCGTCGCGTACAGCGAGTACACGTCGCGGCGGACGGTGCCGCGGTGGTAGATGTCCGGGCCGTTGGCCGTGATGCGGCCTCGCACGCGCGCGGAACGCACGTCGTACGCGCCGTTCTCCGGGAAGCCGGCGACGATCGCGCTGTCGCCGCTCCCGGCGTCCTCGCCGGTGAACCGCAGCGCGGGCGCCTTCAGTCCGGGCACGTCGAGTACGGCGATGTCGCGCCGCCAGTCGTAGAGGACGACCGTCGCGTCGTACTTGCGGCCCTCGCCGCCTATCTGGACGACGGGTTCGTCGACGCCGCCCACCACATGCGCGTTCGTCATGATGCGGCGCTCGGCGAAGACGAAGCCGGTGCCCTCCAGGACCTTGCCGCAGCTCTGCGCGGTGCCCGTGACCTTGACGATGGAGCGCTGGGCGCGGGTGGCGACCGCGCTGTTCGCGAGGGCCGGGTCGGGGGGCTGCACCTCGTTGATCGGCTCGTTGGAGAACGGGCTGAAGACCTGCGGGAAGCCGTTCTGCGCGAGGACCGAGGAGAAGTCCGCGAACCAGGTGTCGGCCTGCTCGGGCAGCGCCCGCGACACGCCCAGCAGCACCTTGGAGTTGCGGACCTCCTTGCCCAGCGTGGGCAGCGTCGTGCCCGCGAGGGCCGAGCCGATCAGCCAGGCCACCAGGAGCATCGCGACGACGTTCACCAGCGCGCCGCCGGTCGCGTCGAGGGCGCGGGCCGGGGACCACGTGATGTACCGGCGCAGCTTGTTGCCCAGATGGGTCGTCAGGGCCTGACCGACCGAGGCGCACACGATGACGACGACGACCGCGACGACGGCGGCGGTCGTACTCACCTCGGCGTTGTCCGTCAGCGCGTCCCAGATGACGGGCAGGGTGTAGACGGCGACGAGGCCGCCGCCCAGGAACCCGATCACCGACAGGATGCCGACGACGAAGCCCTGGCGATAGCCGACGATCGCGAACCACACGGCGGCGACCAGCAACAGGATGTCCAGCACGTTCACGAAGGCCACCCTGTCATGACCGCCAGTCGAGCGGGACCTGCTTCTCCCGGTCCCAGGGCCGCTCCCAGCCCGCGAAGTGCAGCAGTCTGTCGATGATCCCGGCCGTGAAGCCCCACACGAGGGCCGATTCGACCAGGAATGCCGGACCTTTGTGGCCCCTGGGATGTACGGCCGTCGCGCGGTTGGCCGGATCCGTGAGATCCGCCACGGGGACCGTGAAGACCCTGGCGGTCTCGTTGGGATCGACCACGCCGACCGGGCTCGGCTCGCGCCACCAGCCCAGCACCGACGTGACGACGAAGCCGCTCACCGGGATGTAGAGCCGGGGCAGGACGCCGAAGGGCTGGACGCCGGCCGGATCGAGGCCGGTCTCCTCCTCGGCCTCGCGCAGCGCGGCCCGCAGCGGACCGTCGCCCTGCGGGTCGCCGTCCTCGGGGTCGAGGGCGCCGCCGGGGAACGACGGCTGGCCCGCGTGGGAGCGCAGCGAGCTCGCGCGCTCCATCAGCAGCAGCTCCGGGCCGCGCGCGCCCTCGCCGAAGAGGATCAGCACGGCGGACTGCCGACCGCCGCCGTCCTCGGGCGGCAGGAAGCGGCTGAGCTGGCCGGGCTGCACCGTCTCCACGGCCCGCACCACCGGGTCAAGCCAGCCCGGCAGGCCCTCCTTGCTGAGCGTCACAGGGCCGCCTCGCGTGTGGCTCGCGCGCGTCATCGCCACCCCCCTCGTCCTGCTCTGCCCAACGCCCGGCCGGTCGCGGATCGTTCCTGGCCGCCTGTGTGTCGTCCGCGGGCCGCTGTCATCCGGCCCCCAGCGGCGGCGCCGGGCGGCCGCCGGCGTCCAGGTAGGCCTGCGGGGGCTTCAGGCGCTGGCCCGGCTGGCCGCCCTTCTCGTACTTCAGCAGCTTCTTCGCCTTCTCGGGGTCGGTCTCGCCCTCGCCGTACGCCGGGCAGAGCGGGGCGATCGGGCAGGCGCCGCAGGCCGGCTTGCGGGCGTGGCAGATGCGGCGGCCGTGCCAGATGACGTGGTGCGAGAGGTCGGTCCAGTCGCTCTTGGGGAACAGCCCGCCGACCGCGGCCTCGATCTTGTCCGGGTCGGTCTCCGCGGTCCACTGCCAGCGGCGCACGAGGCGCTGGAAGTGCGTGTCGACGGTGATGCCGGGGCGGCCGAAGGCGTTGCCCAGCACGACGAACGCCGTCTTGCGGCCTACGCCGGGCAGCTTCACGAGGTCCTCCAGGCGGCCGGGGACCTCGCCGCCGAAGTCCTCGACGAGCGCCTTGGACAGGCCCATCACCGAGCGGGTCTTGGCGCGGAAGAAGCCGCACGGGCGCAGGATCTCCTCGACCTCCTCGGGGTTGGCGGCGGCCAGTTCCTCGGGGGTCGGGTACTTGGCGAACAGCGTGGGCGTCGTCTGGTTGACCCTCAGGTCGGTGGTCTGGGCCGACAGGACCGTGGCGACCACCAGTTGGAAGGGGTTGTCGAAGTCCAGCTCGGGGTGGGCGTACGGATACACCTCGGCGAGCTCGCGGTTGATGCGGCGGGCGCGGCGGACGAGGGCCGTGCGCGACTCGTCCCGCGGCGGCCGGGCGGCGACGGACTTCGCGGCCGGGACGCCCTTGACGGCGGCGGTGGCCTTCTTGGGAGCGACGACGGCCTTCTTCGCGGCGGTGGCCTTCTTGACCGTGGCCTTCTTGACCGCGGCCTTCTTCGCGGGCGCCTTCTTCGCTGCTGTCTTTTTTGTCGCTTTCGCCGTTTCCCTACCGCCATCAGGGCCCTGTTCGCCCACAGCGGAATCGCGACGTACAACCACCCGAGCAGCCCCCTCGGCCTGTGCTCTCACCGGCTATTTGGACACCCGGCCAGCCTAAGCCCCGGCACCGACATCCGCCCCGGACCCGGAAGATCGGCCCCCAATTGGACCCCTGCCGCTTACCCGGGCACACCAGTGCGGCATCCTTGTGACAGATCACACTGTTTGCACGGTCCGGCAAAATGGGGAGCACGGTCCCCTGTGTACGCAGGGGAGCAAGATCCCCTGAGCAGGTCGACAAGGAGAGAACTCGTGGACGACGTTCTGCGGCGCAATCCGCTCTTCGCGGCGCTCGACGACGAGCAGGCCGCGGAGCTCCGCGCCTCCATGAGTGAGGTGACCCTCGCGCGCGGTGACTCCCTGTTCCACGAGGGCGACCCCGGTGACCGGCTCTACGTCGTCACCGAGGGCAAGGTGAAGCTGCACCGCACGTCCCCGGACGGCCGCGAGAACATGCTGGCCGTCGTCGGCCCCGGCGAGCTGATCGGCGAGCTGTCGCTGTTCGACCCGGGCCCGCGCACGGCGACCGCCACCGCGCTGACCGAGGTCAAGCTGCTCGGCCTCGGCCACGGCGACCTCCAGCCCTGGCTGAACGTCCGGCCCGAGGTCGCCACCGCTCTGCTGCGCGCCGTCGCGCGCCGGCTGCGCAAGACCAACGACGCGATGTCCGACCTGGTCTTCTCGGACGTCCCGGGCCGTGTGGCCCGCGCCCTGCTGGACCTGTCGCGCCGCTTCGGCGTGCAGTCCGAGGAGGGCATCCACGTGGTGCACGACCTCACGCAGGAGGAGCTGGCCCAGCTGGTCGGCGCGTCCCGCGAGACGGTCAACAAGGCTCTGGCGGACTTCGCCCAGCGCGGCTGGCTGCGCCTGGAGGCGCGCGCCGTGATCCTGCTGGACGTCGAGCGCCTGGCGAAGCGCTCGCGCTGACGGCGCGGCGTACGAGAACTGTGAGAGGCGCCGAGAGGCGTTGCCGGGGCGGGGCGGTTCAGGGGCAGGGCGGTTAGGGGCGGGGCGTGCGTCAGATGAGCCCGTGCTCCCGCAGGTACTCCAGCTGCGCCCGCACCGACAGTTCCGCCGCCGGCCACAGGGAGCGGTCGACGTCCGCGTAGACGTGGGCGACGACCTCGGCGGCCGTGCGGTAGCCGTCCTCGACGGCCGTCTCGACCTGGGCGAGCCGGCTCGCGCGGTGGGCCAGGTAGTACTCGACGGCGCCCTGGGCGTCCTCCAGCACCGGCCCGTGCCCCGGCAGGACCGTGTGCACGCCGTCGTCCACCGTGAGCGACCTGAGCCTGCGCAGGGAGTCCAGGTAGTCGCCCAGACGGCCGTCGGGGTGCGCCACCATGGTCGTGCCGCGCCCGAGGATCGTGTCGCCCGTCAGGACGGCCCGGTCGGCCGGGAGGTGGAAGCACAGCGAGTCGGCGGTGTGCCCCGGCGTCGGCACCACCCTCAGCTCCAGTCCGCCGACCTTCACGACGTCCCCGGCGGCGAGGCCCTCGTCGCCGAGCCGCAGCGCCGGGTCGAGGGCACGCACGCGCGTGCCGGTCAGTTCGGCGAAGCGGGCGGCGCCCTCGGCGTGGTCGGGGTGACCGTGCGTCAGCAGGGTCAGGGCGACCCGCTTGCCGGCCCGCTCGGCCGTGTCGACGACGTTCCGCAGGTGCCCCTCGTCCATCGGGCCCGGGTCGACGACGACGGCGAGGCCGGAGTCCGGCTCGGACAGCAGCCAGGTGTTGGTGCCGTCCAGGGTCATCGCGGAGGCGTTGGGCGCCAGGACGTTGACGGCGCGTGCGGTGGCCGGGCCCGACAGGACCCCGCCCCGCGGCTGGCCGGGCAGGGCGCTCGCGTCGGTCATTCGGGTGCTCCACCGGTCGGGATGTGCTTGGTGAACTCGTCGTGTCCCGGCCAGGACAGCACGATCTCGCCGTCCTCCAGCCGGGCCGTGGCCAGCACGGGCGTGAGGTCCCGGCCGGGGGCGGCGGCGAGCGCCTCGGCGGCGGTGCCGTACGGCTCCAGCTGACGCAGCGTCGCGATCGTCGGCGGCATCATCAGCAGCTCGCCCTTGTCGTACGAGGCGGCGGCCTCGCGCGGGGCGATCCACACCGTGCGGTCGGCCTCCGTGGAGGCGTTGCGGGTGCGCTGCCCCTCGGGCAGGGCGGCGACGAAGAACCAGGTGTCGTAGCGGCGGGGCTCGAACTCGGGCGTGATCCAGCGGGTCCAGGCGCCCAGCAGGTCCGAGCGCAGCACCAGGTCGCGGCGATCGAGGAAGTCCGCGAACGACAGCTCGCGGGCGACGAGGGCGGCGCGGTCCGCCTCCCAGTCGTCACCGGTGGTGTCGCCGACGACCGAGTCGGGGGCGGGGCCGGCGAGCAGGACGCCCGCCTCCTCGTACGTCTCCCGGACGGCCGCGCAGACGATGGCCTGGGCGTCGGACTCGGACACGCCGAGGCGGTCGGCCCACCACGCGCGCGTGGGGCCCGCCCAGCGGACGGTGTGGTCGTCGTCGCGGGGGTCGACGCCGCCACCGGGGTAGGCGTACGCGCCGGCGGCGAAGGCCATGGAGGCGCGGCGGCGCAGCATGTGCACGGCGGGGCCGCCGCCGGTGTCCCGCAGGAGCATCACGGTGGCCGCGCGTTTCGGGGCCACCGGGGTGAGGGTGCCGTCCGCGAGCGCGCGGATGCGGTCCGGCCACTCCGGGGGGTACCACTGCCCATTCGCCATGGCCGGAGGCTATCTGGTGACGGGCTGATGTTCGAGAGGGGCCGGGACGCGCACACCCGGCGTCGCGGGCGCGGTCGCGGCGCCACCGGATGCCGGGGGCCCCGCTCACCGCGGCCCCCGGTCCGTCACGCTTCGGTCAGCTCGACCTGGATCTCGACCTCGACGGGAGCGTCCAGCGGCAGCACCGCGACGCCGACGGCGCTGCGGGCGTGCACACCCCTGTTGCCGAGGGCCTCGGCGAGGAGTTCGCTGGCGCCGTTCAGGACGGCGGGCTGGCCGGTGAAGTCCGAGGCGGAGGCGACGAAGCCGACGACCTTCACCACGCGCGCGATGCGGTCCAGGTCACCGGCGACCGACTTGACGGCGGCCAGCGCGTTCAGCGCACACGTGCGTGCCAGCTCCTTGGCCTCCTCCGGCGTGACCTCCGCGCCGACCTTGCCGGTGACGGGCAGCTTGCCCTCCACCATGGGGAGCTGCCCGGCGGTGTAGACGTACGGGCCGGTCTGCACGGCGGGCTGGTACGCGGCGAGCGGCGGCACGACCTCCGGAAGCGTCAGGCCCAGCTCGGCCAGGCGCGCCTCGACGGCACTCATGCCTGCTTCTCCCGCTTCAGGTAGGCGACGAGCTGCTCGGGGTTGGGCCCGGGCACGACCTGGACGAGCTCCCAGCCGTCCTCGCCCCAGGTGTCCAGAATCTGCTTCGTGGCGTGGACGAGCAGAGGCACGGTTGCGTATTCCCACTTGGTCATGCGGCCGACTCTAGCCGCTGCCCCGGCGCCTCCCTCCGCCGCCCGGGGCCGCGTTGTCCACAGCCGTCGGCCTCCCGCCGGGCCACGTTGTCCACAGCCTCCCGCGTAGTCCCGACTCGGACTGGTTAGGCTCGAATACGTGAGCAGGCTCCAGGTCGTCAGCGGCAAGGGCGGTACCGGCAAGACCACGGTCGCCGCGGCCCTAGCGCTGGCCCTGGCCACGAAGGGGAAGCGGACGCTCCTCGTCGAGGTCGAGGGCCGGCAGGGCATCGCGCAGCTCTTCGAGACAGAGGCGCTGCCCTACGAGGAGAGGAAGATCGCTGTGGCCCCCGGTGGCGGGGAGGTGTACGCCCTCGCCATCGACCCGGAACTGGCCCTTCTGGACTACCTCCAGATGTTCTACAAGCTGGGCGGCGCCGGCCGGGCCCTGAAGAAGATCGGCGCGATCGACTTCGCCACCACCATCGCGCCGGGCCTGCGGGACGTGCTCCTGACCGGCAAGGCGTGCGAGGCGGTGCGCCGGAAGCAGAAGAACGGCCGGTTCGTGTACGACTACGTCGTCATGGACGCGCCCCCGACGGGCCGCATCACCCGCTTCCTCAACGTCAACGACGAGGTGGCCGGGCTGGCGAAGATCGGCCCCATACACAATCAGGCGCAGGCCGTGATGCGGGTCCTGAAGTCCCCGGAGACGGCCGTGCACCTGGTGACGCTGCTGGAGGAGATGCCGGTCCAGGAGACCGCGGACGGCATCGCCGAGCTGCGCGCGGCAGGCCTGCCGGTGGGCCGGATCGTCGTGAACATGGTCCGCCCGGAGGTGTTGGACGCGGCCGGTCTGGAACTCGTGCGGACCGTGCCGCGTTCTTCGATCGCGAGGTCGCTGTCCGCCGCAGGGCTCGGCGGCGCGCGGCGCGGCGGGCACGCCGAGCGGCTGGTCGACCCCCTGCTGGAGCAGGCGGAGGAGTACGCCGAGCGGTACGCGCTGGAGCACGAGCAGCGCGCGGCCCTCGCCGACCTCGGCCTGCCGCGGCACGAACTGCCGCTGCGGGCGGAGGGCATGGACCTGGCGGGGCTGTACGAACTGGCCGCCGAGCTGCGTGAGCAGGGCGTGTCATGAGGTCCGCGCGAGGCGTGCGGCACACCAGACGTCGGAAGCAGGGGATGTCATGAGTCCGGACCCGGTCCACGCGCACGACTCCGCCGCCCGCCCGCTCTCCCCCGCGCGCGTGCTCGACATCGACCCTCTGCTGGACGACCCGGAGACGCGCATCGTGGTGTGCTGCGGCTCGGGCGGCGTCGGCAAGACGACCACCGCGGCGGCACTCGGGCTGCGCGCGGCGGAGCGGGGCCGCAAGGTCGTCGTGCTGACCATCGACCCGGCGCGCAGGCTCGCCCAGTCGATGGGCATCGACTCGCTGGACAACACCCCGCGCCGTGTGAAGGGCGTCGAGGGGGACGGCGAACTGCACGCGATGATGCTCGACATGAAGCGCACCTTCGACGAGATCGTCGAGGCGCACGCGGACCGGGAGCGGGCGGCCGCCATCCTGGGCAACCCCTTCTACCAGTCGCTGTCCGCGGGCTTCGCCGGCACGCAGGAGTACATGGCGATGGAGAAGCTGGGCCAGCTGCGGTCGAAGGACGAGTGGGACCTCATCGTCGTGGACACGCCGCCGTCCCGGTCGGCGCTGGACTTCCTGGACGCGCCCAAGCGGCTCGGCTCGTTCCTCGACGGCAAGCTGATCCGGCTGCTGCTGGCCCCGGCGAAGGTCGGCGGCCGGGCGGGGATGAAGTTCCTGAACGTGGGGATGTCGATGATGACGGGCGCCCTCGGCAAGGTGCTCGGGGGTCAACTGCTGAAGGACGTCCAGACGTTCGTCGCCGCGATGGACTCGACGTTCGGCGGCTTCCGCACGCGCGCGGACGCGACGTACAAGCTGCTCCAGGCGCCGGGCACGGCGTTCCTGGTGGTCGCGGCCCCGGAGCGGGACGCGCTGCGCGAGGCCGCGTACTTCGTGGAGCGGCTCGCCGCGGAGAAGATGCCGCTGGCGGGTCTGGTGCTCAACCGGGTGCACGGCAGCGGAGCCGGCCGGCTGTCGGCCGAGCGGGCGCTCGCCGCCGCGGAAAATCTTGAGGAGCGCCGCATTGTGGATCAGGACGGCGGGAAAGAAGGACTTCGTAACTCCCCCGACCCGTCCGACAGTTCAGACTCTCCCGCGCCCGTGACACCAGCAGTGGACCCGGCTCCCGAGGAAGGCTCCCCCGCCGCCGAGGAGACCGCCGACCAGGGTTCCGACGCCGACGAGGAACCATCGGTCGACCAGCTCACCGCAGGCCTGCTGCGGCTCCACGCCGACCGCATGCAGCTGCTCTCGCGTGAGCAGCGCACACGTGACCGCTTCGCCTCGCTGCACCCCGAGGTGGCTGTCGTCGAGGTGGCCGCGCTGCCCGGTGACGTGCACGACCTCACGGGGCTGCGGGACATCGGCAACCGCCTCGCGGCACACCGGCACGAACTGCCGTAGACCGTCGGTCATCGGCTGCGTAGACCGTCGGTCGTCGGCTGCCGTACGCCGCGGTCGTCGGCTGCCGCGGTCCGGCGGTCAGCTCACCGCCGCGTAGTTCTCGTAGACCTCGTCGTCGTCGAGGGGCACGACTCCCGTGCCCCGCTCGTACTCCGTGCGCGCCGTCTCCAGCAGCCGGCGCCAAGAGGTCACGGTCGGCCGCCTGCGCAGCAGTGCGCGGCGCTCCCGCTCCGTCATTCCTCCCCACACGCCGAATTCGACGCGGTTGTCCAGCGCGTCGGCCAGGCACTCGGTCCGCACCGGGCATCCGGTGCACACCGCCTTGGCCCTGTTCTGCGCTGCTCCCTGAACGAACAGTTCATCCGGATCGGTAGTGCGGCAGGCCGCCTGCGCACTCCAGTCGGTTACCCAGCCCATACCGGCGCCGTCCTCTCCCGAATCGAGGCTCCCCCACGGCGGCAGCGGCATATTCACCGCCGCCAGTTGAGGACGTTACGGAAGGTGGACACAGCGCAACACCCCCTTCGGGCCCAATCTTGAATGGCCCGAACGGACTATGGGTTAGCGGCAGATCACCCAGGGGAGTGAGCTGGCGACATGCGCGACAATCCCGGCATATCGGGATGGTTCAGTTGCGTCACGGAGGACACCGGGCGACACACAAGGCGAATTCGGACACGGGCCCAACACGTCCGACGGAGAAAGTCGGTGGGTTCCGGAACGATCCGGGGCCCCGGGACGTATTGATTACGTGGCCGCCCTGCTGTGACAGTTGAGAGCAGCTTAGGCCAACGCCTATACGCGTGTCCGGCGAATGGCAACGTCCGTACCCGACTTTGCCGCGCCGTCGCGCGCCGCCGCGTCACCGTCGGCCGACACCGGCGTCACACGCGGCGGACCGGGCACCGTCGGAACGGACACAAGTACGGATTAGGCTGCCCTCATGCCAAAGAAGCGCTCGGGCGGTGGTCTGTCGCCAACGCAGCAGGCCGCCAAGTTCCTCGGAGTCAGTGTGCTCGCGGGAGCCGTCATGGCCGGCATCGCGCTGCCCGCCGTCGGCGCGCTCGGGCTTGCCGCCAAGGGGACGGTGGAGAGCTTCGACGAGCTCCCCGCCAACATGAAGACCCCACCGCTGAGCCAGCGCACCACGATCCTGGACGCCGAGGGCGGCCAGATCGCCACGGTGTACTCGCGCGACCGCACGGTGGTCGACCTCAAGGACATCTCGCCGTACATGCAGAAGGCGATCGTCGCGATCGAGGACTCGCGCTTCTACCAGCACGGCGCGATCGACCTGAAGGGCGTCCTGCGCGCCCTGAACAAGAACGCGCAGACCGGTGGCGTCGCCGAGGGCGCGTCCACGCTCACGCAGCAGTACGTGAAGAACGTCTTCGTCGAGGAGGCCGGCGACGACCCGACGAAGGTCGCGCAGGCCACGCAGCAGACCATCGGCCGCAAGATCCGCGAGCTCAAGTACGCGATCCAGGTCGAGGAGGAGCTGGGCAAGAAGAAGATCCTCGAGAACTACCTGAACATCACGTTCTTCGGCCAGCAGGCCTACGGCATCGAGGCCGCCGCCCAGCGCTACTTCTCCAAGTCCGCCAAGGACCTGAACATCCCGGAGTCCGCGCTCCTCGCCGGCATCGTCCAGTCGCCCAGCCGGTACGACCCGGTGAACGACGAGACGGAGGCCGTCAAGCGGCGCAACGTCGTCCTCCAGCGGATGGCCGAGGTCGGAGACATCTCCGAGGCGGAGGCCGCCGAGGCGAAGAAGGCCCCGCTCGGCCTGAAGGTCAGCAAGCCCAAGAACGGCTGCATCACGGCCGTCTCGGGCGCGGGCTTCTTCTGCGACTACGTGCGCCAGGTGTTCCTGAACGACCCGGTCTTCGGCAGGACCAAGGAGGACCGGGCGAGGGTCTGGAACCAGGGCGGCCTGACGATCCGGACGACGCTGGATCCGCAGGCCCAGAGTTCCGTCCAGCAGTCGCTGAAGGACCACGTCGCCAAGAGCGACAAGGTCGCCGCCGCGTCCACCCTCGTCGAACCCGGCACCGGCAAGATCGTGGCGATGGGGCAGTCGAAGCCGTACGGCACCGACGCCAAGCGGCACGAGACCGTGCTCAACTACTCGGTCGGCAGCGACAGGGGCGGCTCGAACTACGGCTTCCCGACCGGCTCGACGTTCAAGCCCTTCGTCGCGGCGGCCGCGCTCGAGGAAGGACGACCGCCCACCCAGGAGTACCCGTCCCCGTACGAGATGCCCTATCCGGACCCGGTCTCGACGTGCAGCGGCAAGCCCTGGCTGAACCAGGGCGGCGAGACCGTGCCCAACGAGGACAAGTCCGAGGTCGGCCCGTACCGGCTGAAGGAGGCCATGGCCAAGTCGGTCAACACCTACTTCGTGCAGATGGTCGCCGACATCGGCCTGTGCCCCGTGATGAAGATGACGGACGCCCTGAAGGTCGTGCAGGGCAGCGGCGAGCGGCTGCCGGAGGTGCCCGCCATCTCCCTCGGCTCCAAGGGCGTCTCCCCGCTGACGATGGCGAGCGCGTACGCCGCCTTCGCCTCCCGCGGCATGTACTGCACGCCGATCGCCATCGAGTCGATCACCCAGAGCGTCGGCGACCGGCAGAACTCGCTCCAGGTACCGAAGTCGACGTGCTCGCGGGCGATGAGCGAGAAGACCGCGGACACGGTGAACACCCTGCTCCAGGGCGTGGTCGATTCCGGCACGGGCCAGAAGGCGGGCCTCACGGACCGCGACAACGCCGGCAAGACGGGCACGACGGACGAGCGCAGGAACGCCTGGTTCGTCGGCTACACGCCGAACCTGTCCGGGGCGGTGTGGGTCGGCAGCGCCACCCAGCAGGTCAAGATGATCAACATCAGCATCGGCGGGTCGTGGCACGCCAAGGTGTACGGCGGCTCGGTCCCGGGCCCGATCTGGCGCGACGCGATGACCGGCGCCCTGGCGGGCAGGGACGCGGGCTCCTTCAACCTCATCGACATCCCGGACCTCGACAAGGACAAGGACAAGGACGACAAGGACCGGGACCGCGGCCGGGGCAACGACGACAACGGCAACGGCGACAACGACGGCTTCATCGGCGGCCTGACCGGCGGCGGAGACGGCGGCGCCGAGCCGGACCCGACGTTCTCCATCCCGGAGGGCTTCATCGAGGGACAGGGCAACGGGGGGAACGGCAACGGGGGGAACGGCAACGGCGGAGGGCGTGGCTGAGGGTGTCGGCGCCTGACGGTGCCGGTGCTTGAGGGTGCTGGTGCCTGAAGGTGCTGGTGCCTGAAGGTCGCGCGCGGCGCTGACCGTTGAGCCTTGGGCATTGGGCCTTGTGCGTTGGGCCTTGGGCCATGGGCACTGAGGCATGCGGACGGCGGCCCCTGTTTCCCGTACGGGATGTGTACGAGAGACAGGGGCCGCCGATTGCTGTTCCACCGTGCTTCTGTGCGCGGCGCTGGTGGCCGGCTCAGCCGGCGAGCAGCTTCTTGACCGCGGCGGCGACGCGGCCGCCCTCGGCCTGGCCGGCGACCTTCGGGTTCACGATCTTCATGACGGCGCCCATGGCACGCGGGCCCTCGGCACCAGCCGCCTTGGCCTCCTCGACGGCCTGCGCGACGATCGCGTTCAGCTCCTCGTCGGACAGCTGCTTCGGCAGGTACGCGGCGAGCACCTCGCCCTCCGCCTTCTCCCGCTCGGCCTGCTCGGCGCGGCCGCCCTGGGCGAACGCGTCGGCGGCCTCGCGCCGCTTCTTCGCCTCGCGGGTGATCACCTTCTGGACCTCGTCGTCGGAGAGCTCGCGCTTCTCCTTGCCCGCGACCTCCTCCTTGGTGATCGCGGCGAGCGTCAGCCGGAGCGTCGAGGAGCGGAGCTCGTCGCGCTCCTTGATCGCGGCGTTGAGGTCTTCCTGCAGCTTCGACTTGAGCGTGGTCATGGGGCCGATTGTCGCAGGTGCGCCGGCAACGCCGCCCATTGATTTACCGAGCGGGGGTTCGCGGGGCGGGAGGGCTGCGGGGCGGGGGGTCTGCGGGGAACGGGAGTTGGCGGGGTCTGACACGATGGTCGTATGCGCGCTCGATACGGAGTACCTCTGTCCCTCGCGGCGGCCGGCGCCGCCGGTCTGGTGTACGCGGCGGGTTTCGAGGCCCGCTCCTTCCGGCTGCGACGGGTGACGATCCCGGCGCTGCCGTCCGGGATGCGCCCGCTGCGCGTGCTCCAGGTCTCCGACATCCACATGGTCGGCGGGCAGCGCAAGAAGCAGCGCTGGCTGCGTTCGCTGGCCGGCCTGCGCCCCGACTTCGTGATCAACACGGGTGACAACCTGTCCGACCCGGAGGGCGTCCCGGAGGTCCTGGACGCGCTGGGCCCGCTGATGGAGTTCCCGGGGGCGTACGTCTTCGGCTCCAACGACTACTACGGCCCGAAGCTGCGCAACCCCGCCCGTTACCTGCTGGAGAAGGTCCAGGGCCGCCACGGCCTGAACGGCAACCCGCCGGCCGTCGGCGTGATCCACAACCCGTGGGAGGACCTGCGGGACGGCTTCGACGCCGCGGGCTGGCTGAACCTGACGAACACGCGCGGCACGCTGAAGGTCGACGGCGTGTCGATCGAGTTCACGGGCCTGGACGATCCCCACATCAAGCGGGACAGGTACGCGGAGGTGGCGGGCGGCCCGTCGTCCGCCGCGGACTTCTCGATGGGCGTGGTGCACGCGCCGTACCTGCGGGTGCTGGACGCGTACACGGCGGACGGTTACCCGCTGGTCCTGGCGGGCCACACCCACGGCGGCCAGCTGTGCATCCCCTTCTACGGCGCGCTGGTCACCAACTGCGACCTGGACACGGACCGCGTGAAGGGCCTGTCGACGCACACGGCGGAGGGCCGTACGTCGTACCTCCACGTGTCGGCGGGCTGCGGGACGAACAGGTACACCCCGGTGAGGTTCGCGTGCCCGCCGGAGGCGACGTTGCTGACGTTGGTGGGGCGGGACGGGTAACCCGCACACCCCACCCACATCGCCCGTAACGTCCCTTGTATCTACGTTCGGGGGTATGACCGCCCCGATACCCAGGGACATCCCGGACCTCCCCGCGGTCCCGGGCATGCCCGTACCGCTGCCCTCGTACGTCCCGGCGACGGCCGTCGTACCTCCCGTGCGGCGCCCACTGGCGGCGGCCGTCCGCCTGCTGATCGCGTTGGCGGCCCTCGCGGCGGTGACGATCGAGCTGCTGCACGGCAGGCCGACGACGGTGCTGAGCTACTTCACGATCCAGAGCGGCGTCCTGCTGGCGCTGGTGATGTTCGCCTCGGCCGGCCGCGCCTGGACGGCCCGCCACCCGGTGCCGGGGGCGCTCACGGGGGCGGCCCTGCTCTACGTGATCATCGCGGGCGCGGTCCACCATGCGCTGCTCACGACGGCGGGGGCGACGCCGGCGCCGGCGGGACAGGGGACATCGCAGGTGGCGTCGCAAGTGGCATCGCAAGTGGCGTCTCAGACGGCAGCGCAGGCGGCAGCGGAGACGGCAACGCAGACCGCAGCGCAGACGGCAACACAGACGCCATGGCAGACCGTGGCGAACCACACCCTGCACACGGTGATCCCGCTGGCGGCGCTCCTGGACTGGCTCCTGCTCTCTCCCCCGGCCCGCCTGCACCTGCGCCAGGCGGCGACGTGGATGCTGTACCCCCTGGCCTACCTGGCGTTCTCCCTGGCCAGGGGTGCCTTCCTGGACCCGGGAGCCCCGGCCCGCTACCTCTACCCGTTCCTGGACGTCGACCAGCACGGCTACAAGGGCGTCCTGGGCAACGCGCTCCTCCTGGGCCTCGGCTGTTACGCCCTGGCGGTCCTGCTGGTGGCCCTCGACCACGCCCGCCCCAACCCGTTCCGCCACCGCGGCAAAACCGGATTTCGTCCACAGCCACCTGTGGGCTAAAGTAAACGACGTCGCCGCGACGAGCAGCGACATCGGGGTGTAGCGCAGCTTGGCAGCGCGCTTCGTTCGGGACGAAGAGGTCGTGGGTTCAAATCCCGCCACCCCGACAGTGAAGTACCAGGTCAGAGGCCACATACCAACTTCGGTATGTGGCCTCTGGTCATTTGTGTGTCCGACTGCGTGACCAGCGCTTCCGGTCCCGTTTTCGGGATGCCATCCATGACCACTGCGCCGTTCTGGATCACAGGGCCGGTCGGAGCTCCCGAGGGGTCCGCTCGTGTGCACAGGTCCTTAGCCGTCAGTCCGTGTTGCCGACGGACGGTCGGCAGTTCGCTGGAGACGGAGTTGTCCGATTTCCGCAGCGTTCTTCATCAGTTCGGCGTTCACCCAGGCGACCATGTGCGCGAGGGTGTGCTGGGGATCGTTGTGCCACGGGAACGGGGCAGGTGAGTCGAGGTCTGCACTGGTAAGCCGATCCAGTGCCTCCAGCCAGTCCGCACGTAGACCGCGCAGCCATTCGACAGTCGGCTCGCCCGCACCCGGCCACGTGATGTCGCCCCGCTCACGAGGTGCTCTGCCCTGAACGTGGTCGATGGCCACGCTCCACCACCAGCCGACGTGCCAGCTCAGCCAGCCGATGGTCGGTACGGGAACGGGGTCGGGCTCGCTCTCGGCCCAATCCGGCACCCACGTTCCCCCGTTGGACGGGTGTACCGTCCAGCAGTTCACGGCGGGTTCCCACAGGAAGTCGTCGGGTTCGAGCCTCTGCAGGTGGTACTCGAAAAGCGACCAAGTCAAGTCGAACTGCCAGCGCAGTAGGTCGAGGGTGTACTGCGGTGCGAGTTCGTTTCGAGAGGCAGGCACCGGCCGACCCTCGCACAACATCGATGCGTCGGGAATCGAGTTTCCCTCTCACGGGCTGGTGGCCGAGGGCCGGCGTCCGTTTCAGCGAGCCCCGCCCGCACTGTCCGCCGGGAATTCCTCCACCCCGATCACCCGCAGCAGTTCCATGCGTTCGCGGGTCTCCGGGTTCGCCGGGGTGAGGACCAGGAGTTGTTGGCGCTGGTCTGGGGTGACCAGGGTTTCGCAGTCCAGGAGGAGTCGGCCGACTCGGGGGTGCAGGAGGGTCTTGCGGTCGGCGCGGCGGATCGCCACCTCGTGGTCGGTCCAGATGCGGCGGAAGTCGGGGCTCTCCGACCGCAGCCGGTCGACGAGCCGGGTGACCTCGGAGTCGCCGGGGCGGCGGCCCGCGGCCGCGCGGAGGTCGGCCACGAGCTGGCGGGCGTGGCGGTCCTGTTCCTCGGGCGGGGTGACGGCTCGGGCGCCGGGGTCGGTGAACCAGCGGTACGCGATGTAGCGGCGGTCGCCGGAGTGGCCCGTGTGGTCGCCCATGAGGAGGACGGCGGCCCGGTTCTGGGCGAGGGCCTCGCCCAGGTCGGACAGGACCACGGCCGGGGTGTCGCCGAGCAGGTCGAGCATGCGGATCAGGCCGGCGCGGGCCAGGCGGGCCACTCCGTCGGCGGGCGGCGGCCGGTGCCCGGCCAGGTGGAACAGGTGGTCCCGCTCGTCGTCGGAGAGGCGCAGCGCCCGGGCCAGCGCGCCGAGCAGCTGGGCCGAGGGCCGGCTGCTGCGGCCCTGTTCGAGGCGGACGACGTAGTCCACCGACATGCCGGCGAGCGCGGCCACCTCCTCCCGGCGCAGGCCGGAGGTGCGGCGGCGGGGGCCGTCGGCGATGCCCACCTCGGCCGGGCGCGTCGCCTCCCGGCGGCGGCGCAGGAAGTCGGCGAGCTGGTCGCGTTGCATCGTCCCCGTGCTCCTCATGGTCCTCGTCC
Organism: Streptomyces sp. NPDC037054; assembly: GCF_055606745.1. NCBI lineage: Bacteria > Bacillati > Actinomycetota > Actinomycetes > Kitasatosporales > Streptomycetaceae > Streptomyces > Streptomyces sp. NPDC037054. Next base: position 2,350 of record NZ_JBVJSJ010000017.1, on the reverse strand, counting down.
CCCTGCTCCTCATCGTCCTCGCCGTCGTCGGGCCGATCCAGGGAGCGGCTCTCCCAGGATGAACGCTCCGCTCCCGCTCGTCGCGGCGCGGGCACAGGGTGGTGGCGGAACAGATCACCGCATGTGGACGCACAGATCACTGACAGAGGAGAACGCGATGCGCACACCGACCCTGGGTACCGCCGGCCCCGCCGTTTCCGCGCTGGGCCTGGGCGCGATGGGCATGTCCGGCGCGTACGGCGAGGCCGACCGCGCGGAGAGCGTCGCCACCGTCCACGCCGCGCTGGACGCCGGCGTCACGCTGATCGACACCGGGGACTTCTACGCCATGGGCCACAACGAGCTGCTGCTCGCCGAGGCCCTGCGCGGCCGGGACCGGGACAGCTACGTGCTGAGCGTCAAGTTCGGCATGCTGCGGGGGCCCGGGCCCCAGTTCGGCGGGATGGACGGCCGGCCCGAGGCGGTGAAGAACTTCCTGGGCCACTCGCTGACCCGCCTGGGCACCGACCACATCGACATCTACCGGCCCGCCCGGCTGGACCCGGCTGTACCGATCGAGGAGACGGTGGGCGCGGTCAAGGAGATGATCGACGCCGGGTACGTCCGCCACCTCGGCCTCTCGGAGGTCGACGCGGCGACGGTCCGCCGCGCGCACGCCGTGCATCCGGTCGCCGACCTGCAGATCGAGTACTCGCTGATCTCCCGCGCGGTGGAGGCCGAGGTGCTGCCCACCCTGCGGGAACTCGGCATCGGCCTGACCGCGTACGGAGTGCTCGGCCGCGGTCTCATTTCCGGGCACTGGACCGCCGGCCGCACCGCCGGTCCCGGCGACAGCCGCGGCTTCAGCCCGCGTTTCGCCGACGGGAACGTGGAGCACAACCTCGCCCTCGTCGAGGCGCTGCGCCGGGTCGCCGAGGCGAAGGGGTGCACGGTCGCCCAGCTGGCCATCGCCTGGGTGGCGGCGCAGGGCGACGACATCGTGCCGCTGGTCGGCGCCCGCACCCGCGAGCGGCTGGCCGAGGCGCTGCCCGCGACGGAGCTGGTGCTCGGCGCGGACGATCTCGCCGCGATCGAGGAGGCGGTGCCGCCGGGCGCGGCGCGCGGCGACCGCTACCCGACGGCGTTCATGGCCGGCCTCGGCGTCGGCAACTGAGTTCCTCAACACCACGACCCGGGCGGGCCTTTAGGGATCCGGTCGGGACCGCCCGGGGCCAAGTCGCCTTTCCCGGTGGCCACTAGAGTGGCCGGGACGCCGTCGTGAGGGTATGGGTGCGGGCGGTTCCGGGAGTTGAGGGGGCTGGTGGTGGGGCGAGGCAGGCTTCGGGGAAACGACATCGTCCGGCTGGTCCTCCGCGGGCTGCTGGCCGGGATCGTCGGGGGCGTCGTCGGTGTCGCCGCCTATTCGATCAGCCAGACCGGCGGGCAGCGGCTGTCGATCGTCGTCGGCTGTCTCATCGGGGTGGCTGTGGCGCTCGGACTTGAGCTGTACCGCCGCTCGGCCCTGTTGACCGAGGTCAAGCTCACCGTGCTCGGCAACGAGATGGTGTTCACCGCAAAGACCGACAGCGGCAGGCCGCTCAGCGCATGTTCTTCCAGGCCGCGACCCGCGTCGCCACCCGCCCCCTCGACGACGGCAGCGGGAATCTGCGCGAGGCCCTGACCTCGCTCAAGACCCTGTTCGAACTGTACCGCGAGCCGCTGGAGGCGGAAGGAACCCCGCCGCCTCCCGCCAAGGGCGGCGCCTCCGTGTACGAACTCGCCCTCGACATCCTCAACTTCGAACTCGCACCGTTCCTCGCCAAGTGGCATCCACGGCTGAGGGAGTTCGAGGAGCGGCATCCCGATCAGGACGAGTCGGCGTGGCCCGAGAACGCCGCGTTCCGTGCGGAGCTCCGGCAGCTCCAGCAGCGGCTACGGCCCTACATCATCGGGCTCGGCGAGATCGCCGGCATCCGCGATCCCGAGAAGCACCTCCGGCCCTCCGGGCGTTCGAGCCGCTCCTCATCCGCATCCGCATCCACCGCCTCCGGCCCCGGCCCCGGCCCGGTCGTGCCTGGTCAACACGGTTCCGGCCGGACCGTCGACGGCTGATGCCGCCCGGCTTGACGCATGATGGCCTCGTGATGATCCGCCGTACTGCCCCCCGGGTGTCCCGCACTCCCCGGGTGTCCTGCACCCCCCGGGTGTCCTGCACCCCCCAGGTGTCCTGTACCCCCCAGGTGTCCCGCGGGCCCCGTGCCCGAGCAATCTGGGCACCCCCGTTATGTTCTTCGCGGTCCTGCAATGGGGCTGCTGGCCTCCGGGCCCGGTATGACTGTGTCCCCTCTGTCGAAGGCATGACCTGGGGGGT